>NZ_JAHLKR010000012.1 GCF_021991875.1 Mycetohabitans sp. B8
GTTTTTCGCGCAAGACAGTATGTCCCGATGCGTCGCATCCAACAACATGAAACCAGCGCTTACCGAGGTCGATACCCAGTGTAGTCGCGTTCATGGCTACCTCCATTTGAGCAATGTACCACTACGATAGAAGAAGCGGGTGGAACAATACCATTAGTCGCTGACGCACTGTTTGACGGTCGGTGCCTGCGGTCCCTGACGATCGTCGACAACTACACGCGTGAATGTCTGGCCATCGATGTCGACTCTACGCTGCGAGGCGAAGACGTGGTGGCGGCGCTGGACCGGATTACTGTGAGCCGCGCACTAGCGCGCTACATCAAGGCCGACAATGGCAGCGAATTCATCTGTAAAGCGCTCGACAGGTGGGCGTACGAGAGGGGCGTCAAGAATCGACTTCTCACGTCCCAGCAAGCCAACCGATAACGCGCAGAACGAGTCGTTCAACGGGCGTTTCGGAGAGGAATGCCTGAACGCGCATGGGTTCTTGTCGCTCGAGGACGCCAGGCGCAAAATCGAGGCCTGGCGCGAATACTATAATGAGGCGCGTCCCCGCTGGGCACTGAAGTGGATGACGCCCGCCGAATTCGCCCGCCAGCGCAAGTCCCGGGCCGATTCGGCCCACCCCGAAGAGCCGGAAATTTCCACTTTAGAACAGCCCTGATTGGGGGGCCTCAATTTTGCGCGCACCCCGTTATCCGTGGCGCGAATCGTGTCGATGGCATCGAGTACGTCGGCGGACGCTGGTGCCACACACAGCTTCATGATCGCCAGGAAAGCCGGCATATACTGGTGCAACGTCGCATAATGGTCGCCGATTTTATGCTGAAAGTCGAACGCCTAAGGCTGTGCCAGTTGCTCGGCTTTGTCGGCGCCTCGAGTGAAGGCTTCTCAAGATATGACCGATTCGACCGGCTTGGACGCGTCAGCGCTCCGGGATTGGAGATGTGCATGACCGGCACAGGAACATTAAAGTGTCATATCCTATGCAGCGGTACAGTTTAGCCTATGTGCGTATCGTCTCACCGTGTGTGCCAAGCGTAGCGTAACCATGAGGAGCGGAAAATGAAAACAAGCGCCGTTCAGAATTACACAGTGCGTCAATCCTCGCGCCGGTCGAGTAGGCAGCCGTCCGAGACGGAGGACGAGTCAACGCCGGCATTTGGCCTAGCGCCGGTTCAAGCCGCGTTGGCTAGGCTTTCGTCTGCTTCGCAAGTGAGCCATGGTGGTGCACGGATTCCGTATCAACAATTGGCAGAGGTCTTTCAAGAGGGAGATATTGTCTATGGTCTGGATGCGCCGAGAAAGCGTGCACTGGATACGTTAAAGCAAGCAGGGTTTAGTAACCCAGATCAAGGCAGCGGCAGCACGCAAAAGCGGGACGCGCTGCCACCTAAAAAAATTTTGATTCAAAATGACTTGACAAACGCGGTATGGGATCCACTGGGTAAACCTTATCTTTACCAGTCCGACAAGCGCATCAAAAAGGCGTTAGTCGATGCCCAGCGAGGTATTGCATTCAAGGCATTTTTGTCCCGCCATGCCCGCTACAATGTTGCCAGCGAAGTGACGCCAAGCCAACAACTAACGTTAGAGGCGAGCAAGGCGTTATGGAAGAAAACCAGTAAGGCGGGGCTTGAGTACCAGTTGCTGGTCAGGCAAAAAAATATTCACTTTATTGTGGATGGCATTGATGAAGATGAAAACCTCAGTGCGGTAGCAGGCAAGACGGGGCATGGGACCAGTATTACATCCAGTGAACTGAGATGGCTGTATCGGCATCAAAAAACTGAGCAGGTCAAGCAACATGTGCGGTTTTGGAAGGAGGATAGAGAAGTCCCGCATGATGAGATCTTCAGCCCGAAAAAATGGCGGTTTGGACTCGATAAGGAGCATACGTACCGGCCCAAGCAAAGTTACTGGCATGCTAGCTGGTTGACCAGTGCCCGCCCGCCCAGGCCGAAGTGAACCGTCACCGATCCGTTTTTGTTGGAATCGGTGAAGTCAAGGGTGAGAGAATGTTGGTAGGCCGACCTCATTACGGGGTAATCGTATCTTTCGTGAAATTTATGGTGGTTTGATTATAAAATCTTTATAGAACAATAGCTTAAGAGTCCTCCAGTTGCGCGAAAGCCGCGAAGCTGCCGAGACTTACTGCGAGCGCCTCGCCAAGTCATTAATGTCAGATTCCGAGCGATTCAAACGATTATCTTGCGGAGGGATACGCACTTTACTGCCCCCACGGCGGCACTCCGCCGCGATGACAGATACCGACCTCTCGACCCGGCCTTCGGCACATTCTCGCTGACCTTGCGCGCGTCGGATGGACGAAAACGGTCAGCCAATGTTGCCATCGAACCCTTCCCTTTGGGTGTCCACTCGCGGCCAACGACGTTTGGAGCTTTTTCTCCGTGACTTCGTCATGGTTTGTCTCGACAGAACTGAATGTCGGCGATCGAACACCGGCTTTGTCACATTGTGTTGTGGATGAGCTCGGGCCAGCTAGCTGGCTAGACAAAATCGCTTTATCACGCTCACTGTTTTCCAGCGACGATCATCCGCTGCGCGGTTCGATGGTACGGGCGCTTCAACCTGAGCCAGCGCGACATCGAAAGGGACGACCCGTCAGTTGTGATTTCGCAGTGGTGGCCGTGACAAATGGGACTGGTACCCGTTGCGTTTGATGGCTTTGTGTTTTTTGAACAGCTTATTGGCTAAATCCGCCTGTTGATCCAAATAAATTTTTAAAGGAGGATGTGTACCGCGATCTTGTTAAGAGGAGCAAAGCCATGACGGCGTTTGATGGTGCATTTGAGAAGACGGTGGCCCGAGAAGGAGGCTACTCCAATCACCCTGATGATAGCGGCGGCGAGACGTCCTATGGCATTACTGAGGCAGTGGCACGAGCAGAAGGGTATTTGGGTCCGATGGCCTTGCTGCCCTTAGCAACCGCCAAAGCCATCTATCGGCGTCGCTATTGGGAGCAGCTACATCTGGAGGACGTTGCTACGCTATCGGTGCCGATTGCGCTTGAATTATTTGATACCGGTGTCAATATGGGCACGCAGGTGGCAGCGCAGTTTTTACAGCGTGTGCTCAATGTGTTCAATCGTCGGCAGGTCGATTACCCCGATATGATGGTGGATGGTTTGATAGGTCTCAAAACGATCGCAGCGCTCAAAGCTTTTCTGGACAAACGCAAAGAGCCAGGGCAAGTGGCGCTTCTCAAGGCACTCAATAGCCTACAAGGGGCGCGTTACATTGAGCTGGCGGAGAAACGAGAGAAAGACGAGGCATTCGTATTTGGCTGGGTAATGAACCGACTATGAAAGGCACTTCCTGATCCAAGCTATTTATTTCAAAAATAGATACAATGCATCGCAAAATTCGATGATTTTTTCATTGTTGTGCGTGTCACCAACGTATCCGTGATGACGCCATGGTCGCACTTAATTGAGCGATGTCAAGTGCATTGTTTCATGGCGGCTTGCTTTTAAAGCAGGGCAGCTGTGCCTGTATTGCTAACTCTTTCAATGATGGCGGTTCAAGTCATGATTTGTTTGGGCGTTAAGATAAATACGGTATATAGTGTTTTTGCCCTTTTCAGCCCATCTAGCGTTCCGGCTGCATGAGCGCATGAGGCGGGTTTAGCACGCAGGCAGGGACAGAAATTTTTGATATAGCAGTCGACGTGCCTTAGGTGGGGAACACAGCTGCCGCGGGTCAGGAGGAGTGCAATGCAGCACTTGTTGAGATGGATCGCACCCTATGGTGTTCTATTCATTGCGGGGATTGCCTTGGGTTGGGGCATGAGCTCGGTCATCGCTGGCAGACAGCTGGCTGAAGAACAAGCTGCGCGAGCCCGGGATCATGAGCAGCATGCCGAACAAATGAAAGCGATTTCAGACGCAGCCTTGGCCGCGCAACAGAAAGCGACCGCTATGAGCGAGACCCAAGCCCGACGGATCGAAACGCTGGATGCACAACTGAGTCAGGAGCGCCAAGCCCATGAAAATGAAAATCAACGTCTGCGCGATGCTCTTGCTGCTGGTACTGAGCGGCTGCGTGTCGCCGTCGTCAACTGTTCAACCCGTAGCCGTGACGTGTCCGGCTTTGCCGCCGCCACCGGAATGGGCAATGGTTCCCCCACCTACGCAGACCTCGACCCAACGGTTGCAGAACGCATTTTCCGGGTCGCTGACGACGACCAACGAGAAATAGATAAGCTCAAGGCCTTGCAAGCTTACGTGTGCACGGTGCGACCTGAAACCGCAGAGTGTCCCGTGACCGGGCTTCAGTCGGCGGTCCCATGACAAAATGTCTTAAGCGACTACTCACCAAAGGAGGTATCAACGCATGTCTGTGGTGTAAATTCAAGCGTACGGTGTCAGGCAACCACTTAAGCGAAATACGTTGCTTGCCCAAATGGCCAGCCCAAACAATGTCCATGCGATACAGTTGTAAGCATAGCATACACGGTCCGACTAACTAGATGCCGGATGCGCGAACATATAGCAGAGGTAAAGCATGACGTGGTGGTTTGAACTATTGCGTGTGCCATCCGTGTTCAGTCCAAGGACCTGGACACAGGATGACCTAACCCTGGTGAGTGGGGTAGTGTGCGGTGCATTGATATTTTTGCTGCATAGTCGTGAGCCGTCGTGGCCGCGCAAGATAGCATATTTTGGCGTATCAGTGATTGGAGGACTTTCGGTGACTTCGTCAGTGCAGCAATACGTGGGGCTACCGGAATGGCCTGCAGCGTTTCTGTCTACGGCGGCGATCGTGACGCTGGCCAATGCACTGCTGGATTGGTCGGAGAAAATGGTGCCGGAACTGCTGACTCAGTTGACCTACCGGATCATTGGGAGTGCGCCTGTCAATGACACTAAGAATAGCGAGTTAGAAAAATGATAAAAGCGGCAATAGTGTACTTCAATGCCTACAGCGTATGGGACTTGTTGCTGCTGTGGATGAATGGGGTATTGGCAAGTGCGATTTTTCTGATTCTGTTGTTTGCCTTTAGTGCCCCAGTACCCCGGCGCAGTCCGTTGAATTGGTATGAACGAGCGATACGATTTTGGTTGGTCGCGGTATATGGCATTTTGGCGGTACGTGTATGTGCAGGATGGTATTCCACACCGGTGGAACCGACGCATGTGGCGGTCAATGCCTTGGTACTGGGTTTTGTGATAATGGCGCGTGGAGATGTTGGCGTGATCACCGAGGCGTTGCGTCAGACGCGCAAGGCACGCCGGAAGGTATTGAGCGAGCGTAAGCAGCCATAGCGGACGCTTTCTTTAATTCAACATAATCGATGAGCGCAGATTTTGCGGTTTCATGCGGTTGGTTGAATTGTCCAATTATGAGCCTATCCGATTTCTTGTGTGTGAGGCATAAACTATTGGCAAAGGAGCCGACATGCCTCACAAGCGAAAAGAAGAATTGACGATTGAGCCCGGTCGCGGGCTGAACCTGGACCCGGAGCTGATCAAGCAGCTGGTGCCCGGCACGCTGGAGCGCGCGACGCTCAACGAGCAGCTTGCCGCGCTCAAGAAAGCGATCTTCGAACGGGCCTTGGGCGCAGAGCTGATGCATCACCTGGGCTACGAGAAAGGTCAAGCCAAGCTCCAGGAGAGCCAGAACCATCGCAACGGCAGTAGCCGCAAGCGGATCACGACCGACGATGACATGCTGGAATTGAGTATTGCGCGCGATCGCAACGGGACATTCGACCCGGTGCTCATCGCCAAAGGCGAGCGGCGTTTTACCGGATTCGACGACAAGATCATCGCGATGTATGCACGCGGTATGACCATGCGCGAAATCCAGGGTTTTTTGCAGCAGATGTACGGCATCGAAGTATCGCCTGACTTTATCAGCACGGTCACGGACGCCGTCATTGACGAGGTACGCGAGTGGCAGCAACGGCCCCTTGAAGCGATGTATCCAGTCGTATTCTTTGATGCTCTGCGCGTAAAGGTGCGCGACGAAGGGACGGTGAAGAATAAGGCGATTTACCTCGCCCTTGGCGTGCGCCGCGACGGCACACGCGATGTGCTCGGGCTTTGGATCGAGCACACTGAGGGTGCCAAGTTCTGGCTGCGCGTGGTCAACGACCTGAAGCTGCGCGGTGTGCAGGACATCCTGATCGCCATGGTTGACGGCCTGAAGGGCTTTGCCGAGGCGATTAACACTGTGTTCCCCGAGACGACAGTGCAAACCTGCATCGTTCATTTAATTCGCAATTCGCTGGACTTTGCGAGTTGGAAAGACCGCAAACAGCTCGCCGCCGAACTTAAAGAAGTGTATCGGGCGCCGTCGGCCGAAGCCGCGGCGCTGGCGCTCGAAGCGTTCGACGCCGGCCCGTGGGGGTGCAAGTATCCGCCGATCGCCGCCCTGTGGCGGCGTGCGTAGGAGCAGGTCATTCCCTTCTTTGCCTTTGCGCCGGACATTCGCAAGATCATTTACACAACGAATCCGATTGAGTCGTTGCACATGCAGCTGCGCAAGATCATCAAGGCATGCGGCCACTTCCCAAGCGACGAAGCCGCGCTCAAGCTGGTCTGGCTGGCGCTGCGCAATGTCATTGCCAAATGGACCGGTTCCCGACATGATTGGAAAAGCGCAATGACGCAGTTCGCGCTGCTCTACCTCGAGCGCTTCAATATCGGACTGTGAGTTTTAACCCGCCTCACACACAGAATTCCGGATACGTCCATTTCAGGCAGGCCATAATTGTAGTTCGCTTCGAATAAACGGCGTCCGCGAGGTGTCGGTGTTGACTTCTCTGTCCGCCAGACTCGAATGTAGCCGGCTCGTCGCATCGTTCGCGTACCATCGTTCGCGTACACCAGCAGCATGCACTGTGACGCGTGCTTCTCAAACTACGGATGCTCGCTGCCATCAATCTGAATCAGCTTGCCCAGACACGCGCGCCGTGCCCGCGGCTTTGCATCAGTCGGATAGGCGTGGCTAGTCGCCAGGGCAGCAGAGCTTAGTAATTTCAGTTCTATAACCATCGACGGCTGCACCAGACGCTGAAGACAAAAACCTCGGCTGCGGCATCCGCGTTAGCCACTTAACCTATGCAGGTTTGGGCTGGACCATTACATCCGAAGCTGAGTTCTGGCTAAGCTGCTCAACAAGCGCTGGCGGCTCTACCACGAAACACGGCTGCCAAGCGTCTGTCGTTACCCAACCTTCTGCGATGATTCGTCGAGCCTAGTCGGAGTCCGACAGTATCGACTTATGGCTCACTGCCTGAGTGATTACAAAATTCCGCCTCGGGTTACCCGCATTGTGGGCCGTTTCGTTGCCGGCGGAAACACTTGCCACGAACCGTCGTCGTGACTGAAAAAGAACACAATTTGCATACCTGTCGGCCTTGAGGCTTCTATGCACACGTAGCGCCGTTGGGTGGAATTCATGCGACTGAAGCGTGCAATGCGGATGGGCGTCTCAGGCGTGGGTGAGAACCATTTGTCAACAAGTAACCGCAACGACATTCCGGCGTTATTCATGATCTCCAGTTCTACTGAACGCTTGTTGCATCATCGCTTTACGGTTTACTGCAAACTCCTGGTGAATCCGTCTTAAGCCAGCATCTGTAGACGGGCGGGCGCCGCGTCCATCTTGAAGTCGATGGACACAGACACTCGATGGTAGACCGTGTCGAAAAACATGCTACTTCAGCATAAGAAATAGCACGGTGTCCAATGCTCGCATGTAGCTATTTTGTTCCTTATGATTCCCCGGTGAAGGCGAGATTTGCTTTACATAGCGGCTTCGAAGATTGCGATGACCTGGGCGAGGGTTGCTTTGCGAGGATTCGTCAGCATGCATGCGTCTTTCTGCGCATTGCTAGCCATAACTTCATGATCGTGTGCTTTCACGCCCAGGCCCGACGGGATACCGATGGACGCGGACAAGTTCCGGATCGCCGTTATAGCAGCCCGCGCAGCGTCGACTGTACTGAGCCCGGCGGTATTCACGCCGAGCAGCGCAGCGATGGTGGCGAAGCGCTCGGGCACGGCGATCAGGTTGAACTCGCACACGTGCGGTAACAGGATCGCATTGCAGACTCCATGCGGCAAGTTGTAAAACCCGCCGAGTTGATGCGCCATCGCATGCACATAGCCGAGCGACGCATTGTTGAACGCCATGCCGGCGAGGTACTGCGCGTAGCACATCGCGGCACGTGCCTCCATGGATTCGCCGTTCGCGACTGCCTTCGACAGCCAGGTGCCGATCAGCGCAATCGCCTTTTCGGCACACGCGTCGGTAATCGGCGTGGCTGCGGTGGACACGTATGCTTCTACTGCGTGAGTCAACGCGTCCATGCCGGTCGCAGCGGTCAATGCCGGCGGCATCGCCACCATTAGGCGCGGATCATCGATCGCGATGAGCGGGGTACAGCGCCAATCGACGATGGCCATTTTGACGTGGTTGCTCGAGTTGGTGATGATGCAGAATCGCGTCATCTCCGCAGCGGTGCCGGCCGTTGTGTTGATAGAAATCAACGGCGTCATGGGCACCGTTGATTTGTCGATACCTTCGTAGTCGCGAATATGTCCGCCGCCGGCGGTGACCAGCCCGATGCCTTTTGCGCAGTCGTGCGATGAACCGCCACCCAGCGAGACGATGAAGTCACAACCTTCTCGCTCGAACAGCTTGACGCCGTCGTGGACGTTGATGTCGGTAGGATTGGGCTCGGCACCCGGAAAGGTCACGGCTTGAAGCCCAGCCTCACGGATGTAGCCTGCGATGATCTCGGAGATCCCCATTTTATGTAGGCCGGCATCCGTCACGATGAGCGCCTTTTTCGCGCCGAGTGACTTGGCTCGGGAACCGGTTTCGCGTGTACAACCCGGTCCGATGAGGGTCACGCAGGGAATGAAAAAGCTGTCGGTACGATCAGCGATGTTTAGGTAGCTCATTGCGTCTCCGAGTTTTGGAGGCTTACCGTCTTGCGGCCAAAGGGTTGACGCATGAACCGTACCAGCGTTCGAGAGAACGATTTTTCAAGCGCTTTTCTTGGGACGTGCCATGTGCATTGTTGTCATTCGAAGCAATGTGTTGCGTTATGGAGCAGTCTAATCCCTGGCTCGCGCTGAGCATGAAACAATGGCCTCGGGGTACGGCACGATGCGGATGACGCCGCCTGCCACTGGGCATGCTATTTGGAGAATCTCGCGTACGCGGCCGGCGAGGCTGTAGTACATGGCATCACCATCGTCATCGAGCCGATCAATCTGCGTGACATGTCAGGATAGTTGCTGAATCGGCAAAGCGATGCCGAAACGGCACGTCGGAGGGTCTGTGTGAGGTGCGGTAAGGAGGTCCGCGTTGGTTGCGTGACGGAGGGTAGGCAACTCGGCAATTGGCTGCATGACTTGCGGTGAGCGGGGCGGCGCCGCCTACCGTCTAACTACGTGCGCGGCCCGGTGCCGTTTGCCGCGGCCGGCTTGACCACTACCGTGCAGGTCGTGCCGGCGGACAGGATCAAGCCGTCGGGCACCTGATCGATATGGATGCGTACTGGAACACGCTGCGCGAGACGGACCCAGTTGAAGGTTGGATTGACGTCGGCAAGCAGTTCGCGGCTCATCGGGTTGTCGCGGTCGGCGATGCCGCGCGAGATCCCTTCGACATGGCCCTTCAATACCGCGCCGCTCATCAGTCGCATCTCGGCCGGGTCGCCGATCTTGAGCAGCGGGATCTTGGTTTCCTCGAAATAACCGTAGACCCAGAACGAGTGGCTGTCGACGAGTGCCAGCTTAGGCTGTCCGGCGATTGCGTAATCGCCGCGATAGGCGTTCAGGTTTGTCACGTAGCCGTCCACTGGCGCGACCACGGTCGTGCGCTCCAGGTTCAGCTTTGCCGCGGCGAGTTGCGCGAGCGCCTGTTCATATTGGGCTTGGGCGCTGGCAGCCTGAATCACGGCATTTTCGCGGTTCTCCTTTGATACAACCAGCGCGTCCAGATCCCGGCGTCGTGCGGCATCGTCACGGCGCATCTGCAGATCCGCCTTGCGTGCCGCGACCAGCGCCTCGGCTTGCTGGACGGCGATGCGGTAATGGTCCGGATCGATGCGCATCAGGACGTCGCCGCGATGCACGAACTGATTGTCCCGCACCGGGAACTCGACAATCTGCCCCGATACGTCCGGCGCGATGTTGATGATCTGCGCCCTGACGCGTCCGTCGCGGGTCCAGGGTGAATCCATGTAGTGGACCCACAACGCGCGACCGAGCAACACGGCAACGGCGAAGATTGCGATAGTCGCAAAGAAGCTGAGGATATGGCGAAGTTTCATGTCCGACTCTTTGGGTTCAACGATAAACGGCGAGCCCGAGCAGGCAGATGATACAGGTGAGCAAGCTCGCGCGAGCGAGCGGTGGGTGCCAGAACAAACGATATATGCCAAAGTAGGCTAATACGCGATCGAGCGCCCACGTCAACGCGGTGCCGGCCAGCGTGGTGAGCAGGACCATGGGAACGTAGGCGTCGAACAATGCGATGTCACGCGGCATGGGGGGGATCTCGTCGGTGAGGGCTATGCTGGCCGGGTGTGAGCCCGCTAAGTGGAGACTGGGCATCGAGCAGAGCGGTCCGGATGAAATGCAAATAGCTCAAAGTACGTTGCAACCTGTGCCGGTCATCGCGCGACCCAGCGACGCTGCGCAGCATGACCAGCGCCGCGTCGATACTGGCTGCGGTCGCCTCGCGTGCGTCGACGAGCCGTCGATGGCTGGGTGCGGAGAACAAACCGGCCAGTGTGTTCAGCATGTGTTGCGCGGCCTGCCGCCACGGCATGTTGGCCGAATAGCGGGGTTCGGCGGGGAGTCGGTCGAGTTCCATGCGTAATTCGATCACAGCATGACCGACCTCGAGCACGGTAAAGGTCCACGATAGCATTCGCATTTGCAGGTCCGGACGATCCGCGGTGACTGCATTGGCTTGGTGCAGCAGGTCACGCGTGCCGCTTTCCAAGTATTGACGGGCCCGGCTCAGTCGAGTGGCGCACGCGTCCACGACCTGGTGTAGCAGGGCCCGCTGCAGTTGCTTATGCAGCCACGGACTGGCCGGTGGCAGCAGTACGGCACTGACTAGCGCGACGACGAGCATCGCGGCAATCAGCGCGATGGCATCGTTCATGTACGACGAAGGATCGTAGCGCACGACGTTGTCGGGGCCGGCCAGGAAGCAGAAGAATACGCAATAGCCCATGCCGAACGCGGCCCAGCCCGCACGCGTGGACATCAGTACGCCGAACATCAGCAAGGGGGTAAGGGTGGCGCACAGCAACGCGTAACCGTTCAGGTGCGGGAAGATGCCGAACACCACGATGAAACCGGCGAACACCGCGACCATCGTACCCATCGCCATCTGCGCGGCGCCCTTGGCGGGCTGCGGCATTGACGCGACCAGCGCGCTCGTGGCGGCCGCGTTCAACACCGCTATGCCGCCGCTTTGCCAGGCGGTCTCAATCCAGAATGCGGCGAACAACAGCATCACAATGGCCGCCCGCACGCCGGCTACGCCCGCCGCCACGGTATGGGTGCGCGGGATGTAGCGTTGTGCATCGTACTCACGCTCATGAAGGTCCGTGCTCAGCGACGCGTACGTGAGCGCGTACGCGTGCATCTCTTCGACGAATCGGTACAGCAATTCGGCTGCGGTGTCGAAGTCCAGCAGCGCGATGCCTTCACGCTGTTCGAGCTGCGCTCGGGTATCCCGTATGCGGCGCGGCAAGGCCTGCTTGAACGCCTGCAGCTGTGTCGCCACGTGCTGTGCATCCTCCGCGTTGCACACCGGTGCGCCGCTTTTCTTCAGCAGTAGCGGCGCGACTTCGCGAAAATACGGTTCGATTGCCTCGACGATTTGAACCTGGCCGCCAGCACGGATCCGGTTCATCAACTGGTGTAGCGCATGAAAGCGTGTCGATGCTTTCATGAACTCGGTGTTCAGCCGCGACAGCCGGCCACTGCGCATTCGGCTGTGCGGATCTTCGAACACCGCGAAGCTGCGCATCGCTTCTAACCCGACGACATCGGCGGCAAAACGCGCGTTGGTGCGTTCGGCACGAGAGCGGTCAATTCGGCCCCCCAGCGTATCCGATACAAATTCGACGAACGCGAGGTATCGCGCCCGGACCGTGGAGCGAATCGCGTCGGCGGTGTGCTGGGGCAGTACCAGCGCGCTGACCGCACCAGCACACAGGATGCCCAGCGTAACCTCCGTGACCCTTGTCACGGCCGCCATGAACGCACCATCCGCATGCTGGGCGGCCGGAATGCCCACCAGCGCGGCGGTATAGCCGGCGAGCACGAACCCGTACGAGCGGAAGTTACGGTTACGCGCCGCGCCAAAGGTGCAAATGCCCACCCAGATCGATACGGACAGCAAAAACAGCTCGCGCTGTTGCGCAAACAGCGAAACCAGCGCAATCGTCACGACTGAGCCGACCACGGTCCCTACGATCCGGTAAAAGCTTTTGGCGAGCACCATTCCGCTTTGCGGCTGCATGACAATGAATACGGTTGTCATCGCGGTACGCGGTTGCGGCAAGTCCAGCTTCATGGCCACGCCTAGCGCAAGCAACGCGGCGCCGACGGTCTTAAATATATAAATCCATACCCGGCCGTCGGTGCGTAACCAGTCGCGCATCGTGTCGCGCCATGCGGGCGATGACGTCAACCGGGCCAGCACGGATGTCGCGCTGCTCATTGCGATGCCTGCCGGGCGACGGCCTTGGGCACGCGTGGATCCTTGTCGGACGGGCCGTCGCTCGGACCGACCAGTCCGCCACCCAGCGCGGCCGTCAGCGACGCGCGGGCCGCCAGCTTCGACGCGTGGATAATTTCGGCGTCCTGTTGTGCCTGCAACAATTGGGTTTGCGCGCTCAATACCGACAGGTAGTCGGTCAAGCCGCGCCGAAAGCCGGTGGAGGCCAGATCGTAGCTGCGCTGGGCGACGGCGACCGCGCGCTGCACCGCATCCTGCTGGACATCGAGCGATTTCAACGTGACGATCTGGTCCGCGATGTCCTTCAATGCGTCAACCAGCGTCTGATTGTATTGATCGACGGCCAGGTCATAGCCGGCGCTGGCGGCATTCAGCTGAGCGCGCAGCCGCCCGCCGTTGAAGATCGGCAGTGAGACTGCCGGTCCCACCGTGGCAGCATGCGCTTGGGACAACAGAAAGGCTAACGGTCCGCCGCCGACGAACATGCCGCCGACCGAGGCCAGCAGATTGACGTTCGGACAGAAGGCAGTCCTGGCGACGTCGATACCCGCGGCGTTGGCGGCCACGCGCCAACGCGCGGCGACCACGTCGGGCCGATGACCGAGCAACTCGGCAGGCAAGTTCGATGGCAGGCTCACCGGCGTCTGGAGCGAGAGCGTCGGACGTTGCAGCGCGGCGCCTGCTCCCGGGCCTTTGCCGGCCAGTGCGGCAAGCTGGTTGCGGATGAGTGCGATCTGCTCGTCGAATGCCGCGATTTGGCATTCGCGTTGGGGCAGCGGAGCTTGCGCCTGCGTAAGTTCCAATTGGGTACCGATACCGCCTTGCAGCCGCCGTTGCGCAATGTCAGCAATCGACTGCTCGTGCGCCAGCGTCTGCGCGGCGATGTCCCGTTGCGCGAACGCGAGTGATAGCTTGATGTAGGCGCGTACGATGTTGGCTTCGAGCTCGAGTTGCGCGGCCCGGGCATCGACCGCTTGCATGCGCGCCGTATCGAGTGCACGCTCGGCGGCCTTTTTATCACGCCTCCACAGATCTAGGTTGTACGATAACGACAGTCCAATCGTGTTATTCCACTTATTGGCGTTGGCCAGCGGCCCAGGACCGTAAAACACGTTGTCGGGCCAGTGCTGCCGCGTCATCGACAGATTACCGTTGAGTTGAGGCGCGAGATCGGCCCGCGTAACGTCGGCCATTGCCTGCGCCTGCCTTACGCGATCTCGGGCCATTGCCAAGCTGGGCGAGCCGGTCAGCGCATCGGTGATCCACTGATCGAGCTGCGGATCGCGGTACATTCTCCACCATTGCTCGTTCGGCCACTGTGCATTGACGCTTGCTGCACGCACGGCCTGGGACACATCGAGCTGGCCGGCGTCAACCGGCTTGGCGCGAGGCGCGATGCCATGGGTACTCGCACAGCCCGCAATAATCAAGTAGCTTGCAAAAATTACGGGAGTCAGCGTGATGAAACGTCGGACGGATCGCACGGCTATCTCGAAACACCCCGAAATGACTGGTCATTAAAATTATATTTTTGAAGTATTTTCTGAATAAGCGATCACTTTGAGATAGTTCCTTACCAAAAAAGCAATAATAGCTCTTGCAAAATGTGCAACAATGCTTCGAACCGTCCAGGAAGTTCGTTATGGATACGCTGCAAAACATGAAGGTGTTTGTCCGCGTTGTGGAGGCTAAGAGCTTCACGGCTGCGGCGCAGCAAATGAATACGACGACGGCGTACGCATCGCGGGCCATATCGGATCTGGAGGCGCACCTGCGCACCCGCTTGCTGAACCGTACGACGCGGCGCATCGCGCTCACGGAGGCGGGGGAGCGATACTTGCAACGGTGCGAGCAGATCCTCGCCTACGTCGATCAGGCCGAAGCCGAAGCCGCCGACGCGCACGCACGACCCTCGGGCCGGCTCAGAATCCATGCGACCACCAGTTTCGGCCAGTATTACGTGGTGCCTGCCGTCACGCGTTATCAGGAGCGTTATCCGTCTGTGGCGGTCGATCTGACGCTGTCGCAGCACGTGCCGGATCTGCTCGATGAAGGCTACGATGTCACGCTGCAGGTCAGCACGAACGAACTGCCCGATTCCGGATTGGTATCGCAGCGGCTTGGCGACTCGTACAGTGTGCTATGCGCCTCTCCGGCCTATTTGGAAAAGCATGGCACGCCCCGCAGCGTCCGGGATCTGGCCGGCCATACCTGCCTGCGCATCGTGACATCGATCTTTCCCGGTGATCATTGGCGCTTCGACGGGCCGGACGGCATTGAGACGATCGAGTTGCCGGCGCCGACGTTCCAGGTCAATGTGGCGGACGCGCTCGCGGTGGCACTGCGCGAGGGAATGGGCATTGGCGCGCTGCTCACGCCTTCGGCGTTGCCGGCGCTGCGCAATGGCACGCTGGTGCGCGTGTTGCCAGACCACAAGATGCAAAAGATGACGATTTACGCGATGTATGCGTCGCGGCAATATCTGGACGCGAAGATCCGGACCTGGGTCGAATTCCTGCGCGAGCATATTTCGAAGGCACTTGCGGCTGACGAGGCCGCGTTGCAGACCTTCGGGGTGCGCTAGTCATGGACCGCAGCGCAGCACTTTTCCGGGATTGAATACATTGCCGGGATCGAGCGCCGCCTTTAACGCACGCATCAATTCGAGTTCCACGGAAGACTTGTAGCGTGCCATGTCGTCGATCTTCAACTGCCCGACGCCGTGCTCGGCGCTGATCGTGCCGTGGTGCGCATGGACGCTATCGTAGACAATCCGGTTCACGCTCGCCTGATGTTTCACCAGAAAGGCCCGCGGATCCATCCCCGCGGGCGCCTGTACATTGTAGTGCAGGTTGCCATCGCCTAGATGCCCGAAGGTGACCATCCGCGCGCCGGGCACGGCTGCGGCGATCGCCGCGTCGGTGGTGTCGATGAATTCGCCGATGCGCGAGCTTGGTACCGCGATGTCGTGCTTGATATTGAGCCCTTCGGTTGCTTGCGCGAGCGGGATGTGCTCGCGCAGCGCCCACATTGCGTTCGACTGCGCCAGGCTTTGCGCCACGAGCGCATCGTCGACGATACCGCGCTCGAATGCACGCTCCATCAATCTCTCGATGAGCTTGCTTGCGTGCGCGTCGCTTTCGCCGTCGGATAACTCGAGCAACACGGTCTGTGCATGCGGGGCGGCGAACGGGTATCGCTGCGAGGGGAAATGGTGGGTGACCAGCCGCAGGCAGAAGTCGGACATTAACTCGAATCCGGTTAGCAGCGCGCCGGCAGTGTCGCGGGCCAGCGCCAAAAGTTGTAGCGCGGCGTGCGGCGATGCAACGCCGGCCAGCGCGGTGAGGCGCGCGGCCGGTTGCGGATAGAGTTTCATCACGGCTGCCGTGATGATGCCTAGCGTGCCTTCGGCACCGATGAAAATATCGCGTAAGTCGTATCCGGTGTTGTCTTTGCGCAGCCCGCGCAAGCCGTTCCAGACCTCGCCCTTCGCGGTCACGACTTCCAAGCCCAGGCACAGTTCGCGCGCGTTGCCGTAGCGCAGCACTGCGGTGCCGCCGGCGTTCGTCGCCAGGTTGCCGCCCAACGTGCAACTGCCTTCGGCCGCCAGGCTGAGCGGGAATAAGCGGCCGGCGTCCGCCGCGCGGGCCTGCACATCGGCGAGGATGCACCCGGCTTCTGCGGTGATCGTGTCGTTGATCGGGTCCACCGCGCGCACGCGGTCCAGTCGGCGCAGGCTGAGCACCGCCTGCCGTCCGCTGGTGTCCGGCGTGGCACCGCCGGCTAGCCCGGTGTTGCCGCCTTGCGGCACCAGCGCGACCCCGAATTCGGTGGCCAATCGTACCAGCATGGCGACTTCTGCCGTGCTTGCCGGACGTAGCACCGCGCAGGCGCGGCCGACGTACCGGCGTCGCCAATCTGTCATGTAGGGCGACATGTCGTGCGGCTCATCCAATACCTGGTCTGCGCCGATGGCGTGCTGGCAAGCTTGCAGGAAGGCGGGCAGTGCGGCGGTGTCGTGACGCGTCATCGGTGTTCGGCCGAGGCGTCAGAGGCAGCGGTGGCGTGCCGGGCAGTGCGCTTGAATGGCGCGAGATAACCGAGCACGCTGACGAAGTAGACGAGGGCGAGCACGGCCTCGATCCAGCCTAGGCGCGCACTGGCGCCCGCATCACTGATTGCGCGCACGATTCCCTCCGCGAAATAGGCCAGAATCAGCATGGCCGACCATTGCATTGTGTACAACCTGGCGCGCAGCAGCCCGGGCACGACCAGCAGTAGCGGCAACGCTTTGAGGGCCAGCGCTGAGCCGCCGGGATGCAACGGCGCGAGCCAGATTTCCCAGTTCACGGCCAACACCACCAGTGCGAGCAGCGTGGCGATCGCGATCATCAACAGCCGGTGCAACCGCTGCGCGGTCCGTAGCGCTAGATTGCTGGGCTGCTGGTTCATTGCCCGCCTGCCAGCGCGAGCGCAGCGCGGGCGAGCCGCGCGCCGAGTGCGTGCGCCAACGTCTTCTCCTCCGACGACAGCGGAGCCGGATCGTTGCCGCCACTGACTCCGGCGACGTGAGAGGCGCCGTACGGCGTGCCGCCGCTCGTCGTGCTCATCAGTGCGGATTCGGTATAGGGTAGCCCGACGATCAGCATACCGTGATGCAACAATGGCAGCATCATAGACAGCAGTGTGGATTCCTGGCCGCCGTGCAGGCTGCCGGTGGACGTGAAGACGCTGGCGGGCTTGCCCGCTAGCGCGCCGCTAAGCCATTGCGGCGTCGTGCCGTCCAGGAAGTACTTCAGCGCCGCAGCCATATTGCCAAAGCGCGTCGGCGAGCCCAGCGCGAGTCCAGCGCACTCAGCTAGATCGCGCAATTCCGCGTACGGTGGGCCATCGTCGGGGATATCCGGCCTGGTGGCTTCGCAGACCGTAGAGACAGGCGGCACGGTGCGCAGGCGTGCCTGTGCGCCGGGTACGCTGTCCACGCCGCGGCTGATGGCTCGCGCGAGTTCCCGGGTGGCGCCGTTGCGGCTGTAGTAGAGAACGAGTATGTCTTTCATGACCTGTGCGGTGAGCCGTTATTATAGAAGACGTAAGGAGGGTTGAACTTGACGAAATTTGATATCGATCTGGATGCGCTGAAGCGGCTCGTGCGCTTTGTCGCGACCCGCAGCGCCGAGGACCGTATCCCGCAGGTGGCGGGTAGTCTCACGTTCACGACCGTACTGTCGCTGGTGCCGCTGGTGACGGTGGCCTTCGCGTTGTTCACCGCGTTTCCGATCTTTGCGTCATTCCAACAGTCGCTGCAGGGCTTCCTGGCCGACCATCTCATGCCGGCGCAGATTAACAGCCAGATCTTCAAATATCTGAACCAGTTCGCGGAAAAGGCGAAAGGGCTGACGACGGTCGGGATGATTACCCTCGTGGTTACGTCGGTCATGACGATGATGATCGTCGAATCGGCGTTTAACATGATCTGGCGCGTACGTAAGTCGCGGCCGCTTGCGCAGCGCATCCTGGTGTATTGGGCAGTGATCACGCTGGGGCCGCTGCTGATCGGCGTGAGCCTATCGGTGTCGTCCTACCTGCTCACGCACTCGATGCTTGCCAACACGGTTGCCAACGTGGCCGGCGTAGCCAGCGCGGCATCGGGCGCCGCATCGCGCGCGATGCCGACGTTCGTCGAATGGGCGCTGATCGGCGCGGTGCTGCCGCTGTCGGTACTGGCGTTCACGCTATCTTATGTCTATTTACCGAACTGCCGCGTGGCGTGGCGCGACGCGCTCGTTGGCGGGCTGTGTGCGGCGATTGCGTTTGAGTTCGCCAAACGAGGTTTCGGGTTCTATATTCGGCGTATTCCGACCTATACGGCCGTGTATGGCGCATTTGCGACGATCCCGATTTTTCTGCTTTGGGTCTATCTAAGTTGGCTGATCACGCTGTTCGGCGCGATGTTGACGTCCGCGTTGCCAGAAATCCGGCTCGGGCACTTTCATCGCGTCGATTACGCAGGCAGCGACTTGCTCGATGCGCTGGAGTTGCTCGCGTGGCTCAACGATGCCCGCGATGCGGGCCGTGCCGGCTACACGCTGCATGAACTCGCACGGTTGCAGCGCTGCGGGTTGCAGTCGGCTGCACGACTGCTAGACAAGCTCGAGGCGATCGACTGGGTCGCCCGGATACAGCGCGAGCACGACCCAGACCGCTATGTGCTTCTAGTGAATCCGCGGCACGCTAGCCTGCGCCAACTCTATCAATTGTTCGTCATTGATCACAACGAGTTCACTTATCAGCTCAATCTCGACACCGCGCACGTCGATGGCCCGACGCTGCTCGCTGCGCTCGACCATGGTGGCCTGGATGTGTCGCTCGCTGCGTTGTTGGCCGCGCGCCGTCGTCGCGGCGCCCAATCCGAGCGGGCCAACAGCGCACGCCCGTCGTCGGTGGCGGCTGTGTAGCCGGATCGCCGTGCGCCAATGTCATGTGGCCAAACGAAGCTTGTCTCGATGCCGAAGCGGCGCGGCGTGTAGTGCAGCAAGTTGTGCGAGCCACCCTACAGCGCGCTGGACGCGACGATGCGTGAGTCGGCAACCATCCGATGGCCAAGTGTAGCATCGCTTGACCGCTGGCCGTGCCGATCGCGCCGACGCCGTCCTCCAGCGCGGCGACACGTTCCTCGAAGACGGCCCCTGTCGGATTGAAGCGGCGTGAATACACATGCCCCACGTGCTCCATGTTGAACAGCAAAGTGCTGACATGGCGGGTCTTCTGTCAAGGGGCTGGATCGGGCCGGTGTGCCGGACAGGCCGCGTGCGTGCCCGACGCGGTGTGCCGGTATCGTTGGCGCGGCGGCGTGGGCCGCGCCGCGCCATGCTTTCCTTTTACCCGTCTTTCGGCTAGGATCGGTGCACGAAGCTGCGCCGTGCAAGGAGGAGGCCATGCGAGTCAGCGATATCTTGAAGGTCAAGGGCAATGTGCTCTACACCGTCACTCCCGACACGCCGTTGCGTGAAGCGGTTCAAACCATGGCCGAGCATGATATCGGCTCGCTGGTTGTCATCGAATTTGGTGATCTGGTCGGCATGCTGACGTTCCGCGAGATCATTTTGACATTGCGCGACCACGGCGGCTCGGTCGAGGCCGTGACGATCCGCAAGGTGATGGACGATCATCCGCTCACTTGTACGCCGGAAACGGATGTCAACGAGGTGCGGCGCATGATGCTCGCGCGTCACGCGCGCTATTTGCCGGTGATGGAAAAACGCACGTTGATGGGCGTGATCTCGTTCTATGACGTGGCCAAGGCGGTGGTCGAGGAGCAGGGGTTTGAGAACCGGATGCTCAAAGCCTATATTCGCGACTGGCCGGAGGATGAAGGGGCACGCGAGGCGCGCTGAAGCTGTGGCGGAGCCAGCGTACGGCCAGTGGCAAGGATGTCGCGGGCGACGGCGAAACTGAAGGAAGCCCGACGCGAAGCGCTGGCCTGACGCACAGGAAGGAGGCGAGGCGGTGCGTCGGGCAAGGCAGCCCAAAAGGCCAAGGCCCGAAACTTGCACGGAGCGATGCGGCGTATAGCTGACAGGCATAAGCGTGAAGCCGAGGGCATCCATGTACGGGAGACCCACACGGCTGCCGAAGTGCTACTGGCGTCGAATGGCGCTGGGAGAGTTGTACAGACGTCAGCCGAGGCCATGGTAGGTGCGGTATGACCGAAGGGCCGAACATGAAGCACCGCGATTAGGACGGTGAGGCTCAATGTGAGCCGAAGAAGCGCAAGCCCGTGGGAATGGGGCCATGAGGCAGGAACTGGGGGAACTTCGGGGATGGCGCGCTTGGTGCAGCGCGCCGGCGCATCGGCCCATGGCAAGACGCGGCTCGCATTGGTCTGCGCGGTAATCGCGTTGGCCGGACGCGTTGCCGCCTTGTTTGTACCGGCCATGCCAGTGCCGCAACCTGCACTGTAGATCAATTGGAATCTGGTGTTCGAGACCCGTCGCGTTGCGAGGGCGACGGGGCAGGAGGGGCGCGCTTTGCCGAGGCGGACATGCCCAGAGCGCTGTGGCACGGTCAGCCGGCTCGCCTTGTTGGTGGGCGAGTCGCTGTTTCGGGCGCAGGTCATGCCTGAGCGGCTGCAGCAGGCTGTCATGCAATTGCATGGCGCGCTCAAGTCAACCCCACCCACGGCGCGCGCCGTGACAGCGCTGGCATAATGTTGGTTTGAGCAATTTCCGGGCAATCAGCATGTCGGGCAACACTTTCGGTACGCTTTTCACGGTGACGACTTTCGGGGAGTCGCACGGTCCGGCCATCGGCTGCGTGATCGATGGCTGCCCGCCAAAATTGGCACTGACTGAGGCGGATATACAGGTAGAGCTCGATCGCCGCAAGCCAGGCACGTCGCGCCACGTGACACAACGCCAGGAGGAAGACCGGGTCGAGATCCTGTCGGGCGTGTTCGACGGCGTGACGACCGGCACGCCGATCGCGTTGCTAATCCGCAATACGGACCAGCGCAGCAAAGATTACGGCAACATCGTGGAAACTTTCCGGCCTGGCCATGCGGACTACACATACTGGCAAAAATATGGTGTGCGCGATTACCGTGGAGGCGGGCGCGCGTCCGCGCGGCTGACTGCGCCGAATGTCGCGGCAGGGGCCGTGGCGAAGAAGTGGCTGCGGGAGCGCTTCGGCATCCAGGTGCGCGGCTACATGAGCGCGTTGGGCGAAATCGACATCCCGTTCGTGGATTGGGCACACGTAGCCAGCAATCCTTTTTTCGCACCGAATGCGCAAATCGTGCCGCAACTTGAGGCCTACATGGATGCGTTGCGCAAGGACGGCGACTCGATCGGCGCCCGGATCTCGGTGATCGCCTCCGGCGTGCCGCTCGGGTGGGGCGCGCCATTGTTCGACAAGCTGGATGCAGACATCGCCTATGCGATGATGGGGATCAACGCGGTGAAGGGCGTGGAGATTGGCGCCGGATTCGACAGCGTGCGCCAGCGCGGCTCGCTGCATGGTGACGAGTTGACGCCCGCTGGTTTCGCGGGCAACAATGCCGGCGGCGTGCTCGGCGGCATTTCGACTGGGCAGGACATCGTCGTGTCGATCGCGATTAAGCCAACCTCGAGCATCCGCACGCCGCGCCGCTCAATCGACAAGGCCGGCGAGCCCGCGATGGTCGAGACGTTCGGGCGCCATGATCCGTGTGTCGGGGTCCGAGCGACACCCATTGCTGAAGCGATGCTTGCACTGGTGCTGATGGACCATGCGCTGCGTCACCGCGCACAATGCGCGGAGGTCAAGACGTCGACGCCGGCGATCGCCGCGCGCGCCCCGGGCGCGTGATTTCGCAGTGCGCCCCGGTGGGCGGGTAGGCGACGGCGCCGTGTCGCGCGCCGCTGCATGGCGTCACATGTTCGGGTAGTTTGGGCCGCCGCCGCCCTCGGGCGTGACCCACACGATATTTTGCGTCGGATCTTTGATGTCGCAGCTCTTGCAGTGCACGCAGTTCTGCGCGTTGATCACCAGCCGCTCGCCGCCCTCTTCGTCGCGTACAAACTCGTACACCGCCGCCGGACAGTAGCGGCTCTCCGGGCCCGCGTACTCATGCAGGTTGATGCGCACCGGCACGCTCGCGTTCTTGAGCGTCAGGTGCGCCGGCTGGTTTTCCTCGTGATTCGTGTTCGAGATGAACACCGACGAGAGCCGGTCGAACGTGAGCTTGCCGTCCGGCTTCGGGTACGCGATCGGTTGGCACTGCGACGCCGGCTTGAGCCGCTCGTGATCCGCATGCCGGTGATGCAGCGTCCACGGCACGCGCCCGCCCAGCAGCTTTTGCTCGATGAACACCATCGGCGAGCCCACGTATAGCCCCTTGCTCATCCACTGCTTGAAGTTGCGCGCCCGGTATAGTTCCTCATGTAGCCATGAGCGCTTGAACGCCTGCGGGTACGCGAGCAACTCGTCGTGCCCACGGCCTGCCTGCAACGCCTCGAACGCCGCCTCCGCGGCCAGCATCCCGGTCTTGATCGCCCCATGGCTGCCCTTGATGCGCGAAGCGTTCAGAAATCCCGCCTCGTCCCCCACCAGCGCCCCGCCCGCAAACGTGAGCTTGGGCAGCGACATCAGCCCGCCCGCGGTGATCGCGCGCGCCCCGTACGACACCCGTTTGCCCCCTTCCAGGAATGCGCGGATCGTCGGATGCGTCTTGTAGCGCTGGAACTCCTCGAACGGTGACAGGTACGGGTTCTCATAGCCCAACCCCACCACGAACCCCACCGCCACCTGCCGGTTATCCAGGTGGTACAGGAACGAGCCACCGTAGGTCTTCGCATCCAGCGGCCAGCCCGCCGTGTGGATCACCAGCCCCGGCTTGTGCCGCGCCGGCTCTACCTCCCACAGCTCCTTGATGCCAATGCCGTACACCTGCGGATCCACCCCCTCGCGCAGCCCAAAGCGCTCCTGCAGCTGCCGCCCTAGGTGCCCGCGCGCGCCCTCGCAAAACAGCGTGTACCTCGCGTGCAGCGCCATGCCCAGTTGGAAGTGCTCCGTGGGCTGGCCATCCTTGCCTACCCCCAGGTTGCCGGTGGCCACCCCGCGCACCGCGCCGCGCTCATCGTACAGCACCTCGGCCGCGGCAAAGCCCGGGAAGATCTCCACCCCCAGCGCCTCGGCCTGCTGGCCCAGCCAGCGCGTCACATTGCCTAGGCTCACCACGTAGTTGCCGTGGTTCTTGAAACTCTCTGGCAACGCCCAGTTCGGCGTCTTCAGCGCCCCCGTGCGGCTCAGAAACAGGAACCGGTCTTCTACCACGGGCACCGTCAGCGGCGCACCTCGCTCACGCCATTGCGGAATCAACTCGTTGAGCGCGCGCGGGTCCATCACCGCTCCCGACAAGATGTGCGCGCCAATCTCCGAGCCCTTCTCCAGCACGCACACCGCCAACTCCACCCCTTGCTCCGCCGCCCGCTGCTTGAGCCGGATCGCCGCTGACAGCCCCGCCGGACCACCGCCCACCACCACCACGTCGTACTCCATCGACTCGCGTGGCCCGTATTGCTCAATCCAGCTTTGCGGGGTCATTGACGTCCTCTCCGTTAGAATGCGTTTTAGTCGGGTGCTATTGTCCGGGAAGCGACCGGTGGCCGCAACCGAAGGACAGTGAATTAGCACGATCGTTCTATTTGATGGTAACGTATCGCGCATTGTGTGATACGGTCTGTTCTCTCCACCTGAAAAGGAATTCCAATGGGTCGTTCGATCAATCTTGAAGGCAAGGTCGCGCTGATCACCGGTGCGTCGAGCGGTCTGGGCAAGCGTTTCGCGCAGGTGCTGTCGGGCGCGGGCGCGAAAGTGGTGCTGGCGAGCCGCCGCACCGAGCGTCTCAAGGAGCTACGCGCCGAGATCGAGGCGTCGGGAGGCGCGGCGCATGTGGTCGCGTTGGACGTGACCGATTATGGCAGCATCAAGGCCGCGGTCGCGCACGCCGAAACCGAAGCGGGCACAATCGATATCCTGGTGAACAATTCCGGCGTATCGACGACGCAGAAGTTGGCCGATGTGACACCGGCCGACTTCGAATATGTGTTTGGCATCAACACGCGCGGCGCATTTTTCGTCGCGCAAGAGGTCGCCAAGCGCATGATCATGCGGGGCAATGGTGCAGTGGATGCGAAGCCATGCTATCGGATCATCAACATTGCATCGGTTGCCGGCCTGCGCGCGTTGCCGCAAATCGGATTATACGCAATGAGCAAGGCCGCCGTCGTGCATATGACCAAAACAATGGCGCTCGAGTGGGGACGTCATGGCATCAATGTCAACGCGATCTGCCCCGGCTACATCGATACTGAGTTCAGCCACCATCACGGGTCCACGGAGCACGAACAGAAACTGCTCGCGATGCTGCCGCGTAAGCGGGCCGGCACGCCGGAGGACCTGGACGGGTTGTTGTTGCTGCTCGCAGCCGATGAGTCACAATTCATCAACGGTTCGGTGATGGCCGCTGACGACGGATTGGGGTTGGTCTGATGTCTTCTGACGTGTATCGCCACGTGTTCGAGATGGTGTTGCCGATCCGCTGGGGGGATATGGACGCGTTTCAACACGTGAACAACGTTGTCTATTTCCGCTATATGGAACAGGTGCGGGTCTCATGGTTCGAGGCGTTACGCTTGCCTGTGCCAGATGAGAACGGGTGTGGTCCGGTGATCGTCAGCGCGCACATGAATTTTTTGCGCCAGCTGCGCTATCCAGGCGACGTACATGGCACGATGCGGGTCGGCAAGCCGGGACGTAGCAGCGTGGACTCGCGCTTCGAGCTGACGCGCACCGACGCGCCCGGTGAACTCATCGCGCAAGGGGGCGCAAAGATCGTTTGGGTCGATTATGACGCGGGTAAGTCGGTGCCGTTGCCCAAGGCGCTGCTCGCAGCGCTCGAGTAGCCATGCTGGGGAGGCGGGCCCCGCATGCTCCCTGTGTACACGGGATGCGCACCACTCGGCCGGTTTCCGGTCCGGGGAGCAATGGGCAATCCGCCCGGGGCGTGCTCAGCCGGCAACCGCTGGACCGGTTCAGTCGCGTTGCCGGTGCCGTACTTCGCATTAGTCTCGTACTTGCGCACTAGTCTAGTTGGGCGCGATAGATAGCGACGGTGCGCGAGCTAATGTCCAGTACGCGGCCGATTTCCTTGCTGGTCTTGTCTGAGTGCCCCATTGCGCGACGTCAGTTCAATGTCCACGCGGCGCGTCGCGCTCAAGTCTTCGAATGTCCAGACGCCGGCGCCATGTGGCGCCAGCCGGTCCAGCGAGCGGCCGGTCACATGGCGCCAGTACAGCTCGCCCGTCACACGCTTCATGATCCTGTCATCCGCATAGCGGCCCTGGTTTGTCATGATCGGCGGGATGCGCTCATCAATCACGTACGCTGGCATGACGCGGCGAGCGTCACGGCCGTCACGCACGGTACCGCCGACGGTTCCGCGCGGTGCGGCGCTTATATACTTTGTACTTTGGCGTATTGTGCTGCAACATCCGCTCAGCGTAACCTTTGCGTACCCAATTGGGCGTCGTGCCGCGACCGTGGCACCGGACCCGGCGTAGCACCCGCGCCGAAGCGGGATATCCATAGAGGAGGGACAGCAATATGAACAAGCTTTATTCGAGCGCCCAGGCAGCGCTGACGGACATCGTCAAGGACGGCCAGACGTTTGCGGTCGGCGGTTTCGGTTTGTGCGGGATCCCCGAGGCGCTCATCGCCGCGCTGCGCGATTCGGGCGTCAAGGGCATCACCTGTATCAGCAACAATGCGGGTGTGGATGGGTTCGGACTGGGCCTGCTGCTCGAAACGCGACAGATCAAGAAGATGATCTCGTCGTACGTGGGCGAGAACAAAGAGTTCGAGCGCCAATACCTGGCCGGCGAATTGGAACTGGAGTTCACGCCGCAAGGCACGCTAGCCGAGAAGTTGCGTGCTGGTGGCGCCGGCATTCCGGCCTTCTTCACCCATACCGGTTACGGCACGGTGATCGCCGAAGGCAAAGAGACGCGGCAGTTCGACGACGACCACTATGTGCTCGAGCGCTCATTGACCGCCGATATCGCGCTCGTCAAGGCCTGGAGGGCCGACAAGGCCGGCAATCTGCTCTATCGCCGTACCGCGCGTAACTTCAATCCGATGTGTGCCATGGCGGGCCGGATCACGATTGCCGAAGTCGAAGAGATTGTCGAGACTGGCGAGCTTGAGCCGGATGCGATTCATACGCCTGGCATCTTCGTGCAACGGTTGGTGCTCAATGCCCACCCGGAAAAGCGCATCGAACAACGCGTCTTGCGCCAGAAATAAGCGCGCAAAGGAGACTGAAATGGTCTGGAGTCGAGACGAAATGGCGGCGCGTGCCGCACGGGAACTGCAGGACGGCTTCTATGTGAACCTGGGGATCGGGCTGCCGACGCTGGTGGCCAACCATGTACCGGATGGCATCGAAGTGTGGCTCCAATCCGAGAATGGATTGCTTGGCATCGGTCCGTCGCCGACCGAGGACGAAGTCGACGCGGATCTGATCAACGCCGGCAAGCAGACGGTGACGACATTGCCCGGCTCGTCAATCTTCTCGTCCGCCGACTCGTTTGCGATGATTCGCGGCGGGCACATTAACCTGGCGATCCTGGGCGCGATGCAGGTCAGCCAGGGCGGGGACCTCGCCAATTGGATGATCCCCGGCAAGATGATCAAGGGCATGGGCGGCGCGATGGACCTCGTGGCCGGCGTCAAGCGGGTGATCGTGTTGATGGAGCACGTGGCCAAGGGCGACCAGCACAAGATCCTCGATCAATGCACGCTGCCATTGACCGGCGTCGGTGTCGTGGACCGGATCGTCACCGACCTGGGCGTGATCGACGTGACCGAGGTCGGCCTGAAGTTGGTCGAGATCGCGCCCGGCGTGAGCATCGAGGAAATCCAGCGCAAGACCGGCGCGCCGCTTGATGTAAGCGCACTCGCATAGTCTGGACGACAGCCGTGGCGCGCCCGCGCTGCCGTAGCGCGGCGGTCGTGACAGGGCGTGGCGGGTCGTGGCGGATTACGGTCGCGTGTGCGTCGGCCGATCGGCCATTGTGCGCGGAGCCGGCGGGCCGCGTGCGCAAAGCACGCTAAAATTAAGCCATTACGTTTCAGGATACATCCATGTCGGCTCCGTCCGCTTCACCTGACCCATGTACGCCGCGTCAGGGCTTTGTACGCTGTATCAGTCCCACCGGTTTGCACCGGATCGCCTACACCGAATGGGGTAACCCATCCAATCCGCGCGTGCTTGTTTGCGCGCATGGCCTGACCCGTACCGGCAGGGATTTTGATGTGCTGGCCAGCCGCCTCGCGGACCGTTTTCGCGTCGTGTGTCCTGACGTCGCCGGTCGTGGACTGTCCGACTGGCTCGACAATGCACAGCAGTACGCATTGTCGCAATATGTGTCGGACATGGTGACGCTAATCGCCCGGCTGAACGTCGAGACAGTGGATTGGTTCGGCACGTCGATGGGCGGTATGATCGGCATGGTGCTGGCCGGGCTGCCGAACAGTCCGGTGCGCAAGCTGCTGCTCAACGACGTCGGGCCGACGCTGGAGCCGGATGCGCTGCGCCGGATCGGCGAGTACGTCGGCAACGCGCCGAAGTTCGACACCGAGCAGCAGGCTTATGATTATTTGGCCTCGATCTCGGCGGGGTTCGGTCCGCATGCGCCAGACGAGTGGCGTGCGTTGAACCGGCCATTGCTGAGGCATCATGCCGGCGCGTGGGTGCTGCACTATGACCCGCGCATCGCGGTGCCGTTCGAGGCCAGCAAGGCGGAACTCGCGAGTACTGGCCAAGCGCTGCTGTGGCGCGCCTTCGAGGCGATTCCAGGGCCTACGCTGGTGGTGCGGGGCGAGCAGTCGGACCTGCTGTCACGCGAGAGCGTTGAAGCGATGCAGCAGCGTGGCCGCCAAGTGTCGGCCGCTGAGATTGCCGGCGTCGGCCATGCGCCCACGTTCGTGCACGACGAGCAGATCGCGATCGCCGAAGCATTCTTTTGCGGCGACGAGCCGGCGCTCGCGCATCAGCCGGCGCCGACGCTGCAATGAGCCGGCACGCGATGGCGCGTGCCTAATTTCACCGACTCCAGGATATTGACCATGGCAGTGCAACGTTTTCATGTTGGTCCCCGTTTATCCGAAATTGCCGTGCACAATGGCACCGTCTACCTGGCCGGCCAGATCGCCGAGGATACGAAGCAAAACATTGCTGGACAGATGCGCGAGGTGCTCGGCCACGTCGACCGGCTGCTCGCGGAGGCCGGCAGCGACAAGTCGCTGATTTTGTCGACGCAGATCTATCTCTCCGACATGGCGAATTTCGCCGCAATGAATGACGTGTGGGACGAATGGGTGCCCAACGGTAATACGCCGCCGCGTGCCACCGTGCAGGCCCAACTCGCCGATTCGGCATGCCTGGTCGAAGTCGTGGTGGTTGCCGCGCAGCGAAGCTGAGCGTTTTCCGTGTTATCGCGCCGTGCGGTAGCGGCCGGCGTCGTACTAGTTTGACAGATGAGTACCGAATCCGAAACCCGCGCCCAGTCGCCGACAGCGACGCTTGACGACGCGCTGGCCTTCGTGCAGGAGCACGCGAGTGGGGTGCGACTTGGGTCGGGTGAAATGCTCGTTGAGCACGCGCAGGGCACTGCGCAGATCGTCAATACGCTGAACGTTGATCCTCCGTCATCTGTGGCGGCGGCGCTATTCTCGGTGATTCCCTACCTGAGCGAACCGGAACGCCTGCTTCGGAAGCGTTTCGGCGAAGACGTGTTGCAGCTGGTCATAGATGTGCGCAAGCTGCTGCGGCTCGGCGTGATTGGCATTCGGGCGACGGCACCCGATAGCGACATGGGCCGCGACGCGCAGGCGCATCGCCGCGCGCAGGTCGAGGCGCTGCGCAAGATGCTGGTAGCGTTCGCACGGGATATCCGCGTCGTGCTGATCCGGCTCGCATCGCGGTTGCAGACGCTGCGCTTCTATGCGGCGCACAAGCTGATGCCGCCGGCGGAATTGCCGCGCGAGACGCTGGAAATCTATGCGCCGCTCGCGAATCGCCTCGGCATCTGGCAATTGAAATGGGAGTTGGAGGACCTCGCGTTCCGTTTCGAAGAGCCAACGACCTACAAGCGTATCGCGAAGTTGCTCGACGAGCGGCGGGGCGAACGTGAATCTTACGTGCGCGATGCGATCGCACGCCTGAAGCGCGAACTCGCGGCGGCGAACATCGATGTGGACGTAAGCGGACGCCCCAAGCACATTTACAGCATCTGGCGCAAAATGCGCGGCAAAAAGCTCGAGTTCTCCGAGCTCAACGATGTACGCGCGTTCCGCGTGATCGTGCCGGACGTCAAGGACTGTTATACCGTACTCGGTGTCGTGCACAACATCTGGCAGCCGGTGCCCCGCGAGTTCGATGACTATATATCCCGGCCAAAACCCAATGGCTACAAGTCGTTGCATACGGTGGTGATCGGCGATGACGGCCGGGCATTCGAAGTGCAGATCCGCACGCACGACATGCATCGTTTTGCCGAATATGGCATTGCCGCGCATTGGCGCTATAAGGAGGCAGGAACCCGCGGATACGACGGCCGGTTTGCCGCCAGTGACAAGTACGACGAGAAGATCGCGTGGCTGCGGCAGTTGCTTGCGTGGAAGGATGAAGTGTCCGGCAGCGACTCGCCGTCACAATCATGGGAGCAACTGCGACAGACGCCGCTGGATGACCATATCTACGTACTGACGCCGCAGGCGCGCGTGGTGGCGCTGCCGCAGGGGGCGACGCCGGTCGATTTTGCCTATTACGTGCACAGCGAACTCGGGCATCGATGCCGGGGCGCTCGCGTAGACGGGACGATGGTGCCGCTGAACACGCCGTTGCAAAACGGGCAGACAGTCGAGATCGTCGCGGTCAAGCAGGGGGGGCCGTCGCGTGACTGGCTTAACCTGCAACTGGGCTATCTGCATAGCGCACGCGCCAAGCAAAAGGTGCGGGCGTGGTTCAACGCGATCGAGTTGCAGGAGACCATCGCATTGGGCCGGGCCGCTGTCGAAAAGACGCTGCAACGCGAGGGGCGCACGTCGGTCAATTTCGATGAGCTCGCTGCGAAGCTTGGCTTCAAGACAGCGGACGAACTGTTCCTGCAGGTTGGCAAGGACGAACTCAGCCCGCGCTCAGTCGAGCAGGCGCTTCGCGATGCGCCCGCCCCGGAGCCGTCTGGGCTGGAGCCCGCGAACTTTGAATGGCGCAGCAGCGGCGCCAGTGTTGCGTCCGGGGCGTCGACCGGCGTGCTGGTCGTAGGCGTCGACGCGTTGCTTACGCAACTGGCGAAATGTTGCCGGCCGGCGCCTCCCGACGAGATCGCCGGCTTTGTGACCCGCGGCAAGGGAGTATCGATCCATCGCAGCGATTGCGCAAGCTTTTTGCGCATGGCCGCGCGCGTGCCGGAGCGCGTGCTGCATACGGCTTGGTCCAACGACGTGCTCGGCGGCCGCGGCCGAAGCGTCTACCCAATCGACTTGACGGTCGAAGCCGTCGATCGCCAGGGACTGCTGCGTGACATCACCGAGGTGTTCGCACGCGAGAAGATCAATTTGGTTGGCGTGAAGTCCCAAACACGCCGCAACGTTGCGTATATGCAATTCACCGTGGAGGTGTCCAACAGCGCGCAGGTGCAGCGTGCTGCCACGCTGCTTGGCGACGTGCAAGGTGTGGTCCGGGCGAAGCGGCGTCAATGAACGCCGACGAAGCGGATGGCTCGCTGTGTCAGTGCCCTTCCCGTCGGCGTGGGGATCGCGTCGGTCCAAGCCATCGCATCGCATAAAAGACTCGCATTGTATCAACCTTCTTGCATAAACTACTTGGCAACAGACGAAAAGCCTCCTATAATCACGGCTTCTTCAGGCTCGTAGCTCAGCTGGTTAGAGCACCACCTTGACATGGTGGGGGTCGTTGGTTCGAGTCCAATCGAGCCTACCAACGAATACAGATTCCTAGCGGAATCTAATGCAGGACAAAAGGTCGCTCATCGGCGGCCGTCGGGCGAAATGGTTATGACACCGCGAACGTTGATTGGGACTTTTTCGGAGCGACGCTAGTCGAGGACCTATTTAGACCTTTGTTTTGTGTTGAATCTGAAATGCGGCCCTCGGTAGGGCCGCATTTTTTTTTGGCCTTGTTTCCGGCCCCCGACTTAACCGTACATGGCACGGCGCCAGGAGAACGCAATGATTTCGGTACGACTGCCCGATGGCTCTATCCGGCAATACGATCATCCGGTGACGGTGGCCGAAGTGGCCGCGTCGATCGGTCCGGGACTTGCGAAGGCGGCGCTTGGCGGCAAGGTCGATGGCGAACTCGTGGATACGTCGGCCGTGATTCAGCGCGATGCCGCTGTCTCGATCGTCACGGACAAGGACCCGGAGGGACTCGAGATCATCCGTCACTCGACGGCGCACTTGCTCGCGTATGCGGTCAAGGAGCTATTTCCTCAAGCTCAGGTGACGATCGGGCCGGTCGTGGACAACGGGTTCTATTATGATTTCGCTTATCATCGCGCGTTCACGCCCGAAGACCTGCAAAACATCGAGCAGCGCATGCATGAACTCGCCAACAAGGACGAGCGGGTGTCGCGGCGCGTGGTGTCGCGCGATGAGGCAGTCGATTACTTCAAACGCATCGGCGAGCGCTACAAGGCCGAGATCATCGAGTCGATTCCGCAAGGCGAGCAGATCAAGCTGTATTCGCATGGCGGCTTCACGGACCTGTGCCGCGGACCCCATGTGCCTTCCACGGGCAAGCTCAAGGTGTTCAAGCTGATGAAGCTGGCCGGCGCGTATTGGCGTGGCGATTCGAGCAACGAGCAACTGCAGCGGATCTACGGCACGGCGTGGGCGCGCAAGGAGGACCAGGACGCGTACCTTCACATGCTCGAAGAGGCTGAAAAGCGCGACCATCGCAAACTTGGTAAGCAGCTAGACTTGTTCCACCTGCAGGAGGAGGCTCCCGGGCTCGTGTTTTGGCACCCGAAGGGCTGGACGCTGTGGCAGCAGGTGGAGCAATACCTCAGACGCCGGCTTGGCGAGGCCGGCTACCTCGAGATAAAGACGCCGATGATTATGGATCGCTCGCTATGGGAACGCTCCGGCCACTGGCAGAACTACCGCGAGAACATGTTCACGACGGAATCGGAGAAACGCGACTACGCGATCAAGCCGATGAATTGTCCGGGGCATGTGCAGGTGTTCAATCATAGTCTTCATTCGTATCGCGACTTGCCGTTGCGTTTTGCCGAGTTCGGTTCATGTCATCGCAATGAGGCCTCGGGTGCGCTGCATGGCCTAATGCGGGTGCGCGGGTTCGTGCAGGATGACGCGCATATCTTCTGCACGGAAGACCAGGTGATTGCCGAGTCGATCGCGTTCAATTCGCTGGCGATGAGCGTGTATAAGGACTTCGGCTTCGAGCAAATCGACATCAAGCTGGCGTTGAGGCCGCAGCAGCGCGCGGGCACCGACGATACCTGGGAGCGCGCGGAACAGGGCTTGCGTGAGGCACTGGCGGCGTGCGGCCTGCAGTGGCAGGAGCTCGATGGCGAGGGCGCATTCTATGGTCCGAAGGTCGAATACCATATCAAGGATGCGTTGGGGCGGTCGTGGCAGTGTGGCACGCTGCAATTGGACTTTGTGTTGCCGGAGCGCCTCGGCGCGGAATATGTGGCCGAAGACAATAGCCGCCGCCGCCCCGTGATGCTGCACCGGGCCATTGTGGGTTCGATGGAGCGCTTCCTTGGCATCTTGATTGAGCATCATGCTGGTGCAATGCCGCTGTGGCTGGCCCCAGCGCAAGTCGTGGTAATGAATATTGCAGAAAGTTCGGCCGATTACGCGGATATTGTTGCCCAATCATTGAAAAAACAAGGGCTTAGGGCTGCCGCCGATTTGCGTAACGAAAAGATTAGCTATAAAATACGGGAACACGCGCTCGAAAAAGTCCCGTATTTGGCAGTAGTCGGCGACAAGGAGCGCGATGCGCAAACGGTAGCCGTGCGTGCCCGTGGCGGCGTCGACCTGGGCGTGATGCCGGTCGAAGCCTTCCTCGACCACCTGCACAATGAAGTGCGGGTGCTTGGGTGAGCCATCAGCAGTGCGGCTAGTTTTTTTGACTTTTAGAGGAAACGTAACATCGCTACTGATAAGTCGTCGCATCGCATCAACGGTGAAATTAACGCGCCGGAGGTGCGTCTGGTTGGGGTCGATGGGGAACCCATTGGCATCGTGAAGCTGGCCGAGGCGTTCCGTTTATCGGAACAGCACGATGTCGACCTTGTCGAGATTGCTCCGCATGCACAGCCGCCTGTGTGCCGCCTGATGGACTATGGCAAGTTCAAGTATCAGGAAGCCAAGAAGCAGCACGAGGCGAAGCTCAAGCAGAAGGTGATCCAGGTGAAGGAAGTCAAGTTCCGTCCGGGCACCGACGATGGGGATTACCACGTCAAGCTGCGCAACCTGACGCGATTCCTCGAGGAAGGCGACAAGACGAAGATCACGTTGCGTTTCCGTGGGCGCGAGATGGCGCACCAGGAAATCGGCATGCGGATGCTGGACCGTCTGCGCCAGGACCTGGATGAGCACGGTCAGGTCGAACAAATGCCGAAGATGGAAGGTCGTCAGATGGTAATGGTGCTGGGGCCGAAAAAGAAGAAGTGATGGGCGTTGTGCGTTGCGCGCGCGGCACGTTGCCGCTTGCGATGCGACGCGCGATGCAGGTTTCGAAGGCGGCCAGTACGGCGTCTTCCGAAAAGACGGCGCGTGACGCGATCGCAACGCGCGCCGACAACAAGTGGTCCCCGGGTCTTGCAAGGGCGGAGTATTCAGCCGCACACCCGTGGCCATAAAAAACTGGAGTGGTAGCAATGCCTAAGATGAAGACCAAGAAAAGCGCGTCCAAGCGCTTTGTCGTGCGTCCGGGCGGTACCGTCAAGCGCGGTCAGGCCTTCAAGCGTCACATCCTGACGAAGAAAACGACGAAGAGCAAGCGTCACCTGCGTGGTAGCACGGATGTCCACGCGTCGGACGTCAATTCCGTTCGCGCGATGATGCCGTTCGCGTAACCCTGAATCGAACTCATAGGAGAGAAACATGCCTCGAGTCAAACGTGGGGTTACCGCACGGGCCCGTCACAAAAAGATCATTAACCTTGCGAAGGGCTATCGTGGCCGTCGCAACAATGTGTTCCGGATCGCGAAGCAGGCGGTTATGCGTGCTGGTCAGTACGCATACCGCGATCGCCGCAATAAGAAGCGCGTGTTCCGGCGCTTGTGGATTGCGCGTATCAATGCAGCGGCGCGGCAACACGATATCACGTACAGCGTGTTCATGAACGGCTTGAAAAAGGCGTCGATTGAACTCGATCGCAAGGTGCTTGCCGACATGGCCGTGTTCGACAAGGCCGCTTTTGCCGCCATCGTGGCGCAGGTGAAAGCCGCCGTTGCCCGCTGACCGCAAGGGCAGTCGGTGCCGGGTCGGTCGTTCACGCCCATTGGGCCGCACGCCGACCCGCAGACTTGAACGGGGGCTCTTGCTGGAGCCCCCGTTTTTTTGTTGGCCGCAAGCCTTTTTGATCCATTGACAGACGTTGAAATGATGGGATCTCCCGATCTTGAGCAGATCGTCGCCGATGCGCAGCGCGCCTTTGCGGATGCTGCGGACACTGTGACGCTCGAAAACGAAAAGGCGCGCTTCCTCGGCAAGGCCGGTGCGTTAACCGAATTGCTGAAAGGCTTGGGCAAGTTGGACCCGGAGGTGCGCAAGAGCGAGGGTGCTCGCATCAACGTCGCGAAACAGCAGGTCGAGGCGGCACTGAACGCGCGTCGACAGGCACTCGCCGATGCGTTGATGAATCAGCGGCTGGCGGCCGAGGCGATCGACGTGACGCTGCCCGGGCGCGGCACGGGTGTGGGCAGTCTGCATCCGGTGATGCAGACTTGGGAGCGCGTCGAGCAGATTTTTCATTCGATTGGCTTCGACGTAGCCGACGGTCCGGAGATCGAAACCGACTGGTACAACTTTACCGCGCTGAACAGCCCCGAGAACCATCCGGCGCGCTCGATGCAGGACACGTTTTATCTCGACGCGAAGGACGCGCAAGGCAGGCCGTTGTTGCTGCGCACGCATACGAGTCCAATGCAAGTCCGGTATGCGCGGATGAACAAGCCGCCGGTTAAGGTCATCGTTCCCGGGCGCACTTATCGTGTCGACAGTGATGCGACGCATTCGCCGATGTTCAACCAGGTCGAGGGGCTGTGGATCGATGAGAACGTGAGCTTTGCAGACTTGAAGGGCGTCTACACGGACTTCCTGAAGAAATTTTTCGAGCGCAACGATATCCTCGTGCGTTTTCGTCCATCGTACTTCCCGTTTACCGAACCGTCCGCCGAGATCGACATGAAGTTCGAGCACGGCAGAAACGCCGGGCGCTGGCTCGAAATTTCCGGCTCGGGGCAGGTGCATCCGAACGTGGTGCGCAACATGGGGCTCGACCCGCAGCGCTATATTGGCTTTGCATTTGGCAGCGGCCTTGAGCGACTGACGATGCTGCGCTACGGCGTGGACGACTTGCGCGCGTTCTTCGAGAACGATTTGCGTTTCCTGCGCCAGTTTGCGTGACCTGACTTTCCTTATCGACACCCCATGCAATTTGCTGAATCCTGGTTAAGAAGCTTTGTTGATCCGCAGTTGTCGACTGAGGCGCTGTCGCATGCGCTGACGATGGCGGGGCTCGAGGTCGAGGAATGGGCGCCGGTGGCGCCGCCGACATCGAAGATCGTTGTCGGCAAAGTGCTCGAGGTCGTCAAGCATCCGAATGCGGATAAGCTGAACGTGTGTCAGGTTGACGCGGGCACGGGACAGACGTTGACGATTGTGTGCGGTGCGCCGAATGTGACACCTGGCATCAAGGTGCCGACCGCGCTGGTCGGCGCGACGTTGCCGCCCGCGCAAGCGGGCGGTGCGCCGTTCGAGATTAAGTTGTCGAAGCTGCGCGGTGTCGAAAGCCAGGGCATGCTGTGTTCGGCTCGCGAACTGAAGTTGTCAGACGACCACAACGGTCTGTTAGTGTTGCCGGACGATATGCTGATCGGACGCGACATCCGTGACGTGCTGCAGCTCGACGACATGATTTTTGAGATCAAGCTGACGCCGAACAAGGCCGATTGCTTATCGGTGTTCGGTATCGCACGCGAGACGGCTGCAATTACCGGTGCGCCGCTCAACGCGCCGTCCTACCCGCCTGTTCCGGTCACCTGCGATGCGCGGTTGCCGGTGCGTATCGAAGCGCCGCAGCTTTGCGGACGGTTCTCCGGCCGCGTGATCCGCAATGTCGATGCGCGGGCCAGCACGCCTGCATGGATGGTTCAGCGGCTTGAGCGAGCGGGCCAGCGCAGCATTTCGGCGCTCGTCGACATTTCGAACTATGTGATGCTCGAGCTCGGGCGTCCATCACACATATTCGACCTGGACAAGATTAACGGCGGCTTGCACGTGCGCTGGGGCAAGCGCGGCGAGACGCTGAAGCTGCTCAACGGCACTACGATCGAGCTGGACGAAACGGTTGGCGTGATCGCGGATGATCAGGGACGTGTCGAAAGCCTGGCCGGTATCATGGGCGGTGACAGTACCGCGGTGACGCTCGATACGCGGCATATCTATTTAGAGGCGGCATTTTGGTGGCCGGACAGCATCCGTGGACGTGCCCGCCAATACAACTTCTCGACCGATGCCGCGCATCGCTTCGAGCGAGGCGTGGACTACGCGACCACCGTTGAGCACATCGAGTACCTGACGCACTTGATTACGACGATCTGCGGTGGCGACGCCGGTCCGGTGGACGACCATATCGTCAACCTACCGCAGCGCAAGCCCGTTTCGATGCGCGTGTCGCGGGCAAACCGGATCATTGGCGTGCCGATCGATGCGAACGAGATTGCCAGCATCTTCACGCGTTTGAATCTGTCATTCGAGCGTGCGGCGGATGGCGACACGTTCATTGTGACGCCGCCAACCTACCGCTTTGACATCGAGATCGAGGAGGACTTGATTGAGGAGGTCGCTCGTATCCACGGATTCGAAAAGATCCCGGCGCGTGCACCGATCGCGACGAGCGAGATGCGGGTGACGAACGAGACGCGGCGCTCGATCCATGCGTTGCGTCGTGCGCTAGCGGCACGCGACTACGCGGAAACGGTCAATTTCAGCTTTGTCAATGCCGAGTGGGAGCGGGATTTCGCCGGTAACGAGTGGCCCGTCGCGCTGCTCAATCCGATTGCGAGCCAGCTGTCGGTAATGCGTTCGACATTGTTTGGCAGCTTGGTCGGCGTGCTGCAGCATAATTTGAATCGGCGTGCGGAGCGCGTGCGCGTGTTCGAGGCTGGGCGGGTCTTTCGCGCGGACCCGGCGGTGAAGGAAGGTGAATTGACGGTAGAAGGCTTTGCCCAACCAAAGATGATCGGTGCGCTAGCCTATGGCCCGGTCGTCGACGAACAATGGGGAGTATCGGCGCGACATGTTGATTTCTTCGATGTGAAGGGTGACGTGCAGGCGCTGTTTGCACCGACGGTGCCCCGCTTCACACGGGCCTCGCATCCGGCATTGCACCCGGGGCGCAGTGCGCGGATCGAGATCGATGGCCGCATTGTCGGTTGGATCGGCGAGCTGCATCCGCGTTGGCTGCGAAAATACGATCTTACGCATGCACCCGTAATCTTCGAGGTCGAGGCTGATGCGGTGGCCGGGCGTGCGTTACCGGGCGTAACTGAAATCTCGAAATTCCCGCCGGTGCGCCGTGACATTGCATTGGTCGTGCCGCAGCATGTCGAAGTCCAATCGATACTCGATGAGTTCGCGCAGGCTCGGGGCGACAATGATGCCCTCCGGTTCGTGCAAAAAATGGTGCTATTTGACGAATTCCGGCCGAAATTCGACGCGAAACAAACCGGTTCGGGTGCTGTTTCGGGGGGACTCTCGGCTGACGAGAAAAGCCTTGCGTTCCGGGTAACCTTGCAAGATACTGGCGGGACCCTTCAGGACGAGACGGTTGAGTTCGCTGTCACAACCCTGGTGGAACGTTTGGCTCGAGTCTTTGGTGCGAGGTTGCGCGGCTAAATCGAATCCGATTTGACCGAAAGAAACCAGAGGCCATTCTCATACGATAAGCATCCAATGAACTCGAGTGAATTTGAAGCACTTCTGTCTGCGCAACGCAGTGCGATGAGTCGCGATAATCCGGCTTACAGCAATCCGGTTTCATCCGAGACGCCGACGTTGACAAAAGCCGAGCTGGCCGAGTTGTTGTTCGATCAGGTCGGTTTAAACAAGCGCGAGGCAAAGGACATGGTCGAAGCGTTTTTTGAGGCAATCCGCGATGCGCTCGAAAACGGTGAGAGCGTCAAGCTATCGGGGTTCGGCAACTTCCAGTTGCGTGATAAGCCGCAACGTCCGGGACGCAATCCGAAGACCGGCGAAGCTATCCCAATCGCGGCACGGCGCGTGGTGACTTTCCATGCGAGCCAAAAGCTGAAGGCGCAGGTCGAGTCCGGCGCTGCGAACTTGCAGTCACGCTGAACGTAGCCACGTCAGGGTCCGCTCGTGCTCAGTCCCCGACGCATCCAAGACCGACATGACGAGCGTGTGACGATGGACAAAGTCACGTTGCCCCCGATACCCGCGAAGCGGTATTTCACGATCGGTGAAGTCAGCGAGCTGTGCGGCGTCAAGCCGCACGTGCTTAGATATTGGGAGCAGGAATTCACGCAGTTGAGGCCGGTCAAGCGCCGTGGAAACCGGCGCTATTATCAGCATCATGAAGTACTGCTGATCCGGCGGATCCGGGAGCTGTTGTATGAGCAAGGATTCACGATCAACGGTGCGCGCAACCGGCTCAATTCACACCGTGCGCTGTTGCCTGACGAGCCGGGCGGTGCGGTCCCGCCGGGCGAAGCGGGCGTGCCGCCAGCGGATCCTCGGCTTGTTGCCGTCGACGTGGACGCACTGCGCGACGAAATACGACAGGTGATCGTTCTACTGACGGACGGCAAGCGATCGTGATCCATCGTTCTTCTCTTGCTGATTCACGCGATATGCGTGTCACCGATTCGTCGTGGTTCGGGACGGCTACGGTGCCCTTAGGTCTCTTTCGAAAATTTATCCACGAAGCACGCTAACCGTTCGTGACGTAGTTTGGTTAGGCGCCGACCTTCCGGCGTTTGAAAAGGGCGAAAAGCTTTAATAGCTTCGTGTGAAAGTGATCAAGCGCGTATCGCGCTTCTCAGTAGTCGGTATTGTGCGTGCAGATCGGCGTGTGCATGTGTACAGCGCTGAGATCCCATGCGTTCAGCGACGAGCAGTATCGTGTGATACTGAATGTGCCGAGGGCGTTCCGCCGATCGGTGTCCTGCCGAATTCTGGCTTTGAGCGGCTTTGGCGCGATACCGGTAGTGTAACTGTGCGCTTCGATTGCATAAGCGACGAATTCAATCTTTTCTTGTTATCCCAGTCGCCCGGGGGCGTAGCGCGTCGGGCGGCCAGTCGAGAAGCTTGCGCGCACAGCAGCGAGCTCTTTTCCACCTGAACGCAGTTGTGCAGCAGGACGGCGGCGAATGGTACTTGTGCGTTGCCACTAACCTTTGCGGATCTGGCGGTCAAGCGCGAAGCCATCTATATGCGCGCCGGCATCGATCCTTATCAGGAAGCGGCGAACTATGCCACGACGTTGACCAGTGGAGACATGATCAATGTAACTCACCGAACAGATCGTGCGGGGCCGTCAGGTTCAGGAAATATTGAACCACCCGCTGATGCAGGAAACGTTCCAGGCGCTGCGGAATCGATACCGTCAGCAGTGGAAACACAGCCTGGCGCGGGAGCGTGAAAACAGAGAAAAACTGTGGTTAATGATGCGGTTGCTTAACGCTGCGGAGGGCCACTTTCGGCAAACCGTGGAAACGGGACAACTTGCGCGGCATACGCTCGAGCAGCAGACGCTGATGACAAAAGCTCGCCGTGAGCTGAACGCTGTGTTGGGCGTAAACGCATTGAGCCGGCCCATTAACCCCAACGCATGACGAGGTCGAGCACTGGCCAACGGGATGTCGGCGAGACAATCATTGTGCCCTTTGAACAAGCCCAAGCCCGCTAATGCGGGCTTTCTTTCTGGAGCGTATTAAACATGAACGAAACGGACGCGGTTCAGCAATCGGATGCGGCTGACCTCATGGTAGTCGCTGAACACTTGAGTCCGGATAGCAACCAGGGTAAAACAACTGATTCCCCTGAGCAGGTCGCTGACAAAGTCACGCAACCGCAGAAGGCGAGCGAGCCGATTTTTACGCTCGAAGTCGATGGCAAGAAACGCGAGGTCTGCGAGCCATGATCCTCCGGTAATCTCCCCGTTTTCCATGGGGTTCAGAAGTAGAAACTATGCGGCCATGGCCAGCCGCTGTTTTGGCGTCAATCCGCCCAAGGCCATGTTCGGGCGATCGTGATTGTAAGTCCACATCCAG
>NZ_JAHLKR010000013.1 GCF_021991875.1 Mycetohabitans sp. B8
GGGCGGGCCTCACTTGGCTGGTCCTTCTCACCGCGCGGCGCGATGATTAAGACCATCATTAGTGATTGGTGTGCCGCCGGTCAATGCCGATGCGAGATCAATCTTGCCCAACACTACAAATGTATTCAACCAGCGGGTTGGGCAGCCGTTTCCCGGCTGGAGCGCACGCGTCCGTGCGCAGCGCGTTACCTCGCACGGGCGTTACTGCCGCATTGAGCCACTGCAGGCCGAGCGCCACTGCATGGCGCCTTTGTTTCCCTTACCTCGTCCTCCTTCGCGCCGGACAAGTGCCATTGCGGCTGCCTTGGCCCACCAATGAATTCAGTCCGGCGCTAAACCGGGTACATCACAGCGCAAGACAGTCCACGGCACGCTTGGCAAGACACACGTATCACGCAGACGATGTGTCGCATCTTGTTTAAGGCGAATTCAATCCTGACTCACTTCGCGCGTGAATGTGCAGGCAGAGTGCTAGCGTGGTGATCGGGATGAATTGATGCGGCAGAACCCTAAACGGTCATTCTGACGCCACGAAGGCCCCGTGTAGCCCATTTAAGCCAAACTGTACCCCCATGCAAACCAGCATGAAACCCATTACTCGGGAAATGGCATCGGTGCCAGACCTTCCCAACAAATGGAGCACCCGCGATGCGCTGCGCAAAGTCATCCATAGGATCAACGTAAGCGCAATATCGACGGTTAGCACGACGAGATGATCGATCAAACGATGCCCGCCTGTCCGATGGATTGCTGAAGCATCGCTAACAATCATTGCGATCGCCCCTGGGCCAACGGTCACGGGCAAGGTGAGGGGAATAAAAGCCACGTTGGCTGGATGCGTTGATGCTATTTCCTTTTGTGTTTCAATTTCGTGATATTTGGGGAAAAGCATTCCAAAACCAATATAGGTGACAATCATTCCTCCCGCAACACGCATTCCCGGAACCGAAATACCGAACACGTTCATAATGGCACTGCCTGCGTAAAAACAGACCAATAACGCTATCAGTACATAAAGGGCGATCAAGTTGATCTGATGATTGCGCTGCGCAGGGCTCATATGAGCGCTCAACCCGAGGAATACGCTGGCGCTAGTAATTGGATTGATGATCGGCAAGAGCGTTACCAAACCAATTCCAACATAACTTAGATAGTCAGTCATACTGTTGTGCTCCTTTTCTATGCATAGTTCATGCCGCTTGTTCCAGATCGTGGACCGCCTGTCAGTTTCCGCGCATATTCCGCGCCTGTTTTCATATGCATCGGCTGTGCCTGAGGCGGGTGAAGTTTGAGCGAGGCGATATTGAAATTACCGTTCTGGACTTAGGCGCATAAAGGTGGCTATGGATGAGTACCCGTTGCCCCGGACGTCGGGTTGCGGCATACTATTTATGCAGTTAACAGTCATCTACCTATCAACACCCACTTCCCCTGCCTACCATGACTGAGGCTGATCTATTTGCCGCTCAGCAGCGCACTGACTGGGACCGCGCGCCCATTCAATCATTTGAGGCCTGGCTCGCTCGCCAAGCCGGGCGCGGCGCCTCTCGCACCTTGCGGTCTTCGTCCGCTCAAGTCTATCTCGCTCAATGGCGCACATTCGTGCGCTACCTTCAAGTGCACCGCATCCCTTTGAGCGCAGCGACGCCCGACACGATCAGCGCCTTTCTGGCCAGCTTGCACCGTGAGAATCGAGATCAACGCGCGCGTTACCGCAAATTAATTGAGCGCGTGTTTATCGATATTGATGCATGTACGCAACAAAGTGGGAACGTCAATCCCGCTGTGGGCGCGTTGCGAGACAGCCGAGCCACATGGAAGCACGTCAAGGGCAACCAGGACACTGATTTCCTATCGCAGCAGGAAAGGCAGCGCATCGTCGACACGCTGCTGTCTCCTGTGGACAGTGCCCATTACGCACGCTGGCACAGCTTACGGGACCGTGCGTTGGTAGCTACGTTCCTGGGAGCGGGGTTAAAGGTGTCGCAGGCGCTTAAGCTGACAGTTAACTGCATTAATATTGGACCGGACCAACTCATGCACATCACCTCGCCAGGCTCACGTTTCTCGCATCAGCCCCGGCCCGAACCGTTTGCACACTCGGCGCTGGCGCGCTGGTTAGCCGAACGGCACGCCAGTGGCGTGGATAGTCCATGGGTCTTTCCCGGTGGACGGGACGGGCGGCCGATGCACGCAGTCACCGCGCTGCGCGCCACCGAGGCCATCATGCGCGCCTGCGGCGCGGCCGACAGGCGGCAGGCGCGCACCAGTCCCCAGACGCTGCGCAATAGTTACATCGCGACGCTGTTTGAAGCCGGGCAGACCACACTGGCGGTCAGCGAAGTGCTCGGCGTGGAGTTGATCACCGCCGAGCGTCTTAAAAAAGCCTGGCAGAAGTGGGCGCAAGAAACGTGAGTTTTTTGGCGGGTAGCATAAGCCGCTGGCGTTCGTGTCTTCGTCGCGGTCAAAAGTATGCACGTTTAATTGCGGCTTCAGTGCGGGATGCTTTACTAGCTGTGACAAGGATCCCGTGTTCGACGATTTGCACGCCCACCTCAACCTTCGCCTGGTGCCTGGAATTTGCGCGGCTGTGTTCTGTTCCGACTAAAATGATGGACGATCAGAAAAATTGCCCCCAAAATCTTTACTCCACTTCGCTTTCATCTTACTTTTAAGTCGCTGGTGTCGGCTTCAATGACATCAGCTAAGTTGCTGCCTATCACCGCTGAGGGCAGCTTTCTTTTCGCTACGGAATCAAGGAGATTCTCATGGATAAGCAACAAGAGACGGGCTTGCTGTTGGCCGAGGAATCGCTGATGGAGCTGTGCGCGTCGGCAGAAACGCTGGGCGGTGCGGGGGAGTATAGGGAAGCCGGTATAGGCCGCTTTTCTGACGGAATTGACTCCGACGACGAGTAAATAAGCGTCAGCACCCAGCAACGGTCCGTCTGCGGTGCGGCATGACGTTGGGCGACAGCCGTGCGAGGACGTTGCTGGGTGTTTTCCATCCCTTGGCATCCCAGCTTGGACTGAAAGGTGCGCGCTTCGCTCGAGCCGAGGCGAGTCAGCCTACCGCCATGCTGGAACAATTACAGCGGGCGCATTGGGTCAGCGCCACTTCCTTTCCCGAAGTTGACCCGAAGCTCAACACGGTGAGCCCGTCTCCGACAACGGGTGGCATGTCGGCCAATGGCTGGAAGTTGCCTGAGGATGCGTTCGCGCGTCGCCCCGACTGGACCCATATTGTCCAAGCTTTGCTCGTGCTAGCGTGATGGCATCGAGGTTCTTGTCAAAGCGGCCAGCTCCCGGCAGTCGCGGCCGGTTGCTTCGTCATACCGCGCATTGATCGACGGGCGCCATTGCCCAGCCGTACATTGCTCGCATTCACCGACGCATTCGTCAGCGCCAAGTGTCGTTGGAGAGATCAGGCACCGACGAAGCAGAAAGCCGTTGGTGGTGGCCGCTTCGCCGTTACAGTTGTGCTCGATGTAGAACTTGCCGTCATCGAGCCGCATCAGGTGTTTGTCCATCGGGGAATCAGTTGGCTGTTCCATGTTCCCCACCCCCTCTATCACCTCTATGAATCGACGATTTCTGCCAAGTTGGCGCAGTCAGATCTGTGTGCCGACACATCGGTTTGCTTATACCAAAGATTGGCATACACACCCTGTTGCGCCAGCAAACTATGATGCGTGCCGGCTTCCACGATCGCACCGTCCTGCATGACCAAGATGAGGTCCGCATGCTGAATCGCAGCGAGCCGATGGGCAATCACAAGCCGAGTGGTGTGACGATAACGTTCATAGAGATGCTGAAAGATATCGGCCTCCGTGTGCGCATCAAGTGCGGCAGTCGGCTCGTCGAGCAGCAGTAAAGGGCTATCGCGCAATAAAGCGCGGGCCAGTCCCACACGTTGCCGCTCGCCGCCCGATAATTTGTTGCCGCGCTCGCCAATCGGCGTGTCCAGGCCATGACTGGCAGCTTCAATGACAGGGGGCAGCGCGCAAGTACGAATAACTTGTTCAAGCGCTGCATCGGAAGCTTGCGGGCAAGCGAAACGAATGTTTTCGCGTATCGAGCGATCCAGCAAATGCGCCTCTTGTGTCACATAGCTGATCGACTGACGCAATTGCGATTCGGAAAACGATTCAATCGGTTGACCATCGATGAGGATTTGCCCCTCATCGAGCTTATACAGACGCAGTAATAACTTGATAAGCGTGGATTTCCCCGCGCCGCTCGGCCCCACCAGCGCACAGAAGGCGCCAGCAGGAATCAAAAAATTCGCGTGGTGTAAGACCCGTCTACCACACGGATGGCAAAAGCTGGCGTTGCGAAACTCGATTGACGGCGCCTGCTCGAACAGAGGCTGACCCAGGGGTTCGAAGTGCCATCTGGCACGGATCGTGTGCAACAATTCTGATAGATTGAACAACCCGATCTGAATACTCCGCACCATATAGCCGAACGTGCTGAGCGGCAGCGTAAATCGCAGCAGGTAGCTGTTCAACAACACGAAATCGCCCAGGGTGAGCCGGTGTGCCAAGATATCACGACCCGCCAGCGCCGTGAGCGTAGTCAACCCGATACCGACAATCAGTAATTGCACGGCGCCGACGATCTCCATCTTGCGCGTGATATGGATACTTGTCCAGGCGCGCATTTTGAACACACGGTCGAGCCGCGTGAGTTCACTGGCTTCATTCGAAAACGCTTTGACCGTGTCGGCATGCATCAGCGTGTCGACTAGCCGTGTCGAGGCACGATCCGCCGCCCGGTTTTTCTTGCGCTGTAGCACTTCGCACCGCTTCGCCGTCGCAACGCTCAAGTAAAGATAAAGGGTTAAAACGCCCAACAAGACCGCCGTATAAACGAGGCCAAACAACGAGCAAACGACGATGCCCACGACCGCGATTTCGACACAAATCGGCGCGAGGCTCCAAAAGAGCCCAATCATCGCTCGCATCGCACTGTCTTGTACGCGCGTGAGTTCGCTCACGGAGGCGCCCGTTTGGTGAGCGCTCAATGCCGCAGCGGGCTGACCGAGCACACGACTGACATAGTTCAGCGTAATCGTGCGTTTGATCCGCTCATTGACCACCACGAACAAATACTGCTCGCAACGGTTCGTTGCTTGTGACAGAAACCATGCGCCGCCGTAAGCCACACAGAGCAGATAAACGCTCGTTGCCGAGAGCGACGCGCTGGATAAACCGTCGATGAGCCACTTGAGCAGCATCGGGGCGAGAATAGTCAACCCGACCGAGCATCCGGTACAGCCGATGGCGGCGATGAGCTGAAGACGTGCCTTCCATTCGCGCGTCCACAAACACCCCAACAAAAAGAAGATCGTCCTGGCAAGACTATGCTGCATCACGCTTGGCCCACCGGTTATTGCCAGCTTTGAACAAACAGTTCGGCGGCATAGAGGTGAAGGAGGTCCATAAAATGTTTACTATTCCCCTTACTGCTCTGTTGAATCGCAGCATGAGTGCGCGCGGTGTCGATATAGCCTGCTTTGGCTAACCATCCCTCGACACACACTGCCATCACATGATCCCGGTGGTCTCGGATGCCCAATAAATCGATACCCGAGGTTTCACCTTTGTTGCGTCGCCATAGGTTCGGATAGCCGGTGGCCGCCGAGACAGACTTTCTCAGCACAATGCGATTATGCGCGCCTTCGAAGTGGTCGTAGCTAGGTATGGAGAGGGCGAGCTCGACCATCGGTTGGCACAGAAACGGATAATGCGTGGGTTGGGTAAACGGATAGGCTGGGGCTCTGACATCATCGAGTGATAAAAAAGCCATAAACAATTGGTAGCGCTTGCCGGGCAGACGAACCTGGGTATGCTGGAAAAACGGGTGCAGGCATGCGCGTCGATCGAACGGCGCGTGCTGTGCGTCCTCGGAGAGCAGCTTGAAGGTGCCGTTCACATGGTCGGAAGGATCGGCAGCAAACACCGATCGCACCGCGCGCTTGGCCACGCGCATCAGCGGCGTTCGGTGCATGAGTGCCAGGTCCATTGCCACGCGCTTGAGTCGCCGCCATTGCCCAGCGAGTGCCGCGTCGGCCAGCGCGCCGAAAGGCGGCGGCGCTAGAAAGAGCGAATCACCTCCGTGCCCACTGATCAGCTGGGTGTGCGCCTGCCGCTCAAGCTGGCTGGCAATATCTTGACTAAACCCGAGCATACTATACCGCAGATTCGGTTTCGCCATGCGCGGTACCGACTGAACGGGGGCAAACGATAAGACCTTCGCGCTCACTTCCTGGAGGTGAGCGCGGGTGTGCTGCGCGACTTGACGGGCATGCTCCAGCTCATTGGACGACGCCACATCGGCATGGTAATAATGTGCGCAAGACAGCGGCTGGTCAGCCGAGGCGACGGCGCGCATCGCTAGCAGTACCGAGCTCGATTCCAGACCGCCGGAGAGTTCCAGCACAGGCTGATCGGCCAAGGAGACGAACCGGTTTAGATGCTGCTTTAAAATGCCAAATGGGGTTTGCGTATCATCCTTAAGCGCATGCTCGAACGGATTCCAGAGCGTCAGAATCTGCGGCTGACGGCCCTCCGTATAGGAGAGAGCGCAACCCACCGGAATCTCTTGGATCCGATCGAAGGGCAACTCGCCACTTTGTACGGTACCGGTACGCAACCATGTCGTAAAAAAGGCGTGATTCCAGGCTGGACGCTCGTCGTTGTCCACCAAGGTTTGATGCAGGCACGTGATCGTATCCGAAAAAAGCAAACCCTGGCGACTGGACCAGGCCCAATATAAGGGCCATTGGTTACTCGGATCGCTGCAACAGATCAGCTTTTTGGCCGCTAGGTCGAAGCAAATAAATAAATATTTGCCCCAAAATTGCGCCATGAGACGCGCCGGACCTTCTGCCACAATGGCCTGCAGCTCGTCTACCTGAATTTCGCGATGGGCCTGTTTCGAAAACGCCGAACCATACAAGCAGTAGAAGCGCGTGCCGAAGTGCCCGCAGAGGATAGGCGTGGACCGGTCAGGTTGATGCCACAGCGCCCCCGCAATCCGATTGGACGGATCGCGCACGAGTGTCCAATCTTGCTTTTGTGCCCAATCATCCTGTGTCTTGGGATAAGCGATACCGAGCAGGGTCATAGGGGTAACGAGAGCAGGGGATGGGGACATTCCAGAATCACGGCGAGCTCTTGGCGTCTGAGCGGACTATCACCAATCACCACGCCTTCGGCTTCCGACCAGGCGTGTGCATAAAATGGAAAGGATTGCACGCCGATGACCAATTTCGCTGCCAAGCCGGCGCGCGCGCACAGCAGGGTCAACGCGACGGACCACTCTAAACACTTGGTGGGCCGGGGGTAAAACAGACACGCCCAATTGAGCGTGTTCACGAAAGGCGCATAATCGTCCGGCGCACCGACCCGCAGGCTGGCTTCGCGGTGAGCCCGCGTGCACAGCTGCAATAACCCGGCCAGTCCGCGTCGTGCCGCGCATCGGTGCACGCCGCTGAGCACGAGCAAGGCTCGGGCGATGTGGGTCCAGGCGGGGCGATGCGCGAACGCATCCTCAGGCAACTTCCAGCCATTGGCCGACATGCCGCCCGTTGTCGGAGACGGGCTCACCGTGTTGAGCTTCGCGTCAACCTCGGGAAAGGAAGTGGCGCTGACCCAATGCGCCCGCTGTAATTCTTCCAGCATGGCGACAGGCTGACTCGCCTCGGCTGGCGCAAAGCGCGCATCCTTCCATCCAAGCTGGGATGCCAAGGCTGCCGATTGCCGCTCGGTTAAAACTGCATACCGATCGCGTACCACATCGAGCAAGATAAGCTGCTTCGCGAAGCAGGCCCCAAACACATGGGGCATCAAATGATGCGGCATGGGGGTATGATTGTTCTGTATGGTAACGACAAGAAAACACCCAGCAACGTCCTCGCACGGCTGTCGCCCAACGTCATGCCGCACCGCAGACGGACCGTTGCTGGGTGCTGACGCTTATTTACTCGTCGTCGGAGTCAATTCCGTCAGAAAAGCGGCCTATACCGGCTTCCTTATAGTTCCCCGCACCGCCCAGCGTCTCTGCCGACGCGCACAGCTCCATCAGCGATTCCTCGGCCAACAGCAGACCCGCCTCTTGGTGCTTATCCATGAGAATCTCCTTGATTCCGTAGCGAAAAGAAAGCCGCCCTCAGCGGTGATAGGCAGCTACCCAGCTGATGTCATTGAAGCCGACACCAGCGACTTAAAAGTAAGATGAAAGCGAAGTGGAGTAAAGGTTCTGGGGGCAATTTTTCTTATCGTCCATCGTTTAGGTCGGAATAGAACACAGTCGCGCAAGTCCCAGGCACCAGGCGAAGGTTGAGGTTGGCGTGCAAATCGTCGATGAAGGTGTTCACCGAATTGAAGAACCGCGGCCTGCACGAGATCCTGATCGCCGTGTTCGGTGGCTTGGGCGGCTTTCCTGAAGCGATTGAGGCAATATATCCGCAGGCTGCGCAGATCCAGCCTGCATCGTTTATCTGATCCGCAATTCGATGAATCTGGCCAGTTGGAAAGATCGTAAGCCACTGGTGTGCGCGCTCAAGCCGATTACCTGATCATCTGTGACATTCAGGACTGTGCGTTGCGTGTGTTATGCAGGTTGGCAAGCGGGGCGAAGTTTACCGCTAGGTGTAGCTGCTTGCTTTGACTGTCTTTTTTATAAGTTTACATAATCTATATTATCGCATTTTAGGACTGTAGTAGCTTTATAGAAATGTCGTGTTTTAGCTATTTAGAGATGTCGTGTTTGGACCTCGATATGCTTACTGGTTCCTGGTGGGATGACGGAGCCGGCCATGCATCGACATCGAGCAGCACTGGTGACATTGAATATGCGAGAACTGGACCGTCTGAAGGTGGTACAGGCTGTTGTAGATAGGGGGCTCAAGCCCGGGCATGCCGCTGAGCGGCTAGGTCTGACGGTACGGCAGATCGAACGGCTAGTGATCCGGTACCGGGAATGCGGCGCGGCTGGACTAGCCTCGCGCAAGCGTGGCCGTCCCGGCAACCGGCGGCTGGACGCTGAACTGGCCCGGCGGGCGCTAACGCTCATCCGCGAGCGCTACGCCGATTTTGGGCCAACCCTGGCCTGCGAGAAGCTGTGGGAATGCCACGGCATTCGACTGGCTAAGGAGACGGTTCGCCGGCTGATGACAGAGGCCGGCTTGTGGGTGCCACGACGGCAGCGTCCGTCCAAGCTGTCGAGCCGGTAAACTCATTGTTCAGCGACTGGCCATCGCCTTTACCGCCATCTCGTTTATGGCCTCAAGAATAAGTAATACGATCAAGTAAGTAACACGATCAACGCAGGAGCACGAAAATCACGACGCCGGAAATCTATGGGGGAAACGGACAGCCTTTCCTGCTGGAAATAAAGTGGGTATGCTGTTACCACACGACTACACTGGTACGACGTCGGGAATGCGGTATCAGGGCGAGTATCTGCCCAACGACCATGGGATCGTCACTGAATGGCCGATCGAGACGCTCGCATCGGCTATGCGGGCGCGCAGCTGTGCGGCGGGCGGCCGATTCACGCGGCGTTCGATCTGCATATCGAGCAGGGGCCGATCCTGGAGAGCGAGAACAAGACGATCGAGGTCGAGGACGCGAAGCCCGAATGGATCGAGGCCGGCGCCAACGTGCTGCTGCATGCGATGCTCGAGCGCGCGTGTGAGCCGCGATAGCCGTTCCCATCATAGGGTGATCGGTTCGGTTCATGCTAGCCGTACATCGCGGCCGGTAGGATTGTGTTTTCTGCTCAAAGGAGCCTTTGATGTCTTTACAACAAACCGGCGACATTGCAGCAGGCCGCCTGCCTGCGGACCAGCTCGCGGCAAACTTCGCCGATGTCGCGCCACCGCTGGGCGCCTCCGCGGCTGTCGTCGAGGCGAACCGCTGTCATTATTGCTACGACGCGCCGTGCGTGAACGCATGCCCGACGGGCATTGACATCCCGGGGTTCATCCGCAAGATTGGCAACGGCAACCTGACGGGCGCCGCGCGTGACATCCTGTCGGCCAACCCGCTCGGCGGCATGTGCGCGCGCGTCTGCCCGACCGAAATCCTCTGCGAAGGCGCTTGTGTGCGTAACAAGCAGGATGGCAAGCCGGTGGCGATCGGCGCACTGCAACGGCATGCGACCGACCACCAGATGGCGCGCGAGGCGGCGTCAGGCAAACCGCTGTTCACGCGGGCCGCCGACACTGGAACGCATGTCGCGGTGGTCGGCTCGGGCCCGGCGGGGTTAGCCTGCGCGCATACGTTGGCCCAGGCTGGGCACCGGGTGACGATCTTCGACATGCATGACAAGCCGGGCGGCTTGAACGAATACGGCATTGCCGCATACAAGACGGTCGACGACTTTGCGCAGCGTGAAGTGCGATGGCTGCTGTCGATCGGTGGTATCGAACTGCGCGCCGGGCAGCGGCTCGGCCGCGACATGACCGTCGCGCGGTTGCGCGCGCAATTCGATGCCGTTTTCATTGGCATCGGGCTGGGGGGCGTCAATGCGCTGCATGTTGACGGTGAGACGATTGACGGCGTGCTCGACGCGGTGGACTTTATTGCTCGGCTGCGCCAGAGCGTCACGCTCGACGCGGTACCCGTCGGCCGGCGCGTGGTAGTGATCGGCGGCGGCAACACGGCGATCGACGCCGCCGTGCAGAGCCTTAAGCTGGGCGCGCAGCAGGTCACGATTGTCTACCGGCGCGGCGTCGAGCAGATGAGCGCGACGTGGGCTGAGCGCGAATTCGCGCGCAAACAAGGCGTGGTGCTGCGCGAATGGGCGCGGCCGCTGCGCATCGTCGGCGCGCCGCATCCGCAACCAGGGCGCCGCCCGCAGGTCACCGCGGTGCGATTCGAGGCCACGGCTCTGGACGCGGACGGCAAGCTCATCGGTACCGGCGAGACTTTCAGCATCGATGCGGACGTCGTGCTGAAGGCAATCGGCCAGACGCTCATACCGGACGGATTGGAGGCTCAGTTACTGACTATCGAGGGCGGCCGGATCGCCGTTGACGCCGACGGTGCGACGTCAATGCCTGGTGTCTGGGCCGGCGGTGACTGCACACACCACTCGGGATTGGATCTGACGGTACAAGCGGTCCAGGATGGCAAGCGCGCTGCGCATGCGATCCATAGCCAGTTCACACGCAACGCGGTCAAGGCGGCATGATCTTACAGCACGGCCTGCCGACCGTATGACATGACAACTCACATCGATATCAGAAACCGGAGCGCCGATCATGGCTGACCTTCGCTGCACGATAGCCGGCATCGCATCGCCGAACCCGTTCTGGCTGGCCTCCGCGCCGCCCACCGACAAGGCCTACAATGTCAACCGCGCGTTCGAGGCCGGCTGGGGGGGCGTGGTCTGGAAAACACTGGGCCTGGACCCGCACGTGGTCAATGTCGGCTCGCGCTACGGGGCCACGACGTACAACGGCCAGCGCATCGCCGGGTTGAACAATATTGAGTTGATCACAGACCGCCCGCTGGAGGTGAACTTGCGCGAGATCGCGCAGATCAAGCGCGACTGGCCGGACCGGGCGCTGATCGTATCGCTGATGGTGCCGTGCAATGAGCAGGCATGGAAATCGATCCTGCCGCAGGTCGAGGATACTGGTGCCGACGCCGTCGAGTTGAACTTCGGCTGTCCGCACGGTATGAGCGAGCGCGGCATGGGCGCCGCGGTCGGCCAGGTGCCTGAGTACGTCGAGATGGTTACCCGCTGGGTCAAGCAGGCGAGCCGGCTCCCCTGCCTGGTCAAGCTCACGCCGAACATCACCGACATCCGGCTGGGTTCCCGGGCCGCCCACGCGGGCGGCGCCGATGGCGTATCACTGATCAACACGATCAATTCGATCATCGCGGTTGACCTGGAGCAGATGGCGCCGATGCCTACTGTCGACGGCAAGGGCACGCACGGCGGCTACTGCGGACCGGCGGTCAAGCCGATTGCATTAAACATGGTGGCCGAGATCGCGAGCGATTCCAATACGCCGGGGCTGCCGATCTCCGGCATCGGCGGCATCTCGAACTGGCGCGATGCGGCCGAGTTTATCGTGCTGGGCGCCGGCAGCGTGCAGGTCTGCACGGCAGCGATGCACTACGGATTCCGTATCGTCACTGACATGATCGATGGTTTATCGAACTGGATGGATGACAAGGGTTTCGCGACACTGGATGAGGTGCGCGGGCGCGCCGTGCCCAATGTGACCGACTGGAAGTACCTGAACCTGCAATACGACATCAAGGCGCGCATCGATCCGTCCAAATGCATCCAATGCGGGCTGTGCCATATCGCGTGCGAAGACACGTCGCATCAGGCGATCACGGCGAGCCGCGACGGCCAGCGCCATTTCGAAGTGGTCGACGAGCGTTGCGTCGGGTGCAATTTATGTATGCACGTATGCCCGGTCGATCAATGCATCACGATGGAGCGCGTGGACGCCGGCGGGTATGCGAACTGGATCACGCATCCGAACAATCCTGCGCACGTGGCCGAGCCGCAGCCCGCGTAAGCGCGTGGCGCGCTACGCCGATCGATTTGGATTCGAGGCGGCACGCTGATTGACGCGAACCAGCGTTGGCGTGCCGACGTGCTGTGCGCATCCAGCGCCGAAGGCGGCACGATTATGCAGATCTGACCCGACTTACGCGCGCCGGCCGGTGCGACGGTGATCGACGCCGGCGGGCAGTACGTGATGCCCGGCGGCATCGATCCGCACACGCACATGGAATTGCCGTTCATGGGCACAGTGGCGAGCGACGACTTCTATACCGGCACTGATCGACTTCGTGATCCCCAGTTGGCAGCAAGCGCTGATGGAAGCGTTCCGCGAATGGCGTGGCTGGGCCGAGAAAGCGGCCGCCGACTATGGCTTTCACGTCGTCGCCACCTGGTGGAACGAGTCCGTGCACCGCGACATGGGCACGCTCGTGCACGAGCACGGCGTATCCAGCTTCAAGCACTTCATGGCCTACAAGAACGCGATCATGGCCGACGACGAGATCTTGGTGGTAATCTCCCCGCTTTCCACGGGGTTCAGAAGTAGGAACTATGCGGCCATGGCTAGCCGCTGTTTTGGCGTCAAGCCGCCCAGGGCCATGTTCGGGCGATCGTGATTGTAAGTCCACATCCAGTCGGTCGCGAAACGCTGAACGTGCTCCAGGTTCAGGTACTCGGACCCGTTGTCACACCGAATCGCCTTTGGCCGGCCACGCCAGCTGATGATCTGCCGCAGCGCACGGATCACCCGCTGCGAGGGCGCGAGAAGTCGATCTCGATGCCGAGCGCTTCGCGGTTGAAGTCGTCGATCACGTTAAACAGTCGGATGCTGCGTCCGTCGGCCAGTTGGTCGTGCATGAAGTCCATCGACCAGGCAAGGCTAGCCAACAGCAATCTACACTGATTCCGCGTCAAAACCGTGGCAGCCACGATGTGGTGCGCGCCATAATAATGGATGAATACAAGCGGCTGGCCCATTATCTGGCTCCCCTGCCGCCCAGTGCCCTCCGGAGCGGTGATGATTCGAGACTTGCCCGAGATCGGCTATGGGCTGACCTATGCTTGCTAACCGACCTGCGGCCACATGAGCCTTTATATAAAAAGCGAATGTCGGTGACGGCGTCACGGCGTCTTTTTGAGCGCACACGTGAGCGGGCGTGGCCGCCTAATCGGGCCCGAGGTCCGGCCTGATGCGGACTGGGGGGGATCTGCGCTGCCGCACGCGCCGCGCTTTTTCAGCGTCGGCGTTCACGCGCTGCAGCGCGGCTAAGCTGCCTTCTAGCATGCCAATGTGCTGGCGTGCGTCCCCTAATTGCGCCTGTAGCGCTTGCCGCTCAGCGCGGCGCGGCGCGTCACTCTCGTCAGCGCGTCGCACCGCCGCATCCCGTTCCTTAATCAGGCGCGCGCTGGTGCTGCGTTCGCGCTCTGTCTCCAAGAGCGCGCGCTTTTCGGCCGCTTGCAGCCGCGCTTGGGCGAGTGCGGCGTCCCGCTCCTGGGCGTCGCGTTGCAAACGCTCGACTTCTGTGTGCAGCGTCTGGCGTGTTGCTTCAGCCGCCGCCAGCGCGGGCTCCAGTTCCTGCAGGCGCGCCTGCGCAGCGAGCAGCGCCGCGTGGTGCGTCTCGAGCATGCGCTCGGCGTGCGCTGCGGCCTCGCGGGCAGCGACCACCTCGGCGCGCGGCCACATTCACGATCTCCTCGTTGGAACGTCCTGCCTGCGTCAGCACCGGCCCATATTTGAGCACCGCTTTCAACGCCTGGGCGCCGCCATTGCTCGCGATCTCCACGATATCGATTAGACTCAAGTCGCGTTGCCGCAGTGTCGGCCCGTGCTCAAGCACTGCCTTCAATGCCTGGGCGCTGCCACCGTTGCCCGCAATTTTGACGATGTCAGCCTGATGGAAGTCACACTCGCGAAGCATCGGCTCAAGCTCAAGCACCGCCTGCAGTGCCTGTGCCCCGCCGATATTGCCTGCGATTTTGACAATATCGGGTTGGCTGAAACCGCGCTCGCGAAACCCTTGCCGAACGACTCGTTATGGCTTTTCAAAGTCAGGTCATAAAAAATAGATCCAAATTTTCTTTGCGCTGACAATAGTCGTCATCCGACTATTGTCATCATCGCGATGGTGGGCTTCAACTTGACTTCGAGCTAAGTCCGGACTAGACTGATAAAAATTGTGGAGAAAACATGGAAAAAGTCATTTCTATGCACCAGGCCAAGACCATGTTGTCGCAGCTCGTGAACCGGGCAGCGAGCGGTGAACGGATCAAAATTGGCGCATATGGCAACGCGCAGGCAGAGTTGGTCCCGGTCGGCGGAGTGTCTAGCAAGCCCAAGAAGCGGATCGGCCTTCTGAAAGGTTGTTTCGAGGTGCCCGAAGATTTCGATGCGCCTTTGCCAGAAGAGGTACTGTCGGCCTTCGAGGGCCGCAGTACATGAGGCTTCTGTTTGACACCAACGTGCTGCTATGGACGCTCACCGGCTCGGACCGAATCGAGAAGGTGCGCGATCTGATCCTGTCAGACGATACCGAGGTGTTTGTGAGCATCGCCAGTTGCTGGGAGATTGCGATCAAGCACGCTTTGGGCAAACTTCCGCAGAACGTAGCTCAGACGAGGGCGGCTGTGCAGGCGAGTGGGTTTGTGGAACTGCCGGTTTTAGGCGTCCACACAGAAGCGTTAGGTAAGCTACCGCCCTTACATCGCGATCCGTTTGACAGGTTACTCATTGCGCAGGCGATCACGGAACCGATGTGTCTCATCACCGGTGACGATATGCTGGCGCAATACTCTGAATTGGTGATGACGGTTTGAGGCGAGAATGAAACGCAGCCTGAGCGAGCCGGTTATTAAAGCGATGCTTGCGGATGACGACGGGCTCGGCACCGACGCGCATGCCCAAGAACTGACCTAGCTATAACCGGATTGGCAAAACAGCGGGCCGTTGGAAGCCAGCTGGCAAAGCGCTGGCCCGAAGAACAGGAAGCGGGAGGCGACGCGTTGGGGACTGCTGTTCAGCGCCTTGCTCACGCGCACGGCAACGGGCAACCGTGCCGCCACCGTGGCACCACCAACACGCCCTGCGCCTTGTCACGGGCCTTCAATGCTGGTAACGCCGTCTCTATTGCCGCCCCAGCAAGGGTGCCACCATCTTTCGTATTCGACCGGCTCCTCCTCGGCGCGCGGCCACATTCACGATCTCCTCGTTGGAACGTCCTACCTGCGTCAGCACCGGCCCATATTTGAGCACCGCTTTCAATGCCTGGGCGCCGCCATTGCTCGCAATCTCCACGATATCGATTAGACTCAAGTCGCGTTGCCGCAGTGTCGGCCCATGCTCAAGCACTGCCTTCAATGCCTGGGCGCCACCGACATTGCCCGCCATTTTGACGATATCGGTCAGAGTAAAGCCGCGCTCGTCCAGTGTTGGCCCATGCTTGAGCACCGCTTGTAGTGCTTGCGCTCCACCCCCATTGGCCGCGATTTTGACGATATCCGCTCGACTGAAACCGCGCTGTCGCAGTGTTGGCCCATGCTCGAGCACTGCCTTCAGCGCCTGGGCACTGCCACCGTTGCCCGCAATTTTGACGATGTCAGCCTGACGGAAGTCACACTCGCGAAGCATCGGCTCAAGCTCAAGCACCGCCTGCAGCGCCTGTGCCCCGCCGATATTGCCCGCCATTTTGACAATATCGGGTTGGCTGAAACCGCGCTCGCGAAACGCTGGCTCAAGCTCAAGCACCGCCTGCAGTGCCTGTGCCCCGCCAATATTGCCCGCCATTTTGACAATTGGGTATTCCGGCCCAACGTGACCGACGATTCCGAACGAACGTGACCGGGCATTCCGATTGATCGTGACCGGGCATTCCAGGTGAACGTGACCGATTTCGGGGCTTTCCGGAATCCGCGGTCACGATACCGGAACGATGTCGTACTGCGCCGTAACGGTTGTTACGCATACCTGCAACCCGATGGGTACGCTGCCAGATTTTTGTCTGGGACAAGCATGCCCGCACCGAGGATCGCTATGCGTAAGATCAAGGAAGTACTGCGTCTGAAGCTTGAGGCGAGGTTGTCTCATGAGCAGATCGCCGCGGCACTGGATCTGTCCAAAGGCGTCGTAACCAAATACGTCGGCTTGGCCGCCACAGCCGGGCTGGACTGGGTCGCTGTTCAGTCGCTCGACGACGTGACGTTGGAGCGGCGCCTGTTGGCCTGCCCCCAGAGGCCGCGCCACCATGTGCAGCCCGACTTCGGACGCATCCATCACGAGCTGCGACGTAAGGGTGTGACGTTGATGCTGCTGTGGGAAAAGTACCGGGCAGAATACGCCGAGCGCCAGACCTACGGCTATTCGCAATTTTGTGAGAACTATCGGCACTTCGCCAAACGGCTCAAGCGCTCCATGCGGCAAATTCACCGCGCAGGCGAGAAGCTGTTCATCGACTTCGCCGGCCCCACGCTCGCCCTGACCGATGGCTCTCGCGCCCATATCTACGTCGCCTCGATGGGCGCGTCCAGCTACACATTCGCCTGCGCCACCGAACGCGAGACCATGGTTGACTGGCTCGACTCAACGGCACGCGCCCTGGCGTTTTATGGTGGCGTGCCCACGCTGATCGTCCCCGACAATCCACGCGCCCTGATTGCCGAGGCCAACCGCTACGAGCCGCGTGCCAACGACACCGTGCTGGACTTCGCACGTCACTACGGCACGTCGTTTCTGCCTGCACGTGCGTACCACCCGCAGGATAAGGCGAAGGTAGAGTCGGCTGTGCAGGTCGTCGAGCGCTGGATCATCGCGCGGCTGCGACACCAACGCTTTGCCAGCGTGCACGAGGTGAACCGGGCGATTGCGCCGCTGCTGCAGCGGCTGAACATGCGCCCCTTCCAGAAGCTGCCTGGCAGCCGCGCCACGGCCTTTACCCAACTGGACGCGCCGGCGCTCTCGCCCTTGCCGGCACAGCGCTATGAGCTGGCCACCTTCAAGAGCGTCAAGGCGCACATCGACTATCACGTAGAGATCGACCAACATCGTTACAGCGTACCGCATGCGTTGGTCGGGCAGTCGCTGGAGGCCCGCGTGACGCACACCACCGTCGAGCTGCTGCATCGCGGACAACGCGTCGCCTGCCATGCCCGCAGCTCGCGAGCCGGCGGATTCTCCACGGTGAACGAGCACATGCCTGCCGCTCATCGCGCCCACCGCGAGTGGAGCCCGCAACGCCTGATCGACTGGGGGCAACACATCGGCTCGGCCACGGCGGAAGTCGTCACCCGGCTACTGGCCGAGCACAAGCATCCGGAGCATGGCTACCGCGCGTGTTTAGGCTTGCTCTCGCTGGCCAAGCGGTATGGCCGCACAAGGCTAGAAGCCGCCTGCATGCTGGCGCTGCAACTGAGCGCCTTCAAATACCGGCATGTGCGCGACATTCTAACAAGCAACCGCGATCGAAACGCACCGGCTCCCGCGTGTGATTGGGTTAGCCCCGATCACATGCACGTGCGCGGCCCCGGCTACTACCAGTAAGGATAGTGGATAGCGTCAAGCAGAATGGCCGGTTTACCGACAATCGTCTTGGCCGGTCGACCGGGATGATTGTCGGTGGTTATTCAGCCATGGTTGTCGCTCCTAGTTTGTGATTGTCGCTGGATAATTGTCGGCGTCGCCCAATTTGTTTGTCGCTGGCCGTACGGCGGCGGTAGCTCTCGACGTTCATTTCGAAGATCGTTGAGTGATGCACGAGCCGGTCGATCGCAGCGACGGTCATGCCGGGGTCCGGGAACACGTCGTTCCAGCCCGAGAACGGTTGGTTGGCGGTGATCAGAAGGCTGCGGCGCTCATAGCGTTCGGCGATCAGTTCGAACAGCACGCTTGTCTCGGCTTGGTCCTTTCGGACATACGACAGATCATCCAGGATGATCAAATCGAAGCGCTCGAGCTTGGCCAGCGCTGAGGGCAATTGCAGACTTTGCCGCGCGGCCTGTAGCTTCTGCACGATCTCGCTTGTGCGCATGAACAGCACACGATAGCCGGCGTCGATCAGCGCGTGGCCGATGCCCGAACCTAGGTGACTCTTGCCTGCTCCGGGCGGGCCGAACACGAGAACCGTGGCGCCTTTCTCGAGCCACGAATCGCCGGCAGCCAGTGCCATGACATGAGCTTTAGAGACCATCGGCACCATGCTGAAGTCGAAGGTGCCCAACGTCTTTGTTGGGTCCAGACGCGACTCGGCTCGATGTCGCTCGATGCGCCGTTTCGCGCGCTCGGCCAGTTCATGCTCGAACAGCGCGCCGAGCAGTCGTGTCGCTTGCCAGCCCTCTTTGTCGGAGCGCTGTGCGAACTCAGGCCATAGGCGCGCCACGGTCGGCAGTCGCAGTTCGTTAAGCATTAAGGCCAGACGGCCGGGCTCGAAGGTGGGCGTATTCATGCCACCTCCGTGCCAAGCAAAGCGTCGTAGGCGCTGGCAGGCGGAATCTGTACGTTAATGACCGGGTAATCGGCCTCACGCGGGGCGAATTCCTCACGCAGCGCCTTTAGCTCCGGTAACTGGCCGTCAACCAACAAGGTGTTCAGCCTCGTGGCCAGCACCGCTTCGACGCCATCGAGTGCGGCAAGCTCAAGCAATCCCACCATCGTGCGGCAGGCCTCGCGTTGCGTGAGGCGCTGCTCCAGTTGCTCCCACGTGCGACGATACGCCTCACGCGGAAACAGTTGATCGCGAAACGCCAGCCCCTTGAACGCCTGCGGCTTGCGCTTGAGCCCTTCGATGAAGTGGCGGTAATTGAGCGCGCGGCGGTTGTTGCCCGCACGCGACCCCCTGGGGGTACTGAGCACCAACGCACCGAAGAGGTAACAATCGAGCCGGTCGCTGTACACACGCACTTTCAAGCGATGACCGATCAGGCGCGAGGGCGCGCTGTACAGGATGCCGCGAACCGTGAATGTGCTGCACCGTGTGACGCGTGCTTCCGCTTCGACGAAGTCGCTCGTACGCCGCAGCGGCAGATCCACCAATTGCTCGCGCTCAAGGCGAAACGCCGCTGCGTTACGTCGGTTGCGACGCATAACGTTCTCGCGCACAAACTCCTCGTAGGCGGCTCGGTTCTCAAAGTCCCGATGACCGCGCGACATCAATGCCTGATCGATGGCTTCCTTCAGATAGCGATGAGATGATTCGACGCTACCGTTCTCGTGACCCTGGCCACGGTTGTTGCGCGTGCCGGCCATGCCGTAATGTTCGAGCAAGGCGGCGTAGCGCACTGTAAAGTCGTCTTCCTGCTGCAGATTCCTGAACGCTGCCGATAGGCTGTCAGTGCGATGCTCGCGCGGGCAGCCGCCTGCTTGCCACAGCGCATTGTGCAAGCCCATCGATAACGCCTCGAAGCTCTCGCCGCCTTCAACGACATTGGCGTATTCCCATCGAGAGAAGGCCAATACGAAGTGATATAGCCGATGCTCGAAAAGCACGCCGGCGATCGTCACGCGCAACTCGGCCATGTCGGTGAAGTCCGACAGGCCGCGAGCACCAGGCTCATGCTGCTGGGGAAAAAAGACTTCCTTTGGTGGCCCCGACGTCGCTCGCCACTGACGTACACGCCGCTCCAGCGTGCGACGTGTGCTGTCGGGATACTGCCCGGGATGCTCGTCCTGTAGCTTGCGCAGGATCGTGATCGCCTGCAACTGTGGCGCGTTCAATAGCATCGGAACAACCTCGCTCTGCCAGACTTGGGCGAACGGATCGGGACGGGAGCGCCAGTAACGCCGCGGCTTCTGTGATGGCAGCGTGGCTTCACGCTCGATACGCCGCGCGCTGCGCACACTGATGCCGGCCTTAGCCGCAGCGATCTGCTGCGAGTGATGTTTGCGTTTGGACATGTAAAGGCGAACCTGTTGGTCGGTAATACGGGTTCCAGGCATGCGGCCGATCGCTTCTTATTGATTTGATCAGCCATCGTAGAATCCAGCCAACCCGGCGCCGCCGGTGGATAGACTATGCGCTTGCTAAGCAGCCACTACGCCTCTCCACCGGCCAAGACCGTCGCCGCCACATCGGCCAAGATGATTGTCGCTGTCCACACGAGCGTAGTCAGTCGGCGCTCACGCATGCGCTGTTGCGCGCAAAGTAAAAATGCGCTTGACATCGTCGCTGTCGCGCTGGCTAACAAGATGGCGCGAACGATTTGGGCACTGCTGGCGTACGGGCGAACGTATCAGGCAGCACCAGCACAGTGATCACGCTTTAAGGCCTAAACCATTCACGGTTGCACAGGTGTATTGAACGATGGCAAGACAGGTTGGACCGCGCGAAGGCAAGCCTGAGACATTTCTCGGACCTCCAGTCCGCCAATTAGATTAGGACCTTTGCGGCGAAATCCATCGGGGCCGGCGGGCACGCCCGCGATCGAGTCCGGATATAAGTCCGCAACCACCCTCCTGCCGCGCACAATCGCCTTGCAAATGGGAGGCGACCATATAAGAAATGTCGTAGTTGGCGCTCGATCGGCTCATGCTGGACAGCTCATGACGCTCTCGCGGGAGTTCAGGAGTTTATCGTGGCCAACACCAACACTGGAGTGATCACACAGATTGTGGCGATCCGGCGGCTGTCGCTCGAGTTCACTGACAGGGTCAAGCGCCGCGCACATCAAGCGTTGGCAAGCTGGCTGCATCAAGCGCAGGCCAGCGCTGTACCAGAAATGCAGTGGTTTGCAGCAGGCATTGGCCACGACTACGATGCCGTACACGCTGCACGACTCACACCCTACAGCAACGGCATCGTCGAAGGCCATGTCAATCGGCTCAAGTTCCTCAAGCGCCAAATGTATGGCCGCGCCGGCTTCCAACTGCTTCGTACTCGTGTGTTGAATCGATGCTGATCCACAGTAAAAACTTCACACAAAGTGCGAAAGAGCCATTCTCAGCGTGCTGCTGACATTCGAAGACTCGCTCGCGACTTCATTCCTACCTTGTCAACCAGTTTTCCAGTGACAGGTCCGGCACGCGAGAGAACTCGCGTTCGTTATCCGTGACTAGGGTGGCTTTGATCGCGAGCGCCTGGGCTGCGATCCATGTGTCATTAGCCCCGATTGGGATTCCTTGCCGTTCTAAACATGCCCTCACGCGCGCATAGTAGCGGGTGGTCTCAGCATCAAAGCCGACGAAGGGTAGTCGTTGCGCCAAAGTGGCGAGACGGGCGCGGTTGCGCTCACTATGAGCGCTTTTCTCCGCGCCAAATTCCAACTCTCCAAGCACAATCACCGATAGGCGCATGCTACTGAGCGGCAGCGTTTCTAGCCGCTGCTGTATGTCTGGATGCCCTTTCAAAGCGGCAATCAAAATGTTGGTATCTAGCAGGTAGAGCGCGGTCATGGACTAATTGTCCATCGAGGCTACGGCCTCGGCTGGCTTATCTTCCGGAGCTTGCAGATCAATATCATTCTGGCTCGACCAAAAGTCACGAAAGGCGTCGGCCGCGACGCTTGGCTGATTGGGGATCATCCGCGCCACAATTTTCCCATGACGGGTGATAGCAATTTCCGCGCCGGCCTCTATCTCAACCAATAGGGCTGAGAAATGGGACTTGGCTTCAACCACAGTCAAGGTTTTCATAAGGATCTCCATCATATTATGACCACATGGTCATAATATGATGGAGATCCATCTCTGTCAATTCGGCGTCCAGGAATTAAGACGAGTACCCGCGTTCGTGCCAGTCATGCCAGTTGGCTACGGCTTGCTGTAGGTTGCAGTTGCCGCCGACGGGGACAAGTTGCGCCAGCGGCGCGACGATTTCACGCGTGCCGTGGTGCCCACCCACGAAAATGGCGTCCCGGCCAAGCGGGTCGGGTGTGTTTCATTCTGGGGCTGGCAGCTGACCGAGCAAAAAACAAGTACTGTCATGCGATTGCGCGTCCTCTGAGGTAAGTCCTGCTTGGCAGCCCACTTACTTGTTGCTCGATTTGGTGAGGTACATCGAAGACGAGCGCAAAAATGCTGTCCAGGCCAGACGCCGCTAAGATGAAACCGCCCACGAACGTAATCTCATCTGGCCGTCGCTGCTGGAGCGCCCGCGCAACGAAACGCTGGGTACGTCGCTGCTCGCTATGATCAGCGCTGTGGCTCCCGAGCAGGGGGCTCGACCGAGTCCGTGTCGCCCCAGTTCATCCGATGGCCGCGCACCGTCTCGCGATGCCGCGTGTCCTCTTCTTCGTGCAAGTACAGGCTCGTGGTGGTCAGCGACACGTGTCCGAGGTTATCACGCATCGTGCGCAGGTCGAGGCCAGCGTCGGCCTGATGCGAGCCGACCGTATGCCGCAGCCAATGCGCTGAGGCCAGCTCTTTGGCCAGTCCGCAAATTCGAGCCCGTGCGCGCAGCCGTGATCATGGCCCGGGCACACTAAAAACCTGACGGGCTCATCCTGCAACATGGCTTTGTCCAGCGACAGGTCTGCCATCAGCCTCTTAAGCTTCGCGTTCTCCTCTTCGAGTTGCTTCAACCGGCGTAGCTCCGAGGGGCCGAGGCCGCCAATTGTAAAACGTCGCATCGCTGATGCCCATCTTGCGGCACCACTCCCGCCACCGGCGTGCCCAGCTTTGCCTGCTTTAACGCGAATGCCATCGGTTCTTCCGTGTATTGGCTCTTCTTTACGACATGACCTTCTGCTTGTCAAGGTTGCATCATGCCGGATTTTTCTACTTTTGAATGGCCCAGTTTTTTTGGGGTAGCCTCAGGCCGTCAACGGGCGAAAAAGCCGCTAACTACCGTGGAACCGCACGTGAGCCCGCACCAGTTTGCGCGGTATTGCCCGCCTCAAGTTCGTTTAGATAGCAAATGAGGCTATCCCAAACCACTGGCGACATAACGTATTGAGTGTCATCAAAAGTCAGTACCTTGAACGACCTTTGCCGCGCGTTGCACGCGAGCACGAACGCGCCGCCAATCGGGCGAAGCACGGCGTATTACCGGCGATTGTCAAACCATGTGATCCGCTTGGCTGAAACGACCTGACATGCTACGCACATTTAGTTATTGCTCGGCCAATGTCCCCTGTCGTTACCCGCTTGCATCACTCGCCTGCCATATCGCGGCTCATCCGCCGGCTTATGTCATCCGCCAAAAGTCTCGCGCTTGTGACGTATCGCTGCGCGCCTGTGCCCAGTTTTCGCTAGCCTGCTGCGCAACCTCGCTACGCGTGGCGTCTTCTTTACTTCTTGCTGAGCTTGCCGATGGACTTCGATCTGAATGCCGCTTTAAACGACTATCAGGCCTATATCTACGCGTTAGAGGCTCGCCCGACACCCGCCGCTTCGGCGCCACCGCCACCGCAGCTACCCAGCGCCGCGTGGGCAAACCCATCGGCCAAGCGGCCCACCACCTACCAGGACCTGCCGACCGAAGTCATCGCGCGCATTGGTGACTACGTGCCCGTCCAAGACGTGATGCCATTTTCCACCGTTGACCGGCGCACCTATTATGCAATGCAGACCCGGCGCCTCATTCATAACTATTGGCAACGAGCAAAGCAAGCGGCGACCTTCCAGTCGATCCACCGCCTGCTCGATGAGATGGACGGCACGCTCGCCGATCCAGCGCAGTACACTGAACCCCTGGACGCGCTGTGCCAGCGTCTGAAAACGTTGAAGGCCGGGCGCACCCGCGTATTTAAGCGTTTATTCGCAGCCGCGCAGCGTATCCCGCAAGACGGCGTGCAGATACAAAAAGCGCTGTTGCTCATGCACCGGCATTTCACCTATGAGCGCGAATGGATGGAGCTGTTTGACTTTGCCTACGCGCTGGCCGAACAGCGCGAGCCCGGGCAGGACAATGTGTGGCCGGAACTGGCGCTTGGACTGTCGAATTTTTCCCTCGACACACCTGAGACCCCTGAGTTCGCTCAGTGGTATTACAAGATTCTGGCACGGCTGCCGTCATTGAGCGTAGCCGAGCAAGCGCAGATCATTCCCACATTGACCCGTTTACTAGATAAATTTAATCAAGCAGACCCGCGCATCCCTGAGCTTTATACGCTCTTACACGACTACGCGTTACGCCTGCCCCCCTCTCATCAAGGCGCATCGGTCGGCGCGTTGGCAAGCTACGTGTGGCAATTGCCGGAAGCGGAACAATCCGCGCGGTATGTGCAAATGCGCGATTGGGCGCTGTCGCTGCCTGACGACCAGTGGGGGGCCGCACTGCAGCGTTTGCCTGAAGGACTGGGTAGTTTTTCACCTAAGCGACAAGCGCAGGAGCTGGCGTTGCTGGAGCGCTATTTAGGGCGCGTGCCGACGGCGCAGCGCCCGCAAGCAGCAGTCGGGTTAATTAGAAGTATCTATTTCATCAATGACACGCTAGCCAAGCGGGGATGGCAGCAGGGATTGAGTCTACTGAACGGGGCGGGTGAAGCCGCTTTATGGGAAGTACTGAGCGAGCTTCGGGCCAATGGGGTGCTATGGCGCCGGAACAATCGCCAATGGAAAGTGGCAATGGGTGAGATCACGCGCTTTATGAAAGCCAACCATTTTTCCAAACCCGCCCAGGCGCGAATCCAAGACAGTGTGAGCTGGCTCAGAAGTCGGCCAGATTAACAGCCACAGCAGCTTAAGTACATCAGTCGTTGGACAATTCCAGTGCATCGAGGCGTCGGATATCGACATCCCGGAGGACGGAAATTCACTAAAGTCGTCGGTAAAGACACCGAAAACGCCCAATCTTGAGCCAGTTTGCCTCATCGGCAGGCTATCACAGCAAGCACATCATTTGCGTGCTGTGCGCCGCAATCGCGATGATCGGCGCCGACGGCTTGTGCAAGGACAGCCGCGCGGCTGCTCTACGCGCGACGCATCGGACAACGGCCCACGCCAGTGGTACAAAACGTTCGCGTGTTGGGACGGTTTTTCGCAGTGCCAAGCCGGTTATGCAGTAAGCGTTGTTCCATCACCGTCTGTTCATGAGGGCTTGAAGTCGGCAACCTACTTCCCACCAGATCAAGTGGGAATTAGGACGATGGAAGCGAAGGCACTGGGCCGACGACTGGGATCCAAGAACTACTCGAAGCAATTCCGGGCAATGGTCGTGGCGCAAGCGAACGATCCGGCCCGCTCAATTGCGGATGTGGCACAGGAGCACGGTCTGAATGCCAACATGATCGCGCGTTGGCGTCGCGCACACGAGCGTAGCCAGTCGGCGCTCACGCATGCGCAGCCCACCGAAACGTTTATTCCTGTACAGCTGCCCGTGCCGGCGCAAGTGGCGTCAAGTCTCATCGTCGAATGTGGGGCTGTACGGGTTCGCTTCGATGGGCCACTTGAGCTGAGCGTACTGCGGACAGTGCTGACAACGTTACGGTCGGCATCGTGATGGGTCTGCCCGCAGGGACGCGCGTGTGGTTGGCCGCCGGCGTGACGGATATGAGAGCTGGTTTCAACAGCCTTGCAGCTAAGGTGCAAACCGTGTTGGAGCGTGATCCATTCTCTGGGCACGTGTTCGTGTTCCGTGGCAAGCGCGGTGACCTGCTCAAGGTGCTATGGTGGAGCGGCGACGGCATGTGTTTGCTGATGAAGCGACTCGAGAAGGGACGCTTCATTTGGCCTCAAGCGGACAGCGGCGTCATTTGCCTTAGCCCGGCGCAACTGTCGATGCTGCTTGAAGGCATTGACTGGCGGCAACCGACGAGAACGGCGCGACCGACTTGGGCGTTGTAAACGTCGCCGCCGGCGCGTAAACTGCCGGCATGACCCGCGCGAGCCCACTTCCCGACGACATTGAGGCTTTGAAGGCCAGGCTGCTCGAGCAGGAAGCGGCGCTGCGTGAGCGTGACGCGCGAGTGATCAAACTGCAAGAGACGATTGACTCGCAACAAGCCGCGTTGGCCTCGAGCGCAGCAGAAGTCGAACATCTGAAGCTGCTCATTGCCAAGTTGCGGCGCATGCAGTTCGGCCGCAAATCGGAGAAGCTGGATCGCCAAATCGAGCAGCTCGAGCTACGTTTGGAAGATTTACAGGCCGACGAGGGGGCCGCTGCTGTTGAGATCTCGAAGACGGCGCGCACTGCGCCGCAAGCACCGCTACGCAAGCCACTGCCCGAGCATCTGCCGCGCGACACGCGCATCTATCTGCCCGAATCGGCCGAGCGTTGCACGCAATGCGGTTCCGCGATGAAGCAACTCGGCGAAGACGTTTCGGAGCAACTGGAGTACGTACCAGCGAGCTTCAGAGTGATCCGACACGTACGACCAAAGTTCGCATGCACATGCTGCGATCACATCGCACAAGCAAGCGCGCCGAGCCGCCCCATCGAACGCGGCTTAGCTGGCCCGGGGTTGCTCGCACACGTACTCGTCTCCAAGTTTGCTGACCATGTGCCGTTGTATCGGCAATCAGTCATCTACGCCCGCGAAGGCGTAGCGCTCGAGCGCTCGACGCTGGCCAAGTGGGTCGGTCATAGCGCTGCATTGCTGCAACCTCTGGTCGAAGCCATCCGTGGCCACGTGATGGCGGCATCAAAACTGCATGCTGATGACACTGCCGTGCCAGTGCTCGCGCCCGGCAACGGCACGACTAAGACCGCACGACTATGGGTGTACGTGCGCGACGACCGGCCCTCAGGCGATGCAACGCCGGCTGCGGTATGGTTCACCTACACGCCTGATCGCAAAGGCATTCATCCGCAGCAACATCTCAAGTCGTTTGCCGGCACACTGCAAGCCGATGCCTACGCAGGCTATCGAGCGATTTACGAAACCGCACGCGTGGTCGAAGCAGCTTGTTGGGCCCATGCCAGACGACAGTTTTACGAGCTCCACGTCGCGCGGCCCAATGCCTTCAATACCGAGGCACTCGAGCGAATCGGTGCGCTCTACAAAATCGAAGAAGTCATCCGCGGCAAGCCTGCCGACGAGCGTTGCGCCTATCGCCAGTTGCACGCTAAGCCTTTGCTCGATCAGCTTCATACTTGGCTGAGCGAGATGCTTGCCACGCTCTCACGTAAATCGGATACAAGCCGCGCAATTCTCTATGCGCTCAACCGCTGGGAGGCGCTAACGCGCTACTGCGATGACGGACGACTTGAGATCGATAACTTGCCCGTTGAGCGCGCCCTGCGCGGCGTGGCTATCGGCCGGCGCAACTACCTGTTCGCGGGGGCCGATCAGGCGGTGAACGTGCCGCCACGATCTACAGCTTGATTGGCACAGCCGCGCTGAACAATGTCGATCCTGAGACTTATCTGCGCCATGCGCTTGCACGCATCGCAGAGCATCCGATCAATCGCGTTGATGAACTACTGCCGTGGAACGTGAGCAGTCTGGCGAGGTGAGGCGCTGGGCTGGGCGTGACTTCGATGCCAAGTTATTCGACCGCCGAGTCGCGAACGCAGCGCTTCTGCGAATGGCGTCCAACGGCTGGGGTGGAAAGTAACGTCCCTCCCGTCAAGATGGTATTGGCGCACTTGCAATTACCCACATCTCAATCGCGAATCCTGGTAACTTGACATCTATGATGACCGGCGTGCGAACGAAATGGCAGGGAACCGAAAGGCAGATAACCAAGCATGGTTTGAGCATGAAGTTGAAGATCAAGCGACATGTCAATCCGACGCGCGTACCAATTGAGCAGAAGGAAAGTTATCGCTGGCTAGAGAACATGCGCCAGTCAATGGCACTGCTGGGTGAGCCTGCCCGTTGCATTCACATCGGTGATCGGGAAAGCGACATTGATGAGCTGTTTTGTACCGCATACGATTTATGCACACATTTCCTAGTGCGCACTTGTGTTGATCGCTTGGCCGGCGATGGCCAGCGTACTGTCGCACACGAAATGGAGCAGGTCCAGCTTAAGGGATTGCACCGCGTTAAGCTTCGTGATAAGAAGGGCCGTCCGATGACCGCTACGCTTGAGCTTCGCTACCAGCGAATGACGGTATTACCGCCGATTGGCAAGCACCAGCGCTACCCTGCACTGCAGCTGAGCGTTATTCACGCCCAAGAGCGCAATGCACCCCGTGGACGAGCTCGCATTGAGTGGAAACTGATGACCGATATGCCAGTCAGATCGCGCGCCGAGGCAGTCGAAAAATTAAACTGGTATGCCATGCGCTGGAAGGTCGAGACATTCCATAAGATCCTGAAATCGGGGTGCAGGGCAGAAGAGTCAAAGTTGCGTACGGCCGACAGGCTCGCGAACCTGATTGGCGTGTTCTGCATCCTGAGTTGGCGCCTATTCTGGCTCACTATGATCAGCCGATCTGTCCCGCAGGCGCCGCCCGAGGTGGTATTCACACAGACCGAAATCGAATTGCTTGGACGTGTCGTCCAGGACTCACCTCGTAGCGCGCAAGCGCCGCCGCTATTGCGCAACTTGATCAAGCTCGCCCGGCTTGGCGGCTATTTGGCTCGCGCTAGCGATCCTGCCCCAGGAAACACCGTCATGTGGCGCGGCATGCGGCGCCTGATCGATATCCAGCTCGGCTATGAACTCGCGCTAACGAGATGTGGGTAATTGCAAGATTGGCGCAACGCTTACCGCCATGAAGAGGTGTCTGATGAAGAAGCAGCGACGTACGTTTTCCCCGGAATTCAAACAGCAAGCCGCCTGTCTGGTGCTCGAGCAGGGCTATAGCCATATGGAGGCGAGCCGTTCGGTTGGCGTCGGCGAGACAGTACTGCGTCGCTGGGTGCACCCGCTTCAGCAGGAACGTCAGGGCATCACGCCGCAAGGCAAGGTGATCACGCCGGATCAGCAACGCATTAAAGAACTCGAGGCGCGTATAGAACGCCTCGAACGTGAGAAGGCCATTTTAAAAAAGGCTACCGCGCTCTTGATGTCGGAAGGCATCGAACGTACGAAGTAATTGATCGGATTTGCGGGAGCACGGCGATTGGCCGTTTCAAGGTCAGTCGCTTATCGGTGCGAGTGCTGTTGGGGAAATCGGTGCGGGTGCTGTTGGGCAGATCGACAGTCATGATGCGCGTTCCTGTAGCCGGTGAGAGAGGCGTGCTGATTGAGAGACATCAGCATTCCGCACTGTCATCGTCCGGCGTGTCTTGCAGAATCGTTTCGTAGTTCTGGCCGCCATAGAAGATACCGAGGATGGAAACTGTCTCGGCCTCCACAACGAAAGCAATCACCACCCGTTTCTTGTAATGGGTGAGGCGCAGGCCGGACCGTATGTCATCGCGTTTGATACTGCGAAGCGGAAACGTACTCAGGCTCTCACAGTAGCTCACGATGGCTTCAGTGTAGCGAGCCGCCATGTCGGGCGATGCTACGTCGGCGATGTAACGAAAAAGTTCGACCAGTTGCGCCTGCACTTCCGGGCTGAAGACGACCCGGTAGTTCATCGTGTTTCATCGTGTTTCATCGTGTTCAGCGGCTAGTCGAGCCCGCACTTGGTCCGCCGTCACGGCTCGAGACGGATCAGCCTTCAGGGCATCATAGGCGGGGCCGACTTGGTGATGCAGCCAGCTTTCTACGGCACGATCTCGCGCCATGAGTGCCCGCAGGCCATCCCGGATGACTTCGCTCTCGCTCGCATACTCACCCGTGCAGACCTTGGCTTTCACCACTTCTGCCATGTCTTTGGGCAGGGTAATGCTCATTTGCTGCGTGGTGCGCATGGCGGGCTCCTGTTGATCATAATAGGATTTAATCCTACTCTTTTGGCCGGCAGTCGTCTAGCCTGCTCACAACCCCATCATGGCAATTCCGGGTTACGGCCCGCCGCAGCGAGCATGGGGGTCCATCGGCGCACGCCCCAGCGTTGTCGGTCGGGTACGCTAGGGAGAGGCGCATGCAGCCTAAGCCAAGCACGTCAGGCCGGTGTGCCGTTCACGTCATCAAACCTCAGCGATCGCAAAACCAGTAGAGCTTCGGGCAAAGCATAGTGGCGCACGGATGCTCAAGCAGGCAGGGTGCTTACGCCTGCATCGAATGCGGTGTTGTGCGTCGCCAGCGCCCATGCGGTGCGCGCCAATTTGTTCGCCAGGGCGCACGCCACGACATTGGGATGCCGTCGTGTCAACATCGCGCGCACCCACTGCGCGAGCTTGCCATGCTGTCGCTCGAGCCTAATCATGTAGGCGCGAGCGCACTGCACGAGCAGGCGTCGGATGTTCTTGTCCCCTCTCTTGCTGATTCCCAGCAGGTTGGACTTGCCGCCAGTGCTGTACTGGCGTGGTACCAGCCCGATCGAGGCGGCAAAGCCTCGGCTACATCCGTATTGTTTGCCATCTCCCATCTCGGCAGCCAGCACGCTCGCGGTGATGGAGCCGACGCCGGGAATGGACAGTAGACGCTGGCCGAGATCGTCATCGGCAAGCTGGCGAGCTATTTCCTTGTCGATCTCGCTGATCTGTTCGTGGAGGTACTTGAAGTGAGCGTGCAAACGCTCGAGGATCGCGATCAGGCGTGGCGGTAGCGGATGCTCAGCGAGTACAGCTAGCAGCCGTGTCATGACAGCGTTGCCCACAGGCAGGCTGATACCGAATTCAAGCAGGAAACCGTGTATTTGATTGACGGTCTTGGTGCGATCACGGATCAACGATTCGCGCACGCGATGTAGGGCCGATAGGGTTTGCTGCGATTCAGTCTTTGGCGTCACAAACCGCATGGCTGGGCGAGACGCTGCCTCACAGATCGCCTCAGCGTCGACAAAATCGTTCTTGTTGCTCTTCACGAAAGGCCGCACGTATTGCGGCGAAACGAGTTTGACCTGATGCCCGAACGTAGCCAGCTTGCGCGCCATATGGTGAGCGCCGGCACACGCTTGCATGGCGAGCGTGCAGGTGTGAAACGCGGCGAAGAACTCGACCAGCTGTTTTTGCAGTTCACCTTCTTGCGAAACACCGCCTTTGCGCGTCGGTCCTGACCGTGAAGGTGAAACGAATGCTTGCCCAAATCGATTCCAACCAGCGTCACCTCTTGCATGATGGCCTCTCTAAAAAGAAATACCCGACAAGCGTAACCTTCGCTCGTGGGGTGGGGATGACCATCTTGTATCTTTCTGCCCACGGACGGCGGTCGCGCAGCCTGAAAACCATCATGGGCCTGAAAGCCCGTTAATGAGCATTCGGCGCGTGAGCGCTACCGTTCTTCGATAAGCCCGAACAGTTGCTTGAATTTGAATTCGCATTCACAAGAATGGGATCCGGGGAACCATGTCTGAAAAAATCGCCGTCGGAATTGATGTTGCAAAAGCCACCCTTGATGTCGCGTTCGGAGTAACTGGTATCGTCGCCACTTATCCGAACACGCCGGCAAGCCACGATAAGTTGCTCTGTGCCCTCGCTGATTGTCAAGTCGATCTTGCGGTACTGGAGGCCACCGGAAGCTATGAAGTGGCGGTTGCCTGCGCGTTGCAAGGCGCCGGCTACGCAGTTGCCATTGTGAATCCGCGTCAGGCCCGCGACTTCGCGAAGGCAATGGGGAATCTTGCGAAAACCGACCGGATTGATGCGCGCGCTCTGGCTCAGCTTGCCCACGTGCTCGCACAGCGAACCGACAGGGACAAGATAGTCAAAATCCTGTCTTCGCCGCTACAACAGGAACTCCAGGCTCTTGTTGCCCGCCGACGCCAACTCGTCACCTTGTTGACGTCTGAGCGGCAACGACTTGGAATCAGCCACCAGGCCGTGCGCGAAAGTGTAATCACCGTCATTGGGGTTCTTCAAGATGAGCTCAAGGCTGTCGAGGCAGCCTTGACGAAGCACGTCAAGGCGCATCACGCCCGTCTTGTCGAACTGCTGTCGAGTGCCCGCGGAGTCGGTCCTGCGACCGTCGCCACACTGATCGCTGACGTGCCGGAACTTGGCAAGCTGACACGGCGCGAGGTCAGCGCGTTGATTGGAGTAGCGCCCTTCAACCGCGACTCAGGGGCGGTTCGCGGCAAACGAATGATCTTCGGCGGACGTGCAGCCGTCAGGCGCATGCTATACATGGCGACGTTAGCGGCTGTTCGCTTCAATCCGGTGATCGGGACCTTCTATCACCGGCTCGTCGCGACCGGTAAGCCGAACAAGGTTGTCCTGGTCGCCTGCATGCGAAAGCTGCTTACTATCCTCAACGCCATCGCAAAAACAGGGAAGCCGTGGGATGAATCCATCCACACGGCTTGACGGGAAAGACAGTTGCTCATTATTTCGGATACGTCCTTCGGCAGATGTATCAGGAATCTTGTGTGTCGAGGTCGGTTAAAAGATCTCAGCTTATGGTGTTCGTGAACCGGTCGCCGGACAGAATGGCGAACTGATTGAGCGCCTACCGCCAAGTGATAGGCGGCATCTTCCAATCCTTTTCGATGTTGCACAAGGCCAGATACAACAGTTTGCTGGCGGCTTTGTCGCTCGGGAAGTGGCCGCGGTTCTTCACAATCTTGCGCAGTTACATGTGCATGCTCTCGATGGCGTTGGTAACTGGCATGATATGAACCGGTGCCCCGCGTGTTCCCGCCGCGCAGTTTTAGGCGTATGGTCCGCCCATCCGGGACAGAGGCACCGGGGAGCACTTCGGGTAGGCAGGCCACTCGTCTACGATGAGCCGCGAGCTCGTGTTAGTCATTGGCTGCCCCTGCGACCCGCCCAGCGGCCCACGACGGCGGAGAAGCTGCGCCGCGCGAGCCCGCACTGGATGCGGCACACTCACGCGTCACATGCGCTGGCCCGGGGCGCCGAGCTGATCATGGTGCGCGACAATCTGCGCCATTCGTCGATCTATCTGCACAGCGACGAAGTGCAGCGAGCCCAGCGGTTCGATCAGGCGTTTGAGGCGCGAAAGGCCTAAAATATGAGCGCGTCGATCGCAAATTGACCAAATGAGGCGGCCCGGTGACGAACGAGATCACGATTGTGCCGAAGCAACGACAAAAGTTATTGCAATGGGATACACGATTCAAACATTTCTGATCACGCCGGACGAGGGCATCCTGAAGATGGGATGACGCACTACTGGAACATGCTCGGTGCTCCGGATAGTCATCGCCTGCCGGAGTTTGCAGATCAGCGCGTGCGCCTCGCGCACCTGACCATTGAGCTGATGGATCGCAAGCCCATGCACGTGATCAATCGGGATTTTGTGATTGTCAATTTTGATGCGTAGGGCCGTCTCAATGTCGATCAAATCAAGCAGCGCGGTAGCTCGCTGTTTGAAGTCTTCCTGGCCTACAAACTGGGCCGCAACAACAGGGAGGGCACTGCGAAGGTTGTCGATGCCGCGGCCCGCTTTACCGTACAAGGCAGTCAATGGACGCCGACACCCGCCTTGATCCAGGCCCTTGATGAGGCAGCACTGGCATTGCGACGGTGCTCTGGCATTTAGGCGGTTAGACGATTATGGTGATTCGAACATAAGTCGAGCGAATTTCATAACTTCAAGGCTTATGATAGGAATTTACGCGTACCTTGTTCACTCCCCTTGTCGTGGCGAGGCTCTTCATTCCAAATTTCGAGATTAATGAACATGTTAAAGCTTTCTACTTGTTGAGCCAGTTTTCGAGCCTGATACTGGGATAGCTGGCAAAATCGCGCTCGTTGTTGGTAACGAGAATAACGTCCAGGGCAATCGCGTGTGCGGCGATCAGCTTGTCAAGAGCATCCTTCTTGCGCTCGTTCGTCGCTTTGCGCACAGGCCCGTAGGCCGTTGCTGCGGCAGCGTCGAACGGGGCCACAGGAATATCTTCGATTAGGGCGGCGAGATTGCGGCGCTCGCGAGTTCGGTTCGCAGACACTACGACGCCGTATTCAAGTTCAGCGTAGGTGACTGCGGATATAACCACATCCCCGACGTAGCACTGCGCAAATCGCTTCGCGACTTCTTCAGGCTGATTCTTCATCAGGTAGATGCACATGTTCGTGTCGAGCATAAAGCGCGGCATCACAATCCCTCGCGCGCAGCCTGCTCCTGCTCGCCGCGGCCTTCAGCCATGAAATCCGGCCCGAATTTCGCGAACTTCTTGAGCACTCCAGTCAGCGGACGACGCATCGGACGGATACGGATCTCATCGCCTACGCGCTCAATTTCGATTTCGACATCGCTCCGGTCGTAAGCAAGGTCGGCGGGAATGCGAACGGCTTGTGAGTTGCCATTCTTGAAAACGCGGGTGGTATGCATAGCGGTTCCTGATGTGTGTACTGTGGATGTACTATAGACTATTCATCGCTCTATGTAAAGTATGCGGTCATTTAACGACGCCCTTCCGATGAAGGCCAGAAGATCCAAAGCTAAGTGTCCGCGTAGACACATGCACTGGTAATCTCCCCGTTTTCCACGGGGTTCAGAAGTAGAAACTATGCGGCCATGGCCAGCCGCTGTTTTGGCGTCAATCCGCCCAAGGCCATGTTCGGGCGATCGTGATTGTAAGTCCACATCCAG
>NZ_JAHLKR010000014.1 GCF_021991875.1 Mycetohabitans sp. B8
TATGCCGTCTTTTATGGAGGGGATTGAGCTCGATTAACACTGTTCTGCGATGGTCAATCTGGCGTCGCACCCATCAATGGCGAGCGCAGCAGGCTCATTATCGCGCTCGTGGTTGCGCGCCACCGTGAATAGTTACGGCTGTAGTATTAGAGCCGCTAACACAAGTCGTCCACGAAGCGCGAACAGATCACGGCAGCGGGCAAGCAGAGCAAGGCGATATGGATGTCCAGACGCCGCTCGAAGCGGATGCGCAGCTTACCCAAACCGGCAAACCAGGCGTGCGTGCGCTCGACTACCCAGTCGGACCTGAACAATCCGTCCAGGCTGATGCAGCAAGGCTGGAAAGCTGGAACGGTATGGTGGGAATTGCAAGAGACAGGCATATTGGCGTGAATTTCCTGCAAATTTCGACGAAGGTTGAATGGGTCCAAAGACGCTGGTGCCAGAGGGGATTTATTCCGCCAGCCGCTGCGCGAGCAGATCAACTTGAAGCATCCGTTGGTTCGTCTGGCCGATCTAATTGACTGGGACCGATTGAGCACGGCGATGAGCGCGAGCTTCGTGTCGCACTGCGGCCGGCCGGCAACGTCGTCGCGTTTGATCGCGGGGTTGCTGTACTTGCAGCACGCCTTCGACCTGTCGGACGAGGACGTGGTCTGGCAATGGCTGGAGAACCCGTACTGGCAAGTTTTTACCGGTGAGACGTACTTGCAGACCCGGGCGCCGATCGATGCGTCGAGCCTGACGCGCTGGCGTAAGCGGTTGGGTGAAGCGGGCGTTGAAGAACTGCTAGCCGAGACAATCTAGGCGGCCAAGCGGGCCCACGTCATCAAGACCTCGAGCCTGAGGCGGGTGATCGTTGACACAACGGTGATGGAAAAGGCGATCGCTTATCCCACCGATTCGCGGCTGCTCGAGCGTTGCCGGGAACATCGGGTGAAAGCCGCCGCCCGGCACGGGCTGAAACTGCGACAAAACTATAACCGTGAGGCGCCACGTCTGGATCAGCTTGTCAGCTTCGAACGCCGCGAACATCTTGTCAAGAACCGGCCGATGCATAGCAAGCGCGTCGGTATGTACGTCAACACACGACGCATGCAGTACCAAGCTTGCGTTAAGGTCTTCAGCGAGACGCACTGAGGTCAACGAGAAGCGCACCATGACCATGTGCCGAGCCGACTGGATTGGAAAAAAGATCATGACCGATGGTTTGCTTAAACTACGTGCCAACGGAGGTGCTTGAACTAACTTTTCCTGTCCCTGTTTTCTGAGATCGCCCCCCTAGATACAAGTGGTTGGTTCTATGTACGAGAGATTTTTGTGTGGAAAAGCGACTCGGCCTCTCCCAGCGGGAGCGTTTAATGTAAATATACTTTATTCGTTACTCCATCACGCTGTTGGAGAACCCAATGAACCTTCGTATTGATGTTGAAACTGCCCGCGCAGCGCACGCGTTCTTGCAACGCGTCGCCGGTCGTTACTCGGTGAATCGAGCGATCTTGTTCGGTAGCCGCGCACGTTACGCGCACGGGCCTGAGAGCGACGTGGATATTGCCGTGATTCTATTAGGACAACATGGCAAGCGCACACCGATCGCGTTGGACATGGCCGGTATGGCGTTCGATGTGCTCCTGGAGACGGGCGTGCTGGTCGAAGCGTTGCCGCTTTGGGAGGATGAGATGGAGCATCCCGAACTGTTTAGTAACCCGGCATTGATCAAAAACATCCGTCGCGAGGGTATTGCGCTATGAACATGACGACCAAAAACTACATCGCCAAGGCGGACGCGCACTCGAAGAGGCGCATGTACTGTTGAATGCTGTTGCGCGCAAAGTAAAAATGAGCCACTTCAAGGCGCGATACAAACCTTGTACTACAGCCCTACATGATATATGATATACATATCATGCAAAGGAGCTTTTATGAGTCGTATCCTCGTTGACTTACCGGACTCGCGGCTCGAGGAGTTGGCAGCCATTGTGGAGATCGAGCATCGCCCACGCGCTGCCATCATTCGTGACGCGATCGAGGCGTATATCTCCCAACGTAAGGGCTCACTCGGGGCAGATGCCTTCGGGCTGTGGAAGAGCAAGAAGGTCGATGGCCTTGCCTATGAGCAGGAGCTTCGTTCCGAATGGTAAAGGCGCTCTTTGACACGAACATCTTGATCGACTATCTAAGCGGGATCAGCGCTGCAAGGAAGGAGTTGGGGCGTTATGAATATCGTGCGATCAGCACGATTACCTGGATGGAGATTCTTGTTGGTGCCTCTACCGAGGAAGAATCCGCGATTCGAGCATGGCTCGGCTCGTTCAATGTAGTCGCCCTCGATAATGCAATCGCGAACCGGGCAGTGGAAATTCGAAAGACCAAACGGGTTCGATTGCCAGATGCCATTGTGTGGGCGACAGCACAGGTGCACTCGCTCCTGCTTGTTTCACGAAATACGAAAGATTTTCCTGCGGACGAACCAAGCGTACGCGTCCCGTATAAAATCTAGGAAAAGCGCAATGGCCTACAAAATCACGCGTGCTGGGGACAAAATAAGGTAAGTGTTTGTACTAAACCGCTGACGCGGTAGTGGAAGATCGGCGGAGGTGGGTACCTGGCACTCGACACCAGTGGCATTTTTAGTCCATGGGTTTTCTCGGCGCACGGGATGGGAATATCCCCGGCATGAGCCAAGCCGACGCTGAACCATCTGCACACCGGCCCTCTCGCACAAGCGAGCGCGCACTGGTTTGCGTGACATCGTCCGCATCAAAATCGACAAAAGATTGAGTACGGCTGGTAAGCTGAGCCCCATCACCTGGCCACCTATCCATTTCAAGCACTCCGTGCCATTGACAAACACGTACTTTGAATGGCAAGGCAAACGCGTTGCGCTCGATAGCGAACGTTTCACCCACTGGGCGAAGCAAAGCGGTCTACCCGACAATGAGCGTGAGCGCTCAACACAGCGAAGAGGCGCCCGTTGTCTGAGCCACCACCACTCAATGGCTGGCTCGAAGCCTTGATGCCGTGGGCACGCTTGGCCGATATGCCTTCCAGTCGTGTTCAGGGCTGACGACTGACATCGCTTGTAAACAGTACACGGCAGTTGTCAGCCGTGCTGTCTCTATCACCGCAGCGCTGTTGCCGCACATCGTATGGTCGCGTGCCTTCCACATTGGCTGACCGCTGCGCCGCCGCGCGCGGCCATGTGCACTGATCCAATGTGCTGTATCAACAAAAGTTGCGACTCGTTGTCATCAGCGAACCTAGTAAATGCGACAGATTCACCAGGCGCCGAGCGACTAAGAGTCGCTAACGCAACCTGGATGTCAGGCCGTAAGCCCCGCATCCTGGGGCCATGGCAAAAGGCAAAATCAGTAATGAATGGTGGGCGGTACTGGAGCCGTTGATTCCAGCGTTCACGCTCTCACCCAAAGGCGGCCATCGGCGCACTGTTGACGAGCGGGCGGCATTGAACGGCATTCCGTATGTTCTGCATACAGGCGTTGCATGGTAAGACTTGCCGCAGGAGCTCGGCTTCGGTAGTGGCATGACATGTTGGCGACGATTGCGCGACTGGCAGGGCGCAGGCGTGTGGAGCAGGCTGCATCTGGCGATGCTTCGCCGGTTGCGTGAACATGGCCAGATTGATTGAGAACGAGCGAGCCTGGATGCGGCCAGCGTTGCCAGCCCCCGGGGGGCCAGGAAACCGGCCCCAACTCGACGGAGCGAGGCAAACTCGGGAGCAAACGGCATCTGCTCGTAGATGCCCGAGGCCCTCCCTTGGCGATCACCGTCACGGGTGCCAACCGGCATGATTCGATGGTGTTCGAGCGCACCCTCGATACCCTCCCAGCCGTGCCGGGCTTGAGCGGTTCGCCGAGCAAACGCCCAGGCAAACTGCGTGCGCACAAGGGCTTTGCTATTTAGTCTTGCAAACCAAACAAGCTGACTACACCGTTGCACATCACAATGCAGGTATTTTCGGACACGGCAACTCAACAACTAGGCCCATGATCTAGTCAACGCCAGCCGATCGCGCACGTCATGATGCGCATCGAGACTGTACTGGCGCGACCGCTGGAATCTACACGTGCCTCAATCCAAATTTGTCTTCGGGTCCTGGGTCGTTCCATGCGCTTCGGCCGAGGGGGCGTCCCGGCATTCCATCTGCTGCGCGTCCACCGATGCGTGCGCCGATGGCGGCTGCGCCGGCTGCGACGACGTCTTTGCTCTGTGCGCTTCGTTTGACGAGCCCACCGCGTCGGTCTTCGCATCGGCACGTTGTCGTTTGGCGCCGCCATGCGGATGCGAGCGCCGCGACGCCAGCCAACGCGCGCGCGCTGCCTGCGGCGCCGAAACCTCACCGACAGGATTGCCTTGCAAATCGACACGCGCAGCATGTTCGACAAGGCAACTCCAGTAACGATTACCCTGACACCACGTCGCGATCGCATCCTTGATCTGCGCTTCGGTCAACCCAAGCTTTTTCGCATGCTGCATCGCATCGATATGAATACCGAGTTTGAGCGGCAGCTTCGGTTCCGGTTTTTTAGGGAAAGCCTTTGGAAAGCACTTCTGCAAGCGCCAAATCGCTTCCACCACCGGATCGACCAGTTTGTTGCCCTGCGCAACGGACCGCTGCTGACCGTGCTGCTCGGTTCGTGCCAACTTTGCATGATAAGCCGCGGACTGTTGCTTGCCCTGCTGCTTGCCTTGTTGGGCATGCTGCGGCCCGCCTCGTTCTGTACGCTGCTTCGCCTGCTCAGCACGTTGCTGTTTAGCCTGTGCAGCGAGTTGCTGCTTCAGCGCGGCAAGTTGCTCAAAACCCATGTTGCTTGTTATTTAAAAGGAGTCTGCCCATTGTAGCAGTTCATCTTTGGGCGCAAGAAACTGTCGTCCGGTCACGAAGCCGCGTGCGGCGGCTGCGGCGTACCCGAATTGGCACTCAATAAGTCCTCGCTGCGCTCAATCACATAGCGCTCCAGCCTCAAGACCACCGCGTCGTTTCGCAGTTCATTCCATGGTATTGCCGCAAGCGGCACGATTCGCACCGGCGCGCGTGGTTGCGCGTGATCGAGCACGCGGCCGCGATAGTCGATCTGGGCGCCGACGCACGCTTCGTCGCGTGGCGCGAACGCTAGAAACGCACGTCCCCATGGAATGCGCGCTTGCGGCGTCGAAAACCCGATTGTCACGCTCAACAAAGCCACGCGGATCGTCGTTTGCGATGTGATCATCGCTCTCCCATCGACGGTTCGCGCTTGCCTTGCGGCCCGCGTGTGCGAGTTGGATGCCCGGGATCGCGCCGGCTGCCTTGGTCGCCGCTACCGACGGCTCGAATACCGCGGCCTGCGCATCGGACCACGGCCGGCCCTGCAGCCGCGGTGCATCATGGCTCAGCCGAGGTCAACCGGTATAAAGATTTGGGCGTTGTCGCGCTGCACCAGCAACGCAACGCTGCTACCGGCCCGCGAGAGGCTTGATGCGAGTTGAGCAGGCGTGGTGACCGGCTGGCCGTTCACCGCCAGGATGACATCGCCAGGCTGCACGCCGGCAGCCGCTGCCGGGCCCGCGACGTCCTGCACCAGCAGACCGTGAGCCCGCACCGCGCGTTGCTCCTGCGGCGTCAATACGCGTACCGCGACACCGAGCCGGCCCTGCGCCTTGCCTTGCGCATCGTTGGACTCGACCTTGCCGTTTGCGAACGCGCCCAATGTTACATTCACGTCCTTCGTGCTTCTGTCACGCCACACCTGCAGTTTTGCAGTCGTGCCCGGTTGCATCGCGGCGATCTGCGCGGGCAATTCCGACGAGCTGAGCACCGGCGCGCCATTGACCTGCAAGATCACGTCGCCTGCCTTCAGTCCGGCCTTTGCGGCCGGTCCACCAGGCTCAACCGAACTGATCAGCGCACCCTGCGGCTGCTTTAAGCCAAACGAGTTGGCCAGCGCCTGGTTCACGCCCTGCACCGACACACCCAACCGCCCACGACTGACATGACCGGTCTTCACTAACTGGTCCTTCACACGGATCGCCTCATCAATCGGGATCGCGAATGACAGGCCCTGGAAACCACCGGTCTGAGAGTAAATCATCGAGTTGATCCCGATCACATCACCCTGCAGATTGAACAACGGTCCGCCTGAATTGCCTGGATTCACCGGCACATCGGTTTGAATAAACTGTGTATAGTTCTCATCCGGCAGCGCACGCGACTTCGCGCTGATAATGCCCGACGTCACGGTGTTGTCAAAACCATACGGCGAGCCAATCGCGACCACCCACTGACCGACCTTGCTTTGCTTTGGATCGCCGATCTTCACCACCGGCAGGTTGCCCGCGTCGATCTTGAGCACCGCCACATCAGACTGCTTATCGCTGCCCACCACCTTCGCGCGGAACTCGCGCTTATCGGTCAGTCGCACGGTCACCACGTTCGCGCCATCGATCACGTGCGCGTTCGTCAGGATATATCCGTCCTTGCTGATGATGAAGCCCGAACCCAGGCTGCTGCTCGGCACCTCCTGCTGCGGGCCGAGGTTGCCACCAAACCCGTAGAAGCGGCGGAAGAATTGGAAGAACGGGTCACTCGGGTCGATTGGCAACGGCAGGCCGCGCTGCGCGGCCTGCCGCACGATATGCTTCGCGCTGATGTTGACGACCGCCGGACCGTACGTTTCAACCAACCCGGAGAAATCGGGTACGCCGGTCTTCGCGGCAGCCTCGGCCGGCATCATCGGAACGGCATGGGCCGACTGCACAGGCTCAATGTCCTTGTGCCCAGCGAAGTACCCGGCCGATAACGCGGCCGCCACCGCGACGGCCACGGCGCTACGCGACAGGATTTTGGTTTTCATCGATTGCGCTCCTCGTCGAATGACTGCTATGACGCCTGCCAGAATAGGAGCGGCCGCTTAAATCTATCTTAAAACGAGAGCCTCAGGCTCGGTGCGTAATGCCGTGTCTTGTCCAGGGGCGCTCGGGCGACATCGCCCTGCCTAGTACGGGGATCCCATTGTCATACATGGCTGCTTATCGTCCGTCGAGCCCACGGAACAGCAAAGCAAGCGCGGCCTCCAGGCGGGAGGCGAGGTATACGAGCGGATGGTGCGGTTTCGAGACGACTTGACAAGTGGCGCTGGCCATAAGCCACGCGGCCAGCGCTACTTGCCAAGCCGCGCGCGCAGCGCCCGCGCCGTTCCCAGCAGCCCTTCGTAGCCCGAACGCGCATGATCCGGCAGATCCGGATCACCGACCAGCGCCCCTAGTGTCTCGATCAAGCTGTACAGGATACCCTTGGCGGCGCCGGCTGCGATATGGCCCGACGAAAGCTGTGTGTCCACATGATTGAGCGCGGCATCCAGATGGTCAACATCTGGCCGTTCGCCACGCACGCCTGGCGAAGACGACTGCCCAACGGGGTTCGATTCTTCTCGCATTCCGCTCTCCTGTTCAAAGATCCGCTTACCCATCCCGCCTATCGTCCCCTTTTGGAAAGACGTTGGCGCGACGTCGGAACTCCGGTCTGACGCTTAGAGCATACCCTTTATTCACAATATCATATTGGCTCAATACACGGAATGCGGCAATGAGTCAGCGTTTCAGGGTGCTTGAGCAAATCGCTTTTTTGCTTGTCGTGATGTTTGGGTTGATCTGTTTCGCCGTGGTCGTTTACGGGTACAGCCCTAGGGCGCGGCACGCGGTGCACGCGGTCATCGAGACAGGCCGCCAATTCCCTGCACCATGCTCATCGCCGTCGCCGGACAGCTGCGTAGCCTACCTGATCAACTAACGCACTCAGCCGGAGCCGCACGACACGCGACCCCCGCCGGCTATACCGTGCCGGACCCGAACACTTCCGTATGGACCCGCTCCGGCACAACGCCCGCGTCGATCAACGCGCGCTTGTGTGGCGCCATGAACGGCACCGGCCCGCACATGTAAAAGTCAGCGGTGCGGACCAGTTCGTCATCGAGCCATTCCGACGGCTCGCCGCGGCCGGTCGCATCATAGTCGACGCCTATTCGGTCCATGTCCGACGCGAGTTCGTAGTAGACCCGCTTCGTAATGTTAGGGTGGGTTGCCACCCTGTCATTCAGCCAATCGCGAAACGCGTGTACCGCGCCGTTGCGGCACGCATGGACGAATACTTATTACACGGCGCAATATTGGACGAAACGTCGCAGGCCGCACGGCACCTTGCGCGCATGGCCGGTTCAGCCGTCTGCCGCAGTGGGCTGCCGAGCGACGTCCGCCGTGGGCATGGCCCCGTTTGGGCCCAGTGTCTCGGACAAAAAATCGATGAAGGTGCGCACCTTCGACGTCATGTACTTGCGGCTCGTGTAGACTGCGTACACGCGCGGCGAGAACAGCACATAGTCTGGCAGCAGCCTGAGCAGTGCGCCGTCGCGCACCTCGTTCGCGACAATCCACTCCGGCAGGTACGCCAAGCCTAACCCCGCCTTGACACATTGCAGCGCCATCGATGTGTCGTTGGTCTTGAGCACCGCGCGGTTCCTGATAGTGAACCGCCCACGCGGCCCTGACAACTCAACCCTGTCCAAGTTCGTATAATTCGGCAACACGATCCGGTGCGCCTCGATGTCGAGCGGCTCGCGCGGCATGCGATGCCGAGCTAGATAATCGGGTGCGCCCACTAGCAGGAACGGCACTTCGCACAATGGCCGCACGATTAGCGACGGCGACGGCTCGGAGGTGGCGCGCAATGCCATGTCATAGCCTTCCTGCGTCAGGTCGACAAAGCGATTCTCCAGTCGCAAGTCGATCAACACATGGGGAAACCTGTGCTGGTAGGCCGCGATCAGGTCCGCGAATCGCCGCGTCGCGAACCAGCCCGGTGCCGAGACTTTCAGCACACCCTGCGGCTGGCTGCTCTGTGCGCCAAGCGCCGCTTCGGCGACCTGCAGAATGTCCAGTGCCTCGCAGCATTGTTCGTAATACACGCTGCCTGCCTCGGTCAGACTCATGTGACGCGTGGTGCGGTTTAGCAACCGGACATGAAGCTCACGCTCGAGGTTGGCGATATGCTTGCTTGTCATCGCAGTCGAGATATTCAAGCGCTCGGCCGCCTTCACAAAACTGCCCGCTTCGGCGACTTCACGGAACACCCGGATGCTGGTGAGTCTGTCCACGCTGCCCTTCCTGTTGATAAGACCGACGCGCGGATGATAGCGGGTTCCGCGCGGCACCGTCGCCGGGCACGTGCATCATTTCCTCTTGATACGAAAGGCCCTCGACGTGGCAATCCTGCCACATACCAAACACATCAGTGCCGAGAACACGCGTGCGTTGGGCGATATACGCGCCGACCGCGCCGCGGATCACTGCAGCACGCTGGGTGAAGCCCGAGACTGGCTGACCCTACAACCCTTTATCAACGGTAGGCCAATCAAGCGAACCACCCAGCGAGCCTCAACCTGCACGGAGAACGCCGTATCAAGCATCGTGCCCCGGCGCCCGTTCACGCGCGAGCACCGGTGCAAGCGCCGCGCCAGTATGGCTGTGCCTGACCTTTGCGAGCTCCTCGGGCGCCGCGGCGGCCACCACCGTCCCGCCGCCAGCGCCGCCTTCCGGACCCAGGTCGATGATCCAGTCCGCCTCGGCGATCACATCAAGGTCGTGCTCGATCACGACGACGCTGTGCCCAGCATCGACGAGCCGGTGCAGCACGTGAATCAGCTTCGCGACATCAGCCATGTGCAGACCGACCGTCGGCTCATCAAGCACGTATAGCGTATGCGGAATGCGCTGGCCGCGTCGCGCGACGTCATCACGGACCTTGCTCAACTCGGTGATGAGCTTGATGCGTTGCGCCTCCCCCCCGGACAACGTCGGTGATGGCTGTCCCAGCGTCAAATAGCCCAGACCCACGTCTTTCATCAACTGCAACGGATGCGCAATCGATGAGATCGCGCCAAAAAACTCGACTGCCTCATCCACCTCCATCGTCAGCACGTCACCGATACTGCGGCCGTGCCACGTGACAGCCAGCGTTTCCAGATTAAACCGTTGCCCGTGACAAACGTCACACGGCACCTTGACGTCCGGCAGGAAGCTCATGCCGATGGTGCGTACGCCCTGTCCTTCACACGCTGGACAACGGCCGTCGCCGGTGTTGTACGAAAAGCGCGATGCCTGGTAGCCGCGCGCCCGTGCCTCCAACGTCTGCGCAAACAGCTTGCGGATCGCATCCCAGACGCCAATGTACGTGGCTGGACAGGAGCGCGGCGTTTTGCCGATCGGCGTCTGGTCCACTTCCAGCACCCGATCGATGCCGTCCCAGCCGGTAATCGACTCACAACCGCGCCACAGATGACGGACACTGATACGCGGACGGGCATCGGTGCGCGCCAGCACGCTCGCGCGTCGGGTGCGTGCCGACATGGTGTTGGCGTCGCCCTGCACCGCTTTGCGCGCGCGACGCTCCGCCGGCGATGACAGCACCGAGCGCCCGACCGCATCGAGCAGATTTGCCATCAGGACATCGCGCGCGAGCGTCGATTTGCCGGAACCCGATACGCCCGTGATCGCGACCAGCCGCGCCAGCGGGATATCGACCGTCACATCGCGCAGGTTGTGCAGCGACGCGTGTCGCACGGTCAGCCAACGCGACGGCGCCGTGCGGCCGGCCGCATCGACAGCGCGTCTCGGCTGCAACGGGTGCACGATCGGTTGCGCGAGATAGCGGCCAGTCAACGACCGCGGGTCCGCCGCAATGTCGGCAACGCGGCCGGATGCGACGAGCATACCGCCGCGCTTGCCGGCTCCAGGCCCGACGTCGATGATATGGTCCGCGCGCCGGATCGTGTCCTCATCGTGCTCGACAACAACCAGCGTGTTGCCCTTCTCGCCGAGCTTGCGCAGCGCGTCCAGCAAGATCCGGTTGTCCCGCGGATGCAGTCCGATCGTCGGTTCGTCCAGCACATAGCACACCCCTTGTAGGTTGCTGCCGAGTTGCGCGGCAAGGCGGATGCGTTGAGCTTCGCCACCGGACAGACTGGGCGCCGCGCGATCCAGGCTCAAATAGCCCAACCCAACCTCTTCGAGAAATTCGAGCCGGCTTTGTATCTCGCTGACGACGTCGCGCGCAATCTCCGCATCGCGCCCGCTCATCCGCAATTGACTGATCCAGTGCCGCGTATCCGATACCGTCCACTGTGCAATCGCGACGATGGGCTGACCCGCAAACGTGATCGCCCGCGACACGTCGTTCAGCCGCGTGCCGCCACAATCCGGGCAAGGTGTGTCGTCGACGCCTTCAGGCTCTTGCTCTTCAGAGGGCAACGTTTGCTCCCGACCACGCTCATCCCCGCCGACGACCGTGTCATCGAACGCGGCGCGTTGCTCGCCCGTCAGTTTCAAACCGGTACCGACGCATGTCGTGCACCAGCCATGCTTGCTGTTGTACGAGAACATACGCGGATCCAACTCTGGATAGCTGGTGCCGCACACCGGGCATGCGCGCTTGGTCGAGAATACCTTGATCGCACCTATATCGGCACCCGAGCCGCCGCGCGTCATGCCGTCGAGCAGGCCGTCCAGCGGCGCAAGCACGTGCATCACACCCTTGCCGACCTCGAGCGTGTCCGCCAGCAGGCGGCGCAACTCGCCTTCATGATCCGCCGACACGACCAGGTCGGCGACCGGCAGCTCGATCGTATGCTCTCGGAAGCGGTCCAGCTTCGGCCACGGATCAACACCGACGAACGCGCCATCGACACGCAGGTGCGTATTGCCCCGTGCCTTTGCCCACTTGGCCAGGTCTGTATAGACGCCCTTGCGGTTCACAACGAGTGGGGCGAGCAAGCCGATATGCTGTCCCTTATAGTCACGCAGCAACTGCGCGGCAATCGACTCGATGCTCTGCGACGTGACCGGCGTGCCGTCATGCACGCAATGCTGCACGCCCAGCTTCACATACAGCAGACGCAGAAAGTGCCACACTTCGGAGGTCGTCGCGACCGTGCTCTTGCGGCCGCCGCGCGACAACCGTTGCTCGATTGCGACGGTCGGTGGAATACCATACACCGCGTCGACTTCCGGCCGGCCCGCAGGCTGCACGATCGAGCGAGCATACGCGTTCAGCGACTCGAGATAGCGGCGCTGCCCCTCATGGAACAGAATGTCGAACGCGAGCGTCGACTTGCCCGAGCCCGACACCCCGGTGACCACGTTGAACTTACCGTGGGGGATATCGACGTCGAGTGACTTCAGATTGTGCTCGCGCGCGTTAACGATCCGCACCGCCTGCTCGGCGCTCGCACGCCGCACGCGCCCCGTCGCCAATGCCGTTTGCAGCGCAACGCCGGCGGCAGCGGCCTCGCCGGCCAAGTACGGCACCAACGGCTCGTTCACGCAATGCGGATCGGGTAATGTCGCACTGCCGGCGCCCGCCTGCAATGCCCGGTCGTATTGCAGCAGCGCCTGACCCGTGTGCGATTGCGCGCAGCGCTTCGCGTCTTCCGGCGTGCCACTGCACACGAGCTTGCCGCCCGCATCGCCGCCATCGGGACCGAGATCGATCAGCCAATCCGCCGTACGGATCACATCGAGATTGTGCTCGATCACAATCAGCGAATGACCTCGCTCGAGCAGCTTACCAAACGCGCGCATGAGCTTCGCGATGTCATCGAAGTGCAGGCCGGTGGTCGGCTCATCGAACATGAACAACCGTGCCGGTACGATGCCCGCGCCTCGGCCCGGCGTGGTCTCGGCGAGAAAGCCGGCGAGCTTGAGCCGCTGCGCTTCGCCGCCGGACAGCGTCGGCACAGGTTGACCGAGTTTCACATATTCGAGCCCGACGTCGACGATCGGCTGCAACACACGCAGTACTTCCGCATCGCTGGCAAACAGCGCCGTCGCCTCGCTGACCGTCAATTGCAGCACGTCGGTGATCGACAGGCGGCGCGGCGCGCCGCCTGTCGCCACGCGCTCGATCGTCACGTCCAACACTTCCGCGCGATAACGCTTGCCGTCGCAATCCGGGCAGCGCAGATACACGTCGCTGAGGAACTGCATCTCGACATGCTCGAACCCCGAGCCACCACACGTCGGACAGCGCCCATCCCCGGAATTGAAACTGAATGTGCCGGCCGTGTAGCCACGCTGCAGCGCGAGGGGCGCCTTGGCGAACAGCTTGCGGATTTCGTCGAACGCACCCACATAGCTGGCCGGGTTCGACCGCGCCGTCTTACCGATCGGTGACTGGTCGACAAACACGACGTCGCCCAGTGCGTCGGCGCCGCGCAGCGCACGATAGGCACCCGGCGCGTCGGTCGGCTTGCCAAAGTGGCGCGCTAGGGCCGGGTACAGCACGTCCTGTAGCAGCGTTGATTTGCCGGAGCCGGACACACCTGTCACACATACCAGCCGCTGCAGCGGAATCTCGACGGTGACGTCGCGCAGGTTGTGCTCGGCCGCCCCTTCGAGCACCAGTCTTCGCGTCTGCGCATCGATAGGTCGGGGCAGCCACTCGGACGCATCGGCGACACGCTGGCGGCCGTCCAGATACGCGCCGGTCAGCGTCGACGCGTTGCGTACGTCAGCCGGCGTGCCGTCGTAGACGATCATACCGCCGCGCTCCCCCGGACCGGGGCCCATATCGATCAGGCGGTCGGCCGCAAGCATCACGAGCGGGTCATGCTCGACGACCACCAGTGTGTTGCCGGCATCGCGCAATCGCTGCATCGCCTCGATGATCCGGCCGAGGTCGCGCGGGTGCAAGCCGATGCTGGGCTCGTCCAGCACGAACAACGTATTGACCAGCGACGTGCCCAGCGCGGTCGTCAGATTGATCCGCTGCACCTCGCCGCCGGACAGCGTGCGACTCTGCCTGTCCAGCGTCAGGTAGCCAAGACCGACGTCGCACAAGTAGCGTAAGCGGGTGCGCACTTCGGCCAGCAGCAGCTTCAGTGCATCGTCGAGTAACAGACTCGGCAGCGTTAGCTCATCGAAAAACCGGCGGATGCGCTCGATCGGCATCAGCATCAGGTCATGAATTGTCAAGCCGGGCAACGCTTCGAGCTGCGCACGCGTCCAGTCCACGCCGCGCGGCATGAACCGCTGCTCGCGCGGTAACACCGCGTCCGCATTGGCTTGCGTGCCGAGCCGCCACAGCAGCGCGTCCGTCTTGAGCCGTGCGCCGCCGCACGTGTCGCAGGGCGTATAGCTGCGATACTTCGACAGCAGCACACGGATATGCATCTTGTACGCCTTCGATTCCAGATAATCGAAGAAACGCCGTACACCGTACCAGTGCCGCTGCCAATCGCCGTCCCAATCCGGCGAGCCGTTGATGACCCAATCGCGGTGCTGCGCGGACAACTGCGCCCACGGCGTGTCACGCGGGATGGCCGCGCGCGCCGCGTAACGCATCAAGTCGTCCTGGCACTCCTTCCACGCGGGGGTCTGCATCGGCTTGATCGCCCCCTCGCGCAGCGACTTGCGCTCGTCCGGGATCACCAGCCCAAGGTCAACGCCGATCACGCGGCCAAAACCGCGGCACTTGTCGCACGCGCCATACGGCGAATTGAACGAGAACAATGCCGGCTGCGGCTCCGCATAGCGCACATCACTATCCGGGCAATGTAGACCGGTCGAGAAGCGCCAGGTCTGCGCGGACACATCGCCGTGCTCGGGCACCTGCACGTCAACGCGGCCGCCGCCGCGCTTGAGCGCCATCTCGATCGCCTCCACGACCCGCGCCTTATCAGCGTCGTGCACGCGAAAGCGGTCTGCGACGACGTCCAGCAGCTTGCGAGAACCGGACACGGTGGCCACCATGCGCTGCGCGTGTACGCGCGTATAGCCACTTGCCGACAGCCACTGCTCGACTTCCGCCTGCGTTGCGGTGTCCGGTAGTTCAACTGGGAACGTCACGATCACCCGCGGGTCACGCTCGCGCGTGCGTTCAATCAGCTCCGCGTAGATCGTCTCGGGCGTATCGTGGCGCACCCGCTGCGCGGTTCGGCGGTCAAACAGCTCCGCGGCACGCGCATAAAGCAGCTTCAGATGATCGTTCAACTCGGTCATCGTGCCGACGGTCGAGCGTGAGCTACGCACCGGATTCGTCTGGTCAATCGCGATGGCCGGCGGCACGCCATCGACCCGATCCACCTGTGGCCGATCCATGCGGTCCAGGAACTGACGCGCATACGCGCTGAAGGTCTCGACATAGCGCCGTTGCCCTTCCGCATAGAGCGTGTCGAATACAAGGCTCGACTTGCCGGAGCCCGACGGTCCGGTCACCACTGTCATTTCGCCCGGATACAAGTCGAGGTCGAGGTTCTTCAGGTTATGCTGGCGCGCGCCACGGATACGGATTGAGTTCGAGGAAGACAATTTATCCGACCATTTTAGGAGACTCCCCAATACTGTACACGCATACAGTGTTTTTGTCTTCTACGATCGGATCAGCGGCACGCGTCGCCGCTTGTTATTATTTTCACGCTCACACTGACCGGCGTCATCATCGCAATAGCAACAATCGGCGCGGGCCATCCGATACTTGGACTGCGACTTTACCTGGCTTCGACGCTGTCCCTTGTATTGGATGGAACGTGATGCGCCAGCAACGCAATCGAAGACGAACGACGCGCTGGACAGACGCTGCCACGCTTATGCGGCCCGGTCTAACATGCACCGCGCCGACATCAGTCGCCGATCCCACTGGCCGAGCATACGTGCCACAACCGGCGGTTTGCTCAGGATGGCGCTATCATAGCGCTTGCCAGCAAATCGCATCACGTCGACGACGCGAAATCCCTGTGAACGATAAAACGCGATGAGGTGCGCCGCCGGATACGGGGTATCGAGCGCGAGCGCCGCGTAGCCCCGGGTGGCCGCCCGATGCTCGGCGAACGCCAGCAGCAGCGTGCCGAATCCGCGTCCCTGCCATGCCGGATCGATGCCAAACTGACGCAGCGTCGCAACATCATGCAACCGATAGTAATCGCATGCGGAATCAACATCGGGTGCGTACAACGTCATTGTGCCGATTAACGTAGAGCCGCATGCCGCGACGAAGCAATCGCCGGCCCGCGCACGTTGTATCGTCGAGGTAACCGACTGGTCGACACACGCACAGTTCAGCCCCATGGTTCCAAGGCCAGCAAATGCGCGATGCAGCATGGCGGTCAACGACGCATAGGAATCCGCGCGTGGGTCGAACCGCCTAATTGTGATGCTCCGTTTAACTGTCCGCGCCTTGCCGCCATCAACACACGAGCGCTGCAACACCATGCGACCTCCGACACTGAATCAGTTGTACGAAGTCTAGAGCCCGACTTCGCGGTGTCGCAAGAAAAAATACTGTAAAAACGCGGCGACCGTCGTCGCGACGCGCGCTGCACCGTCAGGCCGCGTGGCTGCCGGGGACCGCGCGGGCGCCGATTGTGCTGCGCTCGTTATACTCGCCGATAGCGATATTGATCATTGTATGGCTGCCGATACCGTTGCTGATCGTTAGATCGGTATATTGGCGCTAGTATCGTTGCTGATTGTTATATTGACGCCAGTATCGCTGCTGATCGTTATATTGGCGCCAGTATCGTTGCCGGTCGTTGTATTGCCGCCAATACCGTTGTCGATCGTTATATTGGCGCCAGTATCGCTGCTGATCACGACGCGCCCGCTCGCTCGCGCTGTCGCTGATACGCATGCGACAATCGTCGTTCTCGTACCGCACGGTGCCCGGCTCCATGGCCATGCATCGAAGCGCGTGGGCAAGGATCATCGTAGCCAGCAGTATCACTCGTTTCTTGTGCACCGACATTCTCCATTGCATGGCCTGTGCGGGACGTGGCACAGTAGCGCGGCAGCGCGGTCACGTGCCGAAACGACTTCGCATGCGGCGCGCCGGCAACGCGGTGCCGAACACAAAATTCGCCCAGCCAGTTATGCTTTCGGATACATTGGCGGACCCTGGCGGATCACACATGGACAACCTAAGCAAGGCGGAGCAGAAAACAAGCGGTGCCGAAGGCATGCTTGACGTCGGCAACGGCCATTCAATCTACTGGCGCGAATTGGGCGATCCGCAGGCGCAGCCGATCGTCGTGCTGCATGGCGGCCCCGGCGGCGCGATGAACTTGGGCTGGGCCGACCATCTCGATAAGACGCGCTGGCGGATTGTCTTCTTCGACCAGCGCGGCTGTGGCCGCTCCACGCCGTTCGGCGAGCTTACGCACAACGGCATCGCGGATCTGGTGGGCGATATTGAGAAGCTGCGCGAACACTTGCGCATCGAGCGCTGGGCCGTGTTCGGTGGCTCATGGGGTACGACACTCGCGCTCGCCTATGGCAGCACGCATCCGCAACACTGTAGCGGATTTCTGCTGCGCGGCGTCTACCTGGCGCGCGAGCAGGACACCGACTGGTTCCTGTGGGACGTGCGGCGTCTGTACCCCGACCTACATGCGGCGTTTCTCGAGGCAATCGAAAAAGCCAGCGGCCAGCGACCCGCCAGCGCACGTGACGTGCTCGCACTGACGCACGCGTCGCTGGCGCGCTGCGATGCAGCCGGCATTGAACTCGCCCGCGCGTGGCATCACTATGAAACGACGCTGTCCATCATCCGGCACGATACGGTGTCCGGCCAGAAACCCATCCCCAAGGACGCACAGGCACGGGCGGCCATCGCCATGGCGCTGCTCGAGCGGCATTACATGGCCGACGAACTGCCGCCGTCACCGCCGCTGCTCACGCGTGTCTCTCGTATCGCCCATTTGCCATGCCACATCGTCCATGGCCGTTTCGACATGGTCTGTCCGGCCGACCAGGCCTACGCGCTGGCCGCCGCTTGGCCGCGCGCGCGGCTATCTTTCGTCGACGCTGCCGGGCATTGGACATTCGATCCCGGTATTTCGGCCGGCTTGCTGGAAGCGGCCAGCCGGCTCCGAGCCGACTTGGCTGGTTGACACACGGCCTTGCCGCCGCCCTGCCGCGCCCGGCCATGTCACACCTCGATTTTACAGCGCTTTGCGTTACCTCAAAAAGACGCCGTCGACTCAATGAACCGACGGCGAGCAGAGAAAGACCCAATACGGTCTTGCTATACAGTCTCGCTGCCAAGCTGTATAACGCTTTGATCATAGGCAATGGTCTATATAGGATTCGATACTGCGGCGTACTGCTATAAAGATTTGTCGCATCAAGGCGCCCCACTACCTACATCCGACGCAAGCTGTGCCGTTTCTTCCCGCCTCCGCGGTATTTAATCTACTTCGCCATGCTATGAATCGAAATTTGGTAGAGTCGCAATTTCGTCAGCCAACTTATGCCTGCACTTAAGTGAGTAGCTGGCTCGAGGTGCATGTGTCCGTCCCGCCTGGCGTTTTGTCGCTCGTTGCCACGCGCGGCACGCGCCTTGCGAACGATCCTGGTGTATATCGACATCCTGGCCGTAAGGTTTGAGGCCCGATTACCGGTTATGCACAAAAATGGATGCCATGGGTACCCCACTCACAAATATCGATGTGGCACCGGCCGTGCCCGCCTGCGACCCCGGGTGCCGCACTGGACCGGCCCGCCTGCAGAATCCGGAACATGGCCAACCGGCAGCATGCGGCGCCCCCAGGAACGTAGCCGAACATCTTGGCCACCGATGGCACCCGAGATAGCTCACGTCAATCGCGCGGTGTCGGCGATGGCAGCGTCTCGAAGTCCCAAGCGATACTGGCATACGCACGTGCGGCCCTTTCAGGATCCGACGATCGTCTAGCGTCATCGAAATCATGCGCCGGCCCGACCGTCATCGCCGCCACTCCATTGATTAGCGAACCGAAACAATTTACCGCAGCAAGGTACGTCTCGCCTGATTTTAGATGCTCAATGGCATCGCGGCTGAATACCCTGCTTTCGACCAGATGCGCCCCCGTATGGGTTTGCGTACCGGAGCACAACCCTTTCATATTCGCAATGACCCCGTCATGCGCGTGATCCGATATGCCGATATTCTGTTTCTCCAATAGGCCACTGACTTGTTGCACCACGGGAGGATAATACTTCGCTTCAGGGTGCTGAGCAAAGAAGGCAGCCTGGCTCGTCACGTTCCTACGCCTTGCCATCGACGCGTGGCGCGCAAGCGCGGGCAACTCAGCCAACACGCCCTCTGGCTTTGAACCGGCACGTGCTCGCCCCTGCCCCGCGACTTCGCTATGTGTATTCAACTCATTGTGAAACGACAAGGAATCCACCGGCGCCGAGCCTGGATTGATCGTATTGACTTGCATGGGGGGCCTCACTCATTAGACTGTCAAATAAAGGCATCTGGCTTGACGGATATGCAACGCGTACTGATTCAACAACGTCAGTCAGTGCTCAATCAGGTTAGGTCCGCGCACAGACATTAATAGTCACGATGGCGATCAAAGAGCCGTTTTAGCGAAGTCTCGATGATCCATTTATAATTTTTCAGCCTACCTAATTAATACAAACTGAACTGCTTTTAAAGTAACGATAACGCAGATGCGGCCAGTAGTCCTGCGGCACTGCGTCACAGGACGGAGACAGCGTATGATTTACTTCTTCGCGGAATAGGTAGATACCGCTCAAACAATAAACCCTATAGGCGGTCGCATGAACAGCACGATGGCCACCCTTGCGGTAAATCTGTGTACCCATACTTTCGACCAGCGTGTCATCCGCTTTTAATGTGGCTCCACTATCAATAGATCGATAATCGGATTCAACCATGCAGGAGACAGTATGCACGGCATACCCCATATTGACGTTGTGTCACAGCAGCAAAGCTGCCCGCTTAGTGTGGTTCCCAGCGCGCCATGCGACAGACCCGGGCATGGTCCTGATCTACTAGACCGGCGCTCAAGCGCTAACGCATGGATTCAACTGCTTGAACGCCATGCAACCGTTCGGCCCGCTGATACAATGGGTGTTGCCCCACAAGCATTCAGGTGGATTCGTCAATCAGCGGATGGTACGCGGCATACAGGGTGAGAGCATCGGCAAATGCCTGGTATTCACCGATGGCTTGTCGCTCGAGGTACACCACGGCGGGGACAGGCTCGACTGGCTCGAGCCGTGCACTGAACAGGGACACAGACGTCCCAGGCTACACGAATCTCTAGCCCGTCGCGATCAACTGCGGACTTTCTGCGCTTCAACGTATCGCACTGCTGCAATCGGCCGCAGATCTTCGATGTGCTGCGTCGCGCGATGGATCGAGCCAGCATGGCTTGACCGGGCGCGAGTGGCACGCTATTCCCGAAAAACCTCACCTTTGCGACGCCCGCTGCCGCGTCGCATCAGAATCCCATGCCCTTGTCCCGAATACTCTCACCTTTGGGATGTCAGGCCGCATGCCTGCATCACGCTCGAAGAGCAGCAAGCCGACGCGGTCGTCGCCACGTCATCAAGCTGGCTCAATCTCGGTGCGTGAGCGTTTTCGCGGAAAGCGTGGAACCCGACGCGCAACTGCGCCGCCGGCGGTCCACGGCAGGCCAGACCCAACAAAGACGCCTATTCGGGCGACCCGAAGCACAGGAAAACCTGCGCGGCCCAGTTCACCCCGACGTGGCCGCCGGGGGATAACGCGCACCATAGCGGGTTCCTGTCACCACCATGGCCGATGCGCGCAGCCGGCGCTCACTTCAGCAACTTGTCCAACCATCCGACGTAGCGATCGGCGAAACCTTGCAAGAACTGCTTCGTTCTGGCATTCGCAATGTCGCCACCGGCACTGAAAGTATCGTCCTTGATATGCAAGAAGACCTCGGGCTGACCGAGCGTGGGCACATCTAGGTACGCAAGTACGTTGCGCAGCTGCTGCTGAGCGATCGCCGTACCGATCGTGCCGATCGAGGCACCCGCCACCGCAGCCGGCTTGCCAGCGAAAGAATTCTTGCCATACGGACGGGAGGCCCAGTCGATCGCGTTCTTCAACACGCCGGGCAGGCCACGGTTGTACTCGGGGGTGAAGAACCACAACGCCTGCGCCGCCTCGATATCACGCTTTAGCCGGCTGACCGGCTCCGGCACCTGCGCTTCCAGATCCTCACTGAACAACGGCAACGTAGCAATATCGACGAACCGGCACTCGAGCCGGTCGCCCGCCAGCCGCGTGAGCGCATGCGCGAGCTTCTTGTTCCACGAATCCGCACGGATACTGCCGACGATTACCGCAACTTTGTAAGCCATCACGCCCTCCTTCGAACAGTGGATAGGACAGTGCACGCCCATACGGATCATCGCGCGCCACCTCCCCCTCACTATAGCGGCGCTGGATGAAAGTATCGAGCAGCGCGTGCAATGCATTCGGGCAACACATGAGACAGGCTCGGCCAACATCGCTCAGACCCGCACGCGCTGCGCGCGTCAGCGTGTTGCATCGGCGCCATCGCCCGTTACCACTTCAGGCGTTTGCGTACAATCGTGATGTCCGCGCATGGCCGTCCTGAACCGTTGTTCTACGGAAAGGCGCCGTCATTGCGCCGGCGCCCAATGATTGATCTTCTTGCTTTTCGCGCATTAGTGACTACGATCATTCAATCAGGGGCCAGCAGCCCGCCAGCCCCGGATGATGCGGCGTGACGCGGCCGTGCACACCGCCCCCGCTCGCGCCACGCGGGGAGCCTATCATGGAGATCGTTTTCGTCAATACACCGCCGGAATTCCGCGGCTGGAATCTGACCGTGGGATTCACCGCAAAGGTCGATGACCGACAAGTCGATTGCTCGATCTCGGCAGAAGCACTCGAGGACCATTTCGGCGCGGAGTCGCCCAATCCGGGCGACCTGTTGGCAGCGTTCGACCGGCACCGCGCAGCAATCCAGCGTGTCGCACGTAACGTGCTTCAAGGTTCGGGTTTCAACGAGATCTTGTTGCGTAGCGGCTACCTGCGCTTCCAGCAATGCCGCGAAGCGGCACGCGCGACACAGTGTAGCTGAAGCCGCGCCCCTATCACGTTGGTTACGCCGGATCGCCGGTCATGGTCGAGACCAGACGGTGTCCCCGCACCACCGCGAAGGAACACACAATGCGCGTGACAAGCCTAGTTAACGGTAGCGACCCGCAGGCTCGCGACACATTCACGATGTTGTGGCACTGACACCTGCAAGCAGTCAACCGCGAAGTCGAACCGGCCAAGCCCAGCGGATTGCGCCACTGACGGCGTGGCGTCAGCGACGCACGAACGGCACAGAAACTGCGGCAGCACGACGCGCCCGCCGTCGCAGCCGTCGCTGCACGCGCCAACGACGGCGCCACTGCTCGCCGATAGTCTGGTGTGCACGCCAGCACTCCGCGAGCTGCCATGACGCGAGCGCCAGGCCGCTGAACACGACCTCGCGCATGCGCTTGGTCACCGCCAACGACATCGCGGTCGCCGCATCGACTCCCAGCATCTGCGCCAGCACGAGCACCGCCGCCTCTTGCACCCCAAGACCGGCCGGCACGATGAACGCGGCGTGGCGTACCGCCTGGATCAGCGCCTCGATAGCCAGCGCCGCGCCGATCGATACGGGATGACCCAGCAGCGCCAATGCCCAATACGTTTCCAGCGCGCCAATCACGTAGCCGGCCAGTTGCCATGCAAACGCTGACGCCAACGTCGCCGCACGCGTGAGCACCGCGTCGATGCGGCGATCCAATGCGGCACCGTCGACGCCGGCCAGCAACCGATGATCGGCCCCGAACAATCGTTTCGCGAAACGGTCGAGCTTGTCGAACAAGCCGCCGCGTCGCAACAACACCACGCATACGATCGGTATCGGCAACGACACTACGAGGCCGACGACAATTGGAGTCAGCGAACCGTGGTGCGAAGCCTGCAGAAAGATCAGCACGATGCCCAGCGCTGAGAACACATACTGGACCGCAATCGTGGTCAGTACCTCAACAACCACCGACGCGGCCACCAGGCCCGAATCGTTGACGCGCCACGCGGCCAGCCGGATACCAACCAGTTCACCGCCGATGCCCGCGGACGGCAGCATCCGGGACACGGCTTCGCGCACCGTCGCCGCCCAGGTCAGGAACGGCAGCGACGCGCGCCGTTCCAACAGGATTCGCCATGCTTGCGCATCGAATGCAAGCGGCACGATGTGAAACGGCACCAGCCATAACAACGCAAAGCCCGCCTGCGACAGCGACTGACTCACGTCATGCACGCCCTCGTGCCACAGCAACGCGACGAAGATCGCGATGCCCAGAGGCCAACTCAGTGCGCGCAGCAGCTTCATGCTAGCGCCTCGCGATTCGCGCCGGTTCGGGCCGGCAGCACATCGCGGAAACCGCCGCGCCGCACGTTCGCCGCTGCCAGCGCCGCGGCAACACGCGGCGACAGCAGCGCGTCGAGTTCGTCCGCATGGCGATAATCGCGCATCGACGGCGTGATGGCCCCCTCGCCCGGCACAGCCGGATGCAGATAGATCTCGCCGATCCCGGGCGGCAGATGCGCGACAGCCGCGAGCAGCGCGGCCTCGTCCATCTGGCCACTGCGGGCCATACCCACTACGTAGTCATTGTGCGCGATCCCGGCACGCCGCAGCCGCGACTTGACCAACGTGATCCACGGCCGCAGCAGCAGCGGCGCGTCAGCCTCTCGGGGCAGCCGCATCGCGTGCATGCCGTAATCGCGGCCGATTTCAACGATCAGCGACAAGACGGTCGGGTGCAGGTGGAAATGCTTGTGCGTATTGACGTGGTCCAGCGTCAGGCCAGTCGCCGCGAACGCGTCGAACTGCGCTCGGATCTCGCGAGCCAGTTGCCGGCGCACATGCGGCAGGAAAAAGAACCGAACCCCGTCGCGAGCCATCGCATCGCCAAACCGGCCATGTGCGTCGACCAAGGACGCGATGCGCTCACGCGGCAGCATCGCATTGCCGTCGGCCAGCACCAGATGTAAGCCGACACGCAGCGACGGCATCCGGCGCGCGCGCTCGAGCGCATCGCGCGCGGCTGGCGCGGCCACCATCAGGCTCGCCGCATTCAGGATGCCCTCGCGATGCGCGCGCTCGACTGCCTCGTTCACGCGCGGATGCAGCCCGAAGTCGTCGGCGGTGACGATCAATGCGCGGGCCGACGACTGTGTCACGCCTCGTGTGCTCGCAGGAAGCGGAAGAACTCGACCCCCTCGCGCAGCCGGCGCTTCATCATTTCCCAGCTCGTTAGCATCTCCCGCACGATCTCCCAGATCTTCGACGGCCGGAAATAGAACCGCTTGTAAAACTCCTCGAGGCCGTGATAAATGTCCTCGCGCGACAGGTGCGGGTAGCCGATCGCCGCCAACTGCACGCCCTCATGGCTGACCAGGTTGATGACCTTGTTTTCCTCCAGCCAACCGTTCTCGACGGCCTGTTTGTACAGCGTCGTCCCAGGATACGGCGCGGCCAGCGACACCTGGATCGTATGCGGGTTGATTTCCTTCGCATACGCAATGGTTTTTTGAATCGTCTCGCGCGTTTCTCCGGGCAGGCCGAGGATGAAGGTGCCGTGAATCTTGATACCGAGCTTGCGGCAGTCCTCACTGAAACGGCGTGCGATATCGGTGCGCAACCCTTTCTTAATATTCAGCAAGATCTGATCGTCGCCGGACTCGTAGCCGACCAGCAACAGCCGCAAGCCGTTTTCCTTCATGATCTTCAGCGTCGAATACGGCACGTTCGCCTTAGCATTGCACGACCACGTGACACCAAGCTTGCCGAGCCCACGCGCGATGGCCTCCACACGCGGCTTGAAGTCGGTGAACGTGTCGTCGTCGAACATGATCTCCTTGACTTCAGGCATGTTGTCGCGGATCCACTTCACTTCCTCCAGCACGTTCTCGACCGAGCGTACCCGATAGCGATGCCCACCAACCGTTTGTGGCCACAGGCAGAATGTGCAGCGCGAACGGCAGCCGCGGCCCGTATAGATCGACACGTATGGATGCTTCAGGTAGCCGATGAAATAGTGGTCGATCTTCAGGTCGCGCTTGTAGACAGGCGCCACGAACGGCAACTCGTCCATGTTCTCGATCATCGGCCGTGGTGGATTGTGCTCGATTGAACCATCGGCCAGCCGGTAAGACAGGCCGGTGACGTCCTTCAACGGCCGGCCTTCGGCGACTTCCTTACACGTATAGTCGAACTCCTCGCGGCCGACCCAGTCGATCGCCGCACTCGCGCTGAGCGAGCCATGCGGATCAACCGCCACTTTTGCGCCAACCATGCCGATCATCACCGAGGGCTTGCGCTCCTTGAGCTTCTGCGCAAACAACGCGTCGGTCGGAAATGACGGCGTGCTCGTGTGGATAACGACCAGATCATAGCCTTGCGCGATATCAAGCGTCGCCTCGACCGATAGGCCGTCAGCCGGCGCGTCGAGCACGCGGCTGCCCGGCACCATCGCGGCGGGCTGCGCGAGCCATGTCGGGTACCAGAACGAGCGTATTTCGCGCTTGGCCTGATAGCGTGATCCGGCGCCGCCGTCAAAACCGTCAAACGACGGAGCCTGCAAGAAAAGCGTCTTCATTTAGTCAAATACTCCGCAATGTGCGATGAACGCCGCACCGCTTGCCCCAAAAAGCCGTGACCTCGATCGGTCGGGGCGCACGCCGCTACAGCGACTCACGGTTGCGCGACGGCAATGGCGTGCCGACCAGCGGCACGCGCGAGCCGCGCCAGTATACGTGCGAGCCAACCGCAGCGCTCAGCCATTGGCCCAACAACAACATATCGCGCAACGGCACCAGCGGCAAATCGCGCAGAAAGGAGCGCACGGTGCGCGCGCCGTGGTCCCGAGCCACCTCGCCGGTGATGTAGACGCCACGCCAGTGCAGCACCAGTCGCGCGAGCAAGCCGATGCCGGCCAGCGCCGCGGCAACGCCACCCAATAGCGTCTGGGACGCAGGCTGGGCTAGCGCGAGCGCCGCAGCCGCGATCAGCCACGGCGACGTGAACGTGATGAACAGGAAGCCAAAGCCGAACGGATTAATCGAGCGGATCGTGCGCAACCAACGCGTTTCACGCCGCCACAGTGCACCAAAATGCGACTCCGCGACGTCGGTGGATACCGTGATGTCGGACAGCACCGTCGCGAGCCCGGTTTCGCGCGCGTGCTCGGCCAACCAGTAATCGTCCGCGAGACAGTTCTTCAATCGCTGGAAACCGCCAATTGTATCAAGGGTTTGCCGCCGCAGCGCCAGCGTCGCGCCAAAACCGAAGCGGGTCGATCCTCCGGCATGCGCGACCCGCACCGACGGCGCGAACCAGTCGTTGACGAACATCGCGCCGAGCCGCGTCCACCACGGACCGACACCATGCGCCCGGTACAGGCACGTGACCACGCCCACAGCCGGATCGGCCAGCGGCGCGCACACCGAGGCCAGGTAATGCGGCTGCACCGCGATATCGCTATCGGCAAGGACAATCGTATCGTAGCGGGCGCGCGCAGCCAGGTTGATCAGATTGCTGACCTTTAGATTGCTGCCATGCACATGCGGATCAACAAACAGTCGGATGTCGCATGACGGATAAGCCGCTTGCAGCCGCTCGACGACCGCAATCGCCGGATCGTTCGGAGAGTGGACACCGCAAAGCAATTCGAAGCACGGATGATCCTGCTCGCAGAACGTCGCGAGGTTCTCAAACAACCGCGGCTCTAGCCCGCACAGCGGCTTGAGCACGCTGACCGGCGCAAGCGGCGCGCCCGGCGCATTCAGTTGTGACGGATGCGGGCGACGCCCGCGCAGCGACACCGCCGCGGCGATCACAGCATAAAACGCCGCCATGGCGGCGACGGTCACGATTAACCAGGATGCGAGGTTTGCAGTGGCTACCATCACACAGTATGACGCATGTTGCCTGGGTGGCATGCGTCGTTTTCGTTCGTTGTTGCCACTCCAAGCCGGGGCGGGCAACGCTAAAGTAATCAACCGAAAGTAATATGAAAGGCTAGTTCGTTGGCGCGCCGGGCTCAAAAGCAAGTCCTGGATGATAACGACTCGATGTGATGGCAGCAACCGCGTGTTGACGAAAATCACGACCTCGCACACCACTACACAAAGGCCTTTCGTCATCCTGGTGTGCCCTTCGTCATCCTGTGGGCCTGCGCAGGCGTCGGTGTTGGCATCTGCGCATCCAGTCCGAGGAGCGAAGCTGGATTGACCGGGCTGCAAAGGTTCGCGGGAAAATCTTCAGGCGCTGCGCTTCGGCCCGACAGCGAACCAGGACGAAGCAGGTGAATGACTTAAGAGCGTAAAAAAACAAGCATTACAATCCATGGCAGTGATTTGATTGGCAGGCAGTCGATGACAGTGTGCGTTGCGCTGCAAACCTTTGGCGCGCTGCTGTCAAGCCACCGCTACGCGAGCGGGACGAGCGCAGCCTGACACTGACTGAGTTGTATCAAGCTCGATTTTGCAAATCCCTGCAAGGACTCCAGCAGTAGGCAACTCACCATGGAATTGGAATTTCCAATTGCCATTTTCTGATGAACTGCCCTATACTGGAATTGCCGCTGAAAACAGCAGCGGTCGGGTGTGGAAATCCGGTAGATACAGGCGCACAGAAGCCGCGCCATTTTGATGTGTGCGGCTTTTTTGTGCGTAACGTCTGGCACGTCTATGGCGGGCCGGGCGGGGCCAGCTTCGGCTGGGCCGGTTCCTGTATCCCGGTTTCCACCCCCGTTCGGTCTGCCACCCTTTCCGTGGAAAGAAAGGGAGCGGGTGAAAACCGGGATACAGGAGCCAGCCATGGATAGTCCCCCTCTTGGCGTTTGTTCGTCCGAATATTGCCCTCTGCGTGTTCGGCGAACGCCGCTGCTTCTTTTTCCTCGTCTTTGCGCGTTTTGTGCGTCGCTTGTTGCCTTTAAACGGGTGCCTCGCCATTTGTCCATCACGCACCGAGCCGCGCAGCCACCGTAAAATAGTTCAACTCTCCACTGTTGCTCTAAACGAAGCGGACGTCTCGCGCAACCGTTAGGACTCTTAATCTAACGGCTTAAACGTCTTTTCCGCTTCTCCTCACATCGTGCCTATCGGCGCGAGGGGTGGGTTTTGCCCAAAGCAACGAGGAGGTGCATGGCCCGCATCGCTCCAGCGACGCGGGCCAACAGATACCGTGGTAGATCAAGGATTTTACGTCATTGTCATGGACCCGGCGCACGTGCGCTTCGTCGTGCCGCCGGTCGTACTTTCTAAACGAGACAGCATAGGAATATGGCTAACCGTCACGAGTCTGACCGTCACCGCGTTTCTCATACGTCTTGACCTTGGCATCGTGGTCTCGCTGGGCGAGGCGTGGACTGCCTGGTGGTGGCTGCGTCGGTTTGAGCCGGCCCTCACCACAAGCCAGTTCAGCATCAGTGCGGCAGGCATGGTTTGGTTCGGGTCAACATCGGGGCCCGCCCTGATCGCAATGCATCGAGTGAGTCGCGTTTGCCTAGTCTCGCCGCGCAAGCGCCGCGTTGTACTGCTGTCGCGACGCGCGCTTTGCGGTGAGCCACAGGCCTTGCTATGGCGGCATCCTAAGCGCAGGCGCGTGGCTAAGTGGGGCATCGTGGTCGAGGCCGATGGGCTCGATTATGCGATCGCGCAGGGCCTGTCTGGCGGTACCGCGCTTCGTTTAGCGCGGGCAATGCGACGGGCACTGCGTGCTGCACTGCAAGACGGACATTGGACTTGATGCTCTTTTCATGCCGACATGGCGCGTATTGAGCGCTGCTCAGGACAAGCCTAGAACATGATGCACAACGCTGCCTCGTTATTGCTCCTGCATCGCTTATGGCAGGGGAAACACGTTGCGCTCGCGGTGCATGGATTGTTACATGATCGATACGGTGGAGCGCGCCGTGGCCTGTCACGATCGGCCTTGCATGACGCGATCAAGCATGTCTTTCGCGGCGCCGCGTCGTGGCTACGCGCGCGGACCCATATTCGCCGATCGGGCCGACGAACTGGTGCGCGCGTCGGCGCATTGGCTGCGACATACGGCCGGCCCACATCAGGCCGACGGCGGCCTCGATCTGCACACGGTGCGCGACAACCTCGGGCACGCGTCGCTGACCACCACGAGCCTGTACTTGCACAAAGAAGAGGACACGCGACACCGCGAGACGGTGCGCGGCCATCGGATGAACTGGGGCGACACGGACCCGGTCGAGCCCCCTGCTCAGGAACCACAGCGCTGATTGCCGGCGCCTCCTGTCCTGAGCAAAATCGCGGCTTACCAGGAGCGGCAGCCAACACCAAAAACAGGTTTCAGAAAGCTGACTCAACCCATTCCATCATCACTTCGAGAAGCTTCGCAAACGCACGTTGTTGTCCCTGGTGGCGAGCACGCATTACGCGCGCTGGCACAGCTTATGGGACCGCGCGTTGATGGCGACGTTTCGGAGCGCGGGGTTGAAGGTGTTGCAAGCCCTTGAATTGACTGTTAACTGCATTAATATTGAGCCGGACCAGCTCATCCACATTAGCGCGCCAGGCTCACGTTTCTCACGTCAATCTCGGCCCGAGGCGTTTGCGCGGTCGGCGCTGGCGCGCTGGTTAGTCGAACGGCACGCCAGTGGCGTGGACAGTACCTGGGTCTTTCCCGGCGCACGGGATGAGCGCCCGATGCACGCGGTCACCGCGCTGCGCGCCACCGAGGCACCACTGCGCCGGCGCACTGCTAGGCTGATAGCGCAGCCGGCACCAGGCCATCTCGATGAGCTGGGTTCGCACTCGCCTATTTCCCTGCTTGCTGATCTCCTGATCAATCCGGCTCTATGCGCTATAACAGTCGCTCATGCAGCTCGCTGGGCAGCGGCGTGCCATCATGACAAACCAGTTTGCCGCTCGCTAGCCGCTTCGCAAACGTCCTATGATCGAAACCGTCCCAGTAACCCATTGTGATCAACAGCTTACGCATACGCTCGCGGTGCTGCAGCACCTCTTTGTGCAACTGCCCTCGATCACGAATCAACTGACGCGAAGCTTCCTCTTGCAGCGAGGGCACTCGCACGACGCGCATGCGGTCGCGTTCGCCATGCAGCCATGCTCGCAGATTCGTGACCCGCTTGATCGCATCAAGCCGATCCGTCTTGGCGCGACGCCTATGCCGTTCCACCGGAATACTGGCCGCATCGATCACGTAACAATCCATGTCACGCGAGCGCAGCGCTCTATAGATCCAGAATCCATCCTGCCCAGCCTCATAACTGACCACCACACGCACCTCTTGGGGCGGCAACCATTCCTGCTTGTACCGCTCAATCACCTCCAAAGGGCTTGCACTCGCATAGCCGCTTGCGCTCCCCTTACCGTGTGCACCGCTGGACTCTGTCTGTGTCCATCATGCAGCGCAATTTTCCATTAGGCCCCCGCCAGTTCGAGTGATGTTGCCAGTATTACGTTCTCAGCATCGACTCCGGCTCAGTGAGCTGTACGCGTGATAGCCTCCGTTGCGTTCGCCTTGATTCACTTAAGCTTACGACTTAAGCTTTGGTTGGTCTCACGCTACATAGGATCTATGGTAGGGTTGGATGTCGTCGCGACGTGCTTTTGGCCGTTGCGTTTGAGTAAACGGAGTATCGTTTCGCCGCTGATCGAAATGCCCAGCCGCTGCGCCAGGCGCGCACCTGCGGCGCCACTGAGCGCCAAGCCCACATGCCACAGCAGCGTCTGTGCTCGGGCTGTGCGACGCTGCTGACGCGCAGTAAATGGCGCAAGGCATTGGGCGAATGTTTGCCGGCAACACAGTGCGTTATCGCAACGAAAGCGCCGCACATGGATTTCCAGTGTGACGCGGTGGCCACTACACGGTAGGTCCTCAACGCGTCGTCGGTACTCTGCGTGTATCCGGGAACTTGTCGCTCCACACGCCGTGCAGCGCGCAACGAGCCCTTTAGGTTTCAGTGCAACGATGAGCCGATGGCCGATCATTTCCCATCCGAGAATGCGCAGGTCGGCAGCGGGCAACAGGCGTTGGAGGAAGGAAAAATCCATGCCTATTATCCGAATGATGCGATATCGCGCATGGCCACTATTGTCACCTGCAGGTTCACACAAAGTGGGAAAGAGCCATTTTCAACGTGCTGCTGACACAAGTGCGCCGAGACGTCGAGCGGCCAGCGCACCACGCTTCACTTCAACCGGCGTCAGACGATGCGTTAAAAGCCGTCTGAACGATACGAACGATCTCAGTACCGATATTTGGGTCATCCAGTAGCGTAAACTCCTGGCACAGCTTGTTTGAAATGTTGCCATCGTTGTCCCGTATTGACCGGATGATGCGGTCAATCTCGGTGTCCGGACCTTCAATGACTTCCTTGATTTGCGCGCGAGCGATGCGCAAACTGCGCAGATAGGTCGCTTCCTTGCGCATTTCCTGGTCAATTGTAAGGTTCACGACGTGGGCGAGATATTCGACATGTTCGGTTAAATCAAGGTAGCACCAAGCCGCGCAAGCGTCATCATATGCGTCGAAGTTCAGGTTGTAGCGTATGCCGTCTTCGGCGACCTTTTCAGGGCCAAACCGGTACTGATCCTGATACCGTTGCATCAGGGGTTTGGAAAACCCTTCCAACACCTGGTCATAGCGGCGCCGGTTGGCCGTCGTGCTTGTGATCGCGGCTGATATGGGCAGAATGAACGGCGCAGGTACTGCGCCGTCACGCCGTAGCACATCATTGACCAGGAACCGTGAGATTCGGCCATTGCCGTCGGACATAGGATGGATATAAACGAAACCGAACGACAGGACAGCGGCGCGAGCCAGTGGTGCGCGCCCAGCAGTACGCTGGTCGAACGCGTGCAAGCCGGCCAACATGGACGCTGTATCGGTCCAGTGTGGCGCGATGTAATGCACCAGCGGCACGAAAGTCGAATCAACTTCGCCAACGAAGACAGGCGATTTCCGAAGGCCATAGCGGGTCGCTCTAGGCCCTAAAATTTCAGTTTGCAGCTCGGTGAGAGCTGCTTCGTTGAGCGGGCTTCGGTAGTGGCCACAGCGTTTTTCCATGACCGCAGCGAAGCGCTTGACGCGATTGACATGCCGGTCCTCGTGCTCAATGGTAAAACTGGCCAGGCTTTCCTTGACGGTAAGCCACACTGCGCTGCGCATGAGTAAATCTTCGCCATATTCGACTTCCAGCTCGCGCAGGCGCTGCCCGCAATCGTAGGCCTCGGCGGCTCGAACCTTGTCGGTACGGTAAACCGTTGGACAGTAGTCGCGCGTGCCAGGTAAATTGTCACGTACGCGCCAGCGCGGGTTATTTTGCGCGCACAAGGCCGTCAGATAGAGACGCTCATCCAGAGCGTCGATGTAGTTGCCCGCTTCCACACCACTAAACGTGAGTCGCCGGCCAGTCAGCCATTCGTAGAAAAAGCCCGCGCGTCGGGCGTACTGGCCGGTCGGTTCGGATTGGATCCAAGTTTCCAGCTCAGCCGCCGGTACCCTATCAAAGAGGCGCGCCAAGAATTCGAGATGGATGCCTTCCCGCTTGAAAGCAAACGTCAAATGCCCAGCCAGCGTATCCGCAGGCTTAAACTGGGGAGGATAGAATTCATGCGTCACACCGTCTACGCACTCGGTGGAACGCGACTTGGCCAGCTGACTGTCAATCCGCAACGGCTGCACCGCCTCGACGCCAAAATGCTCCGCCAACCACCGATAGCCGATCCAGTCAGGCATATAGAAACGCCCCTTTTGTACGAGTTTCGTTTATTTGACCACAATTCCTTATAAAAATTACTGGTAACACACAAAAAACATATAAATCTCTGTCAGCCGTCTGGCCGCTGAGGGCGATCGGCAAAGGCAAACAAGCACGGCTCGTACACATGCCATGCCGCCGCGGTTAATGGCAGCACCGGTCGGACTCGCTGCAGCTGCAGCCGGCGCCCTACACGCTTGAGACGGCGCCGAAGGATATGCCGCTCGTCGGCCACTTAGAAGCGGGCCCCCTCCTCGCTTCAGATGCGCTGGCCCTACTACGCAAGAAGCTCTTTGCGCAGGCCGCGCGGCGATTCGAGCGCGCCTATCCGGGAACAGCGGCCGCCCTACAGGGCATCTACTGGCTACGCCGCACGCATGCAAACCGTGCTGCTGAACGCGGGCATCGATTTGGGAGCGTGCACACGGGGCTAGGACACGTCAATTTAACGTTCGCAACTATCTACACGAAGGGGGATACGGCAAGACAGTACCGTGCGCTCGACCCCGAAGGTGTCGTGATGCTGATCAATGAAGGCCTTCAGGACTTGAAACGGCGGTCGAGCTCCGCCTGGGCGAAAAATGCGTTCGCCAGTTGGAGAATCTCGTTGGTCCGGCGCAGTGCCTTGACCTCGCGCTCCAAGGCCTTGATGCGTTCACGCTCGGCCGTACTCACGCCATCGCGCTCGCCACGATCGAGCTCGTCGCGCTTAACCCAATCCAACAGCGTCTGCGGCGTGCAGCCGATCATCGGCGCAATCGATTCGACTGCCGCCCACATCGACGGGTGCTCGCTACGCTGCTCGCGTACCAGGCGCACTGCCCGCTCTCAAACTTCCGGGGAAAACTTGCTTGGCTTCTTGTTCATCGCTCCATTCTCTCAAGAGTTGACGCCTCCACAAAACTCGGTGCAGTTCACTAACACGCTTTAGACGTTATTTGAGGAGCCTGCCTCCGTCCTTAAGTTAAATGGATTGGCCTATTACGCCATAGGGTGACGGACAATGACGGTGCTTAACCAAGAGTGCGCTCAGATGCAGGGCCATCCGCGGCGCATTGGCGCATAACAGCGTTGCGCAAGCCGATGCCAATCAGCGGCCGGTCGTCGATGCAGCGCCGCTGGCTTTGCCCAACCGCCAAGATTGACGTGATAGTTCACCGTGGCACTGAAAAACAGTGCAAACCGCCCTATGCTGAACAAAAGGGATTTTCGGAATCCGTCATGCTGCTGCGCACGCTCCGCAAGTTGTGTTTCGGGTGGACCCTCGCCACACTAGCTGCCGGTGCCGTGCCAGCGCCCGCGCCAGTCGCGCTGCTCCCTGTCAGCGGTGCGATGGGTCCTGCGAGCGCCGATTTCATCGAGCGCGGCCTGGCTCGGGCGGCCAGCATGCACGCGCAGTTGGTCGTGATCGAGTTGGACACGTCCGGCGGACTAGACCCTTCGATGCGCCAGATCATCAAGGCAATACTCGCGTCATCGGTCCCGGTGGCGACATTCGTCGCCCCGGCTGGCGCACGGGCCGCCAGCGCGGGAACTTATATCCTGTACGCCAGCCACATCGCCGCGATGGCGCCCGGCACCAACCTTGGTGCCGCCACGCCGATCCAACTCGGCATCGGCGACGAGTCATCGCCATCAGGTTCGGATGGCGGCCCCGCGACGGATACGACCGAGAGCCGGGCCGCCGAGGCAGCCAGCGGCGCCGCGACAGCCGCAGCCGCACCGACATCGTCGCCCACGCGATCCATCGACGTGCCAGGCGACCCGCGCAGCACCGGGACACGTAAGCAGATCCAGGACGCGGCTGCCTACATTCGCAGTCTGGCCCAATTGCATGGCCGAAACGGCGAATGGGCCGAGCGCGCAGTACGTGATGCGGTCAGCCTGCCAGCGAGCGACGCGCTGTCGTGCCACGTAGTCGACGTGGTGGCCAGCGACCTGAATGCGTTGCTCGCGCAACTCGACGGCAGACGAATCGGCACCGCGCACGGGATGCGTACGCTGCAGACCGCCCATGCCCCTGTCGTGCGAATCGAGCCCGATTGGCGCACTCGTCTACTCACCGTAATCACCAACCCGAACGTCGCGCTGATCCTGATGATGATCGGCATGTACGGGTTGTTCTTCGAGTTCACCAATCCGGGTTTCATGCTGCCAGGAGTGGCGGGTGCGATTAGCTTACTGGTGGGCTTATTTGCGCTGCACATGCTGCCAGTCAACTACGCCGGATTGATTCTGATACTGCTGGGCATTGCCTTTTTGATCGCCGAAGCATTCCTGCCGACATTCGGCTCGCTTGGCTTTGGCGGAATCGTCGCGTTCGGCATCGGCGCATTGATGCTGATCGACACCGAGGTCCCCGGCTTCGGCATCCCGCTGCCGTTGATCATCGCGCTCGCGTTGCTCAGCGCGACATGCTTCATCGCGATTTCCAGCGTTGCGCTGCGCGCGCGCCGGCGTCCGGTCACGGCGGGTGCCGAGACGCTGGTCGGCAGCACCGGCGTCATGCTTGGCGAGTGGGCACCGTCCGTCACCGGCGACGGCGCCTCCAACGCGGGCCAGTCGTCGACCGGCTGGGCTCGAATCCAAGGCGAACAGTGGCGCGTGCGCAGCGATCATGCACTGCCCAGCGGCGCGCCCGTGCGTGTGACGGGCCGGCATGGCCTGACACTGAGCGTCATACCGGCGCCACCGCCCGAACCAGGAGAGCATTCGTAATGAATTTAACTTTCGGCTTCACCGGCTTCCTCGTGCTGCTCGTGGTGGCGATCCTTGTCGCAGCGATCCGAATATTCCGCGAATATGAACGCGGCGTGGTGTTCATGCTGGGCCGCTTCTGGCAAGTCAAAGGGCCGGGCCTCGTGTTGATCATTCCCGGCGTTCAGCAGCTCGTGAAGATTGATCTGCGCACCGTCGTGCTAGACGTGCCGTCGCAGGACCTGATCACACACGATAACGTATCGGTCAAGGTCAACGCGGTCGTGTACTTCCGCGTCGTTGATCCGGAAAAAGCGGTGATTCAGGTCGCGCGCTACCTGGAGGCCACCAGCCAGCTGGCGCAGACCACGCTGCGCTCGGTGCTCGGCAAGCACGAACTTGACGAGCTACTGGCCGAGCGCGAGAAGCTTAACGATGATATCCAGAAGGCGCTCGATGCGCAGACGGACACATGGGGTATCAAGGTATCAAACGTCGAGATCAAGCACGTTGACCTGAACGAGTCGATGGTGCGCGCCATCGCGCGGCAAGCCGAGGCCGAACGCGAGCGCCGCGCCAAGGTCATTCACGCGGAAGGCGAGTTGCAGGCATCGGAGAAACTGCTGCAGGCCGCGCAGATGCTCGCCCGGCAGCCGCAGGCAATGCAATTGCGCTACCTGCAGACGCTGACCAGCATCGCCGGTGACAAGACCTCGACGATCGTGTTTCCGGTCCCAATGGACTTGGTTGATGCACTGGCCGCCACCGCGCGCAAAACCGACAGCTAGCCGATAAAGCATGCGATCGTATCAGCGCATGCGGCAGCGCCGGCGTGCGTATCGACATCGCCCACACGGGCCAGGCTCGACCCAGCCGGCGCCAGCGGCCGTCCACCCGATCGACCGCGAGCGCATCGCAAGCGTGTACGGATTGACGCCCCATTGCAGCACGCCAACGCCCGCGTGCCATGCCAGGCCGATACACGACAATGCGACATCGACGATCGACGTGTCGAGTTGGACGACGACCCATTCGACGCACGTCGTCAACGCGACCCGCGTCGCACTCGCGCTGCGCTTCGTTGGGTGATCCGTCGCATGGACGGGCACCAGGCAGATCCAGCATCGACCTTCAGATGGATGGGCTAATGACACGGCCTAGCTCACTAACGGCCGTGCCTGCTTGCGCGCGTCGGCCCCTCGCGGTGTGGTGTTATCGTTGCCGCCCGCACCGCGCTCCGGTATGGTGTGCTCATACTCACTGCACCGATGAACGTTGCGCGTGCCCGCAGCGTACCGCAAAATGCCTGATACTACTGAATCCGTCCACGAACCGATCCGCACCGACGTACTGATCATCGGTGCCGGTCCAGTCGGGTTGTTCGCCGCCTTCGAGGCCGGCGTGATCGGACTGACGTGTGAGGTCGTCGACACGCTTGCGCAAATCGGCGGCCAATGCACCGAACTGTATCCGGACAAGCCCATTTTCGATATTCCGGCGATTCCAGTCTGCACCGCGCGCGAACTGGTCGAACGGCTTGCCGAGCAGTGTCACCCGTTCAACGTGCCGATCCATCTGAGCCAGCGCGTGGTCCATGTCGAGCAACGCGAGGACGGCCGCTGGCGCGCTCGCACGGAGCAGCAACTGGAGTTCGATGCCGCGGCGATCCTGATCAGCGCAGGCAATGGCGCGTTCGTGCCGCAACGGCTGGCGCTGCCCGACGCAGCCTCGCTGGAGGGACGCCATCTGCACTACGCGGTGCGCAACCTCAATGACTTCGCGGGTCGGCGCGTGGTCGTGGCAGGCGGCGGCGACTCGGCGCTCGATTGGGCGCTCGCGCTGCGCCACGTCGCCGAGCATGTGACGCTCGTACACCGACGCAACGCGTTTCGTGCGGCGGACTCGACCGTGGAACAGTTGCGCCGCGCCGCTGACGCTGGCGAACTCGATATCGTGACAGGCACGATCGCGGCATTGCGCACCGAGCACGGCGCGTTGCAGGCGGTGGATATCGCGCAGATCGGCGTGCAAACGAGCGTGCCCGCGGAACATGTCATTGCGCTATATGGATTGGTCGCCGATTTGGGACCTATCGCGCAGTGGGGCATGGAGATTCGCGCGGGACGTATCGCAGTGGACACATCCAACTACGAAAGCTCGCGCCCGGGCCTGTTCGCGGTCGGTGACATCGCGATCTACCCAAACAAGCAGAAGCTGATCCTGTCGGGCTTCCACGAGGCCGCGCTGGCGCTGCGCAAGGTATATGGCTATGCGCATCCTGAGCGCAAGCGCGTGCATGTCCACTCCAGCTACGATTCCGCGTTGTCGGAGAAGATCCTCGGCACGCCGGCCGCGTCGGAATAAACACGCGGCGCACCGGTGCTCAAGTGCGCCGTCACCACGCCGTGCATGGGCGTTGCCGCGGCAGCCCGGCCATGCGGTAGCCGAGCCACGCGGTCGCCGCGGTCTGTCGCGACCGGCCATTGTCTGTTCTGCCCCCAGGGACAGCACGGTGAATTCACCGCGCCTTGCCATGCCATGACACCGTGACTGTGCTGGACGGCATCGCATGCACGGTGGCCTACGTCAGGCAGCGGGCCAGATGGAAACGCATTTCGGACTCCTCCGGCTGCGCGCCGCTGGCCGGCTGCGCAACCCTGACAATCGTGCCGCCCGTCGCCGACGGCGTCAGCAGGATGACCCAGTGACCCCGTCCGATGTTCAACTCCGTCATTTCACCGCTGCGTGACGCGCGCGCGTTCGGCAGGCGTTCGCGCAAGCAGGCGCTGACATCGCGCGTGGAGCGCAGCGAAGACACGTAGATCAGCGGCTTATCCTGCGCGAGCGGCGACGCACCGTGTCCGCCGTTTGTCGCACTCGAGCATCCGGCCATGCCGAGCACTGTCGCAAATGTGAAACAACTCCGGCGGATCAATACGCAATGGGAGGGTTGTCGCATAAGGCTGTTCCTAAAACTTTCTTTTTACGGCATAATCCGAAACGTCGAAATCCTTGACTTCCTTAAAAAGGAAACTTCTTCGCAATCGACACCGCGGTTCCGAGACGTTATAGGCGATTTGAGCAGACCAGAAGGTCGAACCCGAAAAAAAGCCGGCACGAAGCCGGCTGTGAAGGGCTCTGGCCTTATTCCGAGGGCTTAACCAGAACCTGAGACCAATGCGAGGTGTGCCCCCGCATGGGGCCGTAATTATCGCATATAAAGCACTGACGAGTGGCAAAATCCGCCCGCCAGTGCTAATTCTTCGCAGAATCCGTTGACTGCCTCTGCTTTTAACTCGCGCTGAACGACTCCATTCCGATGCCGGATGCCGAATTGGATGGATTGTCGGGGGCGTTGCGCATGCGTGATTGGATGGAGCGCCATGGGATCGGCGAACGCAAGCCATCCAGTAAGCTGGCCAAGATCCTCGAAATGGGTGATTCGAACGCGCACCGCCCCGAGTTCGTCGCCGTGCATGGCGAACGCGGCTGGTGGGTGCTCGATGCCGCGGTTGCGCTGGCTGGCGTGCCGCATGCAGTCGAGCGGATTGAGATCCGGCCGCGCGCGCTGTACCGGCCCAGCGTCGAACTCGACGACGACGAGCCTTTAGTGAACAGCGGTCTTCGAAAAGCCGTTCATCAACACAACACCGACAACGATGAACCCCATGCCGGTCACCGCTGGCCAATCGAGCCGCTGATCGTAGACGAAGAAAGCCACCAGCGAAATCAATACAATGCCGACTCCCGACCAGATCGCATAGGCAATGCCGACCGGCACCGAACGCAACGTCAACGCCAGGCAATAGAACGCGACCGCGTAGCTGAGCGCGGTAATCACCGACGGCAGCAGCCGCGTGAAACCATCGGACGCCTTGAGCGCCGACGTGCCGATCACTTCGGCGACGATCGCAATCGCGAGATAGAGATAGGCAAGCATAGGAGGACATCATTGCGGCAACGACCCCGATTATACCGATGATCCACATTTGTCTGGCGAGGAACGCGCGGCGCATGGCCGGCCATGACAAGCACCTGCCGCGCTCGAAGCGCGTGCCGGCGTTCACGCGCTTCGGCCATGTTTTCTGCGGTAAGGGTCGAGATGAGGACGATGGCGATGGATGCGCGTTCCACAATAAACCGGGCAGAACGGCGCACGATCCGTGCCGAACCGGGTAAAATCCGGCGCGAACGGGGCGGGCGGCGACAAACTATGCTACCTTTGCGGATATTTTGGCGCGCGCAGTCGCCATAGTGGCGCCCGGACGCGCCATCGCGACTGCACGCAGCCGTCCTCACGTTTTATTGCACATCGAGGAGCTCGTGGGCATCGCCGAATCCATCGAAGTACATCACGCCATGATCAGCCAGCAGGCCGCGTCGGGCAGTTCATTTTATGCCGCGATGCGCATCCTGCCGCGCGCGCAGCGCGAAGGCATGTACGAGATTTATTCGTTCTGCCGCCAGGTCGACGATATCGCGGACAGTGGCGCGCCGCGCGAGAGCCGGCTGGCCGCGCTCGAGCAATGGCGCACCGCGATCGCCGCCTTGTACGCCGGCAATGCAAGCCCGCAGTTGGCCACGCTTGCGCGCGTCGCGCAGCAGTTCTCGCTGCGGCAGGACGATTTCATCACGGTGATCGACGGCATGGAGATGGACGTGGTCGACACTATTGTCACGCCGGATCGCGATACGCTGGACCTGTATTGCGACCGCGTCGCCAGTGCGGTTGGCCGCTTATCGGTGAAGGTTTTCGGGATGCCGGACGACGACGGCCGGCAACTCGCGCACCATCTTGGACGAGCGCTGCAGTTGACCAACATCCTGCGTGACATCGACGAGGATGCCGATATCGGCCGCGTCTACCTGCCGCGCGACGCGCTCGCGGCGGCCGGCATCGCACACCTTACGCCCGACGCGGTCCGCGCCACGTCGCTCGATCGCGCATGTGCGCCACTGGTTGCCCACGCGCGCAAGCACTTTGCGCAAGCCACCACGATCATGGCGCGGCATCCGCGCCGCATGGTCATTGCGCCGCGCATCATGGCGCAAACCTATCACGCGTTATTCAAGCAGTTGGTCCGGCGCGGCTTCGCTGCGCCGCGTGAGCGCGTGCGCGTGTCGCGTGTGCGTCTCATGCTGGCCGTTGCCAGACACTGGCTGTTCTGATCATACGGCCGGCCCGCCGCCGGCCGTACGCCGCACGGCGGAATTGTTGCGAGGAATACGAATGAACATGTTGCATGAACCGTTGAATCCCGACGTCGATGACGCGCGCACCGTGCACACTAGCGCGCCGCCGGCCGAGCGTCTGGAGCAGGCGATCCGCTCGGCGACCAACGCGCTGCTGGACGCTCAACATGACGACGGCCATTGGCTATTCGAGTTGGAAGCTGACGCGACGATCCCGGCCGAGTATGTGTTGATGGTCCATTATCTGGGGGAGACGCCGGACCCTGTACTCGAGGCGAAGATCGGCGCCTACCTGACACGCATCCAGGGCGAACATGGCGGCTGGCCGCTGTTCCACGACGGCGCCTTCGACATGAGCGCCAGCGTCAAAGCCTATTTCGCGCTGAAGATGATCGGCGAACCGCTTGACGCACCGCATATGAAGCGCGCGCGCGATGCGATCCTGGCGCGTGGCGGCGCAGCCAAGAGCAACGTGTTTACGCGTATCCTGCTCGCGCTGTACGGCATACTCGACTGGCGGGCGGTGCCGATGATGCCCGTGGAGATCATGCTGCTGCCGAGATGGTTTCCGTTTCACCTATCGAAAGTGTCGTACTGGGCGCGCACCGTGATCGTGCCGCTACTCGTGCTGCAGGCCAAGCGGCCGCGCGCGCGCAATCCTCGCGGCATTGGCATTGATGAGATTTTCGTCGGTTCGCCACGCAACGTCGGGCCGATATCGAAGGCCCCGCATCAGAGCCAGGGATGGTTTTCGTTCTTCTCGACCATCGACGCGCTGCTGCGCAAGCTCGATCCGTATTTCCCAAAACAATCGCGCCAGAAGGCCATTGACGCCGCGGTGCACTTTGTCGACGAGCGCCTGAACGGCGAGGACGGCCTTGGCGCGATCTTCCCGGCCATGGTCAACTCGGTACTCATGTACGATGTGCTCGGCTATCCACCGGACCATCCGCATCGCGCGATCGCGCGCAAGTCGATCGACAAGTTGCTGGTGGTCCACGACCATGAGGCCTATTGCCAGCCTTGCCTGTCGCCCGTCTGGGACACCGCGCTGACTGCACACGCGCTGCTGGAGACCGGTGAACCGCGCGCGATCGAGCACGCGGCAAAGGGACTGGACTGGCTGTTGCCGCTGCAGGTCCTGGACACCCAAGGCGATTGGATCTCACGTCGCGCAAACGTGCGGCCTGGCGGCTGGGCGTTCCAGTTCGCAAACCCGCATTACCCGGACGTGGACGACACGGCGGTGGTCGCCATGGCAATGGAGCGCGTTGAGCAGCTGCAGGTGCGCAATCGCTATCGCAATGCGATCGACCGGGCCTGCGAGTGGGTGGTCGGCATGCAAAGCCACAACGGCGGCTGGGGCGCGTTTGAGCCGGAAAACACCCATCTATACTTGAACAACATCCCGTTCTCCGATCATGGCGCGCTGCTGGACCCGCCGACCGTGGATGTGTCGGCACGGTGTCTATCGATGCTTGCGCAACTGCCCAGTACGCCGCAGCGGCAGGCTTCGGCTTCGCGCGCGAAGCACTACCTCCTCGCCGAGCAGGAGGATGACGGCAGTTGGTATGGCCGATGGGGCATGAATTACATCTACGGCACCTGGTCCGCGTTGTGCGGCCTGCGCGCCGCCGGCGTCACGCCGGACACGTCGCCGATGCGGCGCGCGGCGCATTGGTTGCGCTCGATCCAAAATCCGGACGGTGGCTGGGGCGAGGACGGCAGCAGCTACAAGCTCGACTACCGTGGCTACGAGCGGGCGCCGAGCACCGCGTCACAGACCGCATGGGCGCTGCTAGCGCTGATGGCGGCGGGCTGCGAACACGACGAATCCGTCGCGCGTGGCATCGCGTATTTGCTGAACACGCAAAACGACGCAGGACTATGGGACGAGGCGCTGTTTACCGCAACCGGATTCCCACGCGTGTTCTACCTGCGCTATCACGGCTACTGCAAGTTCTTCCCGCTGTGGGCGCTCGCACGTTACCGCAATCTCACCGTACGCAATGCATGCACCGTAGCCTGCGGGATGTGATGCATGACGCACCGGTGGTGGTGGTCACCGGCCTCGCCTTCGAGGCCCGGATCGCCGCGGGTCCGGACGTACGCGTAATCTGTCAGCAAAATGCCGGACTAGCGACCTCGCTCGGCGCGATCATCGCGCAGAACCGGTCCTGCTCAGGGCTGGTGAGCTTCGGCACCGCAGGCGCACTGGTGAAATCGTTGCGCCCCGGCGCGTTGCTGGTGGCCCGTTCGGTGCTAGCCGCCGACCCGCGCGTCCTGCGCCAAGCGAGCGCAGCAGCGCGGGACGATGCGATGCTAGTCAACGCGCGGCGCTACGCGAGCGACGAACGATGGTCGCACGCGTTGCTCGAGCGGCTCAACGGCGCGGTCCACGCCGATCTTGCTGGCATCGCGACGCCAGTCATCCAGGCGGCGGACAAGCAGCGACTGCAGCACGCGTGTGGCGCGTGGGCCGCCGACATGGAGTCGCACATCGTCGCGCGCATCGCAAATGAGCGCGGCCTGCCTTTCGTATGCGTGCGCGCGATCGTCGATCCAGCCGAGCGTTCTCTGCCGCCGGCCGCGATCGCAGCGCTCAACGACGACGGGTCAACGAACCTGGGCGCCGTCCTGCGCTCACTGCTCGTCCATCCGGGTCAGTTGTCTGCACTACTGGCGCTCGCGCGCAATGCGCGGGATGCACGTCACGCGCTGGTCGCGGCACGGTGCAGGATCGGTGCGGCTTTCGGTTTTCCGTCCCACGTGGGCGGCCACGTCACGGCAACATCGGCAGACTACTAGCCGACGCCGCCTGCCGCCGCGCGCGCCGACGCCGCCGGCACCCCGCGCCCCAACGACATCACCGTCCAACTCAACGGACATCATCGCCCGGCTCAACGACGCGCCTGCGAGCGGCCTTTCCACATGCCGCCATGGCCACGCCAGTGCTGCAGCGCGGAGTCCAGTGTGAAGCCCGTATACAACGCGGCGACAACCGGCAAGCATGGCCCCCACCAGCGCGAACGACCGTAGAAACGCAACATGGGCAGGTACGCGAAGGCCATCGCCGCCCAGGCCAGCGCGCCCGCCACACGGGCAAGCCCGCTGCCGAACAGAGCTAGCAGCGGCGGCGCGACAAAGGTGACCAGCAGTGACACGATCGTGCCGCACAGCAACCACGGCGAATAGTGCAGCTGCGCATACGCGGTACGCGCGACCATGCGGTGAATCTCGCCCAGATTGTCATACGGCCGCACGCTGCGCGCTCGATGGGTCAGGCCCAGCCAGATCGCACCTTGCGTCTTCATCCGGGCGCCCAGCGCACAGTCATCGATGATCTCATCACGGATCGCCTCGATGCCGCCGGCCGCACGCAAGGCCTCCACCTGCACCAGCATGCATCCGCCCGCCGCAGCCGCCATTGGATGGTCACGCCGGTTAACCCATGAAAACGGATACAGCATCTGGAAGAACAGCACGAAGGCCGGGATCAGCGCGCGCTCGAACCATGCGTCGCAGCGCAGCTTCGCCATCAATGAAACCATGACGCGCCGGTCCACGATCGCGCGCGTGACCAGTTGCCGCACATTATCTGGAGCGTGCTCTATGTCGGCGTCCGTCAACAGCCACCACGCGGGCAGCGGATCGGTGGCGCGCGCGGCCTCAATGCCTTGCCGGACTGCCCAAAGCTTGCCGGTCCAGCCGGCCGGCAGGGGCTCGCCGCGCAGTACCGTGAGCCGCTCGGCGGCGCCCATGGCGCGCGCCGCGTCGCGCGCGACGGCAGCAGTGCCGTCCTCGCTGTGGTCATCAACGACCACGACGCGCACCGACCCCGGGTAGTCCTGCCGCAACAGGCTGCTCACTGTCTGCGCGATCGAAGCGGCCTCGTTGCGCGCCGGAATCACTGCGACGACTGCCGGCCATGCTTTAGGGGTGCCGGTGCCGAGCGAATACCGGTCATCCCGTTCGTGCGCCTGCCAGAATCCGCCACGCGCGACGAGCAGCACGATCCAGATCACCAGCGATAGCGCTGCAATGGCTGTTAGCAAGCTTCACCCCAAGTAGCCGTTGGCGCGAAACCAGTCGAGCGCATCGCGCAAGCCGTCGGTATGGGGGCGGGCGTGATAGCCCAACTCGCGCCGCGCCTTCGCGGAACTGAAAAACATGTGATGGCGCGACATTCGCAACGCATCGACGGTCACGAACGGCTCGCGGCCCGTCCATTGCGCGATGCCTTGCGCCGCCAATGCAATCGGATACAGCGGCCAGCGCGGCAGCTCGAGCGACGGCGGCTTGCGGCCAACCATCCGCGCGATCGCCGCCAGCATCTCGCGCAGCAGCACATCGTCGCCGCCGAGAATATAGCGCTCGCCGATCCGCCCACGGTCCATCGCAAGCAGATGGCCTTGTGCGACATCGTCCACATGCACGAGATTCAAGCCGGTATCAACGAAGGCCGGAATTTTGCCGGTCGCCGCCTCGACAATCATGCGTCCGGTCGGCGTAGGCTTGATGTCACGCGGCCCAATCGGCGTTGACGGGTTCACGATCACCGCCGGCAGCCCTTGCTGCGCGACCATCTGCTCGACGATACGCTCGGCGGCCACCTTGCTGCGCTTGTAGACGCCGATCGTGCTCGCCTCGTCAGCCGGCGTGGTCTCGTCGACCGGACCGGTGACGCCGCTCACGCGCAGTGTCGCGACGCTGCTCGTATAGACGACGCGTTCGACACGCCGACGCAGCGCTGCCTGCATCACGCAGCGGGTTCCGTCGGCGTTGGCACGCATGATTTCATTGCTGTCGCGCGCCCACAGCCGGTAGTCGGCCGCCACGTGGAACAACACATCGACCTGATCGAGCGCGCGCTCAACCGAGGCTGCATCGCGCATATCGCCTTCGGCCAGCTCGATATCCAGGTCGCGCAAGTTGCCGCGCGGGCTGCTCACTCGTACCAGCGCGCGTACACGGAAGCCGCGCGCGAGCGCAGCCCGGGCCAGCGCCGAGCCAACAAAACCGGACGCGCCGGTCACCAGCACACGGACCGACATTACGCTTTGGATTGACGCAATTCGGCCAACTTGATCTCGACGTGCTGCGAGAACACATACTCGGCCGGACGCTGACGATCGAACGAGACGTCCGGCGCGAATGGGCCTTCGGTTTTTACGCCGCGCAGCGACACGCCGAGCGCACGCAACGGATGGGAGATCGTATCGTTCACCGCGGTCGCCTCGTAGCCACTGTGAACCATGCAATCCGCGCACTTCTCATAGTTGCCCGTGCCGTACCGGTCCCAGTCGGTCGTCTCCATCAACTCGCGATAGGTCTTCGTGTAGCCTTCGCCGAGCAGGTAGCACGGCCGCTGCCAGCCGAACACGGTGCGGGTCGGATTGCCCCACGGCGTGCAATGGTACGTGCGGTTGCCGGCGAGGAAATCGAGGAACAGGCTGGACTGGCTGAACGACCACGCCTTGCCGCCCTTGCCACGCCGCAGGATGTCGCGGAACAGGTTCTTGGTCTTTTCGCGATTTAGGAAATGCTGCTGGTCCGGCGCGCGCTCATAGGCATAGCCAGGTGACACGGTGATCCCGTCGATGCCCAGCCGCTTGACCTCATCGAAGAACGTCGCGACCTGCTCCGGCTGTGCGTCATTGAACAACGTGCAATTGATGTTGACACGGAAGCCGCGCGACTTGGCCAACTTGATCGCCGACACGCAACGGTCGTACACGCCCTGCTGGCAGACCGACTTGTCATGCATCTCGCGGTCGCCGTCCAGATGGATCGACCAGACGAAGAAGGGGCTCGGCTGGTAATCGTCGATCTTCTTTTCGAGCAGCAACGCGTTCGTGCACAAGTAGACGAACTTGCGGCGCGCAATGATGCCCTTGACGATCTCGGGCATTTCCTTGTGCAGCAACGGCTCACCGCCGGCAATCGAGACCACCGGCGCCCCGCATTCGTCGACTGCCTCGAGCGCCTCGGCCAACGATACACGCTGATTCAGAATGGGGTCCGGATAGTCAATCTTGCCGCAACCCGAACACGCCAGGTTGCAGCGGAACAGCGGCTCGAGCATCAGCACGAGCGGATAACGCTTGTTGCGCTTCAGTCGCTGCTTGACCAGGTAAGCGCCGACGTACGCGGATTGCAGAAATGGGATGGCCAACTTCGACTCCTTTGCTTCACGCGGTCAGTTCAGCCGGCAGCCTGAACTGGATGTTTTCTTCAATGCCGTCCATGACCGATACGTCAACCGGGCCCAGCCGACGCAGCGCGTCGATCACGTCGTCGACCATCGATTCCGGCGCCGACGCGCCCGCGGTAATCCCGATGGTGCTCGCCCCGCGGACCCACTGTGGATTGAGTTCGCCGCCGTCGGCGAGCAAGTAGCTCGGCACGCCCGATTCGGCACCGATCTCGCGCAGCCGGTTCGAGTTCGAACTGTTGGTTGCGCCGACCACCAGCAGCACATCCGCGCGCTTGCACAACTCGCGCACCGCGGTCTGCCGGTTTTGCGTCGCATAGCAGATGTCCTTCGTATCCGGACCGACAATATCGGTGAAGCGCCGCTTCAACGCCGCAATGATGCCGCGCGTCTCGTCAACCGACAGCGTCGTCTGAGTCACGTAAGAGACGGGTGTGTCAACCGGGATGTCGAGTCGCTCGACGTCCGCCTCGGTCTGCACCAGCGACACCGGCCCATCGATCTGCCCCATCGTGCCAAGAATCTCCGGGTGGCCGGCGTGGCCAATCAGGATCACTTGACGGCCGCTTTTCAGATAATTCTTGCCCTGCAGATGCACCTTGGTCACGAGCGGACAGGTCGCATTGAGCACGCGCAGGCCCCGCGCCTGCGCCTCGTCTTCGACCGCTTTTGCGACGCCATGCGCGCTGAAGATCGTCACCGCCCTGGGCGGCGCCTCGGACAGCTCATCGATGAAACGCGCGCCCTTGGCCTTCAGCGATTCCACCACATGTCGATTGTGAACAATTTCGTGGCGCACATAAACAGGGGCACCGTATTTCTGCAACGCGCGCTCGACAATTTCGATCGCGCGAACCACGCCGGCGCAAAACCCGCGGGGTTGAGCAAGAATGACTTGCATAGCGTTCTCCATAGGCGGTGGGCGATTTTAACGCTCAAGGCCAATTCATGCAGGTTCAGCGGCACCGCCTGTTGCAGGAAACGCAACAATTCGCCGCAAACGGCTGGAATTAAAAGATGTTACTGACCGAAGCGCGCATTGTGTGCACTCAGGTACTGGATCAGCCCGTCGATGCCGCCTTGCGCAATCTGGCTCGCGAACTGCTGCTGATAAATCTGGATCAACCACGCGCCCATCATGTCGATGTCGTAAATCCTCCAGCCGTCTCGCCCCTTACCGAGCCGGTAGCCCACATTCATGTCATCGCCGCTGCCTTGCACGCGGGTCTTGACCACCGCATCCGTCCCCTTGGCACTGATCGCCGCTGGCTCGAAGCGAAACCGCACATTCTGGTCGCGGATCTGCGTCAACTGCAGCGCGTACGTATGCACGAGTAGCAGTTGGAACTGCTCGACCAGTTGCTTGCGCTGCTCCGGCGTCGCCTGGTTCCAGGCCGCCGCGCCAACGGCAATACGCGTCGTCCTGGCAAAGTCGGTGTACGGTAGAAACTCACGTTCGACGATCTTGGAGGTCACGTTGACATCGCCACTGCGCGCGGCGGCATCGGCACGCGTCGCCTTGACCACGTTTTCCACCGCGCTGCGCACCGCATCGCTCGGGCTCACGGCACCGCCTTTCGACGTCTGGGCGAGCGCCGTACCGGCCATACCGAATACACACAGCGCCACCACGGAAGACAACCATTTGTTCATCGCAATTTTCCCACGAAATTCATATCGACTGCCTCAAATCCACCTTTTGCCACAATAACCGGCGTTCCGCGGCCGTAGCTTAACGCAACTCGGCTTGCCGCACGGTGGCAAACCGGCGTGCAGGCATGATTCGCGCATCACGGCTGCTGGCGGCGTTTTGTCAAAGCGCGCGCGCCGCACCCAGCAAAGCGCTCGTACCACACCCTGCAAAGCGCTCGCGCCACGCCCTGTATACTCGACGCCGAACCTCGAATTTCAGGCCATCCCCATGCTGACTTCGCTCCTCGCCCGCATCGTGCGTTTTTCGACGCGGCATGCGTACTTCGTCATCGCGGTGTCCATCTTGCTGTGCGCAGCCAGCATGGTGTACATCGCGAAACATTTTGCGATCGATACCGACGTCGCCGGGTTGATCGACCAAAACACGCCGTGGGCGCAGCGCGGCAAGGCGATCGACGACGCGTTCCCGCAGCGGGCCGACGTCACGCTGGCGGTCGTCCAGGCGCCGGCGGCCGAGTTCGCGCAACGCGCGGCAGCCGAGCTGGCCGTGCGGCTCAAATCGGAAACCGCTTACTTCTCGTCCGTGACACGCCCGGACGGCGGCGCGTTCTTCGAGCGTAATGGACTGCTGTTCATGTCGCAGAACGAATTGACCGCGTTGACCGGCAAACTGATCGATGCGCGGCCCCTGCTGAATCGGCTCGCACACGACCCGTCGCTACGCGGCCTATCCAGCCTGCTATCGGTCACGCTACTCACGCCGCTGCAGACCGGCCAGGTCACGCTGCCCGGCATGGCCAAGCTGCTAGGCCGCAGTGCCGACACAATCGACGCGGTGCTCGCCGGACAGCCGGCTGGCCTGTCGTGGAGCGGACTCGTCGCGCCAGACTTGCCCTCGCGCGCGTTCGTGCAAGTGCAGCCGCTGCTCGACTATCGGTCGCTGGAGGCAGGGGCCGCGGCGGCGGCGCGGATCAAGCAGGTGGCAGCCGAGTTGCAGCTGGCGCAGCGTTATGGCGCGAGCGTGCAATTGACCGGCCCACGGCCGCTGGCTGACGAAGAGTTTGGATCGGTCCGCGAAGGCGCGGTACCCAATGCCATCGGGACATTGCTCACAGTACTGGTCATTCTGTGGTTCGCGGTCCGCTCGCGCCGGATGGTGTTCGCCGTGTTCCTGACGCTGCTGGTCGGACTTGCGATCACCGCCGCGCTCGGATTGATGATGGTCGGCGCATTGAACATGATCTCGGTCGCGTTCGCCGTGCTATTCGTGGGGATCGGCGTGGACTTTGGCATTCAGTTCGCCGTACGCTATCGCGAGCAATTCCACCTGTGCGGCAACCTGGAGCGCGCGCTGGAGGGCACCGCGCGCTCGATCGCGATGCCGCTGTCGCTCGCGGCTGCGGCCACCGCCGCGAGCTTTTTCTCGTTTCTGCCGACCGCCTACCGCGGCATATCGGAGCTCGGGCAGATTGCCGGCGTGGGTATTCTGTTCGTCGCGTTGCCGTCCTGCGTAACCTTGCTGCCGGCGCTGATCTCGGTGCTGCGGCCGAACGGGCGCGGCGCAGCGCCCGGATTCAAGTCGTTCGCCCCGCTGGACGAATTCACCGAGCGCCATCGCAACCCGCTCCTGCTTGTCACGCTCGCGCTGGTCGTGGCAGGCTTGCCGCTGCTGACGCAACTGCGCTTTGACTTCAATCCGTTGCATTTGAAAGATCCCAACAGCGAATCGATGCGCACGCTCGCCTCGCTGGCCAGCACGTCCGACACCGGCGTCAACGATGTCCAATTGCTGGCCGCGTCGCTGGGCGACGCGCAGCAGGCCGCCAACAAGCTGCGCGCGCTGCCGGAAGTGGGCCGTGTGGTAACAGCCGCCAGTTTCGTGCCCGACGACCAGCCGCAGAAGCTGGCCATGATCGCCCAGGCGGCACGGCAATTGTTGCCCGTGCTGGAGCAAACGCCATCGGACCCCGCACCCGACGGGGCACGCGTGTCAGCATTGCGCAACGCGGCTGCGATGCTGGAGAATGCGGCACTTGATCATCCAGGGCCCGGTGTAAAGGAGGCCGAACATCTGGCGGCGTCACTGCGTAAGCTGGCGGCGGCGGATGCGGCCACGCGCGATCGTGCCGAACGCGCGATTGCCCAGCCGCTGCAATTGTCGCTCGCGTCGCTGACAAACCTGCTCAAGCCCACTTCGATCACACTGCAGACATTGCCGGCTGAATTGCGTTCGCAATGGGTCACCTCCGACGGACGTGCCCTCGTGCAGATCTCGCCCAAACTGGCCACCAGCATGAATCCCGACGACGATACGAAACTGCGCGCATTCAGTGCGGCCGTGCTGGCCGCCGAACCGCAGGCCATCGGCGGGCCCATCTCGATCTTGCATTCGGCCGACACGATCGTGCACGCGTTCGTGCAGGCCGGCGTGCTGGCGCTAGTGTCGATCACGGTGCTCCTATGGATCGCGCTGCGGCGCCTGGGCGACGTACTGCGTACGCTAGTACCGCTGCTGGTCTCGGCAGTCGTGACGCTCGAGCTGTCGGTCGTGCTGAACCTGCCGCTGAACTTCGCGAACATCATCGCGCTGCCGCTGTTGCTGGGCGTGGGCGTCGCGTTCAAGATCTACTACGTGATGGCATGGCGCGCCGGGGCGACGAAACTGCTGCAGTCCGGATTGACCCAGGCGGTGATTTTGTCGGCCGGGACCACGGCGACCGCGTTCGGCAGCCTGTGGCTGTCGCATCATCCGGGCACCTCGAGCATGGGCGCATTGCTCACACTGTCGCTCGTGTGCACGCTGATCGGCGCGGTGTTCTTCCAGCCGGTGCTGATGGGCAAGCCGCGCGAGCAGGCCGCGCGCAGTACTGCCTCGCGGCGTGCCCACGATAAGCAGCGCGCCGACAAGGCGAAATCACACTAGCGGGTGGTCACGTCGGTTCTCAAGCGGCGGGTGCCGCGTGGCCGATGATGATGCCCCGACCCCACTGTTTGCGCTCGTGCGGCGTTGACGGCAGCGGGCCCAGGACAAACGGCGGCAAACCAGCGCTGTCTTGCTGGGCCGTCGCCGTCGCGCTGCGGGTGGCCAATCCGAAACGCTGAACCATGCCGGCGACCGACATCGTTTCGGATGACGAAGATATTCTGAGCTCTTCAAACGGCGCGGGAATCTGCATGGCCGTGCTGGCACGGGGCGCAACAGACGACGGCAAGCTTAAGTCTGGTCCGTGCTCGGGCGGCAGGGTCGGGGAATCAGGATAAGATCCGGCAGACTGGCTGGCTTGCGCGGGAGATGACACGGGTCGCTCCTTAAATAACAATGCGACCAGCATAACGCAGATATATCGTAGTGCAAATAATCTCCGCGATGCAGCATACCGCAGATCCGCATACACGGTGGGACGCAACGCTCCAGCTAGCATCATGTCGGTGGCCGGCGCCTCCATGCAATGCTAAGCCATCCTTTATGCGACGCCATCCTTGGCTAAACGGCACGCGGATAACTTCCCACCCGGTAGCCGAGCAGTGACGCCAACCGATTGGCCGCAGCAATGTACTGATCTTCTGAAATCGCGCCGTTCGCCTGAAGCGCCTCCAACGCAGACATCGCTTGCTGCGCGTCATCGGCCCCCACCTCGTCGCCCTGTCGCGGCACTGGCGCGATCACCCCGCCAGCCTCCTTGGCCCGCCGGCGCAGCGGCTGGGTCATCCCGTCCGGCAGCAACACCAATTCCGTCAGATTCATCGGTAGCCGGCCATCGACGGCGGCAGCCCTCAACATGGCCTTCAGCGTGCTGTCGGACACCGGGCCGGCCGCCGGCTCGCCGAATACGGGTGCGTACCGGCACACGGCCTCCCGCAGTGCGCGGGTGGAGCGCGGGCACAGGTACTGCCGGATGGTTTCGCGTAGCGTGCTGCGACACGTCGAGCCGACGTTTGAATCAGCTGGCGACGCTATCGCGTGCTCTGCCCGCTGGGCTGCGCGCAACATCGCACGCAGCCGGCCGCGCTCGACGTGCTGCGTCAACGAACGCACCAATGCACGCAAGTCATCCTGGGTTAGCCTGTCCGACGGGCGTGGCTCGCCGCCATTAACGCGCACGTCAGACATGCGCGGTTCGTCCTCATCGGCCAGCACCGCTGGCAGCCGCGGATCGTCGTCATGGCTCGACGCATTCGACTCGAGCCCGAGCTCACTGAGCGGCATGCCGTGTGCGGCCAGGTATTGGGCGGACGGCAACAGCAGCAACGCCTCGCACCGCCGCGCACCGACCGATGTCAGCGGCGACGTCGGCTCAGTTTGCCACACCTGGAGCGAATACCAGGCGCTGTCCGGCCCTATGGCGGCTTCCGTCCATGGCGCATGATAGAGCGGATGCCAGTCAGTATCGAAATGCGCGTCCAACTGTCGCGCCAGGGAGCCGTGCCGCGTTGCGGTGATATCAACGCCGTCAGCCGTGCTCGAGCGGCGGCGTTGCAGCCCCTCAAACATGACGTGCGTGTGCTGCCCCGAAGCGGTGACCGGCGAGCGTTGTAGTGGAGCGTTGGGTTCGTCCAATGGCGACACAACGCGGACCGAACGTATGGATGGTATCGACACCGATTCCTCCGTCGATATTTAAAACGCCGGGAGGATAGCGTCACGTCATCGTTGCCGCGACGCAGAAGCGATGTCGCGGCCAACGCCCGCGAATGCCAACGCCTTATCGGGTTGACCGGCAACGGGCCTATCGCACAAGCATGGCTACGCAGTTCGCTTGTCCTGTGTCCCGCGAACCGGTGAACGGGACAAACGATCGGTGATGCCACGGCGAATCGACGCGGCAATGCCGGCCGCGTCGAGCCCCACTGAGGCAAGCTGCCGCGCGGCATCGCCATGGTCAATGAACGTATCGGGCAAGCCAAGTTGCACCAGCGGCACGAGCTTGCCGTGACACGCCAACGCTTGCGCGACAGCCGAGCCGGCGCCCCCCATCACGCACCCTTCCTCGACGGTCACGAGCAGTTCATGCGTGTCGGCGAGCTGTAGCACAAGCGCCTCGTCCAACGGCTTCACGAAACGCATGTTCGCCACCGTCGCGTCCAACTCCTGCGCCGCCGTCAGACTCGGCGCCAGCATCGAGCCAAACGCCAGAATCGCCACCCGATGGCCGGCCGGCGCATGCGACTGCCGCCGGATCTCCCCCTTGCCCACCGGCACCCCGCTCAGCCGCTTCTGCGTGGC
>NZ_JAHLKR010000015.1 GCF_021991875.1 Mycetohabitans sp. B8
GTGGCGCAGCGCCAAAGCGAGCGCAGCCACCAAAGCACAAGGCGGGCTTGATGCCCAATCGGGTAATGGCGCGCAGCAGCCAGCGCAGGTTATAGCCTGTCGAGCACAGCACGGCATGTATCGCATCACCCGTGATGCCTTTGAGCCAGCAGCGCCGCATTCCATGATCCTGTTTGACATGCCCGATGATCGGCTCGATGGCTTGACGCCGCTTCAAACGACGCTGTTGTGCCGGGTTCAGCCTGTTGAGTTTTCCGCGATGCATCAACTGTACAGGCGCAACCTGAGCATCCACACCCCGAAAGCCCAGATCGGTCAGCACCGTCTTTACACGTGGGGCACTGGCCAGATCCTGTATCAGGATCGAGGTTTGTTCGAGCTGTTCGGCCAAAATGTGGCCGTCGTAAGGGTTGCCAGCGAACGCTCGCGTACCGACAATGAGCCCCTGTTTGTGCGTGATAGCCAGGCTTACCTTGACGCCGAACTCGTACGGTTGGCGCGCTTTGCCTTTGGCGATGCATGCCACTTCCGGCGCGTGTAGTGCATACAGTTTGTCTTTGTCCTTGGGACGCTGTCGGCAAATGCGCCAGGCTTGTTGCAGCCACATGTGCAATGGCGTTTGTCGCTCGTGCGAGATCTCGCCCAGCTTGCGTTCGATTTCGCGCAGCACTCGGCCCAACACGGTACGCTGGCGCTTGAGCACGCGGCGCAGACGCTTAAACTGCTTGGCATGCGCGTAGCCACCGGCACGTCGGCGTAGTCGTTTGCCTTCGCGCTCGTAGGTTTGCTTGAGCGCCAAGCCCGCGTGCTGTGCCAAGCGCACCAGCTTGCTACGCGCCACCTCTAGCAGTCGGCTGTCAGTCGGATAAGCAATCGCTTTCTCTTGGACGGTCGTATCAACGATCACGCTCTCAAATTCGACTGACTTGAGTGCCTTCATTTGTGCGGCAGCGCTAATGGTCGCGGCCAGCAATTCTTCGACGCCGGCTTCGCCCAAGGCTTGCCTAAAACGCACTAAATTGGTCGGATCACACGGCAGGCGTGGCTGAAAGTACTGCTCACCGCAGAAGAACTGAAAGTACACGTCCTGTGCCCAGCGCTCGCACACCGACTCATCACTTTCGTTGTAGGCATGCTTCAGATAGAGCAG
>NZ_JAHLKR010000016.1 GCF_021991875.1 Mycetohabitans sp. B8
GAGCGCCTCCATGATCTGGCTGTCCGTGAATCTCGACTTCTTCATTGCGTAGAACTCCCTTAACAAGAAAATTCTACTTCTGTTCCCACCGGTTTTTTGGGGGGATTACCCTCCGTCGCAGCGCCATCGAGCCAGCCATCGGGCACATGAAGGCAGACGGCAGGCTCGATTGTAATTGGCTCAAGGATGCGCTGGGCAATGCAATACACGCGGTGCTATGCGGCACCGGCCACAACTTGCGGATGATCCTGCGCAAACTGCGGCTTTTTTACGCCCTGATTCGTTTCGCTTTGCTCAGCTTCAAAACCGCTGCGCTGTCCACGGCATGAACTCGTCCGCCGCGTAAAACGAATTATTCAGGGTCGACTAACTATGTTATTCCAAAAATTGGAATGGTTTAACGAGCTGGACAAGAAAGTGATCGTGACAGCGGTCGATATTCTGCCCAATGAAACAGTAGAACAGCGGGTCAATCCCTAGGTAACTTTGTTATCAGTGTGCGAGAGATCTTTCGCAGTTTATTAGCCCCAAAACTAGCGAGCACCATCGGCCAATGAAACCATGAGCACAATTTCGACTGTCGTTGTAGTTTCGTGAGTATGTCAAGTCGCACGGAGCCATGCTTGTACGATACCACGTTACGATCGTTGAGGATATTAATGAAGCGTTGTAAGCTGGCCAGTTCACTTGCTGTTGAATAACGCTCGCGCAGCACTTCAATACCAGGCCACAACGCATCAAGTGTACTTGAGCTAACCTTATTAAGTCGCTCCGCGCGTGCGATAACCCGTTTCGCGAACGTGCCGATGTCACCCGCCTCTACTGACTCAAAGTTTGGTGCTCGCCAGTATTCACGACCACCTCCGCCATGGTAGCCGATCACGTAGTTGCCGCATAGCGCGGCCTCAATGGGTGGTAAACCGAGTCCTTCGAGATCGGAAAACGACATGAAAATCCTTGATGCCTGAAGTGCGTGCGCGACTTCGCGCTCTTTCATGCCGTCGATTGCCCACAGATTCCAGCCCGTCGGCAAACGCCGTTTCAGCGCGAACACGACGGCAGCAGCATGTCGGCCATTCTTCCGTGGCATGTAGGTAATAATGTTGCGCTTGTCACAGCCTACCGTGAATACGAGTGGATCAATCGAGCACCGCACATCGACAATGCGCGATATAAGTTCTGGATAGTGCAACGCAATCAGGTCGGACGAATCAGACGAGATTGACAGGATCGCGGTGGCATTGGCATACGCGAAACAGATGTCGGCATCCGATTGATGCCGCCCGCATTCACTTAAGTAATAGCCGTTCTGCACAAAGATTGAGTACTGCAAACCGGCTGCAATAATTAGGGAAGCGAATGAAGCGGCCTTGATTTCCGGCAACACTATGTGATCGGTCGCACGCAGTTCGTCGCATGTGATTAGTGGTACCGATTGGCTCGCCCAAGGATATACGTAGCCACGCCGCTCATGGATGATCGCAGCGTTGATGCCCATGTCGTTCAGCGCGCGGCAATGATCATAGATGACCTTGACGCCTCCGGCGTGTGCCCCCGATTTCGGTGACGTGCACAAGTAAACTATGCGCATTTCTATATCTTTGTAGAAGGTTTCGTTACAAGTGATTTATTTTACACATTCCGGTCAAGCACCGTTTTTTGGTTTACCTCTTTGCTCATCTTTGAGCTAGGTTTTTCATTGCATCACGAATCCGGGAAAGGATATATGACCGAAACATTCGACATGCCAACGCTTCTATCGGAACTGGGCCACGACGAAGCGCGGCGTTTAAAACGTTACCTGGACACGGTTGGCAGGACCACCATCGGTGTCGGACGGAATTTAACTGATGTCGGAATCAGTGACAGCGAATACGACCTACTGCTGGAGAACGATGTGGCACGTTCGGTGATGTGGCACGTTCGGCACCTGCCGTGGTGGCGAAGTCTCGATGCGGTATGCCAGCGCGTGATCAACAATATGGCCTTCAACATGGGCGGCAAGCTGCTCACGTTTGCGAACACGCTGGCCGCGATGCAGCGCGGTGACTATGCGGCGGCGGCTGACGGCATGCTCGCCTCGAAGTGGGCCATGCAAGTGGGCACTCGCGCATACCGTCTTGCGAGCTTGATGCGTACCGGAGCAAGTTGATGCAACTCGATGAACACGAAAAAAATGTACTGGCGTTGGCCGTCATCGGCGCAATACTCGGACTAGGCAAGCTGCTTGCTGAGGGGGAGCAAGTCAGGCCGCGATTGGTGATAGGCCGCGCCATTGTGGGTGCGGGACTGTCGATGAGCGCTGGTGCAGTCTTGACGGCATTCCCCGATCTATCTCCGACTGGGCTCGTGGGCACCGCTTCGCTGTTCGGCATTCTTGGGCAAAATGCGCTTGAGGCTGGTGTCCAGAAATTCGTCGGGCGAATACCGACAGGGCGGGATGGAAGCTCGCATGGTGGCAGTTGCTACCACCGCTGCCATTTTCGCTGGCGCCAGCGTGTCGCTGTACTACCGAGCCCAGTTTGCGCAAGCGTATGCCGAAACCGCTGCCGTTTGTGAGCGGCACGCTCTCGACCTAAAAGCCATTTCCGATGCAGCTCTGGCTGCTGAACGCAAGGCATCGGAGAACCGCAAAGACGCAGCGGGGAGGATCGAAGCCCTGGATGCCTACCTGGCAAAGGAAAGCCAAGCCCATGAAACCGACAGCCGTCGTTACCGTGCTGCTCTTGCTGCTGGCACTGAGCGGTTGCGTGTCGCCGTCGCAAACTGTTCAATCCGTGGTGACGATCTGTCCGGAACTGCCGGCACTGCTCGCATGGGCGATGGAGCCACCGCCTATGCAGACCTCGACGCAGCGGTTGCAGAGCGCCTTTTCGTCGTCGCTGCCGACAACCAGCGAAAAATAGGCAAGCTTTTGGCGCTTCACCGCTACGTGCGTGCGGTGCGGCCACAGACGGCGGGATACAATCCAAACACGATGTCGGTTCAGTCCGCTGGGTAGTAATCAAAGCTTTTTCGGCATCAAGCATGTGCCGTTGCGTGCAATTGCAGCCCGAGTGCTTTGATGACCTTTAAAATCGTTCCGAAGCTCGGATTCCCCTCGCTTGACAGCGCCTTATATAGACCCTCCCGTGTCAGGCCCGCATCGCGGGCAACTTGTGTCATACCGCGCGCGCGGGCAATCACACCAAGCGCTTGTGCAATGAATGTTGGATCATCGCCGCCTTCTAGAAGGCATGCCTCAAAATATTCGGCGATATCTTCTTCGGTCTTCAGGTGCTCGGCCGAATCCCATGGCCGAGTCTTGATTTTTTCCATCTTTCACTTCGTACCTCTCGATTCCGTCTCGACGTGCCTGAACCGATTCACGCTAGCGAGCTAGTTCATCACACGGCTTAACTGACGGCCAACTCTTCAATCAAAACTTCTGGATGACGGGTCGCGATGCTCAATAGGCGCTGGGCAGCACCGGTCGGCTTGCGACGCCCCTGTTCCCACTCCTGAAGGGTGCGCACGGAAACGCCGAGTACCGTAGCAAACTGAGTTTGCGACAGACCAACGACGCGACGCGCCTCGCTCGCTACGCTGACCTCAACTTTGGTAGTCCGCGCAGCCTTGCCAGCCTTCATTTGCTTCACTGCTTGCAGCAGTTCCGCTCCGATGTCGTGCGTCGCATTACGCGCGATGAGTTCCTTTTCGGTCTTAGGCATTTTCGATAGCCTCCTTGATTGCCTTGAGCGTGTGGCCGGGAATGTTCTCCCGCGCACTCTTGGCGTAGATCGTGAGCAACCAGATTTCGCCGTTCGCGAGCTGGTTGTAGTAGATGACGCGGACACCGCCGCTCTTCCCGCTACCTTGGCGCTTCCAGCGCACTTTCCGACATCCGCCGGAACCCGGAATCATATCCCCCACATCGGGGTTGTTGGCGAGCCAGGAGCAGAACTCTCCGCGCTCGTCTTCCGTCCAGTAGTCGGATACAAAGCTCTTGAAGAGCAGGGTTTCAACGATTGTCAGCAGGAGTTAGTTATACGTCAATGACGTATAATTGGCAATCCCGGAACGAACCCGACAGGCCACGGATTGTGTTCCGCAAAGCAAAAGGTCCTCAAGCAGGACAAGGGTTTGCGGGATGCGATCTGATTCCGGTGCAACACGTTGTTGCCGTCGCGGCCGATGGCCAGCGCGAAATAGACAAGCTTCGCGCGCTCCAAGGCTACGTGTGTGGGGGGCGGAGATGCTGCCGATGACGCGCCGCTCGTTAGCTCGACGTGGTGCCGGGCGGTAGGCCAGTGCGTCGTCGAACTAGCGGACGTCGAAAGGGCCGAGCGGTACCGAAGGCATGAGACATATTAGAAATCTTCTAATATCGCCTTCCCATTGCATAAAAACAGGCACTAACGAGAAAACCCGCGAAAGCCTTAGCTGACGCGGGTTTGAGACTGGTCGGGGCGAGAGGATTTGAACCTCCGACCACCTGCACCCCATGCAGGTACGCTACCAGGCTGCGCTACGCCCCGAAAGCGATGAAGTATAGCAGAGATGTGCATGATTGCGAACTGCATCCGGCTGAGCCATGCGCAGCGTCATTGGATGCATTGACCCGCTACGTGCATTGGGTGGCCGGGATACCGGATTTTGTCGCACAAATGCCACCACCCGCCGGGCGAAGCCGAGTAGCCCTGTGCCGTCCTGGCACGCCGCCGCAGGGCTTGCGCACGAACAGCGTCTTGCCGAGCGATGCCTTCAAGGCCTTCAGTTGCATGCTCACAGCAGACATGAACGGTGCACGAGGTCAGCAGCGCGGCTGAGTTGCCGGTGTTGGCGATGGCCACGATCGTGTCGAGCACGTCAAGGTTGAGCGCTTCTCGTGGGTCCCATCGTTTGAATGCAAGCCCCGCTATTATGTGGCGCCATTAATGACGGCTGCCGCATCCGGTTCGGCTATGTGGGCAGTGTGGCGTGCATGGCCGTTTGGTCAATGCGCTGGTGAACTAGTGGACCGGTGGCGTGACGGGACTGTTGGGACCGGTGGGCGGCCTGCGCGGCGAGTGTGGGGGATTTGCAGCCAGCATGGCCGGAGCGGGGCATTAGCGGTTTCGGTCACGGCAACAGGTGCGAAGCAGTAGAGCTCGTGGCGCACTTGCCATCATGGTGGCCAGAACGGCAAGGCTATAGTCGCAACTGCGGCCGTCCCTACAAGTTGACTATCGCAGATTTCCTCTTTTCAAGGGACTCCTACTCATGTCTGGCAAAAAAATCGGCGCCTAGTCGACAGGCGCCTTTATGTAATCGTGCTAGCTGCCTGCGTAACCCAAGCGCACGCACAGAGTAGTGTGACGCTGTACGGTGAATTGGACACTGGCGTCGCATGGTTAAGCAATGTCGCCAACCATGCGCAGTACAAGGCGACCAGTGGCTTGATCGACGGCAGCTATTGGGGAGTGCAAGGCTTAGAAGACCTCGGTGGCGGAAACAAGGCGGTGTTCCGGCTCGAACGCGGCTTCGCAGTGACCAACGGGCAATTACTGAATGACCATCCGTATTACATCGGTTTAGGCAACGAACGATACGGCACGATCACGCTGGGTCACCAGTACGATGCAGTTCATGACTATTTTGCACTCTTCACGCTGACGGGTGGGGCAGGAGGCACTGCGTTCGCCCATCCGTTCGACAATGATAACGCGAACAACTCGTACCTCGCGCGCAATTCGATCAAATACACTAGTGCCCAATTTGCAGGTTTCAGCGCGGGCGGTATGTATGCGTTCTCGAACGCGGCGGGGCAATTCGCAAATAACCGCGCGTACAGCGTGGGGACGAACTACCGAAACGGCCCGTTCAACGCGGGCGCCGCATACCTTCACGTGGACGGCCGCGGCAGGACGGCAACTGGCGCATACGATATCGCGGCGCTGCCCGGCTCGAATCGCGACGCGTTTAACGCCATTGTCGGCGCGCAGAATGCCTACGGCGTCGTCGTGAACTATGCGCTGGGAGACCTGACGCTGGGTGCCGCGTGGTCCCGTGCGACCTATACGAGTGTCGCGGATGCCGATACGGGCGCCAGTGCTCGTTCGATCGGATTCAGCAACTACGAGGTCAATGGCGTATATCAACTCATGCCCACGTTGACGCTGGCTGGCCTATACACGTACACGAAGGCGTCCGATGCACACTGGCACCAGGGCGCCGTGCAACTCGATTATGCGCTCTCCAAGCGTACCGACACCTACGTGGAAACAGTTTACCCGCGCGCATCGGCCGGCGTGCCAGCCATGATCAATACCGCCGATCCCGCATCTGGTGGGAGCCAGCTATTGATCGCCGCAGGCGTTCGCCACCGTTTCTAATTTGCCAGCATCACCCGTCAGCCGCCCAGTTGATCTGATGCGCCGATGTACAGATGCGCTCAGCACAAAGCACAAAGCACAAAGCACAAAGCACAAAGCACAAAGCACAAAGCACCGAGCACCGAGCACCGAGTACCGAGTACCGAGTACCGAGTACCGAGCACCGAACATTGAGGTCTGAGCACGGAAGCACGGTGCACCGTACACTGAGACGCGAGGCGTCAGCGTTGCACGGAGTCCTTGCGGGTCTGCCGCATGCTGCGCTCGAGCAGCGCGTCCAACTGGGCCGGTTTAATCGGCTTGACCAAGTGCGCGTCGAAACCGCTGGCCAACGATCGGGCGCGGTCACCTGGTTGGCCAAAGCCGGACATCGCAACGAGCGTTGAGCCGGACAAGTCCACGCTCGAACGCAATACGCCCGCCACGCCGAACCCGTCGACATTGGGCATGGCCAGGTCGGTCAGTACGAGATCTGGCAGGAACACGCGGGCGATCTCGATCGCGTGCTCGCCGTCGTAGGCCACGCGGGCCATGTGGCCCTTGAGTTCGAGCAGGACGGCGAGGCTGTCGGCGGAATCGCGATTGTCGTCCACGACGAGCACCCGTAGAGGTATCGACGGCATCGACATGACGACGCTGGACGATGCCGGCAAATCCGCGAGTGCCTGATGTTGGGCGATTGGCAAACGTATCGTGAACGTGCTACCGCAGCCGAGCCCATCACTGGACGCGTCGATCATTCCGCCGTGAAGCTCGATCAGCGAGCGGCACAACGTCAGGCCAATCCCCAGGCCAGTATCGGTTGGATTTTGTGCGTGGTTTTCTTGCACGAACAGGTTAAAGATCGACTTCAACCCCCCCTGCGAGATGCCCCGACCCTGGTCGATCACGCGCAGGAAAATCATGCGCTTTTCGACGGTGACCTCGATATTGATTCGGGCGCCGCTGGGCGAGAACTTAGAGGCGTTGTTCAGCAAGTTCTGCACCGCCTGGACCAATCGCGTCATGTCGCCACGGACCCAGGCCGGTTGGTGCGGCACGTGCACATGCAAGCTCTGCCAACGTTCGTTGATGAACGGGCGGGCCGCTTCCACGCTGCGGGCGACGACTTCCGCCATGTCGATGCAGGCCAGGCGCAGCTCCAGCTTGCCGGTAGTGATCCGCCCGATGTCCAGCAGATCGTCGACAAGCCGTGTCAAATGGCTGACCTGCCGATCGATCACGTCGCGGCAATGACGGATCGTCGCATCGACGTCCGGGGCCAACTGCATGACGCTGACTGCATTACGCACGGGAGCGAGCGGATTGCGCAATTCATGCGCGAGCAACGCGAGAAACTCGCTCATGCGGCGGCTGGACAGCTCTAGCTCCTCCAGACGCTTGCGCTCGGTCATATCCCGCGTCACCATGGTGAAGCCGAGCAATGTGCCGGCAGCGTCGCGTACCGCCGTGATCACGACATTGGCCCAAAACAATGTGCCGTCCTTGCGCACGCGCCATGCATTGTCTTCGACACGCTCTGTGTTTGCCGCGGCTTGCAGCTGTCGCTCGGGCATGCCGTCGGTGTCATCGTCGTCGCGATAAAAGACAGATAGATGGCGACCAATAATCTCTTCTGAATGATACCCGTTGATCTGCATGGCGCCGGCGTTCCAGCTCGCCACGCGGCCTTGCGGATCCAGCATGACGATCGCGTAGTCCTTGACCGATTCCACCATCAGTCTGAACCGTTCTTCGCTCTGGCGAAGCTTGTCCTCCTCCGCACGTCGCTCGGTCAAGTCGCGGGTGACTTTCGCGAAGCCGCGTAACTCGCCCGATGGCGTGCGCAGCGCTGTGATCACGACATTGGCCCAGAATCTCGATCCGTCCTGACGGACGCGCCAACCTTCGTCCTCAACACGGCCGAATTCGGCGGCATGCTGCAATTCATACTCGGGCTTTCCGTCTGCGATGTCGGCCGGACTGTAGAACACCGAAAAGTGGCGCCCGATGATTTCATGGGCACGGTATCCCTTAATGTACTGAGCACCGGTATTCCAACTCGCGACGTGGCCTTGTGGGTCAAGCATGAAAATCGCGTAGTCCTTGATGTTTTGAACCATTAGTTCGAAAGCGGCGGGATCATGCAGCACGGCTCGCCCTGACATCGTGGTCATCCTTGTTTCTACAGGTTGGCTGGCACTGGGGGTCTGTCTTGCATGGCGGTATGGATTCCCAGTTTGGCGTTTTATTGATGAGCCTGCCGCCATCGTTGATACCAGTTCATCAGCGGCGTAGCGGAAATGCCGTGGACCACAACCGATGCGGTGACGGTAAACAAAGCAGTGGGCACGATCGCCGTGCTGGACTGCACACCGTGCTCGAGCGCGAAGGCAGTATAGTAGAACGAACCGATCCCACGGATGCCAAACCAACTCATCAGGCGACGCTGCGCCGGCGAGGCGCGGGAGCCGGCCAACGACATGCCCACCGCGAGTGGTCGAACAAGCAGAAACAGCACGGCCGCCACCATCGCATTGCAGGGACTGAACAATGGCACCGGCAAGGTGGTCAGTACATTGCCAATGATGATCATCGTGGCCATCTCCGCGATCTTCTCCAGTTCGATCGTGAAGCCGAGAATGGACTCGGCCATGTAGGCGTGCGCCTTGTCCGGATGTGCCGCGGTAGCCTGAATGTCCTGTGGGTCGACTGTGCCGATCGTTGCTTGTGCCGTGCGCTCGCCGCTGGCGCGATGTTCGACGCGACGCATCGCGACACCGGCGGCAAAAACCGCAAGGAATCCGTATGTATGGGCGAGCTCTGCGGCGCCGTACGACAACACAATCAGCCCGAGGGCAAAAAAGCCCTCCAGGCCCAGTGCCTGTGCGTGCTGTGTGCGCAGCCATGCCACCACGTGGGTCGTTGCCCATCCGAGGGCGGCACCGATGCCGATTGCACCGATGCCGCCCCAGAGCGCGTGAGCCATGAAGACCGGGGACAGCGCCGCGGCGATCGGCTTATCCGGTTGGGCGCACAATGCAATGCCTAGAAGCGCAAACGGCATAGCCGCCCCGTCGTTCAATCCGCCTTCGCCGGACAGCGCAAAACGCATTTGGTCCTGATCGCGTGAATCTTGTACTTGAACGTCGTGGGCCAGCACAGGATCGGTCGGGGCCAGAATGGCGGCCATCAACAGTGCGGGACCGATTGGCAACTCGAGTACTACCATGCCGAACGCAGTCAATAACGGTATCGTGATGAGCATTGCCAGCACGCCGAGCCTTAGCGGCAGGCCCCAAACCGGATCGGCCAACGGCGCCCGCAACCGCAAGCCAATGGCGAACAGCGACACGAGCAGGGCCACCTCGGTCAACACTCGCAGCAAATGCGCGTCGCGAAACATATCCAGCGCGAGTATTCCGGCTCCGGGCGTGCCAAGCGCAGCGCCTATTGCCAGATACAGCATCGCGCTGCTGCAGGGCAGGCGCTTGAGCATCGAGCCGGCGATGCCCATCACGACGAAGACGCCGCCCACGACGAGGAACCAGGTTGTTTCACGCATGATGCATGAGCGCGCTCGGTAGGATAGAAGCTCGGGCGCGCATCGTCACGATCCCCGGCGCCGGCCGAATGTGTCCCGTAATGCCTGCTTGGATCGTTCCAGGACCTGGCGGCGCGACGCAGGTAGGTGCTTTCCGGCACGGTTGATGTAGAAATTCAGCATCGACATGGCCGATTGGAATGGCGTGCCGCGACGCCGCGTGCTGCGCATCGACGAGCGCTTAAGCGATTCAGCGATTTGTTGTGCCGTGCCCTGCTTGAAAACGTCCGACTCCAGGTCCAATGCATGGCTGTGCTGAGTTACGTCGCGTGACCAGCGCTTTGCACGGTTGCCGTGATGAGCGGCGAGCGCTGTCGCGTGACGCTGACGCGGCGGGCGGCCATTACGGTGCCGGGTGGACGGATGGAAACGGGTCCTGCTAGTCATGGTGGCCTCTCGGTATGCGACAACGCGCTTTCGCAAGCTTCATGCCTACGGGCCGCCAACTTGGCTGTCTCGGACCGGAGCGGCGGCAGGCGGACCAGGCATGATTGATGCAATGTCTCTCGGAAGCTGAAGCAACGGGTCCGTCACGTCCGGCTGTATGACTCACAATGCCCCTACACGGAGTGTGCCATGTCACGGATGTTGGCGCCGAGGGACAGACAGGTCATCTGCAAGCTTGCTGCCGAATGGCTCGTGCAAGGTGCGGTGACTGTTGGTTACGGCGCCAACCGGCAAGCGTTTGCCGAGTTGCTTAACGATGCGTTGGCGACCGAGATAGTGAATACATTGCGGTATCGTCGCGATGGGTTTATGGCGGTGGGGATGCATTCGATCCGTGTCACACATGCGCTCCGTCGATGCTCCGACAATGCGCGGCGGCACGCTGAGGCATTGGCGCAACGTATCGTCGAACTCGGCGGCGCGCCCGACTTTGCGCCTGAGTTACTGCCCGCGCGGAACCATTCGGAGTATCGAGAGGGTTCCTCGTTGCAGGAGATGAGCAGCACCTAGTGGCAACGCGCGTGACGATCGAAAGCTACCGAGAGATCGTTGAGGGCATTGGGCAGGGTGACCGACGTCCCGGCGTACCTGGAAGCGGCGTTGGCCGTGCACGAAAGGTATGTCGAAGAAATGGCGAGCTTGTTGGGTCAGCTGCCGGTGGACGCGAAACGACAATGAATCGCGCTACTGCCGTGCCTTATCGTTTGACGGGTTTGACCTGTTGACGGGTTCTGCCTGCTTGTGCGACTGGCACGCGCGCAATGGGCCGAGTTGTGTGCCGATGGCCTTTGTCGGCCTTTGATCTAGGGGAGAATGCCATGCTTCGTTACGCTGTTATTTTTTTCATCATTGCCATCATCGCTGCCGTGTTCGGCTTTGGTGGGATCGCTGCGGGCGCGGCTGAAATTGCGAAGATACTGTTTTTTATCTTCCTCGTGATTTCTCTGGCGACGCTGTTGCTTGGCCTGATCAGGCGATGACCGTTGCTGTATGAAAGACTCGGAGCAACACAACCTACATGAGACGGTGGCGGGTGTGCCGATTTCGCATTCCGATCGGGTGATGGACCCGCACACCGGTATCCGCAAAATTGACCTGGTTCGCTATTTCGAATGGGTGGCCCCAGTGTTACTGCCTCACCTGCGCGCACGGCCCGTGGGGTTATTGCGCGCGCCGGGGGGGATCGGCGCGGAGTTGTTCTTCCAAAGGCATGGCGATCGGCTTGCGATACCGCATGTCACGCAGCACGAAGGTCTGGATCCCGGACACAAGCCACTGATTACCATCGACGATACGGCGGCGCTGGTGGGAGCCATCCAGATGGACGTGATCGAGTTCCATACATGGAACGCACAAATCCCCGCCATTGAACATCCCGATCGGGTTGTCTTTGATCTTGATCCCGACCCGGCGTTGCCGTGGCGCGTCATGCTCGAGGCCGCCGAACGTTTGCGCACTGTGTTGGCTGACCTCGGCTTGCGGTGTTGGTGCAAGACCAGCGGCGGAAAGGGATTACACGTGGTCGTTCCGTTGGACGCACAGGCCGGTTGGGACGACGCCAAGGCGTTCTCGCAGCGCGTTGCCCGACATATGGCTACCGTTTGGCCAGCCCAGTTTGGCGCGAAAATGGGTGAGCAGAATCGCCGTGGCAAGATCTTCGTCGATTATTTGCGCAACAGCCGCGGCGCGACCACGATCGCCGCCTACGCGCCGCGCGCTCGCCCGGGGTTGGCTGTGTCGATGCCGCTCACGTGGGACGAGGTGCCTCGCACGAGCAGCGCGGCGCAATGGACATTGCGCAACATTGCCGAGCGGCTCGACCGATTAGGCGTCGACCCTTGGGCTAGCTATTGGGACACGCGCCAGCGCGTCACAGCGGCGATGCTTGATCGCTTGGAGCCGGGCAGCGAGCACACCTGAGCGCGCCCCGCGTGCGGGCTGGTCGGGTCGTGCATGCCTATCGGGCGTCATACCTGATCATCGTGGTCTATGCCCATACCCTGGCACCCTGTGCGCTGGTCTTGTTTGGTCAGTTCACCGCTGCTGTGTCTGTGCCCGGTTCGGTGCCGTCAACGGCCATGAATCCGCCAGCAGGCTCCTGAACACACTGCTTCTCGTGCTGACGTGCCCGCTACGCGCTCATCCTGAGAATGGCGGCATAGCTACTCATGATGATCTCCTGATGGATGATTCAGCGGCGGCACAACTGCTCATGATGATTGACTAGAGGACGATTCAGCGTGTATGCCGTGATTGGCGGCGTGCAGCTTTTGAGCGCTGCCTTTGGCATGCCGTAGGCCATCGAGTGAGTGGGTTGGGATCGTCGGGCAGGCACTGATGATTGTCGTGGCACGCGCAACGGCGACCTTGCCCAGTATCCGATGTTGAATGTCTTCCCGCACCGTTGTAAAAAGGGAACGGTTAAGCGTAGGCAACGCACGCCGGGATCGGCATGTGCTCACCGCATGGCGGCCCGTCACGCGATTGGCACGGGTGTTGCTGGCTAACGAGATAGCGGTCCGCACCGCATTGCACGTGCGCGGTCGCGCTTGTTATTCAAATTCAAGGATTACCGAAAATGCCCCAACTACTGGAACAACGCATGCGTCAGTCGCTGGCATTGACGCCGCGACTGCAGCAGTCGGTGCGCCTTTTGCAGCTGTCTTCCGTTGAGTTCCAGCAAGAACTGCGCGCGGCGCTGGACTCCAACCCTTTTCTCGAGGACGACTCGTTGAGCGGAGCCGAGGACGACGTACCGGATACGCTGACTAGCGTCGGCCATGATAGTGGGGACGGCGTGTTGCCGTCTTGCGCCGAACCCATCACCAGCAGCGCGGAGGCCGTTGGCGTGGCCGCGGATACCCCCTATTCGGATATGGCCATAACGGATTTCGCTGGCGATCCGTATGATCACGGCCCCAGTCGCGAGCACAGTGGCGTGGACAACAACGATCCGACCGCCTGGGTACGCACTCAACCGTCGCTGCGCGAGCAATTACAGGGCACGTTATGCCTATATTCCCTTGATGAGCGCGACCGGGAGTTGGCTCAATTGGTGATCGAGGCGCTGGACGACGATGGTTACCTGCGCCAACCCTTGTCGGAACTGGCCACGCTCGCCGAGCTTGGCACGCCCCCCACGGACGAGGAGTTGTTGATTGCGCTACGCTTTGTGCAATCATTGGACAAGCCGGGTATCGGCGCCCGCTCATTGTCCGAGTGCCTGCTGTTGCAGTTGAACGCGATGCCGGATGACACGCCACGGCGCGACATTGCACGTGAGATCATCACCCATCATTTGGAGCGGCTAGCGCGGCGCGAACTCGGTGAGTTGCAGAAGCACATTGGTTGCAGCACGCGCGCGTTGCACGAGGCTTGCGCGCTGATTCGCAAGCTTGATCCGAAGCCCGGCAATGCATATGGTCGGGCTGAGGACAACTATGTCGTGCCAGACGTGATCGTGCGGCAGGTTCGGGACAAGTTCGTCGTCACCGTGAATCCCGCAGTGCTACCGCGCGCTCGGATCAACCGGATGTATGCGGACTTATTTGCGCAAGCATCGGGCACTAACCGTTCCCCGCTGGGACAGCAATTGCAGGAAGCGCGCTGGCTATTGCGTAACGCGCAGCAGCGCTTCGATACGATTCAGCGGGTCGCCGAATGCATCGTGGCCCATCAAAAGGCGTTCTTTCTGTACGGTGAGATCGCGCTAAAGCCGTTCGTGCTACGCGACGTCGCGGACGAGTTGGGCCTGCACGAGTCGACGATCTCGCGCGCCACGGGCAACAAATATATGGCGACGCCGCGCGGCATATTTGAGTTCAAGCACTTCTTCCCTCGTGAGTTGTGCACCCAGAGCGGCGGGACGTGTTCCGCGGCGGCCGTGCGGGCATTGCTTAAGGAAATGATCGACGCCGAGGACGCGCGTGATCCATTGTCCGACGTCACGCTTGCGCGGATGCTGGCGCAGCAGGGCATTCAGGTGGCCCGGCGTACTGTGACTAAATACCGGCAGCAGATGAAGGTGCCGCCGGCAGAGTTACGCCGGCAGCTATAAAGCCGTCGTTGAAGGCCTGCGTAGCGTGGCGCTTGGAGCGCGGGTGTGGTCGCACCCACGTGGCCACGCACCGCGTCGCTCAGTCCCCGTACACGTCGAAATCGAAGTACTTCTGCTCGAGTTTTTTGTACGTGCCATCGTTGAGCATGTCGGAGATGGCCTTGTCGATCTTCACCTTCAGGTCGGCGTCTTTCTTGCGCAGTCCAATGCCCGCACCGGTACCTAGGGTTTTTTCGTCTCGCAGGCCAGGGCCGACAAAGGCGTAGCCTTTGCCGCGCGGCGTCTTCAAAAAGCCGACGTCGGCCTGTACCATGTCTTGCAGCGCTGCGTCCAGGCGGCCGGCGAGCAGATCGGCATAGACTTGGTCCTGATTCTGGTAGGGAACGACCACGACGCCCTTGGGCGCCCAGTACGTCTTCGCGTATGTTTCTTGAATCGTGCCTTGTTCGACGCCCACGCGCTTACCCTTAAGCGATTCCGGTGTTGGCTGGATGCTCGAACCGGCTTTGGCTACCAGCCTCGTCGGCGTGTTGAACAGCTTAGCCGAGAACGCGACCTGCTCGACGCGCCGCGGCGTCATCGTCATCGAGGACAACACGCCGTCGAACTTACGCGCCTTGAGCGCGGGAATCATGCCGTCGAAATCATTCTCGACCCAGATGCACTTGGCGTGCAAGCGACGGCAGATCTCGTTGCCCAGGTCGATGTCGAAGCCGACCAGATTGCCGTCCGCGGCCTTCGATTCGAAAGGCGGATAGCTTGCGTCAACGCCGAAGCGGATAGTGGACCAGTTCTTGGCGTAAGCGCCGGCGGATACGCTGAAGGCGACCACCGCGACAGACACAGCGGCAATGAGTTTTTTCACTTTTAGCCCCTTTTAAGCCTTGGTAGGTTGTGGATTCTCATGCACCCTCCTGTGAGAGGAGCATTTGGGCGGTGCACCACGCACGAACTGGCGAGTTGTGCGTGCTGCTTCTGCGCCGCGCAGAGTAGCAGTCTAGAAACGCCGCGTCGAGAGGGGATGCTCAAGTATGTTATTAACGAGGGCAGAGTGGTCGGATCTTGGCTGTCAAAAGGCCGTGCATTGGGCTGGATGAAGGGAGGCAATAGGCCGAACGAGGAACCAGCAGAAGCACAATGAGCGCGGGGCACACCGATGCGCACGGCGCGCGCGGGGACGCGTTGCTGACCCGCGCCGTCGTGTAGACACTGTGTCGCGTCGCATTGAATAATTTTGCTGCAATGCAGCATGACGACGTGAGTTGGGTGCGCTGCTCGCTACACGCGCTGGCGTCCATGTCGCACGGCAGTGCTTGAACGCTGGCCGTCGCCGATGTCATGGACCAAGCTTGCCACTAACCGACAGCGCCGACGACGTAGCGCCCGTGCTGCGGCCCTTCAACCGTATCAGGCCAAGCAGTATGTCCAGATAGGGCGTTGGCACGCCGCTCATTCGGGCAAGCTCATACGGCGCGCCAACGATTCCATCGATCTCCATCGGCCTGCCGGCTTCGGCATCCTGCAACATCGATGTCTTAAACGCACCGAGTTGGCGCGTCTGAGCATTGCGTTGCTCGACACTCATGCCCATGTCCAACCCTAGCCTCGCACCAATCGTTTGCGCTTCCCGCATCACTTCGACGACCAGGCGTGCTGTGAGCGGATCGTCCAGGATCACGTCGGCGGTTGAGCCGGTGAGCACGCTGATCGGGTTCATCGTCATGTTGCCCCACAGCTTTGCCCAAATCTCATGTTGGATCGAAGAGGCGAGCGACACGTCAAAACGGGCGTGTCGCAGTAGCCGGACAATCTCATGCTGGATTGCGTCGCCGCTGTCGTGCGGTGCTCGAGCGATTAGCAGATTTCCGTTGTTGCGCACGATCACGCCAGGTTCGCGCACCGATGCGGCCAGGTGCACGACCAGGCCATCGGCCTGTGCCACGGGCAGCGCCGCGGACACGACGCCGCCAGGGTCCACCGATTCGAGTCGACGATCGGCGCACGCGCCACCGAAGTGGTGCAGGAACCACCACGGCACGCCGTTCATGACCGACACGATCCGGGTATGCGGGCCGATCAATGGCGCCAGCGATGCTGCCGCATCGACCAGTGCGTGGCCTTTCAGGCACACGAACACGATGTCTTGGGCGCCGAGCACGGCGGGATCATCTGTGGCGTGCGCGTGCACGATCGCGGGCTCGCCATCCTCGACCAGCGTCAGTCCGCGTGAGCGAATCGCCCCAAGTTGCGCGCCACGGGCCAGCACTTTGACCGGAACGCCAGCCTGCGTCAGTCTGCCTGCCAGCAGGCCGCCGACTGCGCCAGCGCCCACGATGGTGATATTCCTGGGCATCAACGAGTCACTCCTTATAGGACGGGTCGATGCGTTCGACGCGGCGGATCAATGCGGCCAGCACGTCCTCGCCGGCGCCGGTGTCCGGGGAGAACTGCAATGCGTCGCGCGTGGAGCGCTTGGTGACCTGCGCACAGATGGGTAGCACGTCACCGCGCATCGACTCGGTCAAAACCTGGATCTCGCACGCGCGATTCAGCGTCCACAGCAACACGAACGCATGCGCCAGCGTACGGCCGTGCGACAGCAGTCCGTGGTTGCGCAGGATCAGCAGGCGCTTGTCGCTGAGCGAAGCCAATAGCCGCTGCTGTTCATCCGCATGCACGGTGATGCCCTCGAATGTGTGATAGGCGACCATATCGTGCAGCTGCGCCGCATAGAAGTTCGAATACGACAGTCCGTCGCGCATGCAGGCGACCGCCAGCCCGGCAGAGGTATGGACGTGCATCACGCAATGTGCATCATCCACGTTGCGATGGATCGCGCTGTGGATGATGTAGCCGGCCGGATTGATCGGATAGCCGCTGGTGTTCAGGATGTTGCCGTCTACGTCGATCTTCACCAGGTTCGACGCAGTCACCTCGTCATAGGTAAGGCCAAACGGGTTGATCAGGAAATGCTTGTCCGGCCCCGGCACGCGAAGCGTGATGTGGTTGAAGATCAGTTCGGTCCAGCCGAGCAGGTGGAAGACCCGGTAGGTGGCGGCGAGCTGCACGCGAGCGTGCCATTCTTCGGCCGTGCACCAGGACGCAGGCGCCGTGTGCTGCGATGTGGTCATGTTCGTCTCCTTGTGGCTGGCATGTCATGCCGGCCGTGCCGGATTGGACATCGGCGACCATCGTAACGGCTTACCGATGTGTGCGCAACCTATAAGATGCGTGCGCACACATCATATAGGTTGACGGGATGTGGAGATGCTGACGGAAAGAGCTGGCAGAGGGGCTTGGTAAAGGGGAAAGGGGCATAGTGAAGGGCTGTGGTGTTGCGGCTTGATGGAGCGGATGGGTGAAGCGTATTTCCGGAAGGTGTAAGCAGGCAGCGTAAGCAAAGCGCCGCAGTGGCAATGGTATGCTGAATGCTCGTTTCACCCTCGATGGCCAATGTCCCGATCGCCTATGCGTAACCAACGTCCTGCTTTGAACTCGCTCGAGCAGCTTTTCACCTATCGGCTGCATTGGCTCAAAAAGCTGACCGACAAGGTAATGAACGACGCATTTGTTGCCCGCCTGGGATTGCCCCTGACCGAGGCGCGCGTGCTGCTCAGCGTCGGCTCGTTCGGTCCGTTGTCGGTATCGGATCTCGGGCGCGCGTCGAATCTGGATCGCAGCCAAGCGAGCCGAGCCACCGATGTGCTTGGCAAGAAGGGTTTGCTGACCAAAGAAGCGGACGAGGAAGACGGTCGCGGCGTGCGCATTGCGCTCACGGCGAAAGGAGCCTCGTTGTTTCGCAAGGCCGCATCGATTTCCCGCGAACGCAACGATGCGATCCTCGCGGTATTGTCCGAGGCTGAACGTGCGGCGCTGGCCCAGGCGCTGGACAAGATTTTCGCGAGCGTGCTGCAAGGATAGCGTATGGCGGGGGCATCCGGGCCGACACACATCCGGGACGCCAATGCCGCATTCTCGCTGGAATGGATTGCCGCAACGATCGCATAAACGTCGTCCTCAGTCATTGGAATGTTTGTTCAATCTTTTTGAGGGTTTTTCCGCGTAGATTAGACAGACAGGTCTGACTATTTATCGGTTTGTCGCGACGCCGATGGGCCAACCCTGGGCTTGCCCGCTCGCCGGTATCCGTCGTGAAGGATGGGATCGTGAAAGTGGTGGACCTGGTTCGTGCAAGTGGCCGTGCGCTTCGGCCCTGGCGTGCCGCGGGTCCCGCTTTGCTTTACGGTATCGGCTGTTCGTCGCCAGCGCGCTTGCAATTTTCAATGCATAAATAATCTGGAGCCTGCCTTGAACCATTCGATTTCGAAGACGTTGACGCGCATGTCTTGGGCCGTTGCTATGAGCCTTGGCCTGTTGACCGTCTCCGGCGTGGCACACGCCGACGATGCGCAGCCGAACAGCGAACCCTGCGACGCGCCTTGGGACGCCAAGACGATCTACCAGAGTGGTGAGGTGGTCAGTTACGCCGGGCGTAACTACACTGCGGCCTATTGGACGCAGGGCAACGCGCCGGACCTGAACAGTGGCGACGGCAATACTGGCGAGCCGTGGCGTGTCGGACAAACTTGTAACGCGGTTGCCCACGTAGCCAACGGCAATCCGGACGCCAATTTCTCCCCTGCGACACTGCAATTCTTGAAGCAGAACACGGGCTTGGACGGCGAGCAGTGGGACAACATCATGAAGCTGATCAACAAGCCGGAGCAGGACTCGCTGCAATGGACGAAGTACTATGGGTACTGTCAGAACATCAACGATGATCGTGGCTATACGATCGGGATTTTCGGCGCGACCACAGGCGGTTCGAACGATACCGGGCCTGACGGTCCCGAACTGTTCAAGACGTTCGATGCGCTCAGCGGTGCCAAGATTCCGTCTGCGGAAGGCGGACTTGCCCGCATTGGGGCGCATGGCAAGATGTCTGGTTCGATCCTGAAGATCTCGGACAGTAGCAAGACCTTTTGCAGCAAAGTCGGTGCGCAACAGAACAACCCGACGTGGCGCGAGGCGATGTGGCGCACGTTCTACAAGGTGGACATCCAATACAGTGTGCAACAGGCTCGTCAGCGTGGCTTTAACAGCGCACTGACGATTGGATCGTTCGTCGACACGGCGTTGAACCAGGGGGCGGATGGCGGCGGGGACTCGCTGAAGGCGCTGCTCGCGCGCTCCGGCGATAGCCCGAACGAGAAGACCTTCATGACGCGTTTCTATGCCGAACGGACCAAGGTCGTCGACACGCACGACTACAATACGCCGCCCAACGGTAAGAACCGGGTCAAGCAATGGAGCAAGCTGATGGACCAGGGCGAGATGGACTTGAAGAACGCCGACGCGGCGATCGTCAAGGTCACGAACTGGCAATTGCACTAGCCGTCGGGCGTCCAAGGGCCGTCAACCGCGCTCGGTGACGGCATCTTGGTCGGCCAGGCCCGCGTCACGGTTTCACGCGCGCCGGCAGCGTCCCGGCGCGACGTCGAACCGTGTGGTGAACACGTGCGTGAATGCGCTTTGGTTGGCGAACCCGACGCTCAGCGCGATGTCGACAAGCGAGCGCGACGGATCGCCAAGCAATTGCAGCGCGATATCCAGGTGCAAACGGCGCAGATAGCGATGCGGGGTTTCGCCATCGGGGATCGGCTTAGCCGGTGGGCGCGGCAGGGGGCTCAGACGCTCAGTAGCTCCACCTCGAACACGAGCGTTGCATTCGGCGGGATGACACCGCCCGCGCCGCGTGTACCATAGCCCAATTGCGGCGGAATGGTCAGCCGGCGCACGCCGCCCACACGCATTCCCTGCACGCCTTCGTCCCAGCCTCGAATGACCATGCCGGCGCCCAGCGCGAACGAAAACGGCTGATTGCGGTCCTTGCTGGAATCGAACTTCTGCCCGTCGGTAAGCCAGCCAGTGTAGTGCACGCTGACTGTCTGGCCCGCTTGAGCCTGCGCGCCGGCGCCTTCGGTCAAATCATCGTATTGCAGCCCGGAGGCGGTCGTTACAGTGACCATGGCAAGATTCCTTGAGTCAAAAGCCGACATCGTAGCGCAAACGGCCGGGCACCGGCGGGATCGAGTCTTGCTAAACGGGTGAACCTTGTTGCAGTCCGGCTCTGGCCTGCACAACAGAGGCGCGAGCCGGACCCTTCGCCGGCGCGGATCGTGACAGCGCCGGCGCGATGCCTATAATACCCGTTACGGCTTGGCGTTCCGGTCCGTGCTTTGCCAAACGGAGAAATTGTATTGAGTCGCTCTATTCCTGCATCGGACAACTTCGACGGCGAGCTCGACGATGCGTTGGCCGCCCGCGCGGCCTACCTGCAGACCGTTGCCGCATTGTTTGCGCGCGATCGCGTATTGTCGGCGGCGTCGCATGACTTGCGCAGTCCGCTCAACGGCATTCACAGTTGGATTTACGTCCTGGAGAGCAAACTGGGGCAGGCCGAGCCCACCATTGCGCGGGCATTGGCCGGCTTGCGCACGGGCGTGGAGCAGCAGGTGCGCATTATCGAAGATGTCATCGACGCTACCCGCGCGCAAAGCAAGGCGCTGCCGCTGGACAAGACGATGCTCGACATCGAGCGTGTCGTCGCGCACGTCGTGCAGTGCCTGGATGCAACTTTTGCGCGCGAACGCGCTACGGCGATTGACGTGCGCTGGCCGCTGTCGCGTATTTCGATCGTGGCGGACGGCGCGCGTATCGCGCAGGCGCTGTGGGCGGCATTGGCGTATGCCGTGGACGCGTCACGCCCCGGTGGGACGGTCCGCATGGAAAACGTTTTTGAGGAGGGCACATGGCGGGCGGTCATCCGATTTCAACCGTCCGATGCGCTGGCCAACCCCGACTTGCCTCATGCGTTCGAACCATTCCTGCGCGGGGCGACACCAGTGCAGGGCACCGATGGGATGCCGCTCGCGCTGTCCGTCACGCAGCGCGTCGTGCTGGCGCACGGGGGCAAATCGAGCGCGGTAAGCGAAACCGATGGTTTCACGGCGATCGCGCTGGCGCTACCCGAGCGCGGATGAGCAGGTCGTCGGGCGCCGCGCTGTCAACCGTTGTCCGCGCTGGCGCTCCCCGGGCCACGCGGTCAATTCCTTGGCGAGGATGAACCCGGGGCGGCGCGTCATGCGCCACCGATGTCGTTCCAACGGTTTAAGCGGCGCGTGATGCCGTGTGCGGCCGGGCTGCTCCGCGTCCGATACGTTACACCAGACGCATACGGAGACAGCGCGGCGGGGCTATCATCGACGTCATGAACGAGGCTTCTTACCGTTTTGTCGCGTTCCATCCGTGGAATGACGCAGGGCGCGATTTCGTCGTCGGTGACCTGCACGGCTGCACCGATGCTTTGCGCTATCTGCTCGCGCAGGTGAAGTTCCATGCGGCGCACGACCGTTTGTTTTCGGTTGGAGATTGGATCGATCGTGGCGACCATCCCGTCGAGGCGCTCGCGTTGTTGGACATGCCATGGTTTTTCGCGGCCAAGGGCAATCACGAGGCGGTGATGTGCGACGTGGCCGACGGCGTGTTGCCACAGACGGCTTGGGACCCGATAGGCGGTGCGTGGGCGCGCGCACTGCCGGCTGGGATGCTGATCCGCTACGCGGCGCGCGTCAGGCGCTTGCCGCTGGCGCGTGTCATAGGCACCGGCGCGCGGCGCTTCAACGTGCTGCATGCCGAGTTCTTCGGCGACGACCTCACGCTGGATGCCGCACAATTCGACGAGCGCGCGCCTGTTATGGGGGCGGCAATTGATTGCAGGCGGGGTTGACCCGCGCGTGCAGCGGGGGCTGTCGCATACTTACTGCGGGCATACGCCGGTGCCCGAGGTCCGCACGGTCGGCGCGCAAACGTTCGTCGATACGGGCGCGTTCTCGCCGCACGGTGTGTTGTCGATAGTGGACGTGCATAGCGGCCGCATTCATGCGATATTGACTCGCGAGGCGCTGCGGCGGGGCGCCGCGTCGTTGGACTGGCCGTCGCACAGTTAGCCGACCTGCTTCAATTCGAACACGATGTCGATGCGGCTGCCGTTCCAGTTGTATTCCAGGTAGGCGGCATGGTGGCATTGCCGCAGCAGCGTGGTCCGGAACGCCGCTAGGCACTCGCCCTGCGGGTCGCGCACGCTGGGATACGCGATGCCCGCGTGGCCCGCATGGCGGGCGGCTGTGCCGAGCGCTTGGCCGAACGTGTAGTCGTGCGGATGCAAAATGGTCGGCGCGAGGGCATTTCGTTGGTCACGCAGGTCCAGCACGCTGCCTTGCGCGTTGACCGTATAGAGCCGCATGGGTTGGCGCATTGGCGGCTCTTGCGTCGCCGACAGGAACAACGCGGTGTGATAGCGGGTTTCGGCGATCGCGGTACGTGCGTCGCGCGCGCAATAGAATACGCCGAATGTGCCCGGCGAGAAGCGACTGCCGGCGGGATTCAGATGTGTGAGTGCCGTCATGATCGGACCGTAGCCGGGACCGAAGCGGCGCTCTTCGGGCGGCACTAGGTCGATTTCGCCCACTTCGGTACGCAGCCGATCGTTGGTGATTGCCTCAAGCGCGTACAGCGCGTCGAAGTCGTTGGCCGATGCGACGCGATCGAACAGGTTGATCGCCGGCAAGCGCGTTGGCACGACCCGGTAGGCAGGCTGCCACTGGACCGTGGCGATGGGCCAGCAGCCCGGGTCGCGCAGCGCCGCAAGTGGCGGCTCGCGAACCTCGTCCTGAGTGTTGCCGGAACGCTGGGCAGTGCTGTGCTCGTCGTTCAAGCCCAACCTCCACGCATCGCGTCAAGATATTGCCGCACGGCGACCAGATCGCTGAGATTGCCTGCCAGCATCCGGTCCAGCGCGCGCTTGCCGTTGAAGGGTGGCGCGCTGTTGGGTCGCTTTACCCAGCCATCGGCGGCATCCGGCTGCGGCAGCAGGATCTGCAGCGCCTTGTAAATGCCGAGCAAATGTGAGAGTCGCTCGAGCGTATCGCGTGACAGCCGTGCCGCATTGGGTGCGGCCTTCCACTTGAAGAATGTCGAGCGCCCCGGGGAGCCCAGCAGCACGAGTTGCTCATCGACCGACAGTTGCCAGTCGTGGGCAATGTTGAAGAACGCGCGCAGTCCAGCGGTGGACATTTCAGCCAGCGTTGGTTGGCTGGCAGCCGGTATCGGCGCGGCGGCCCCTGCAGCGACTCGAATCGGACGGCTCATTGGGTACCCCATCTATGTGCGAACTATAAATTCAATATAGTCCATACAAGGATTTTTGCAAGTCACCCAAATGGCTAATTCGCTTGTCCAGTGCGCTGCGCTCGGTCCTGCCACGCGAACAGCAGGCAATTTGCCAGCCACACTGCGATCAACGCCATGTCCGTCAACGGGAGCACGACGCTAGCCACACCAGAGCCGTCGTCCAGCCGCGCATCGGCGCGCAGTGACGCCGGCGGCACGGCAGCGCCGATGCCATCGGTCGGGGGCGCTTGCACTCCATGATGGCGCCGTCCAGACTATCAGGGTGGGGGGATTCAGCAAACGCGGATCGGAGGTGGGTGTGCCCAAGGAAAGGCGCCATTGGTGTGTCCCGCGTTGGCGGCGGCACGATGATCGCGTGGATTGTGACCTTCAACGCTTGTGCTCGGGCGGGGCCCTCCCAAGCATCGCGGGTCGCTGATGCAACAGGTCGCAGTACCTGCACAGGCTTAACGGCGCGCCGTCGCCGTAATGCGACGCATCGAGCGGTGCGTTGGTTGCCCTGCACAGCGCTGCGACAGGCTCGTGCACGGATGCTGTGCGCACAAGCTGACGAGCGGCGCAAACACGATCGCCCAGATGGCGATCAGGCGAGCCAGGTGGTCTTCGAGCGGGTGAGTGCGCGTGCGGGGTCATCGTGGCGGCAAACGGGGCGCACGGTCATGTAATATGCGTTGCGGCCGCCGTGCCGCGCGCCGGTCGCGATTAGGCGATCGTATCGACCACACCACCGTCCACACGCAATGCGGCACCGGTTGTGGCGCTGGCTTGCGGCGAGCACACGTACACGACCATGTTTGCGACTTCCTCGGGCGTGGCCGCACGACGCAGGATCGAACTGCCGCGATGGGCCACCACGAATTCGTCAGCGACTTGCTCGACGCTTTTACCTTGTTCACGCGCCGGTTGTTCGACCATCGCCCGAAAGCCCGCTGACAGCGTTGGCCCCGGTAGTACGGAATTGATCGTGACGCCGCTGCCGGCTGCGTATTTCGCGATGCCGCGCGCGATCGACAACTGCGCGGTCTTGGATAAGCCGTACGCAAGCATGTCCGGTGGGATGTTGAGCGCCGACTCCGATGAGATGAATACCACGCGTCCCCAGCGGCGCTCCATCATGCCTTTCAAGTAGCTGCGTGTTAGCCGTACGCCGGACATGACGTTCGCTTCGAAATAGCGGTGCCAATCCTCGTCGGGTGTCGAGAAGATGTCACCGGGCCCGAACACGCCGAGATTGTTCACCAAGATGTCGACGTCGGGGAACGCAGCGCTGAACGCATCGCAACCGTGTGCATGCGACAGGTCCGCGGCGAAGCCGCGCAGCGCGGCGTCCGGCACGGCCGCGCGGATCGTGCGCAATGCGTTGTCCACGGAATCTTGCTTACGGCCGTTGACGATTGTGAGCGCGCCGGCTGCGGCCAATCCTGTTGCGATCGCGAGTCCAATGCCAGCGGTCGAGCCGCTGACGGCGGCGGTTTTTCCTGACAGATCGATTTTCATCGCAAATGCTCCACTTGTTGAAAGTGAAAGGAGGTCGTCGGGGGGCATCGTAGCGCAAGTTTGCCAGGCCGGTTTGGCGCGCTGACCGGCACGATGCCGCGCGCGTCGTCATGCGCTCAATCGTAGCGCATGCGTCGCCGGCATGAGAACCCGGTGGGGGTGTCACGCCACAAAAAAATGCCGCAACTCGGGGCACGTTCCCGGTTGCGGCACCGCTCCATGTGCGCGCCGCGCAACGAGCGCGGCATGTGCGTTGCGTGCTTACGCTGCAGCGTCCTTGAGCTTCTTCAGCGCACGTGCCTTGATGCGAACCGTGGCCGGCTTTGCATCGAACCAGCGTTCCTCGCCGGTAAACGGATCCTTGCCGAAACGGCGCTTCTTGGCCGGCACGGCTTGCACCGTGATTTTCAGCAGGCCGGGTAGCGTGAACTCGCCCACGCCCTTCTTGTGCACGGCGCCGAGGACCGTCTGCTCCAGCGCGGCGAGCACGGCCTTGGCGGCCTTGGGCTCGACTTGTGCGCGTTCGGCGATATGGGCGCTGAGGCTGGCCTTCGTGAAAGTCTCCTTGATCGGTGCGGCGACGCCGTTGGCGACAGCCACCTTTTTCGCAGGGGCTTTCTTTGCAGAGGCCTTCTTGGCAGGGACCTTCGTCGCAGCGGCTTTTTTCGCTACAGGTTTTGCAGAGGTTTTCGTCGTTGGTTTTTTTGTGGCCATCGTATTGAAATGCCCAGTAGTTGAGAACCCTCGCCGGAGTCGCGCGTCACGCGTTCATCCGACGAGTGGCTTATTCTACGTTGGCTGATGGGCTTATCGCTAGCCACGTTCCCTTAAGCGCAACATCGTTGACGTCTTTTGGCTCGGTGCGGCATGCGGCGACGAGGCTACGTACCTGCACGCTTAAAATCGGGATATGCCTTCACTTATCCAAGAGGAGACGGTCGCGGCGCGGCGCTGAGTGGTCACGCCGCGGTCAGCACCTAGCGGCGTTTCATTGCGGGACGCGTGTGAGCGAGCTGACGTGCTCCGTCCCGAATGATGTTCACCTACGAACCGTTCTTTGGCACCCGTGACTTGCACAGACTGGCAACACGAGCGCAAACGTGGCATGGGCATGGCGTGGACTTGTTTCGACACGGCCAACGGTGCGCTGCACTGAAGCGGGCTGCTGGCCTGCGAGCAATGCATCGCACGGCATCGGCAACTCGTGATGATTGCGTCGGCGCCGGCAATGACGCGGTGATTACGTTGCAGTTGGCTGCACGGCTGCCGCTCGGCGACATGCAACGCGGGCTCATCCGCGACTATGCGGCGGCGAGCCAGCCGATCAATACGGCTGCCGTGGGCTAGCACGTGTTCCAATTGAAATGGCCGAAGCCGGCCAAGGCGGCTCGCGGCGCGAAAGCGTCGCTATGAGCGCGGCCGCATGTCGATCGGCTGCATGTCGAGTGCTTGGCTCGGTATCGGCGGCCGGTAGGCTTTCCAGCGTGCTCGCACGAATGGACGCTCGTGGCCGGACAGGTGCAGTGCAATCCGGGTGACCCACCGGTGAGTCGGTGCATGATAGCTGTGCAGCGATGCGGCGAGCCCGATCAGGCTCGCGGCCACGACCCAGCGCGACACGCGCGCAGCTGGGTTCGGCTCGCGCTGCGCCACCCATGCGATCCAGCCCAGCGACACAGCCGCGCCAAGCGCGCAGCCGGCAATCACTTCAGATACCGAATGCGCATCCAGCACGACCCGCGATACGCCGATCGCGGCACCCGCGACAAATCCCGCAGCCAGCACCGCCAGTCGCAGCATGACCGATGCGCCGCGCGTGCTCAGGAACGCCGCGGCCGGCAGTACTGCGGTCGCCAGCATCGAATGGCCGCTGATGCCGGTGAAATCCAGTGAGCGTATGCCAATGCCCCAGCCGAGGAAGGCCACCTTGGTGACCAGCACGAGCGCGATACCGGTGGCGAGAAAGCCGGACCACGCGAGCGCGCTGCGCCAGGTATGGCTCACGCCGAGCCACAGCGCGATGGCCGCGGCGATGGGCAGCATGACGCCCGCTCCGCCAAATGCGGTAATGAGGGCCCAGGTGGTCGGCGCAAGGTCTGGCATGGTTGGGACAATGACGCGAAATCGACATGGAGCGGGTTGCGGTATGGCACAAGTATAACCGCGTGCTTGGCATGCCTTGGCCACGATATTCGGCCGGGCGGCAGTGGCGCATTGATGCACACGACACCTTTTTCACCAGGCACGCAGCCGTTGGCCGGTGGCTTCGTTCAGCAACACGACGTCGTATCCGTAGACCGGCACGCTCGGCGAGTCAAGCTTGGGTGGCACAATGGCTCGATGCCGCGCTGCGAAGCCAGGCGACCGCGTCAGTGCGCATAGCTTAACCGTGAAGTTCGCCGGGCGTTAGCCCCGAGATGAGCCCGCACCACGCTGCCCTGGGCAAGCCCACATCATGATGCTCCGAGTAAACCCGCATCATGCGGCTCGGACAAACTGCATCATGCGGCCCAGGCAACCCGCATCAGGTTGTCCCCGCGCGATCGCGCGCGATGCTGCCCGAGGGGAAATTCGCATCAGTCCGGCCGCGGCAAGCGCGGATTACGCCGACTGACCGGCGCGCGGGCGCTCCAGGTTCGGCAGCAGGATGGCGACGATGCCGATCAACGGCAGGAACGCACACACGTGGTAGACGAACCGCACGCTGGTGGTATCGGCCAGCCAGCCGAGCACGGCGGCACCCACGCCGCCCATGCCGAACGCAAAGCCGAAGAACAGGCCGGCGATCATGCCCACCTTATTGGGGATCAGCTCTTGCGCATACACGAGGATCGCGGAGAAGGCCGACGCGATCACCACGCCGATGATGACCAGCAGCACGCTGGACCAGAACAGGTTGGCGTACGGTAGCGCCAATGTGAAGGGGGCGACGCCGAGAATCGATGCCCATATTACATACTTGCGACCGATCCGGTCACCGATGGGTCCGCCGATCACCGTGCCGGCAGCGACTGACGCGAGGAAGATGAACAAATGAACCTGTGCCGATTGCACTGACAGGTGGAATTTGTCGATCAGGTAAAAGGTAAGGTAACTGTTGATGCTGGCCAAGTAGAAGTATTTCGAGAATATCAACAGCATCAGCACACCGATGGCGATGGCGATGCGCGAGCGCGCCAATGCCACGCGGGCCGTGCTGGTGCGGGACTGCTTCGTGGACGGATGGCTACGGTACCAACGTCCGACATTGAACAGGATCACGATGCCGACCAGCGCCGCGAGCGAGAACCAGGCGATGCTCGGCTGCCCGTGCGGGATCACGATCCAAGCGGCCAGCAACGGTCCGAGCGAGGTGCCGAAGTTGCCGCCGACCTGAAACAGTGACTGCGCGAGTCCGTGACGGCCGCCAGAGGCCATGCGCGCGACGCGCGAAGACTCGGGGTGGAACACCGACGAGCCGCAACCGACTAGCGATGCGGCCAGCAACAGCATCGGGAAAGTGCTGGCCACGGACATCAGGAGCAAGCCACACAATGTGAAACCCATGCCGACGGGTAGCGAGAACGGTTTCGGGTGCTTGTCGGTGTACAGGCCCACGAGCGGCTGCAGTAGCGAGGCGGTGACCTGGTAGGTCAGCGTGATCAGCCCGATCTGGCCGAAGCTCAAATGGAAGTTGGCCTTGAGCATCGGATAGATGGCCAGGATCAACGACTGAATCATGTCGTTGAGCAGGTGCGAGACGCTGATTGCGCCGAGCACCGGGAACACGGTTGCGCCGGCCCGTGTGGTGGCGGCGCTGAGCGTGGCGCCGCTGGAAGTACCTGCGGCGGCCGCGTTCTGCTTATCAAGCGTGGACATCGATTTTTCTCGTCTGTGGGTCGAGGGCTGCGGTACCCGATGCGGGCGTACCATCATGGAGCGACGTTGAGTTTAATGTGGCTTAAACACGCTGTTAGGACAATTATTGTCGAGAATCGGTCAACCTCGCTGGGCTGCCTCGGCGCTGCGCACACCGTAACCGAAAAAGCTGCTGGCTTGCTTACGCCAGGCGAGTTGACGCGAATTCAAGCGAGTTGATCGCTGTGCCGTAGAACGGATGGGAGCAGCCCTACGAGGGCCGATGGGGCGGCTTGTGCTGCGGCTACCTGTCTTGCGCCGACTCCCTGGAAAACCGCCATGAAGGCTGTGTCGCTTATCCGGACCAGCATTGCCGGTTCGTGTCTCGCGTCAGCCGCGCGCCGCTCGATGGGCACAACGGCAATAAGGCGGCTGGCGGGGCAGTTCCGATTGCGTTGAGCGCGTCGCCGCAGAGCGCGCCGCAGGCATGGAGGCGCGTTTTCCCTCTTAATTTTCTGTTCAAAATACTGTATAAATATACAGTAAATGGGCAAGATAACATTCGAAGGAGGAATTCATGGCTGCGAGCGCAATCGCGGAAACAATGACGCTGGATCAGAGCCGAGACCGCTTTGCGTGGACCGCTGAGTTGCCCGGGCACTTGCAACGACAGATATGGCGTGGGGATGCACTGGGCAGCGCGTCGCGCGGCAGCCTTCCGAGCGGGCATGCCGCCCTCGATCGTGAATTGCCAGGCGGTGGTTGGCCGCGCGCTGCGCTGACCGAATTGCTGCTGGCGCAACCGGGCGCAGGCGAATTGCGCCTGCTGGCGCCTGTGTTGGCCGATTTGACCGCGCGCGCCGGCCGCCACGTGCTGCTGATTGCGCCGCCTTGCCTGCCTTATGCGCCGGCATGGATGGCATGGGGCGTGGCGTTGGACCGGTTGATCTGGATTGCGGCATCCCGCCGCGAGGAACGGGACGCCGCCAAACAGCAGGGTGCCGACGTGTTGTGGGCGGCTGAGCAATCGCTCAAGCATCAGGGTATGGGGGCCATATTAGTCTGGCATGCAACGGTGCGGGCCGAAGCGTTGCGACGCTTGCAGCTGGCGGCGCAGGATGGCGATGCGCTGGCCTTCCTAATGCGCCCGGCGCATACAGCCGCCCAGTCCTCACCCGCGCCGCTTCGCATCCTGTGCGAGGCGCGCGGCGGCGCGGATTTGCAACATAGCGGCCTTGACCTGACGATCATTAAGCGACGCGGGCCGGTACTGGAAAACCCGGTCCATGTGCCGTTGCCGCTGGAGGCAGAACGGCTGCTGGCCACGGGCGGTGGACATATGGCGCACGCTGGTATCGGTCAAAAAATGGAGATCGTGCAGCAGGCCGGCGTTGAGCTACAAACAGACGTCGCTCAGCAGGCCGGTGTTGGCGAGGACGGGCGCATTGGCAAGGAAGTGGAGGACGGCCATGCTATGGATCGCTGTCGCTCTGCCGTGGTTGCCGCTTGAGTCGGTGCGGCCGTCGGCGCAGCCGGAGGCCCCGCCGTATGCGCTGGCCGATCATGCCCGCGTGCTGCAAGCCGATGCCGCCGCGTACGGGCTCGGTGTAAGAGCCGGGTGGTCACGCTCGCATGCGTTGACGCTGGCGCCCGAGTTGGTTTTCCTGAGTCCGGATCCGTTGCGGGAATCGGCCGCGCTCGAGGCGGTTGCGCTCGCGCTGCTCGCGTGGTCGCCGCGCGTCGTGTTGGCGCCTGCTCATACAGTGCTGCTTGAAGTCAGTTCGGTGCTGCGGCTGTTTGGCGGTCTACGCAGGGTGCAGCGCCAGGTGGCGCAAACCGTGGCCACGTGCGGTCATGCCGCGCGGCTCGGTTGTGCGCCGACGCCCGCGGGTGCATGGCTATTGGCGCAGGCTCAACGCCGGCGGGCGTACCGCAGCCGGCGGCGCGTGCTCAAGCTGCAAACACTGACGCGCGTGCTCGACCGACTGCCGATTGAGCTGCTGCCTGCCGTGCAAGGCATGAGTGGTGCGCTCGAGCAAATCGGTTGCGCCACGTTCGGCGATCTGCGTCGCCTACCGCGCGGTGGGATTGCGCGCCGCTTCGGGGCGACCGTGCTGACGCAATTGGAGCAGGCCTATGGCGAGGCCGCTGATCCACGCGACGCCTTTGTCGCGCCCCGCACGTTCGAGGCGCGTCTCGAGTTGATGGCGCGCGTCGACAATGCGCAGGCGCTGTTGTTTGCGGCTGCCCGCTTGATTGCCCAGTTGTGCGGTTGGCTCAGCGCGCAGCATGCGGCGTTGACCGGTTTCGATTTGTTGCTCCTGCATGAGCCATCGTTTCGCGGCATGCGTTGCTCATCGCGTATCGGGATCACCTGGGCCGAACCGTCACGCGATGCCCAGCACCTGGTGGCGCTGCTGCGCGAAAAGTTGAACCCGTTGCGGCTCGCCGCACCGGTGCTTGAGCTGTCGCTGCAGGCGCTGCGTGTGGTAGCGCATGAGGGAGAGGCTCCGACGTTTTTCCCGATGCCGGGAACCGAGCGCGACGCCGTGGTGCGGCTAGTCGAGCGATTGAGCGCGCGGTTGGGCGATGAGCGGGTGCTCGAACTCGCCGCCCACGACAATCACCGGCCTGAAGCGGCGTTGCGCAGGCGCGCCTGGCGCTTGGCAATGCTCGAGCGGCGTGTGCCGTCGTCGTCGCATCCTCGACGGCGGGCGGCGGGTGCGGGTAGACCGGTTGCTACCCGGCTTCAGGCGGCTGCGTCAATGGATGTGCAGGTGGCGCGCTTGCATGCGAATGCGCCAGAGCGTGCGCATTTCATCGCCCCTTTTAGAACACCGTATAAGGCGCCGCGCGGCCGGTTCGGCGCGCCAGGCCCGTTGACGCCGAATGCGCTTCCCCGTCCCGCCTGGCTGCTCGATACTCCGCAGCCGTTGAGCGAGCGCAATGGCACGCCGTTCTATCGAAGCCGGCTCACGCTGGTGGCTGGGCCGGAACGCATCGAGGCAGGATGGTGGGATGGCGAGCCTATCGCACGTGATTACTACGTTGCCGCTGACGCCCGGTCGCACTGGTACTGGATATTCCGCGAACGGGTGACAGGACGCTGGTTCCTGCACGGTTTTTTTGGATAGCAATGCAATGGATTCGGCTCCTCCCGCGTATGCGGAGTTGCACTGCCTGACCAATTTCTCGTTCCTGCGCGGCGCTTCGCACGCGGACGAACTGATCGAGCGCGCGATCGAATTGGGCTATACCGCGCTAGCCGTGACCGACGAGTGCTCACTGGCCGGCGTGGTGCGCGCGTATGCGGCGATGGGGGATCGTCGTGATGCCGCCGGCAACGAGCCGCTTAAGCTGCTGGTCGGTAGCGAGATGACAGTGCATGCAGCCGACGGTACGCCATTTTGCACGTTGGTGGTGCTTGCACGCGACCGGCAAGGGTATGGCAACCTGTCCGAGCTGATCACGTTAGCGCGCACCCGGACCGAAAAGGGCAGTTACTGGCTCACGGTCAACGATTTTATGCCGCTCGATCCCGGTTATGTACATTTGGGACGCTTGCCTGGCTGCGAGTTGCTGCTGATACCGAATCGCGATGCGCCGCTCGCCGATACGTGCACGGCGGCCGAATGGCTCGCGCAACTGGCGCCGGGCCGGGCCTCGCTGGCGCTGCAGCTGTGGCAGGACGGGCGCGATGCCGTGCTGCTCGATGGATTGCGCGCAATCGCCGCGCACACTGGCCTGCCGCTCGTGGCAGCCGGCGGCGTGCTGATGCATGCGCGTCATCGCAAGAGGCTGCAGGATACTTTGACGGCGATCCGCCTGAATACGACGCTCGCGCAGTGCGGCTATGCACTGGAGGTGAACAGTGAGCGTCATCTGCGCTCGCGGGCGCGGTTAGCTGCACTGTACCCGCGCGACACGCTCGATGCGACGCTGGAGGTCGCGCGACGCTGCACGTTTTCACTGTCGGAGCTTAAGTACGAGTATCCCAAGGAGCTGGTGCCGCCTGGCCAAACGGCGGCGTCGCAGTTGCGCAACCTGGTCTATGCGGGGGCAGCCGAGCGCTGGCCGCAAGGGCTAAGGCCGGAGCACCAGGCGCAGATCGAGCACGAGCTTCGGCTCATCGCCGACCTTGGCTATGAGCCCTATTTTTTGACCGTGCATGACATCGTTTCGTTTGCGCGGGCCAACCGCATCCTGTGCCAAGGACGCGGCTCGGCGGCAAACTCGGTGGTCTGCTATTGCCTGCATATCACCGAGGTGGACCCGGTATTTCATAGGATGCTGGTCGAGCGTTTCATCTCGCGCGCCCGTCGAGAACCGCCGGACATCGATGTCGATTTCGAGCACCAGCGGCGTGAGGAGGTCATCCAGTACATCTACGCCAAATATGGCCGCATGCGTGCGGCGCTGGCTGCGACGGTGATCAGCTACCGCACCCGCAGCGCGCTGAAGGACGTCGGACGGGCGTTGGGCCTGGAAGCCCAGTCAGTCGAACGGTTTTCGGCGTTGCATCAATGGAGGGATGCGCCGCAGGCTTCGGCGGGCAAGCTGGCCGAAGCGGGACTCGATCCGCAAGCGCGCATCACGCTGCAATTGCTGGAGCTAAGCGGTCAGTTGCGCGGCTTTCCACGGCATCTGTCGCAGCATGTCGGCGGTTTCGTGATTGCGCGGGATATGCTGTCGCGGCTCGTGCCGATCGAGAATGCGGCGATGAAGGATCGCAGCGTGATTGAATGGGATAAGGACGACCTCGATGCGCTGAAGCTGTTGAAAGTGGATGTGTTGGCGCTAGGCATGCTCTCGGCGATTCGCCGCGCGCTGGAGTTCATTGCGAAGCGGCGCGGCTGGCCGAAGCTGCGAATGCAGGATATTCCGCGCGAGGACCTGACGGTCTACGAAATGTGTTGCCATGCCGATACGGCGGGTGTGTTTCAGATCGAGTCACGGGCGCAGCAAAACATGCTGCCGCGATTGCAGCCGCGCCGCTTCTACGATCTTGTCGTGCAAGTGGCGATCGTACGTCCCGGTCCGATACAGGGCGGCATGGTGCACCCGTATTTGCGCAGGCGGCAGGGGCTAGAGCCGGTCGATTTCCCGAAGGATGACCTCAAGCCCGCGCTGGCACGCACGATGGGGGTGCCGATCTTCCAGGAGCAGGTGATGCAGTTGGCGATGATCGCTGCGGGCTACAGCGCGGAAGAGGCGGACAAGCTGCGTCGTGTGATGGTCGCGTGGCGCCGGCGCGGCCATCTGCAGCTGTATCAGGAGGACCTGACACGGCGCATGCTGGAGAAAGGATATTCGCTTGAGTTTGCGCGGCGGATTTGTGCGCAGATAGAGGGCTTCGGCGAGTATGGTTTTCCGGAGAGCCACGCAGCTAGCTTTGCGTGGCTCGTCTACGTCAGTGCATGGATCAAGCGGCATGAGCCCGCGGCGTTTCTCGCCGCGCTGCTCAACAGCCAGCCGATGGGTTTTTATTCGCCGTCGCAACTCGTGCAGGATGCGAAGCGGCACGGCGTCCGAGTGCTGCCGCCCGACGTGGCAGTCAGTCACTGGGAGTCAACGTTGCAGCAGAATGATGGACGACAACTGGCGAACGCACCCTTTGATGGCGCCAATGGGAGCCTCGCGTGGCTGGGTCCGTTTGGCTTGCCGCCTCACGAGCTTGGCCAACCCCGCGTGTCGGCCTGCGCATCGACGTTGGATGGCACCTGCTCGCCTGCGACCGTCGGCGCGTCGTCTCCGGCATCGGCTGCGACACTGGCGACGCTGCACGAGGTTTATGGCGACCCGGCGGGCACGCGTTCGCGGCAGCCGCCTTCCGCTTATGGACTCGACGGGCCGGCAGTCCGGATCGGCTTGCACTTGATTAAGGGATTTTCACAAAAGGCCGCTGAACGGATCATGGCCGCGCGCGAACGCAGACCATTTGCGGATGTGCAGGACCTGGCGCGCCGCGCCGCGTTGTCGCGCCGCGAACTCGAGGCACTGGCAGCGGCCAATGCACTGCAGAGCCTGGCCGGGCATCGGCGCCAGGCATGGTGGGCGGTGACTGCACAGCAACCGCTGCCGCGGCTGCTGTGCGATGCGCCGATTGCCGAGACGGCGCTTGCGTTGCCGCGCGCCAGCGAGGGGCGCGAGATCATTGCGGACTATGCGAGTCTGGGCTTGACGTTGAACCGGCATCCACTCGCGTTGTTGCGCTCCCGGCTTGCGGCGATGCGCTTCAAGACCGCAGCGCAGCTCGCTGCCTTTCCCAATGGACGATTGGCGCGTGCGTGCGGTATTGTCACGGTCCGGCAACGTCCCGGCACCGCGAGCGGCACGATTTTCGTTTCCATCGAGGATGAGACTGGCACCGTGAATGTGATTGTCTGGCCCGCACTGGTTGAGCGTCATCGCCAGGCCTTGCTGAACGCGCGATTGATAGCCGTCTATGGCATATGGCAGCGGCAAGGCGAGGTGATGCACCTAGTTGCCAAACGGCTCGAGGACAAGAGCGCGCTGTTGGGCCCTCTGCCTACGCAGAGCCGGGATTTTCACTGAAGCGATCCGACGCCGATGCTCCAGTGGGCCCGCGACGACTTAACGCGGTAGTGGGGGGCGGCGCGTGCGTCGCTTATTGATTCACTGTATAGCCGGCATCCTCGATCGCCGCTTTCAGCGCGGCGCGGGGTTGGGTACTGTCGACCGTCACGTGGCCTCGTTCGAGGTTGACATCGACTCGGGCGTGCGCATCAAACGCGTGGAGCGACTCGGTAATTACTTTGACACAATGCTGGCAGTTCATGCCGGATACCTTGAATTCGATCATGATGGGCTCCTGTCAATCAAGCGCAAATTAATCCACATCAAGCGTAGACCTTCCCATGATGGCAAGGTGTAGTATTTTTTGACTGTATCGAATCGCACGCGGTGCATCGACGATCATGAACATAGGCCAGGCCGCGCACGCGTCAGGCGTCAGCGCAAAGATGATTCGCTACTACGAGAGCATTGGACTGGTGACGCCGCACAGCCGCACCGATGCTGGCTATCGGGTGTATGGTGACAAGGAGGTTCACGCGCTGCGGTTCGTGCGCCATGCGAGGCGGCTGGGCTTTTCGGTCGTCGATATTCGGCGACTGCTGGCGTTATGGAACGATCGCGAGCGGGCCAGCGCACAGGTCAAGTCGATCGCGCTGGGTCACGTCGCCGAACTCGAGCAGCGCATCGCGGAGCTGTCGGCGATGCGCGACACCCTAGCGCACCTGGCCGCGCATTGCCATGGCGACGAGCGTCCGGATTGCCCGATCATCGAACATCTGGCATTGGACGACAGCGGCCCATGCGCACATTGTGCATCATCACCGCCCGACGCGGGCGCTGCTTGCAGCCGCCGTGCGGCACGCGGGCAGCGTGTTGAGACCGTGCTCACTGACGTAGCAGCATGACCCCAAAGCCGGAGTTCGCGTTTGCGAGGTTGAACACCCGTTGCCCATCGCTTTCGTGCGGCGAGTCGATCAGCGTGGCCGCGCCACTGCATGCCCCGGAACAGGCGTGGTGATGAGGCCGGACGGGTCGCTCGTATAGTCCAACGTATGTTCCTGCAGCTTGATGTACCACGCTGATGTACCACGCGTTCTTGGCCGGCAAAATGACCGGCGCATTGCCGCTGAGCAGATAAGTGTCCAGCGTGCCGGTCCATAGCCCCTCGTCAGTCTGCGTGCTGGTGGACGCGTTGACCGTCGAGCCGCTTGTGCGCTGTTGCTCTCGTCGCATGCCGCGATGCAAGTCAAAAGGTCCGTGGTCGCGATTGCGCGTGCGATCACCGTGCCGCGTGGTGCACCCGAGCCGTGCGCGTGCGGCGCGCAGCGGGCCACCGGATCGCTGCACCCAAGGCGGGCATTTGCCCGGCTGCCGATGAGCAAGGCGACACGCTTTTTCACCGCAGTGCGCGGCAGGGCGAAGGGGGCTGGCGATTCACGCTCAATGGGCATGCCAAACGTGCATGCCCATCATTCGTGCAATTCGCTGGACTTTTTTGAGACAGATTTCTATACTCGGGTTAACCCGATTAAGGGAAATCCCTGATGTCATTCTGACGGGACACCTCCGATTCCTGGAGCATTATGATGCTGACCTATCTGCTGATGGCGTTGTCGAACTGGTTCGAGAAGGCCGAACGCCGCCGTCGCGAAGCGTATCTGGCGCAGTCGGCCGATATCTTCGAACTCGAGCGGCGTATTCGCGCGCTGGAAAACAACGGTTACCGCTCGCTTTAATCCTACACTGGGCGACGTTCATCTGCCGCTATCCCATTTCTGCCGAATGGGGCCGTCAATGATGCGTGCCGAAGCCGTCAACCGGCGGGTTCTAGTCCATTGCGGTGACGCGAGAAGGCGTTGCCGTTCGCATTCAAGCGAAACGTTATCTCACTAGCTTAAGGCAACCGTGCATTGACAATGCCGAGGCTGCAACGCGGCGTGCGATTCGCTGCGCCGCCGTCAGTCTCCAGTCCTCAGTCGTCGCCCACCTCCAGTACGAAGCGGGCTTGCCGGTCGATGCCCAGTGCGTCGACGAGCCAGGGCAGGGTTTCGTGCAGCGCCGCAGCCAGCGTGTACGGCGGATTGAGCACGAACATGCCGCTGCCGTACAGTCCTAGGCCGTCTTTCGGCGCCGTGCCAACGCTCAGTGCCACATGCAGCCAACGATCTTGCCGCAAGCGCTTGAGTTGGGTGGGAAAGCGCTGCGCTTCGAGCCGCGTGACCTGCGGGTACCAGATCGCATAGACGCCCGTCGCAAAGCGCTTCAGACACGCTTGGACGCAATCCAGGGTGCGCGCGTAGTCGCGCTTGTCCTCGTAGGAAGGATCGATCAGTGTCAGGGCGCGCCGTGGCGGAGGCGGCAGCAATGCCTTGATTGCCTCGAAGCCGTCACCGCCGGCGATGATCGCGCGCCGCCCGGCATCGCGAAAATTGCTGCGCAGCACGTCGATCTCTGTCGTATGCATCTCGAACAGTCGCATCCGGTCCTGCTCGCGCAGCGTCTGCCAAGCGAGATAGGGAGAGCCAGGGTAGAAACGCAGTTCGCCATCCGGATTCAATGCGCGCACGGCATCCACGTAATCGGCCAGCGGCGTCGGCAGATCGGTGCGTTTCCATAGCCGCGCAATACCTGTCTCGAATTCGAGTCGCTTCTGCGCGTAACCTTCGTGCAGTGCGTACGCACCGGCGCCCGCGTGCGTGTCGATATACCAAAAAGCCTTGTCCTTCTGCGCAAGATGGCGCAGAAGGTGCACGACGACGCAATGCTTGAGTACATCGGCATGATTGCCGGCGTGAAAGGCGTGACGGTAACTGAGCATGATGCCGGATGTGCGGGCGCGGAAAAGCCCACTATTCTACGCTTGTGAGCCGGGCGCATTGCATTGCCGGGAGGCGGGCGTGACACTTGTTCTGCTCGAAGTGGCCGCCCGCGTACACCTCGGCGTTGTCGAAAAAATTCACACCGGCGTCGCGCGCTCGGGCCAGCGACTCGCACGCGATACGGGTATCGACTGGGTTCTACCGTATGTTACCCATGAGCCGATCGACAGTTCGCTGATTTGCAGGCCGGAGCGGCCCAATCTTCGATATTCCATTTGCACTCCACCTGTCGGTCCGTGTCCATTGATACACGCGGGCCGCCGTCTGCACCGCGCCGCAGTGCGAGTCCTATAGCGTAGTGGCTTGGGAAAATTCAGGCTCGACGGCTATCGCATGCAGCGCGCGCCCCGGTCCAGGCACAATAGCGCAATTCGCTCGCTGCGCGGTGTCCGGCCCGACCTGGGCATCGGCCGCCGGTCGCGATGACGCGTCACGTTCGTGTGACTCACTGGCTAGGAGAAAAATCAATGTCGACTTTGAAGGCGAATCTGAGCGGTAAGACAGCCATCGTCACCGGTGCGGCAAGCGGGATCGGCCGCGAGATCGCCCGCGTCTACGCGCAAGCTGGCGCCGCGGTCGGCATCGCCGACCTGAATCGCGAAGGTGCGCAAGCGCTCGTGCGGGAGATTACCGCGCAAGGCGGCCGGGCGCTCGGCGTTGCGATGGACGTGACAGACGAGCATGCGGTGAATGCTGGCGTCGACGAGGTGGCCGCGGCGTTCGGCTCGGTGGACATCCTAGTGTCCAATGCCGGCATCCAGATTGTCAATCCGATCGAAAGCTATGCGTACTCGGACTGGAAGAAGATGCAGGCGATCCACGTCGACGGTGCGTTTCTCACCACCAAGGCGGCGCTTAAATACATGTATGCCGGCGATCGTGGGGGCGTCGTGATCTATATGGGCTCAGTGCATTCACACGAGGCGTCGCCGCTGAAATCAGCGTATGTGGCCGCCAAGCACGCACTGCTCGGCCTGGCGCGTGTGCTCGCGAAGGAAGGGGCCGCGCATCACGTGCGCTCGCACGTGATTTGTCCCGGATTCGTGCGCACGCCGCTGGTGGACAAGCAGATTCCGGAGCAGGCCAAGGAACTGGGCATCAGCGAGGAAGAGGTGGTCAAGCGTGTGATGCTTGGCGCCACCGTGGACGGCGAGTTCACCACCGTTGACGACGTCGCGCAACTGGCGCTATTTCTGGCCGCGTATCCGAGCGCAGCCCTCACCGGCCAATCGTTCCTCGTCACGCACGGCTGGTCGATGAAATAGCCTGTCATGAGCGGACCCCATGCAGCCCCGACCTGTCCGAGCGATGGGCCCCTGCGCGCGCTATTGCCTTACGAGACGGTGGTATGGGCGCTGTAGGGCGGCGTGCTCGGCGCAGACCAGGCAGGGGTACGAGGGGTTGCATGATGCCGGTATCCGTCCAAACTGGCTAGCTGGCACTTCGATCGGCGCGTTCAATACTGCGATCATGAGGGGCAATGCGCCGCTGTGGCGACTGCCGCGCCGCGTGAATTCTGGCATGCGATTTATCAGCCCACGCTCGGCTTGCCGGTGCCGGTTGGCGTCGAGCAGGCGCTATTCAATGCCGAGGACCGGACGGCACGATGGCATGGCGGGCGCCGCGCCATCGCGCCGTCTCGATCACTTCAATACTTGCGCGATTGCGTTGGCCACCACGTTAAGGTTGCGCGTATTGAGCGCGGCCACACAGATACGTCCGGTGCTGACCGCATAGATACCGAATTCCTCGCGCAGGCGCTCGACTTGCGCGGCGTTGAGTCCTGAATACGAGAACATGCCGCGCTGCCGGTTGACGAATTCAAAATCGCGCTGCACGCTGGCGTCCTTGAGCTTTTGTACCAAGCCGCCGCGCATCGCGCGGATGCGCTCGCGCATTTGGCCAAGTTCCTGTTCCCAGAGCGTGCGCCATTCGGGATTGCCGAGCACTGCTGCCACGATCGCGCCGCCATGTGTCGGCGGGTTCGAATAGTTGGTGCGGATCACACGCTTCAATTGCGACAGCACGCGCGCGCTTTCCTCGCCGCCATGCGTGATGACTGTCAGCGCGCCGACCCGCTCGCCGTACAGCGAGAACGACTTGGAGAACGACGAGGAGACGAAGACGTCGATACCCGCCGACGCGAACAGGCGTACCGCCGCGCCATCTTCGTCGATACCCTGCGCAAAACCCTGGTAGGCCATGTCCAGGAACGGCACCAATTCGCGTGTCTTGACCACGTCGACGATCTGCCGCCACTGTGCCTCGTCCAGATCGACACCTGTCGGGTTGTGGCAGCAGGCGTGCAGCACCACGATCGTGCCGGCCGGATAGCTGTTCAGCGCGGCGAGCAGTGCGTCGAACTTTACACCGTGGGTCGCCGGGTCGTAGTACGGATATGCTACGACTTCGAAGCCGGCGCTTTCAAACAGTGCGCGATGGTTTTCCCAACTCGGGTCACTGATTGCCACCTTCGCGTTTGGCTCGATGCGCTTGAGGAAATCCGCGCCGATTTTCAGCGCACCGGTTCCGCCAAGCGCCTGCGCGGTAATGACGCGGCCTTCGGCGATCAGCGGCGAGTCGTTACCCAACAACAGTTTTTGCACTGCCGTGTCGTATGCGGCGATTCCGTCGATCGGTAGGTAGCCGCGCGGCAACGCTTGCTCCAACCGGGCCCGTTCAGCCTCGCGCACCGCACGCAGTAGCGGAATCTTGCCTTCCTCGTTTGTGTAGACGCCCACGCCCAGGTTGACCTTTGTCGGACGGGTATCGGCATTAAAAGCTTCATTCAAGCCCAGAATCGGGTCGCGCGGCGCGAGTTCGACGGCGGAGAAAAGAGACATGATCGTATCGGCAGTGAGTTCGAAAAGACAGTGGACGGCGGCCATGGCATGGTTGGGATCGACGCTCAGCAGCCACCCATTTCAATATTGTAACCAATGCCGGCCGCATGGCTGCGCGTCGGCGGGCAGCAGAGAACCCTGCCCCATCGATCCGCTTCGGAGCATGGTTTGTTCCGACGCCTGGCTTGCTTCAGCGCATGGTCTGCTCCGCCGCCTGGCTTGCTTCAGCGTATGGTCTGTTCCGGCGCCTGGCTTGCTCAGCGCGCGGCTTGCTCGGTGCTCGGCTCACGCCTGTGTAGAGTGTATGGTCGCGCCGCCGCTCGACTCGGATCGGCCACGGGCCAGTGCTGGAATCGAACGGGTGCCGGTGCGCGGCTGAGCGTGGCGGTTTCCCTGAGGTTCCACTCGACCCCATGTCGCGCCAAAACGCTAGAATGGACGTTTGCTTGTCCCGGCCGGAAGGAACGACCCATGTCCGCATTGCACACCGAAAACGATAACGCGCTCGATGAGAGCAAATTCGTTGTCTTCGATGGATCGCCCTACCAGCTGTACCAGCCGTTTCCACCGGCAGGTGACCAGCCGGAGGCCATTCGCCAGTTGGTCGAGGGTATCCAGGACGGACTCGCGTTCCAGACGCTGCTCGGCGTGACCGGCTCGGGCAAAACGTTCACGATGGCCAACGTGATCGCTCGACTCGGCCGCCCGGCGATCGTATTCGCTCCGAACAAGACGCTGGCCGCGCAGCTGTATTCCGAGTTCCGTGAGTTTTTTCCGCGCAACGCAGTCGAATATTTCGTGTCGTATTACGACTACTACCAGCCCGAAGCGTACGTGCCGCAGCGCGACCTGTTCATCGAAAAGGATTCGGCGGTCAACGAACACATCGAGCAGATGCGGCTGTCGGCCACCAAGAGTCTGTTGGAGCGGCGTGATGTCGTGATCGTCGCGACGGTCTCGGCAATCTACGGGATCGGCAACCCGGCGGAATACCATCAGATGATTCTCACGCTGCGCGACGGTGACCGTGTCGGCCAGCGCGAGATCATTACCCGGCTGATTGCCATGCAGTACATGCGCAACGATATCGATTTCCAGCGTGGCACATTCCGCGTGCGGGGCGACACCATTGACGTGTTTCCGGCCGAGCATGCCGAAATGGCAGTGCGCGTCGAGCTGTTCGACGACGAGGTCGAATCGTTGCATTTGTTTGACCCGTTGACCGGACGGGTGCGGCAACGTATCCCGCGTTTCACCGTCTACCCGTCGTCGCATTACGTGACGCCCCGCGATACGGTGTTGCGAGCGGTTGAAACGATTAAGGAGGAGTTGCGCGAGCGGCTCGCGCTCTTCCACCAGGAGGGCAAGCTTGTCGAGGCGCAGCGGCTTGAGCAGCGCACCCGGTTCGATCTCGAGATGCTTCAGGAACTCGGTTTCTGTAAGGGCATCGAGAACTACTCGCGGCATTTTTCGGGCGCCGCGCCCGGCGAGCCCCCGCCAACGCTGTGCGACTATCTGCCGACTGACTCGCTGATGTTCTTGGACGAGTCGCATGTGCTGATCGGCCAGCTCAACGCTATGTACAACGGGGACCGGTCGCGCAAAGAAAACCTAGTTGAGTATGGGTTTCGGCTGCCGTCCGCACTGGATAACCGCCCACTGAAGTTTCATGAATTCGAGCGCAAGATGCGCCAGGCGGTGTTCGTGTCGGCGACGCCGGCTGCCTACGAGCAGCGCAACGCGGGCCAGGTCGTCGAGCAGGTGGTGCGCCCCACCGGGCTGGTCGATCCGCAGATCGAAGTTCGTCCCGCCAGTTCGCAAGTCGATGACGTGCTGTCGGAAATCAACCAGCGTGTGGCGGCTGGCGAACGGGTGCTGGTTACCGTGCTAACCAAGCGCATGGCCGAGCAACTGACCGAGTTTCTTGCCGACCACGGCGTGAAGGTACGCTACCTGCATAGCGACATCGATACGGTCGAGCGGGTGGAGATTATCCGCGACCTGCGGCTGGGCACCTTTGACGTGTTGGTCGGTATCAATCTGCTGCGCGAAGGGCTCGATATCCCGGAAGTGTCGCTGGTGGCGATCCTGGACGCGGACAAGGAAGGGTTCCTGCGCGCCGAGCGCTCGCTGATCCAGACGATCGGGCGGGCCGCGCGCAACGTCAACGGCTGCGCGATCCTGTATGGTGACACGATCACCGACTCGATGCGGCGCGCGATCGACGAGACCGAGCGGCGGCGTCGTAAACAGATCCAATACAACGAGCGCAACGGTATCGTGCCGCGTGGCGTCGTCAAACGGATTAAAGACATCATCGACGGCATCTACGACGTGGACGACGCGCGCGCCGAACTGCGCGTGCAGCAGGAGCGCGCGAAGATCGAGGACATGTCGGACAAGCAACTCGCGAAAGAAATCAAAAAACTCGAAAAGCAGATGCTGGACTACGCGAAGAACCTCGAGTTCGAGAAGGCGGCGCAGACTCGCGACCAATTGGCGCGGCTCAAGCAACGCGCATTCGGCGCGAGCGTCGGCGACCACGTGCCAGAACTGCGCTAGGTCGCGGCCACGACGCCACGACGGCGCGACGGCGCAACGGCGCAACGGCGCAATGCGGGGCGCGGGGCGCCCGGAGCACGAGCCTACGCGGCGACGAGATGTGCCGGTGCGACGCACATTGTCGCTTGGGACAACGCGCAGATCAGTGCTACACTGACGTTGTATTGAGAATTGTTCTTATTCCAGTTTTCACACACATTACGAGGAATGTCGATGGCAGGTTTTCGTCTAGTTCGTACCGCCACCGCCGTGGTGTCATTTGCACTGGCAATGGGCGCCGCAGGCACGGCGTCGGCAGCCGAGTATCCGATTGGCAAGCCGCAGATTCAGGGCGGGATGGAAGTTGGCGCGGTGTATCTGCAGCCGATCACGATGGACCCGGAAGGCATGATGCGTAAGGCGTCCGACTCGGACATCCACCTGGAGGCGGATATCCATGCAGTCAAGAACAACCCGACCGGCTTTGCCGAAGGCGATTGGATGCCGTATCTGCAGGTACGCTACGAGTTGACCAAGCCCGGCTCGAACTACGTGCAAAAGGGTGATTTGATGGCGATGGTGGCGAGTGATGGCCCGCACTACGGCGACAATGTGAAGCTCGCGGGACCGGGCAAGTACCACTTGAAGTTGTTCATCGCACCGCCCGAGCAGACTGGGCATATGGCGTTTGGCCGCCATGTTGACAAGGAAACCGGTGTCGGTCCGTGGTTCAAGCCGTTCGAATTGAACTATGACTTCCCGTTCGCCGGCATTGGCAAAAAGGGGGGGTACTGATCAATGAAGCACACGCTCAAATTGCAGGGTGCGGCGTGGCTGCTAGCGTGGAGCGCCGCGTTCGGCGGCGTCGCTCGCGCCGCGGACCTGCCTACGTTCCGGCTCGAGATGGCGGACGGCAAGCTCAATCCGGCGCGCATCGAGGTGCCGGCTGGCCAGCGCATCAAGATTGAGGTGCACAACACTGGCAAGGGCGCTGTCGAGTTCGAGAGCGTGCAGTTGCGCAAGGAGAAGGTGCTGGCGCCGGGCGCCGAGTCGTTTGTCGTGATTGCGCCGCTGTCGCCGGGTGAGTACAAGTTCTTCGATGATTTTCATCCAAGAGCGCAAGGCGTGATAGTGGCAAAGTGACGGGCCGTACAGCCGCGTGAAGGAAGATGTAATGGGTCAGATTCTATTCATCGTATGGCGGGAGAGCGTCGAGGCGCTGCTCGTAGTCGGCATTCTGCATGCCTGGTTGAGCAATGGTGACGCCGCCGCGCGCAAGGGATTGCCGTGGCTGTGGCTTGGCGTCGGTGCGGGATTGCTGGCGGCGGTTGGCCTGGGTGCTGCGCTGGTCGGCTTCACCGAAGTGCTGTCCGGTGATGCGCAGGATTATTTCCAGACGGCGATGGTGCTGGTCGCGTGCGTGCTGATCGTACAGATGGTGCTGTGGATGAAGCGGCATGGTCGCACGCTCAAGCGCGATATGGAAATGTCGTTGGCCGAGAGTCGGCGCAATGCAAACTGGTGGAGTGTCGCAGTGCTCGCGGCACTGGCGATCGCGCGCGAAGGCAGTGAAACGGTGATCTTCCTGTATGGGCTGGGCTTCGGCCGATCGGGCCACGTTGATGTGATGCAATGGCTGGCCGTGCTGATTGGTCTAGCGCTCGCGTTGCTCACGTTTTATCTGCTGCAACTGGGTGGCCGGATTTTCTCGTGGCGCGCGTTTTTCCGCGTCACCGAGGTCATGCTGTTATTTCTCGGCGCTGGTCTGTTCGAAACGGGCATCGACAAGCTGATCGACAAGGAAATCGTGCCGACCGGCATCGATATGGTGTGGGACACGTCGCACATCCTGGACGACTCGGGGACAGTCGGCTCGCTGGTGGCGACGCTGACCGGCTATCGGGCCCATCCGGCACTGGCCAACCTCATTGCGTATGCGTTGTTCTGGCTGGTGGTCTGGGTGTTGCTGCGCCGGACCCGGCAGCGCCAATCCTCGGGCGCGCAGAGGAAGCCCGCATGAGTGTGATGCTTGCTCCACGCTCCGGCTGGTTGGCCGAGGCTGGGCACTGGATGCAGCGCCATCAGACGGTGATCCGCAACGTGCAGTGGGTCGTCGTGCTCGTTTATGCGCTGTTGATCCTGGTGCCGGCGTTCATGCCGCTGCCGGACGATGCCGCGCATATCTGGTCGAACCTCACGGTATTCGCGCAGTTCGTGTTTTGGGGCATCTGGTGGCCGTTTGTGCTGCTGTCGATGGTGATGCTCGGGCGTGTATGGTGCGGCGTGCTGTGCCCGGAAGGCACATTGTCCGAGTTCGCGAGCAAGCATGGGCTGGGCCGTCCAATTCCGCGCTGGATACGTTGGGGCGGGTGGCCGTTCGTCGCGTTCGGGCTCACGACGATCTATGGGCAAATGGTCAGTGTGTACCAGTATCCGAAGGCGGTGTTGTTGGTGCTCGGTGGGTCGACCATTGCCGCTATCGTGATTGGCCTGCTGTACGGCCAGGAAAAACGGGTGTGGTGCAAGTACCTGTGTCCAGTCAATGGCGTATTCGCGCTGCTTGCGCGGCTCGCCCCGCTGCGCTATCGGGTCGATGAGCAGGCGTGGCGCCGTTCATACACGCAGAGCAAGCATGGGCGCCGTGTGATCCCGGTGAACTGCGCGCCGCTCGTGCCGTTGCGAAACATGAAGGGCGCGTCGGCCTGCCATATGTGTGGCCGTTGCAGCGGCCATCGTGATGCGATCGCGCTGACGTGGCGCTCGCCGGCGGAGGAAGTTGTTGAGTTGGGCGAGGAGGCGGCGAGCCGGTGGGACACCGCGTTGATTCTGTACGGGCTGCTCGGCATCGCGATCGGCGCGTTTCACTGGACCGTCAGCCCGCTGTTTGTCTCGATCAAGCAATCGCTGGCCGCGTGGCTGATCGACCACGACATCATGTGGCCGCTGCAGACCAACGCGCCATGGTTCATCTTCACGCACTATCCGGAGCAGAATGATGTGTTCTCGTGGCTCGACGGTGGCTTGGTGATCGGCTATATCGTCACCACTGGCTTGTTGTATGGCACCGCGCTGCTGGCGTGCGTCGCGATTGGCAACCTGCTGCTCGGCCGGTGGCGTACGTCGCGGCTGCATCACTTTGCGCAGGCATTGATCCCGCTGGCCGGCATGGGCGTGTTCCTCGGCTTGTCGGCCACCACCGTGTCGCTGCTGCGTGCCGAGCATCTGCCGCTTGGCTGGGTACCAGACGTGCGGCTCGCGTTGCTGGCGGCCGCCAACACGGCAAGTCTGTATCTCGCGGTGAACATCGTCGTCAAGCACGTGCGTGGCGTGAGCGCCGGTGTCGCACGGGGCGTAGGTGCACTACTGTGCTTTGTCGCGGCGTTGGCGATTGTCGATAGCGCATGGTGGCTGATGTTCTGGGGCTGGGCCTGAGCACAGGCCTCGCAAAGGCCTGAATCGACGCCAAAGTCCAAATGGATGTGAAATCCGGCTGGCGTGAAGGCCCAACCTAGGGTGAGGTTTGGCCTACGGCGAAGCTCGACCTATGGCAGGGTTCGACCTATGGTGAGATTCGACCTGTGATAAAGCCCGGCCTGTAGTGAGGTTCGACCTGTGACAAGATGCGACGTGCGGCTCGGTCTGCCGTGCGGCAAGGTTGTCCTTGAGGGCCGGACTGCGGTGGCTCAATAAGGTCTGAGCTTACCTTGTGATGAAGCCTGAGTCGGCGCTGAGATTAGGGTTCGAGATTGGACGAAGAATTTCGCGAAAAAACGGCTTTGCTGGCTATGGCGGCAGGCTTGTCAGGCGCGAAGGGGTCTAGTCTCGCGATGAGGCCGTCAAGGCTGGCTAGTGCCAAACACCTCGGATCGAGGTGGTCCCCACAATACACAGTTGGAGCATGCTGCCGAGTATTTGCCGGGCAGCATGCCGGTCATTTGGTCAGGATCAGCTTGCCCAGCCGCGTTGCGCGCAGCTGATACGTTTCACCGTTATGCAGAATGCTCACGTGCGTGCGACCTTGCAGCAAGTCGTCGCTTTGCAGCGCATGCGCGGCATAGGCTGTGCCCAGCGGCTGTGGGGCCGGCGTGGTGAGCGCCGGTGCGGCACGCCGGCCTCCGGGCTGCGCAGTGGAACTGTGCATTGGGCGGGTTGTCGTCCCCGAAGGCAGGTACAGGGTGCTGGGAGAGCGGTTTGCGGTCGTCATCAAAGATGTGATGTGTTGATTGTTGACGACGAGTTTAAATGATAATTATTATTATTTGCAATTGCATCTGTTGATCGCCGTAGCAAGTCGATAGCCCATGCCGCGGGTCAATGCACGTGTGTAGACAGCCGGCCGTTGCTCGCGTATTCGCGGATCAGTCGTACAGTATCGAGATCTGCCTCGCGATAGGCCGACTTGACGATTTCTGTCATTTGCTCGTCGTCGGAACCTTGCACGGCGCTTGGCAGCGTGGTGCAGTACTCGAAGCGCACGAACAACTGCAACGGGTCAGGCTGCTCGATCGTCATCGTCAGCGATCCGCCGACATGGGCGTCGGTCGCCTCAATGTCATACCGGACCTGATGCCCGGGGCTGAACGTCACGCGATCATGCACGGTGGCCGGCCCATAGTGCAGCTCGCGCTCCATCGTATCGCCGTGGCGCGACAGGATCGTGCAACTGTCTAGGCCGAGCACGAACAACTGCGGCTGTTCAGCGCGCAGCACGAGACCAGCCCACAGTTCGTCGTGGGTCAGCGTAGCGGTCAATGGGTTCAGCGGGTCGTTGACCTGGATCAGGTGTTCGAAGTTCAAAGCCGTGGTGTCCTTCAACAAGCAAGGCGCGGTATGCTGCGATGATAGCGCGAATCGACGCCAATTTACGCGGCCGCCGCCAGTCCACTCTGAATAGTGATCGGATGCGTCAACAGCTTATGGATCGGGCACGCATTGGCGATCTGCAACAAGCGTTCCTGCTGCTCGTCATCCAACTCGCCGTGCAGCACGATCGTGCGGCGGATAGTGGATCCGTCGTCGTTCTTCTCGATATCGAGCGAAACATCGACATCAGCCAGGGGCCATTGCTTGCGCTGCGCATACATCTTCAACGTGATCAACGTGCACGCGCCCAGGCTGGACAGCAGCAGCGACATGGGCGTAGGTCCACGCTCGCCGCCGCCGGCTGACGCCGGCTCGTCCGCCAGCCAGCTATGGGTGCCATCGTTGAGTAGGACTCGATACGCGTGATGGTCGATGTGCGCGGTGACATTCGCTTCTTTCATTGTCGTCAGTCCTCCAAGTGGGCCAAAGTGGGTCGAGCAACGGTCACTGAGCAATTATTGTGACCGAGACGACTGGCGCATGCATGCGTGCGCTGCGCCGTCATCACGTCTTGGCCGCCATGCGTGGATTGTGCCGCAGGGCGCTCGCCGCCCATCATTCAGGCAGTGATGTGTCCAAACTTGCCGCCGCGGTAGTCCGCAACGGCTTGGCGGATCTCGTCCTCGGTGTTCATGACGAACGGGCCATAGCGCACGACAGGTTCATTGAGCGGCACGCCGCCGATCAGCAGAAATTGCAGTGGCTGGTCGGTGGCGCTGATCGTGATCGTATCGCCGACGTTGTCAAACACCACCATCTGCCGTGCGTCGGTCGCCGTCTGTTGGGCGCCATAGCGGCCGCCATCGTCAAGCGCATAGGCGAACACGCGAAAGCCATCCGGTACCGGATGTACCAGGGTTGCTCCGGGCTGCATCCGGAAATGCTGGAACAGGATCGGGGTGCGCGTCTGAATCGCGGCGCTTACCCCGAGTGCCTTCCCGGCGATCACTTTGACGTCGATGCGCCCGTCCGGCGTGCGTGCAACCGGAATGTGCGCGCTGGGCAGTTCCTGGTAGCGAGGTGCCATCATTTTGTCGCGGCGCGGCAAATTGATCCACAACTGGAAGCCATGCGAGCGGCCGCCGTGCTCGAGCAGCGAAGCAGCTGGCATTTCGCTATGGACCACGCCGACGCCGGCCGTCATCCACTGGACGTCGCCCGGGCCGAGTGTGCCGGCGTGGCCTGCAGAGTCCCGATGAGCGAACTCGCCTTCCAGCATATACGTGACCGTCTCAAAGCCGCGATGGGGGTGCGCGGGTGCGCCGACGGCCTGGCCCGGCGCGTAGTCAACCGGGCCCATCTCATCGAGCAGCAAGAACGGATCGAAGTCCGTCAGCGTCCGCGTCGGGAACGGCCGGTGTACGACAAATCCCGCACCCTCCACGGTGCGCTGCGCGGGAACTACTTGCTGGACTGCGCGGGCTCTCACGTCTTGCGAGCGTGCCGCCGCGATAGTGTGGCTGCGATGACCGATCATCAGAACCTCCGTGATTCAATTGGGTTATTTGCATCATCTATGCAACATGAGATGATTATAGATACGGCGTTATTGGCTGCCAGCGGCATATACTGCAACAAATTGTTCTACTGATGGAACGACAACGTGAACCTAAGTCATCATGATCTGAACGACCTGCTGTATTTTTCGCAGGTAGTCGAATATGGCGGTTTTTCAGCTGCTGAGCGCGCACTGGGTATTTCCAAATCGCGTTTGTCACGGCGGCTGTCTGATCTGGAGGCGGCGCTCGGGGTGCGGTTATTGCAGCGCTCGACGCGCAAGCTCGCGCTGACTGAGGCGGGTGCACTGTTCCATCGGCATTGTGTGGCGATGCTCGGCGAAGCGCGGGCCGCGCTGGATGCGGTTCACCAGCTCGGCTCGACACCGCGCGGCACGGTGCGTGTCAGCGTGCCGATGACTGTCTCCCAAACGATGCTGGCGCATTGGATGCCGGAGTTCCTGCGCCGCTACCCAGACGTGAAAGTGGCGATGCATGTCACGAACCGTGTGATCGACCTGTTCGAGGACGAGATCGATGTCGCGCTGCGGGTGCGCTCGGAGCCGCACACGAACTCGAATATCGTCGTGCGGCCGTTATGGCGCAGGGAGCAGATGCTGGTCGGCTCGCCGAGCCTGCTGGACGCGAACCATCCGCCGATGGTGCCCGCTGACCTGGCGCGCTATGCGACGCTGTCGGTGCCCAGTGCCGATGGCCGGTACATGTTCAAGCTGATTGCGCCGGATGGCACGCGTCACGACTACGAGCATGAACCGCGGCTAGTGACCGCTGACTTGCTGATGATCCACCAGGCGGTATTGGCCGGTGTGGGTATTGCGGTACTGCCGGATAATATTTACCAGGCGGCGATGAACGCTGGGCAATTGTCGCCGGTGATGCCTGGCTGGACATTGCCGCCGCCGCAGTTGTACGCGGTATTCCTATCCCGGCAGGGATTGCTGCCGGCGGTGCGCGCGTTCATCGATTTCCTGGTCGAAATGATTGAGAAAGGCACGGGGACGCCGCCTTCAAGCACCGTCAAGCTTTGATCAGCAAGCGATCGCGGTTATTGCCGCTGAGGCAGGCTGGCGTACGGCCGCGGCCGCTTCATGTCGCGCTGGTTTGTGGACCCGGTATTAGGCGGGTGCGCCCGGCTTGGCACGCGGCTCAAGGACCCGGCGGCCTTTGTTTCGCCGGGTGCCCAGGCGCCACGCGCCCGGTTCGCGCGACTCAGCTCATTCGCCTGCGCTGGGCAACCCACCGGCCACCGCGTTGAAGCCGCTGTCGACATAGGTGATCTCGGCGGTGATCCCGGAGGACAGCTCTGAGAGCAGGAACGCGGCCACGTTGCCGACCTCCTCGATGGTCACATTCCGGCGCAGCGGCGCGTTATGCTCGACGAATTGCAGGATCTTGCCGAAGTCCTTGATGCCGCTGGCCGCCAGCGTCTTGATTGGACCCGCCGAGATACCGTTGACGCGTACGCCACGCGGCCCGAGTGAGGCCGCCATGTAGCGCACGCTGGCTTCCAGCGAGGCTTTGGCAAGTCCCATCGTGTTGTAGTGCGGTACCACGCGCTCGGCGCCCAGGTACGTCAACGTCAGCAACGACGCAGTGTCCGCCAGCATTGGCGCGGCAGCCTTGGCCATGGCCGGGAAGCTGTAGGCAGAAATATCATGCGCGATGCGGAACCCTTCGCGCGACAGGCCGTCCAGGAAATCGCCCGCGATCGCCTCGCGCGGCGCGAAGCCGATGGAGTGCACGAGCCCGTCTAGGCTGTCCCAATGCTGCTTCAGCGACGCAAACAGCGCGTTGATCTGTGCGTCGTTGGCCACATCGCAAGGCAAAACCAACTCGCTGCCGAACCCGGCGGCGAACTCGGTGATGCGTTCCTTGAAGCGTTCGTCCACGTAGGTGAACGCGAGCTCGGCGCCTTCGCGGTGCGCGGCCTGCGCGATACCGTACGCGATTGAGCGGTTCGACAGCAGACCCGTGATGAGGATGCGTTTGCCAGCCAGAAAACCCATGAATACTCCCTATGTCAGTCGTATGCCGATCGGGCCGTCGGCGGCATGTTGCGCAACGGCGCAAAGTGCCGATGCCGGTGCGGCGCCCGATTTTCTATAGAATTGTCGCACAGCGCAACCCTGGACCGTTCCCATGACACCTGGCCCGCGATGGCTCCGTCATCGATTGCGACTTTGTTTCATCGCCGCTTTGCTAGTCACCTTTGGACTGGCTGCGCCCGCCGCGCAGGGTGCCGATGCAATCGCACAATATGGCGAGCCGAAGTACGCGCGGGATTTTCCGCACTTTGACTACGTCAATCCCGACGCCCCGAAGGGCGGTACGCTGACGCTGGCCAACCCAAACCGGCTCACGAGTTTTGACAAGTTCAATCCATTCACGCTACGTGGCAACGTCGCGCCCGGCATCGACCTGATGTTCGAGACGCTGATGACCGGCAGCGCGGACGAGTTGGCGTCAGCCTACGGCCTGCTTGCTGATGACGTGCAAATTGCGCCGGATCGGCTGTGCGCGACGTTCCATCTGAATCCAAAGGCGCGCTTCTCGAATGGCGACCCGGTGCAGGCGGAGGATGTCAAGTATTCGTTCGATACGCTCAAGAGCCCGTTGGCTGCGCCGCAGTTTGCGTCAGTGTTCGGCGATATCACGCGCGCGGTGGTGGTCGACGCCGCGACGGTCCGGTTCGAGTTCAAGCGTCCGAATCGGGAATTGCCGCTGCTGGCCGGTAGTGTGCCCGTGTTCTCGCGTAAGTGGGGACTGCGCGCGGACGGCTCGCGTATTCCATTCGACCAACTGGTGTTCGAGCCGCCGATCGCCAGCGGCCCGTACCTGATTGAGCGCTACGACAATGGCCGCACCATCACGTTAAAGCGGGACCCGCACTATTGGGCAGCCGGGTTGCCGGTGCGGCGCGGCATGTACAACTTCGAGCAGATCACATACAAGCTCTATGCGGATAACGTTGCCAAGCTCGAAGCCTTCAAGGCCGGAGAATTTGATGTGAACGTCGAGTACATTGCCCGCCAATGGGTGCGCGGCTATGTCGGCAAGCGGTTCCGCAGCGGTGAGTTGGTCAAGCGCGAGTTTCGCCACCACAACAGTGCGGGCATGCAGGGTTTCGTGGTCAACACGCGACGCGCGCTGTTCCGAGATGTGCGAGTGCGGCACGCTCTCAATTTGGCGCTCGACTTCGAATGGCTGAACCGGCAACTGTTTTATGGACAGTACACCCGATTGAACAGTTATTTTGCCAATGGCGTGCTGGCCGCGCGCGCCAAACCGGATGCGTCCGAGCTGGCCATCCTCGCGCCGTTGCGCGCGCAACTCGATCCGGCCGTGTTCGGGCCTTTGCCGGCGCAGCCGGTCACCGCGCCGCCGCCCCACTCGCTACGGGCCAATCTGCTTCAGGCGCGTGAACTGCTCGCGCAGGCGGGATGGACATACCGCGACGGTGCATTACGCGCATGCGACGGAACGCCGTTTGAATTCGAAATTATCGACGATTCGGGCGGCGGCATGGCGCAGGTCGCGGCGCCGTATATTCGCAATCTGCAAAAGCTTGGCATCCGGGTCGCGTACCGGCAGCTGGACTATGCGGTGTTGCAGAAGCGGCTGGACGCATTCGATTTTGACATGACCGCGTTGCGGTATCCGGATGTCGCAGTGCCGGGCTCGGAGCAACTGGCGCGTTTTGGCAGCCATGCGGCGGACGAGCCGGGCTCGGACAACTTGTTCGGCCTGAAATCGCCTGCGGTCGATGCCATCGTGCACGCGCTGCTGGCCGCGCGCACGATGGACGAGCTGGTGGCGGCAAGTCGCGCGCTGGACCGCGTGCTGTTGCACGGCTATTACGTGGTGCCGCAATGGTACAGTTCGGTGCACCGGATCGCCTATCGCCGCACGCTGGCGTATCCCCGGATTGGGCCACCTTACTACACCGCCGAAGAATGGGTGCGCGCGCTGTGGTGGCAGGCGCCGCAGGAGCGCCCATCCTCGAATGACGCACACTGACCGGCATGTGGAGCTACATCCTGAAGCGCCTGTTGTTGTTGATCCCGACGCTGTTCGGCGTATTGACGCTGACCTTTGTCGTGATCCAGTTCGTGCCCGGCGGCCCGGTCGAGCAGGCCGCGCGCGAGTTGCGCAAGGGGCAGGAGCAGGGCGGCGCGCCGTTCGGCATGAGGGCCTACGCCGGCGTCGACGCGCAACAGATCGCGCAATTGAAGACGCTGTATGGTTTCGACAAGCCGCCTCTGGAGCGCTACATGTTGATGCTGTCGCGTTATGCGCGATTCGATCTCGGTGACAGCTACTTTCGGCATCAGAGCGTCTGGTCGCTGGTGGTCTCCAAGCTGCCGGTGTCGATCAGCATCGGGCTATGGACGTTCTTGTTGACCTATCTGATATCGGTGCCGCTGGGCATCGCCAAGGCAGTGCGCAACGGTTCGCGCTTTGATGTGTGGACCAGCATCGTCGTGCTGGTTGGCTACGCGATTCCCGGCTTCGTGCTCGGTGTGCTACTGCTGGTGTTGTTCGGTGGCGGCACGTTCTTGCAACTGTTTCCGTTGCGCGGGCTGACATCGGACAACTGGTCGCAACTTAGCATGCTGGGCAAGATCGCCGACTACCTGTGGCATATCGCGCTGCCGGTGACCGCGTCGGTGGTCGGCAGTTTTGCGGTGGTCACGATGTTGACCAAGAACGCTTTTCTTGACCAGATCCGTCGCCAGTACGTGCTGACGGCGCGCGCCAAGGGCCTGCCCGAGCGCCGCGTGCTCTTCACGCACGTGCTGCGCACCGCGATGCTGCCGCTCGTCGTTGGCTTTCCCGCGGCATTCATCGGCGCCTTCTTTACCGGCAGCTTGTTGATTGAGACGCTGTTTTCGCTCGATGGCCTGGGGTTGCTTTCCTATGAATCGGTGCTACGGCGCGACTACCCGGTGGTGCTCGGCACGCTGTATCTCTTTACCCTGATCGGGCTCATCACGCAGCTGATTTCCGACCTGTGCTACGTGCTGGTCGACCCAAGGATCCAATTTGACAATCTGGAGCGTTGACGTGAGATTGCGTACAAAGTCTGGCCACGGGGCCGGCTCGGATGCGATAGCGCGTGGCGTCGTGCCGGCGCTCGTGTCGCCGTCGCCGTACCAGCGGCTGTGGCGCCGCTTCAAGCGCAACCGCATCGGCTATTGGAGTTGGGTTGTCTTTGTCGCGCTGTATGCATTTAGCCTGTGCGGCTTCTTCGTGTCGAACGACCGGCCGCTGATCGTGCGCTATCAGCATGCACTGTATTTTCCGTTGTTTCAGACGTATCCGGAGACTACGTTTGGCGGGCAATTTCCTACCCCGACCGATTATCTCGACCCGTATATTCGGACACGCTTCGAGCAACCAGGTCATTTCGCCCTCTATCCACTGAACCATTACTCGTACGATACGCTGAATTATTTTTCGCTCGTGCCCAATCCCGCGCCGCCGTCGCGCGAGAACTGGCTCGGGACCGACGGTCAAGGGCGGGATGTGTTTGCGCGCCTGCTGTACGGCTTTGCTGTGTCAGTATCGTTCGGGCTGGCGCTGACGGCGATTGGTACACTGCTGGGCATCATCATTGGAGCGCTGCAGGGGTACTTCGGCGGACGCGTCGATTTGGCGGGGCAGCGGTTAACCGAGATTTGGGGTTCGTTGCCGGAGCTGTATTTGCTGATCATCTTCGCGTCGATTTTCGAGCCCAGCCTTACGCTGCTGCTGGTACTGCTGTCACTGTTCGGATGGATGGGGCTGGCCGCCTACGTGCGCGCCGAGTTCCTGCGCAATCGCACGCTCGACTATGTGAAGGCGGCGCGCGCGATGGGGCTGTCGCACTGGCAAATCATCCGCCGGCACGTGATGCCCAACAGCATGACGCCGGTCATCACGTTCCTGCCGTTCCGCATGAGCGCGTCGATCTTGGCGTTGACGAGCCTGGACTTCCTCGGCCTTGGGGTGCCGCCACCCACGCCCAGCCTCGGTGAGTTGCTTGCGCAAGGCAAGGCGAACCTGGACGCATGGTGGATATCCATGTCGACGTTCGGTGTTCTGGTGCTGACGCTGATGCTGCTCACGTTCATGGGTGATGCGTTGCGTAATGCGCTCGATACCCGGCTGGCCGATGCGCTGGGCGTGGCGGGCGGACAGTGACGTGGTGCCCGCCGACGCCACGCCGTCGTGCCGCCCGGGTAGCCGCCTAATAAAACGAAACCTACGATCACAATGACGCAAGCATTCCCGCCGACAGGCGATGGGGCCGTTCCGTCGGTTCAGTCGCAGCCGCTGCTGTCGATCGAGCACTTGCAGGTGCGTTTCGGCGAGTCGATCGCCGTTCATGACCTGAGCCTGGCCATTGGCCGGGGGGAACGGGTCGCGTTGGTCGGCGAATCCGGATCGGGCAAGACCGTGACCGCGCTGTCTATCCTGCGTCTGCTGCGCGACGCGCAACTGGACGGCGCCATCCGTTTCGCTGGCGAAGATCTGCTCACGTTGAGCGAAAGACGCATGCGCGGTGTGCGCGGTGCCCAGATCGCGATGATTTTTCAAGAGCCGATGAGCGCGCTCAATCCGTTGTATACGATCGGCAAGCAAATCATCGAATCGATCCAATGGCATGACGGCGTGGACGCGCGCCAGGCGCGGCGCCGAGCGATTGCGTTGCTCGCCCGAACCGGCATCGACGACGCGCCTCGGCGGGTGGACGATTACCCGCACCAGCTCTCCGGTGGCCAGCGGCAACGGGCAATGATTGCGATGGCGCTCGCATGCCGGCCTCAGTTGCTACTCGCGGATGAGCCGACCACGGCACTGGATGTGACAATCCGTGGCCAGATCGTGGAGTTGCTGCTCGAGTTGCAGCAGGCAAGCGATATCCATCCCCACGGCATGGCGGTGCTACTGATCACCCATGACCTGAACCTGGTGCGACGCTTCGCGCAGCGCGTCGCGGTCATGGAGCAGGGCAGACTCGTGGAGGCGGGCGCTGTCGAGCCAATTTTCTCCGCGCCGCAGCATCCGTACACGCAACGGTTGCTGGCGAGTCGGCCAGTGCGCAACATCCTGCCGGTGCTGCCGATCTCCCCGGTGCTGCTAGAGGCGCGCGACATTCGCGTGTCGTTTCCAAAGCGGCGTCGCACTCTCGCCGAGTGGTTCGCACCGCGCCGCTTCGTGGCGCTAGAGGGCGCCAGTGTCGCCGTGCGTCAAGGCGAGACGCTGGGCGTGGTGGGCGAATCCGGCTCCGGAAAATCGACGTTGGCGATGGCGTTGCTCGGCCTGCAGCACACCGATGCTGGCACGATCGAGTTCCGCGGCCGGCCGCTGGACTCGTTCCGTGGACGCCAGCGCCGCGCGTTGTGTGCGCAGATCCAGGTCGTCTTTCAGGATCCATTCAGTTCGCTTTCGCCGCACCAGACGGTTGAGCAAATCGTCGGCGAAGGACTTGCGCTGCATGCGCCGGACCTGGACGAGGCCGCACGGCGCGCGAAGGTGATCGCCACACTGCGTGAGGTCGGTATCGATCGCACCGCATTGTTACGCTTTCCGCACGAATTTTCCGGTGGGCAGCGTCAGCGGATCGCCATTGCACGCGCGCTAATCGTCGAGCCGCAGGTCCTGGTGCTGGATGAGCCAACCAGTGCGCTTGACGTGTCGATTCAGCAGCAAGTGCTGCATTTGCTGTCACGGTTGCAACAAAAGTACAACCTCGGCTATGTATTTATCTCACACGATCTGGAGGTTATCGCGGCGATTGCGCACCGAGTCGTCGTCATCCAGAGCGGTGTGATCGTCGAAACCGCGCCCCCCGAGGCGCTGCTGCATGCGCCGACTCATCCTTACACCCGCAAGTTATTGAAAGCTGCCAAGTTTGATTTAGAGTCGGACGAGCGGGAACTAATGAACATATGAGAATAATTGAAATTGTCTATTTTCTTTGACAGCGTAATAAACACTGGTTAGTATCGTCCAAACTTTTCCGCATCCCCCTGATTTTTCGGGGCATCCCAGAAAATACTACCGACCCGATGCAGCATATCAATCTGAAGCAAACTTGCGCTCGAATTGTTGCTAGCGTGCTCCTCGGCGCGCTGATGGCTGGAGTAAGTGGGGCGTACGCCGACGAAACAGGCAGTCGGAAGCCTAACGCCAACAGGGGGCCGGATTTCCAGCCGCTGGCGGCACAAAACGGCACGGCGCAGCGCGGTGCCCAGGCTTCCCAGCAAGACGCAAGCCAGACTTTTTCGTCGAACACCCATGCGTTTCTTTCCGGCATGGCCACCAAGGCCGGCGACGTGGTCGTCGGCGCACTCAACATGATCGGGGTGCGTTATCGGTGGGGGGGCGATTCGCCCAATTCGGGTCTCGATTGCAGCGGCTTCGTCCGTTACGTGTTTCAGGACACGCTCGGGCTGACGCTGCCGCGTCGCGCGGAGGAAATGAGCCGCGTCGGCGAGAAGGTCAAGATGAGCGAATTGAAGCCGGGCGACTTGGTGTTCTTCAACACAATGCGTCGCACGTTCTCGCACGTGGGCATCTATATCGGCGACAACAAGTTTGTGCATTCGCCGTCGACCGGCAGTACGATCCGCGTCGATGAACTGGATGGCGGGTATTGGGAGAAGCGGTTTACCGGCGCGCGCCGGCTTGACTCCGCGTATCCGGCGAAGGGCGACGCGTTGCGGCAACGCGTCAGCGCATCGGCATCGGACTGAACGCTTCCGGCCGCGCGCCGGCCGAATGGCGCATGTCTATGCATTACTGCGAGCGGGTCCGCGCCAGCTTTTGCTGCAATTGCGGAAAGATCCGATGAACGGCTTCTTCTCCGGCGAGAATCGCCGCGTTGCGCTGGCCGAAATCGCTGCCGCTCATCGCGGCGAGGTTGGGATGGACCACGATATCGGCATATTTATCGAGTTCGTAGGCTTTAATCGACTGTCCCATAATCGTAAAGGTCTGCATTAGCACGTCGAACGAGCTGCGTGTCAGACCGTTTTCCGGGCGCTGCGAGATATCGACGGCGATCACCAAATCGGCCCCCATCTTGCGGGCGAACGCGGCCGGCACCGGGCTGACCAGGCCACCGTCGACATATTCGCGATCGCCAATCCGGACTGGCTCGAATATCGACGGCACGCTGCACGAAGCACGTACCGCGATGCCGGTATTGCCCCGCTGGAATAGGATCGGCTGACCGCTTTTCAGGTCGGTTGCCACGATGCCCAGCGGGCGGGACATTTTTTCGATCGGCCGGTTGTTCAGTGTAGTGTTGACATAGTTCTGCAGTGCGATGCCCTTGAGGAACCCGCGTGAGCGCAAGGGCAGCGCCCAGTCGCTGATCGCCGCCTCGTCCATCGTCAACGCAAGCTTGTTCATTTGCAGGCCGGTCATGCCGGACGCATACAAGGCCGCGATGACTGAGCCGGCGCTGGTGCCGACAACAATATCGGCATCGATGCCGCGCGCCTCGAGCGCTTTGATGACACCGATGTGGGCGAAACCACGCGCCGCGCCTCCGCCGAGCGCCAGCCCGATCTTCAGCGGGCGGGCCGGCGTGGGGGCGGCTATATCGGGACGGGTTTTCAGGCCGGTGCATGCGGCAAGGAGCACGGCCGTCGCGATGCCGAGCAAGCGGCGGCGGGCGAGCGAAACAGCGGACAGCTTCAACGAAATCTCCAGCACGATGGGCGCGCAGTTCGGTGTTGCCGCGACACGGCAACGACGGCGCCCCGCGCGCATTATAGGCGTATTGCCCTGACTAGGCACATTGCCCCAACATCGCCCGGGGCGTGTCCCGATATCGCCCGGGGCGTCGCGATCGCATCGGTATAATGACGGCTTGCCCGGTCCGCGGGCCCTAGCCTCGAACCATCCGATTTGCAATGACCACCTCCGTACGTACCCGCTTCGCGCCGAGCCCGACCGGCTTCATTCATCTTGGCAACATTCGCTCCGCGCTCTATCCGTGGGCGTTCGCCCGCAAACATCACGGCACGTTCATTCTGCGCATCGAGGATACTGACGTCGAGCGCTCGAGCGAGGCAGCCACGCAGGCGATCCTCGATGGAATGCACTGGCTCGGGCTTGATTTCGACGAAGGGCCGTACTACCAGATGCAGCGGATGGACCGCTATCGCGACGTGATCAAGCAACTGCTCGATCAGGGCCTCGCGTATCCGTGCTACATGTCGACCGAGGAACTGGATGCACTGCGTGAACGGCAGCGTGAGGCAGGCTTGAAGCCGCGCTATGACGGCACCTGGCGGCCCGAACCAGACAAGGTGCTGCCGACGCCGCCCGCCGGCGTGCAGCCCGTCGTGCGCTTTAAGAATCCGTTGAGCGGCACGGTGGTATGGGACGACGCGGTCAAGGGGCGCATCGAGATTTCGAACGACGAGCTTGACGACCTGGTCATCGCGCGGCCCGACGGCACGCCCACGTATAACTTCTGCGTGGTCGTTGACGACCTAGACATGGCGATCACGCACGTGATCCGTGGCGATGACCATGTGAACAACACGCCGCGCCAGATCAACATCCTACGTGCGCTGGGTGGCACGCCCCCTGTGTATGCGCATTTACCCACGGTGCTCAACGAGCAAGGCGAGAAGATGAGCAAGCGCAATGGTGCGATGAGCGTGACGGGGTATCGCGATGAGGGCTATCTGCCCGAGGCGGTGTTGAATTATCTTGCTCGGCTTGGTTGGGCGCACGGCGATGCGGAAATCTTCTCGCGCGAGCAGTTCGTCGAATGGTTTGATCTTGAGCACCTGGGCAAGTCGCCGGCACAGTACGACGCCAATAAGCTGAAGTGGCTAAACAACCATTATCTGAAGGAAGCTGACAACGCGCGGTTGGCGTCACTCGCGTTGCCGATGCTTGCCGCGCTTGGGGTCGATGCGGCGCAGGGGGTGCCACTGGACGGCGTCGTCGCGCTGTTTAAGGACCGTGCGAACACCGTGAAGGAGATCGCCGAGAGCGCGGTGATGTTTTACCGAATGCCGACGCCGGCAGCGCAGGAGCTTGAGCGACATCTGACGGATGCTGTGCGTCCCGCGCTTGTCGAGTTCATCGAAGCCCTTGCGGGGATCGACTGGACGAAGGAGGCGATCGGGGCGGCGTTGAAGGCGGTGCTGGCAGCCCACAAGCTGAAGATGCCTCAGTTGGCGATGCCAGTACGTCTGCTGGTGGCCGGGACGACGCATACGCCATCGATCGATGCGGTGTTGCACCTGTTCGGCCGCGAGACGGTGCTCGAGCGGCTGCGGGCGGCGCTGTCTTGAACCGGGCGACGAAATTTTGTTTCAGAGGACTTTACAAACGGTCGGTTTGTCCCTAGAATCTCTTTCTCTGTCGGGGGTATAGCTCAGCTGGGAGAGCGCTTGCATGGCATGCAAGAGGTCAGCGGTTCGATCCCGCTTACCTCCACCAAAACATAGTCTACAGAAGACCGAAGTAGCCCGAAAAGCTTTGAGAAATCAAAGCTTTTTTAATTTTACGGTCCTTATCATTTGCGGCTCGAACGTGGCCTGCCGGTCACGTGGAATATCAAGCTTTAACTCGCCATTGGGCGTGATCACCGTCTTGCCGCTTGTGCCGTTGCGGTGATTGCCGCTCTTGCCTTGCTCTGCTTCCTTCTCCAGGTGGCGCGTCAGTTCGGCATGCAAGCATGCGCTGGGCCAGTTGCTTCTTCAGTTGCCCCGCTAAACCCGATTCGCCCAGAATTGCCTCGGCATCCTTGTTCTGTACCTGCCTCAGCAGTTGGTCGATCAGCTCATCGGGGAACAGCTTCGGTGCCTTGGGGTTCTTGCTCTTCTTGCTCACTGTTCTTCCAGGTAGCAGCGCCGAATGAGAAATGGCTTACCGACATTACAGAGTTCCAAGTTCCAGCCGGCAAAGTGTACCGATCGCTTGTGATCGACTGCTTCGATGGGCTCGTTGTCAATGGGTCAATCAGCGCGCGTCCGGAAGCCGAGCTTGTGAATACCATGCTGGATGCGGCCATCGAGACGGTGGCAAATAGTAACGCCCAGCCTATCGTCCACTCCAATCGCGGCGCCCACTATCGCTGGCCCGGCTGGCTCTCGCGGATGCGTGACGCCAGGCTGATTCGTTCAATGTCGCGCAAAGGTTGCTCTCCCGGCAATGCGGCTTGCGAAGGCTTCTTCGGGCGGCTGAAAACGGAACTGTTTTATTCTCGGCACTGGCGGGCTACAAGTATTGAGCAGTTCATTAAGGTAGTCAACTCTTACATCCGCTGGTATAACGCCAAGCGAATCAAGGTCTCGCTTGGCACACTCAGTCCACTCGAATACCGGAAGAGCCTCGGACTTGTGGCATAAACCATTCCAAGGTTTTAGCCGCACCTCCCCTTTTGCGCGACTGCGACCTTGACGGACACGGTTTTGGCATATACTATTTGTATATACAGGAGGTTTATCATGCCAATTCCGATGTCATCAACACGGTCGAAGGAAGCCAAGTTGTTTCGCAACAACCGCAGCCAAGCGGTGCGAATCCCGGTTGAGTTTGAACTGCCGGGTGATCGGGTTCTGATTCATCGCGAGGGCGACAAACTTATCATCGAGCCGGTGAAGACTCCCATGAACATTATTGAATTATTGGCCGTGTGGAGACAGGAGCCGCCGCTTGGACCCGCTGATCAATTTCCGGAAATTGAAGATATGCCCGCTCGTCCGGAGGATATATTTTGAGCGGCTATCTGTTGGACACAAACATCATCAGCGACATAATCCGAAATCCGTTTGGACAAGTTGCGAGTCGTATCGAACAAATCGATCCAAAGACGATATGCACGAGTATCATTGTTGCCGCGGAACTGCGCTACGGATGCGCTAAGAAAGGTTCCCCAAAGTTGCTTGGCAAGGTAGAGAGCGTCCTCGCAACAATCCCTGTATTGCCGCTGGACGCCCCTGTCGACACAGAATATGGTGCCATCCGTGCTGAGTTAGAGTCGGCCGGTCAACTTATAGGCGCTAACGATCTCTTGATCGGCGCTCACGCTTATGCATTGGGGCTGATACTCGTGACCGACAATATAAAAGAGTTCGCCCGCATTCGCGGACTGGCGGTGGAAAACTGGTTAGAACGATAGGCTAGGGCGCCAGAGTCGCCGTCGTTTACCGATTGTGCCGAAACGACTTTGGGCTGTAGTTTGACCGCTTTCAGTCGTCGTCCAGCGGTTTTGTGTCGCGACGGCTTTTACCGCCAGCACGCTTGATCTTGCGAACAAACAATATGAGCACCGCAGCGACAACGCCGAACATCACATGATGGCTTCACGGGACTTCCGGTCGCGCAAGCGCGAGCATCCATCCAGCCGCAACGGCAACGATACCCACTCTCAAAAGCAGTAGCATTAGACGGGCTCCTTTACTGAATAAAGCGGCGATTGAACGCCAAGAAAAGAGTGCTAACGACCTTGCGGCCGTCCGAGTGCAGCGGAGAAATCGACAGCGCCGAGCTGACGAGTCAAACGTACATGAAAAGCCATAGCCACGGCGTCGATAAGGCCGAGGCGAGCACCGCGAATAGAAGCGCCGCTATTCCGTCACCATGGCACCACTGGCCGCGATCAACGCACACGGGGCTGGCTGAACCCCGTTTATCGCACTTGTGTAAGTCGTAGAGCCACCAACCATGAACGCGAGGTCCACCGTGACTTAATTTGAGTATTCGCGCAATCAAGAGGCTCACCGAACCGACATCACTTCTTCTGGCGACCAGCTGGCCTACCGTTACAGCGACGTATCTAACCTGACCGACGCCAAGGGCCACGACAGCACGCGCGGCATTTACTAGCAACACGGTGTTCAGACTAGCACGACGGAGCAGGGCGACTACGGTGGCCAGCACACGACCGGCCAAACTCTGGGCAAGGATTTCCGAGAGGGGTCGAACTTTAACATGCAGGCCGGCGCTCAAGACGCGCTGGGCATGAATCTGAGTGCCGGCGGTGGCAGCCGGAGCAGCAGTGGTGTCCGCGCCGCTGCCACCGGTGACAGTATAGACCCGCGCGAAGAGAAGCGAATTGCTGACTCGATGAAGCAAGGCGGGGCAACGCAACAGCAAATTAATGAGGCGTTGGGCAATTACCGTGTAAGCAAGGGCGGTGGTGCCCTTAGTATCTTCAACGCTGGTCTCAATCTCGACTCGCGCAAGCTCTACTCAGCTGAGATGAGCCGATGGCCGATCATCTCCCACCCGACAATACGCATACCGGGAGCGGGCAACAGGCGTTGGAAGAAGGAAAAATCCATGCCGATTATCCGAGTAATGCGATACCGGCTTGATCGTCATTGTCACCTGCAGGTTCACATAAAGTGTGGACGGAGGATGCGGATTTCTTCGGGACGGGGGTGGCGACTTGGACGACAAATCGAATCCAATTCTATTTGAATTAGATCCTATGGAGCGTGAGAATAGCCAACGGGAGGTGCGCTCGACTTACGATATCGGACTATGAGCTGCTCAATCTGACGCACGCTCAGGCCCAGCCGTTCGGCCGCACGACCCGGTTTCAGACCCATGTCCACCACAGCCTGAATCAGCTTCAGGTACTATTGTTAGAGCTTCAAGTATGACCGAGCAACTATTCAGCCGTACCGGCGTTCGCTACGAGGTGGCGCTGGACGTGTTGGGCGCTATTATTGCACATCATTCTGAGGCCGTTGCGGCCGAGCGCGACAAGCCGGTGCCCGACGAGGCGGTTATTGAGTGCGCCTTGCAGGAAATGGATGCGTTAGACACATCATTGCGCGACGAACTTGACCCAAGGGAGCCCGAGGCTATCGAGCGCGTTATCCAGCAGTACGCCCCGCAGGCCCGCGAACTGTACGGTTACTGAGAACGGAAGAAAACGATGCCCGGCGAAACGTTTAAGTACACGGTGGAAAGCGCCTACAAGGACGTAGAGCGCAATGCCTTGGCAAGAACCCGGGCCCAGGAACAACCTAAGGCGATCATGCTGGGCGGCCAGCCGGGATCTGGCAAGTCTGTGCTGGCCGCTGAAGCGATCCGCGAGCTACGTAGCAGCGGCGGCGCTGTGCTCATCGATGCAGACCGGATGCGGGAGCGAAATCCCCGCTACAAGCAGCTATCGCATGAAGATCCGCAGCACGCAGCTGATCGCACGCACAAAGAAGCAGGTGAATGGGCAACCCGGCTGATCGTTGTGGCCGCTGAGAATCGGCGCAACCTAGTTCCGTAAAAACGGGGGATTACCGCTGGGCGTGCGCCGCTGCGGCGCTGACCATGCGCCTCGTGGACCTCGGCGACGAGCGGGCCGCTCGCCTTGATTGCATAGCCGCCTATGCTCGGGGCAGCTACTTTAACGTGGAGCTATACGATCGAGACGTTTCGTTGCCTTGGTTAAATGCCATCGGACCGACGGAGCGCGGCACAATAGGATGGCGACGCCACTTCCGGCCACGAGCTTGTGGCGCGATGCGCAGTGCAGTGTACTGACCGGGCGGCCGGCAGTTGTCGGCGTGCAAATCTGAGTATTCGCGCTCGCATCGCAGGCACGGACCTCTCGCATTCGCTGACAAAAACGGAAAAGTGCTTGCCGACCCGGGACCGGTCTGCGTATAATCTCGGTCTCTGCTGATGACGAAAGCAGCGTTGTTCCAAATCGAACACGTTGTGACGTTTTGGCGGAAATGAGTGAAGTCTTCGTTGAAACGAAAAAAACGGATCAAAAAAACTTCACAAACGGAAGAAACGTCGTTATAATATCGTTCTTTCTTGAGCTGTTAAACAAAGCAGCGAGACAGAATCTGAAAAGATTATGTCCCCTTCGTCTAGAGGCCTAGGACATCACCCTTTCACGGTGAGTACAGGGGTTCGAATCCCCTAGGGGACGCCAGATATCAAGTGCGCACGAAAGGTGTGCGCAGTATGCAAGGGTAACCGACGCTTGCATACTGAGATGTCGAATTGGAGTGGTAGTTCAGTTGGTTAGAATACCGGCCTGTCACGCCGGGGGTCGCGGGTTCGAGTCCCGTCCACTCCGCCAAAGTTAAAAAAGCCCGCATAAGCGGGCTTTTTTATTCCGTATTGCCAGGCGTCGCTGGCATGATGTGGCGAATCATGCGCATTCGGGCCTGCCGCATTTAACTGTGGCCCGCTTCTGGATTGAGCGACGCCTGTGCGTGTGTCCTTTTGCTTAGGCTTGACCAATAGACCAGCAGCCCGGCCGCTGCCAGCGCGAGGCTCAGCGTATTAGCGTACCAGAAGCCGCGCGCGCCGGTCAGCGCCGCGGGCATCCAATGTAGTGGGTCGAAGCCCACGATGTATCCACCGCCCAGTCCGACGCCCCATAGCGCGACGGCGTAGATCATCGTCGGGACCACGGCGACCCGGTACGCACGCAGCACGAACGCAGTGGTGATCTGCAGCGCGTCGAACAGGTGGTAGCCTGCGACGATCGTCACCAGCGGCATGGCGGCGGCGATCACGTCTGGGTCGGGCGTATAGGCGGCGATCAGCCACGGTCTCATCGCGATGATGACTGTGGCGTACAGTAGCGCGATGCCCGCAGCCAACTTGATCCCATTTGCGGACAGGGTGCGTGCGGCGGTGAGTTCGCGTGCACCGAGCCGTTGTGCAACTAGCGTGGACGTCGCGATGCCGATCGACAACGGTGTCATGTACAGCACTGCACTGACATTGCCGGTGATCTGGTGTCCAGCGAGCGTCGTGGTGCCGAAACGCGCGATGAACAGCGCCATGAATGTGTAGGATGTGACTTCAATTAGGTAGGACAGGCCCATCGGGACGCCAAGCTTGAGCAACGCCAATTGTTGTCGCCAGTGAGGCCACGAGTATTGTGCGAATACTGCAAACTGGCGATAGAAGTCGACGCGTAGCAGTAGCACGATGCCGGCGAGGGCCGATAGCCAATTGATGATCGAGCTGGCGAGGGCGGCGCCTGCACCGCCCAACGCCGGCAGGCCGAACGCGCCGTGGATCAGCAGGGCATTGAGCGGTACTTTCAACGCCAATCCGCCGAGCTGAATCGTCATCACCGGCCGCGGTTGCGCGACCGCATTCGACAGTGAACTGAAGATACGGAACAGCAGGCTGGCAGGCAGTCCGAACGACAGGATACGCAGGTAGGCGAGCGTGCGCTCATTGAGCGCTGGCGGCACGTCGGCGATGCGCAGCAGCGGCGCCGGGAAGTACAGCAGCAGCCAGCCGAGTAGCGCCAGCGCAATGGCGAGCCAGGCCGATTGCCGCACTGCTTCGCCGATTTGCGCGTGGCGGTGCGCGCCGAACAATTGCGCCGTGATGGGCTGCAGCGCGACCAGGATACCGGTCAGACCGACATAGACTGAAATGTAGATTGAGAAGCCGAGTCCGAGAGCCGCCAGTTCCGTTGCGCAATACCGCCCGACCATTACAGTATCGGTGACGCCGAACGCGATGATCGCCAACTGGCCAATTAGTACGGGCCAGGCGAGGGAAATAATTTGGCGGGCGTCGGTTAGCATGTCGGGCGGTGGGTTGAGCGGCAAGCGCGGCTGTCGGCCGGTGGCGCCCGGCAGCCTATATGGCCTTGAGGGCTGACTATGGGTCCGTGCGACGCCTTACACCCCGTTGCGGTGGCGCCTTCGGGCGTTCAACCTTGACATATAACCGGAATAACTCGTCGCGATCCGCGGCTCGGCGTCCTTCCCACGCGAGGTGCCATGCGTATGGCGACAGGGTGGCCGGCGCGCTGAAATCGTGCGTGTCCTGTCGCAGCAGTACGTCGCAATCCTCATCGCCAAATGCAAAGCGCATATTGCCGAAGTACGCAAAGGTTGCCAATTGGGCGTTGCCCAGGCGCACCGGCCGGATACACGCATAGTCAGGCGGCAAATGCGTGGCGATTTGCGTGGCGACGTCGCGGTAGGTCCGGCTGTAGTTCACCACGGGCAACCATAGCGTCATCAGCAGCACCCACATCAGCGTCGTGCCGCCGCTGGTCAGCACGACGCTGCGCCAGATCACCTTCGGATGCCGCGAGATGCGCCAGCGTACCAATGCGATCCAGCCGAGCGTGACGACAAGCGCGCACAGGAACGACAGAGGTGCGAATTCGGGCTGGAATCCAGGCACCAGTCGTGTGAGGTTGCGGGCCAGCGGATGCGGGAAGCCGGTCAAGCTCGCGAGCCAGACCAGCCATACGAAAGAGCCGAGGATCGTGAAGCTGAGCACCGCGAACCAGTCGATCGCGTTGATCGCGCCGCGCTTCAAAGTGGGCAGGCCGAATGCGGCGAGCATCGCGAGCGGCGGGATTAGCAGCATGAAAAAACGGTTGGTTTGATGGCTCTGCAAAACGACCAGTACCAGCAGTGGCCAGAACACGGACATCGGAATCGCCACATGCGGTGCGCGACGCAGTCCACCCCAGCTGTACCAAGACCAGATCGCAAGGGGCCATGCGGGCCATGTAAACAGGGGCAAGTTCTTGATCGCGTAGAACAGCACCTTGGACGGTGGCCCGGAATACGCATCGAAGTTGCCGTGGAACCACACGCGTAAGAAATCCGGTGCCTGCGCTGGGAATGCCCATAGCGTGGCCAGCGGCCATGCCAGCCCCAGCGCGAGGGCCAACGGCATTGCGGTCACGACAAACGGTTTAATCTGGACACCGTGAACCAGCCAGACCGTTGCAACGATTGACACGAGCAATGCGGTTGCCAGCACCGGATTGCCCGCGAATGCGATGCCACCCAGCGCAACCCCGGCCCACGCCGCGCCTTGCAACGGCTTGTCCAGGCTGCGCACTAGCCCGTACAGCAGCAGGGCGACCGCCGTCATTTCAGCGATTTGCGGCGTCGTCTCGTGACCGCGTTCGGCCAGTCCGAAGCAACCCAGCACGATCAGCAGCGCGCCATCGGCCAACGTGCGCCCGTAGTCCTGCGGCAACGGTTCGCCGCCAAACGCATATTTGAACGGCTGCACTTCTGGGCGTCGGCCAAGCAGGTATGCACCATACCAGACGAACGCGCAGGTCATGCAGAAAAACATACCGGTGTAGAGGCGCGATGCGTTGCTCGGATCGACCAGCGGATCCAGCCATCGGATGAAGAAGGCGCCGATCCAATAGGCAAGCGGTCCATCCGTCGTCACGGGCTTGCCGACCAGGTTCGGTAGCAGCCAATCGCGCCAGCTGCCGCTTGCCATCGTCCACATGACGCCGAAGCCGGCGGCATCCTCGTTTTTCCAAGGATCACGGCCAAACAGGCCGAATGCTGCATAGACGACGCAAATCGTCAGCAAGGCCCAGCGTGGCAGGGCACGGGTGGCCGAGGCCGTGAGTCGGACAACGGGTCTCATGCGTGGCGATTGGACCTATTCTTGTGATCGGCGACTCAGCATTGTAGTCGCGTCGCGCGGCGTCGTCAGATAGAAAAGGGCAGCCTCGGCTGCCCTTGGTGGAAACTGTCCCGGCCTGCGCGGCGTGCCGCAAGCGGCGTTGCCAGGTACCGGGGTGGCCGCCCGCAAGGGCGGCCGCTCCGCGGCCGGGCTTACTTCGCGACCTTTGCGCCGGCACGGTTGCCGAACTTTTGGCGGAACTTCTCGACGCGGCCGGTCGTATCCAGGAGCTTGTTCTGCTCGCCCGTGTAGAAAGGGTGCGATTCGGAAGACACTTCAACCTTCGCGAGCGGATAGGTCTTGCCGTCGAGCTCGATCGTCTCACGCGTCTGGATCGTTGAACTGATGATGAACGTCTTGCCGCTGGACATGTCCTGGAACACGACCTCGCGGATATCGGGGTGAATGCCTTTCTTCATGATACGTTCCTTGGTTTCAAGCGGTAGCCAGCCCGCCGCGTCACCCTGCCGACAGTCCGCTGCCGGTGCGCGAGCCACTTTCCGAAGGTGGAAAAGGCAGAATTATGCCCGAAAATCAGTCGGTTGACGAATTTTTCAGGACCCCGGTGCCGGCCAGATCCTGCCGGTAATAGCGTGCGAGCAGCTGGTATAGCTGCGGATACTGCTCGGCGAAGGCGTGTGGCCGCACGAACAGCGCCTCGCTGCAGACCGCGAAGAATTCCGACGGGTGTTCGGCTGCATACGGGTCGATCAGCGAATCGCGCTCCAGGCGCGCCCAGCGGTGCGGTGGAAACGCGTCCAAGCGCGCGCAGAATTGATCGTACGCATTGTCAAAAATGTCGTCCCATTCGGTGCGCCCCAACTGCGCATGCCAGCGGCGAACCAGTGGCGGATGACCGTCGGCATCGCCATTTAACATGTCGATCTTGTGCGCGAACTCGTGGATCACCACGTTGTACGCATCGCTGCCGCCGGTCATCTGCACGTCTTCCCAAGACAGGATCACCGGGCCACCTTCCCATGCCTCGCCACTGGCATTCTGCATGATCTCGTGGACCACGCCGGCTTCGTCCTCGACGCTCTTGCGGACCACGAACTCGCCCGGGTACACGATGATGCCGACCCATCCACGATACAACTCCAAGCCCAGGTTCAGCACCGGCAGGCAGGCCTGCGCGGCAATGCCCACGCAGATCTCGTTGGTCAACTCGAGCTCGTGTGCGCTTGTAAACGTCTTTTGTGCAAGGAACAGGCTGACCAGTTCGCGTAGCCGTGCCTGATCGCTGTCGGTTAAGTAGCTTAGGAAGGGCAGTCGTGCGCAGGTGTGTGCCCATAGCGCGTCCGAAATCGCGAACTCGCGCAACGCGCGCTCGCGGCGGCGTCGCCCGAGCCAGTCGGAGAGTTTGCCGAACATGGTGTCCTGTTCCGTCCGCGATTCAATTCAATGCACGCTGCCATGCGGCAAACAACCCGCCAACCACCGCTACCGCGGCAAGAAAGTAAAAGCCGTCCAGCGAAGCCAGGAAATTCGCCTGCTGTGCGACACTGCGCGCGAGCAGCGCGACGGCGACGCTGTGCGAATCGCCGCTGGCGAGCACGCTCCGGCTCAGCGTGTTCAATGCCGCGGAAAAAGCCGGATTGTACGGATTGACGGCTTCGACGAGGCGGGTTTCGTGCAGCGCGAGTCGATGCTGTTCGAGAATGATGATCGACGCGGTGGCGAACGAGATGGCCAGTTGCCGCACCAGGTTTTTCAACCGGTAGCCGTGGGTGAACGCCTCGATCTCGAAGACGCGGAAGGTCAGGTTCGCGACCGGCAGCACGATGAACAACAGCAACAGGCCGCGCAGTAGCAGCGGAGCGGCGAGTGCGTCGCGGCCGACCTGTGGCGACATCTGCGCCGTCCACAGCGCGGCCAGTGCCGCGAGCGCGAATCCGGGCACGATGAGCCATTTCTTGCGCGGCATGCGCTTTGAATAATGCAGGTAGACGAAGAGCAGCATGCCAGATATCAACGAGGTGACGCCGTTAAAATATCCCGTGCTCTCGATCGTGAAACCCAGTCCGCGTTCCATCAGCCGGGGCAGCAGATAGCTGAACCCCGTCGATAAGTAGTAGTAGAACACATAGAGCACCAGTCCGACCTGAAATGTAGGCTCGCGCAGCACGTGCAGGCGCACCAGCGGCGCCGGGTGATGCCATTGGTGATAGATAAACCAGGCGAGCCCGGCAAGGCCGCAAACAGTCAATACAATCAAGCCGGGCGAGCCGGTGAACAACTGGAAGCGCAACTGCGTCATGACGATCTGCAATGCGGCTTGCGCGAATGCGAAAACCAGATAGGCCCAGTAGTGCGGCTCGGTGCGGTGTGCCGGGTCGACGTCTCCGGTATCGGGCAGCGATAACAACGCAAGCGCGCCGAGCACGAAGCCCGCGGGCGCGGTGCAGGCGAACAGTGCCCGCCAGTCGAAATGCGACACCAGCCATGCACCGGCGATTGGCGCGAGCGCACTGCCGAAGACGATTAGCGTAAGAAACATCCGCAGTGCGCCGGCTCGGCGCTGCTCGGTGAAGCTGAGCTGGATCAGGATCCGGCACGCGCCGAGCATCGGACCCACGAAGTAGCCCTGCAGGCCTCGCGCGAACAGCAGTTGTGTGGAATTGTCGCAGAGCGCCGCCAGCAGGGCGCCGGCGCTGTAGAAGCCCATGCATCCAGCGATGTAGCGGCGATAGCCGATGCGCTCGACCCACCAATGCTGTTGCAGGATGCCCAGCACGGCGCCCAGCGCGTAGGCGCTTGAGGCCCACACCAGTTCGTCGGGGGAAGCGTTGAGGCCGCCGGCGATGTAGGTGGCGAAGAACGAAAAAATGGCGTTGTCGAAATAGTCTAGCCCGATGACCGCCGCGAGCACCCATGACATCACCGCGTTGCCGCGGTAGGGAGCGTGTGCGGTGCCGGTTGCCAAAGCGGCGTTCATCGGTTGCCGCCGTGGCCCGGACCGCGTGGCGCGGGGCGGGGTACTGGACGCTGACGAGCCAGCGCCGCATCGGCATCGCGTATGGCCCGGCTCTGGTGGCCCGTGTTGATTGAGCTGGCGGTTTCGCTGGCCGGTGCCGTCTTCGTGCCGTCCCGCTCATGGACGCCGCCACGCGCGTTGCGCCGCTGTAGCGCAACGTCCACCGGGGCGCCAGCCAGTCGCTGGTCGACATACGCCAGGTCGTGCTGTAACTGCGTCCGTAGCGCTTGTGCGGCCTTCAGTTCATTGCGCGCGTGAGCGACACGTCGATCCAGGATGTCCAACTGCATGGCCAGCGAGGCGCGCCATGCAGCGAGCGCGGCAGGCGAGAGACGCGGGCGGCCTGCGTCGGCTGGCGCTTCGAACGGCAGCTTCAGCAACTCGGTGATCGCCGTGAGCGAAAAGCCCAATGAGCGCATCCGCAAGATGCGCGCGAAGCGATCAAGATCGGCCTGCTCGTATAGCCGGTAACGTCCTTTGCTGCGGGTGGGCGTTGCCAGTCCCAGTTCCTCGTAGTACTTGAGCGTGCGTGGTGTCACGCCGAGCCGGGTAGCGGCTTCGCTGACAGTCACCAGCGCGCAACGGGGATCGGCGGCACGCATCGCGCAGTTTGGCTCGAAGACGGGAAAGGCCCATTATACATAAACCTGTACGTTCACGTTCAGGTTGCTCGAGGCCGGCCCACCTGCTGGCGATGTGTTTTGTAAGCTGTCGGCCCAATAAAAACCGCCGGCAAGGCCGGCGGTTTTTTGTGGGTCAGTGACGCGCGTGTTGTGCTTAACCGCCGCGGCGCATCATGTCGAAGAACTCTGAATTGCTCTTGGTCTGCTTCAGCTTGTCAAGCAGGAATTCCATGGCTTCGATTTCATCCATGTCATGGATGAACTTACGCAGCACCCAAATCTTCTGCAGGATTTCGGGCTTGATCAGTAATTCCTCGCGACGGGTGCCCGATTTGTTCAAGTTGATCGACGGATAGACCCGCTTTTCCGCGAGGCGCCGTTCCAGATGCACCTCCATGTTGCCGGTGCCCTTGAACTCCTCATAGATCACGTCGTCCATGCGGCTGCCGGTTTCGATCAGCGCAGTGCCGATGATCGTCAGCGAACCGCCTTCCTCCACGTTGCGCGCCGCACCGAAGAAGCGCTTCGGGCGTTGCAGCGCGTTGGCGTCGACGCCGCCGGTTAGAACCTTGCCTGAGGCTGGCACGACGGTGTTGTAGGCGCGTGCGAGCCGCGTGATCGAGTCCAGCAGAATTACCACGTCGTGCTTCATCTCGACCAGCCGCTTGGCCTTCTCAATCACCATTTCGGCGACCTGCACGTGACGCGACGCGGGTTCGTCGAACGTGGACGCAATCACCTCGCCGGCCACCGAGCGCTGCATTTCAGTCACTTCTTCCGGGCGCTCGTCGATCAGCAGCACGAACAATGTGACGTCCGGATGGTTTGACTTGATCGCATGCGCGATGTGCTGCAGCATCACGGTCTTGCCTGACTTCGGCGACGCGACCAGCAGTCCACGCTGGCCCTTGCCGATCGGTGCAATCATGTCGATGATGCGGCCGGTGATGCTTTCCTCGCCGCGCATGTCGCGCTCAAGCGACAGCGGCTTGTTCGGATGCAGCGGCGTGAGGTTCTCGAACATGATCTTGTGTTTCGAGGCCTCGGGCGGCTGTCCGTTGACTTTGTCGACCTTGACCAGCGCGAAATACCGCTCGCCGTCCTTCGGCGTGCGTACCTCGCCTTCAATCGTGTCGCCGGTGTGCAGGTTGAAGCGGCGGATTTGCGACGGACTGATGTAGATGTCGTCGGTGCTCGCCAGATAAGACGTCTCGGGCGAGCGTAAAAAGCCAAAACCGTCCGGCAGCACTTCGAGGGTGCCGTCGCCGAAGATGGTTTCACCCGTCTTGGCGCGCTTTTTCAGAATGGCAAACATCAACTCCTGTTTGCGCAGGCGGTTCGCGTTTTCAATCTCCAGGCCATTGGCCATTTCGATCAAAGCGGATACGTGTTGCGACTTGAGCTCAGATAAATGCATACAGGAATCCCGCCAGGGAAAGAGGAGAAGCGACAGAAAGGGGAGGGAGGTCGTCGGGCGACGGGCCCGGTTAGGACGTTATACGATTTTAAAACGTATTCAGTTTTTCTAATATTAGCATAGCATGGCTATGTAAATTCAAGTATGGCCCCGATGCGGCGCTTGTTGCAAGGATGCAACGAGTGCCGCATCGGCGCGGACGCTGCCGCGGGGCTCAGATATGGCTGTCGATCAGCGCCGTGATTTGGGCCTTCGACAATGCGCCGACCTTCGTCTGGGCCACCACGCCGTTCTTGAATAGGATCAAAGTCGGAATACCCCGCACGCTGAACTTGGCCGGCGTCGTCGGATTCTGGTCGACATCGATCTTCGCGACCTGCAGACGGTCGCCGTAGTCGCGCGCCACCTCGTCCAGTAGCGGCGCGATCATCTTGCACGGCCCGCACCATTCCGCCCAGAAGTCGAGAAGGACGGGCTTGTCCGCCTTGAGGACGTCCTGTTCGAAAGAAGCATCGGTGATGTGCTTGATTTGTTCGCTCATTATCGCGTTACCTCTAAAGGCTCCGGGGCTTGGCTTCATGATGGCCCCCCGATCTGCCCGATATCCAAAAACCCGCCCGGCGGCATGCTGCTGCCGCGCGGCGGCCCTCGCGAAGCCGTAACGGGGAATCAGCCCGCCCGTTCACAGGTCGTTCAGCCGTCATCTTAACGTAATTCGTCCTTCGTCGTGCGCGGTGGCGTTGCGGTGCAATCCAGTGCTAGAATACGCCGTGACGGGCCTCCTCGCATGGCGGCGCGGTCAACTTGGTCAGGTCGGGAACGAAGCAGCCACAGCCGTTTTCCGCCAGTGCCGAGGGTTGGGCTCGTCACCTTCCTTTTTCTGATCACCCGATCAGGCTGTTCCGCTTCCGTCGTTCCCGCTGTCAGCGCAGCATGCATACGCGTGATGCGCCAATGCCTACGCGCGATCCTCTTCGCCCACCACGCCTGCATCCGGCAGCGTGCGGCGCAATTTCACGCGCGGTGCGCGCGAGCGTTACTGATACAATTTCGTGATGACCTATCAAGTTCTCGCACGCAAGTGGCGGCCCAGGGATTTCGCGTCGCTCGTTGGCCAGGAGCACGTGGTGCGCGCGCTCACCCATGCGCTGCAAGCGCAGCGGCTGCATCACGCTTATTTGTTCACCGGCACGCGCGGCGTCGGCAAGACCACGCTGTCGCGGATCTTGGCCAAGGCGCTCAATTGCGAGGCCGGCATTACCGCCACGCCGTGCGGCGTATGCAAGGCGTGTCGCGAAATCGACGAAGGGCGCTTCGTCGACTACGTTGAAATGGACGCAGCCAGCAACCGGGGCGTCGACGAGATGGCCGCACTGCTTGAGCGCGCCGTCTACGCGCCGGTCGATGCGCGCTTCAAGGTCTACATGATCGACGAAGTGCACATGCTGACCCATCACGCGTTTAACTCGATGCTCAAGACGCTCGAGGAGCCGCCGGCGCATGTGAAGTTCATTCTCGCGACGACGGACCCGCAGAAAATTCCCGTCACCGTGTTATCGCGCTGTTTGCAGTTCAACCTTAAACAGATGCCGGCAGGCCATATCGTGTCGCATCTGGAGCATATCCTGGCCGATGAGGGGATCGGTTTCGAGACGCAGGCGCTGCGCCTGTTGTCGCGCGCCGCGGACGGCAGCATGCGCGATGCGCTGTCGCTGACCGATCAGGCGATTGCGTACGCGGCAGGCGCGGTGACCGAGCAGGCCGTGCGGGGCATGCTCGGCGCACTGGACCAAAGCTATTTGGTGCGCTTGCTGGATGCGGTCGCCGTGCGCGACGGCGTCGCGGTGCGCTCGGTGGCTGACGAGATGGCCGCGCGCAGCCTGTCGTTCTCGACCGCGCTGCAGGATTTGTCCAGCCTGCTGCATCGGATTGCATGGGCGCAGGTGGTGCCCGATTCGGTGCTGGATGAATGGCCGGAGGCAGCGGACATCCGACGTTTTGCGGGGCAGTTGACGCCCGAAGCCGTGCAGCTTTATTACCAAATCGCGACGATTGGTCGCGCTGAACTGGGGCTGGCTCCAGACGAGTACGCTGGGTTCACGATGGCGTTGTTGCGCATGCTGGCGTTCGGTACTATCGACGCGACACGCGGGGCTGCGCCGGCGGATATGCCGCCGGCAGCCGGTACACCGGCGGTGAACACGCCGGGGATCGGCGGTGGCCCGGCAGCCGGTGCCGCGCGCGCTGCCGGCACCGCGCAACGCGAACCTGCACAGCGCTTGCACGCCCGCGCAGCGACGCAGGCGCTCGCCATGCCGATCCATGCCGCCGAGGCGGTGCAAACGGCCGCACGTTCGCCTGGCGTGCCTGCGGATGTACACGGCGAGGCTGACGCGGGTGAGGCGATGCAGGCGGAAGAGGGCCACACGAAGGTGGCGCGCGCGAACGCGACGCAGGCGCGCACGATCAGGACTGATGCGACCGGCATGGGCGCGGCCCAAACGCAGCCGAACGGGACGGGCGCGCCCTATCCGGACGATGGTTCGACGGATGCGGTTGAGGCCGCTCCAAGCCAGCCCGCGTTGAAGGAGGACGTTGCCGCTTTCTCGTTGCCACAATCGGTTCCATCGCTCCCAGACTCATCGCGCGCCGGCAGTCCGGCCAGCGCGGCGCTTGGCATGCTGCGGGGTAAGGGAATCCGCGCTACAAGCGAGCGCGGCCGTGCGCCGGCGGCCGCGTCGAGCGCTATCCGATCTGAGGCGACGACAGCGCCGGGCGCGAGCGGCGACGGCGGCGCCGCGCCGCCTCGCGCGAAAGCGGCATCCGCAGCAGCCCAACTTGCCGAACGGCTAGCGGCCAGCGCCGGCACTCGGCGCTCGGCGCCGCGCCGCGACGGCCAGCAGCGGGGCGCTGCCGCGCCAGGTGGCGCGGCGCGCGTGTCTGGCGCGACCCCTGGCGCGGGCGACGCACAAGGCGCTGTTCGCGCATCGACGCCGGCGGTGGCGCCCTGGGACGATACGCCGCCCGACGACGAGTTCGTGCCGCTGTCCGCGTATGACAGCGCGTTCGAGGTTGGCGAGCCCAATTTCGCCGCGCTGGCGGATGACACGGCGCCCGACGTGCCGGCTGCCGTGCAGCCGCCGGCGCCAGTCGATGACACGCCGTTGCCGCCGGCTGTGTCCCTTGCGCCGCTCGGCTACGACAGCGATTGGCCGACATTGGCCGCATCGCTGTCGCTCAGCGGCATCGCCTACCAGCTTGCGTTTCACAGTGAGCTCATGGCGTGCGACGGTGACGAGCTGACATTGTGCGTGCCGGTGCCGCAATATGCGGACGCAGCGCACGCCGGCAAGCTGAAGGCCGCGCTCGAAGCGGCGCTGGGCAGGTCAGTGCGCGTGGCTGTGTCGGTTGGCCCCGCACGCCGCACGGCCGCGGCCGTGGAGGCCGCGCGGCGCGCGCGGCAACAGCAGCAAGCCGAGCGCGAGATCAACGCGGACCCGTTCGTGCAGACGCTAATCCGCGAGTTCGGCGCGACGATCGTGCCGGGCTCGATTCGCCCGCTGGGCGCCGACCACCGCGCATCCGCCGCATGACCGACCAACGCAGCATTCCCCCGCTATTCGAAGGAGTTCCATGATGATGAAGGGCCAACTCGCCGGCTTGATGAAGCAGGCGCAGCAAATGCAGGAAAACATGAAGAAGATGCAGGATCAGCTCGCGCAGATTGAGATCGAAGGCCAGTCCGGCGCCGGTCTCGTGAAGGTGACGATGACCTGCAAAAACGAAGTGCGTCGTGTCACGATCGATCCGAGCCTGTTGGCCGACGACAAGGACATGCTCGAGGACTTGGTCGCTGCCGCGTTCAATGATGCGGTGCGCAAGGCGGAGGCGACAGCGCAGGAGAAAATGTCCGGTATGACCGCGGGGCTGCCGCTGCCGCCGGGCTTCAAGCTGCCATTCTGATTTTGCGTGCGTCGTTGATGAAGGCGTGTGTCGAACGTCGACTCCCGGCGCGCGTTGGCGCGCGACGCCCATGAACGTAAAGCCGCCGTCCGCACTGGCCGCGCTGATCGAAGCGCTGCGCACGTTGCCTGGTGTCGGACCGAAGTCCGCGCAGCGTATCGCCTATCACCTGATGCAGCATGACCGGGACGGGGCGCGGCGGCTCGGGCGATCGCTGCTGCACGCGACGCAGGTGCTCAAGCATTGCGAGCGATGTAACACGTTCACCGAGCGCGACCTTTGCGAGCTGTGCAGCGACGAGCAGCGCGATCCGACGCTGCTGTGTGTGGTCGAGACACCCGCCGACCAGGTTATGCTCGAGCAGACGCTCGCTTATTGTGGGCTCTATTTTGTGCTGATGGGACGCTTGAGCCCGCTTGACGGCGTCGGGCCGCGCGAGATCCATTTCGATCGGCTGATGCGCCGGGCAACCGACGGCGTGGTCAAAGAGGTCGTGCTGGCCACCAACTTCACGAATGAAGGCGAGGCGACTGCCCATTACCTAGGCCAGATGCTTAAGGCGCGCGGCCTGACGGTCACGCGGCTGGCTCGCGGCGTGCCCGTCGGCGGTGAGCTCGAATATGTCGACGCCGGCACGATCGCCCGCGCGGTACTGGACCGGCGTTCGGTCTGAATGCGTGTCGTCGATCAAGTCGAACGAGTTGAAGGAGACGCATGGGGATATCCTCGGGGCCACTGACCGGCATCCAGGTCCTTGAACTGGGTACGTTGATCGCCGGCCTTTCACGGCTCACGGCGTGATCAGCACCTTGCCGGTCACACGCCGTGCGGCCATCTCCTGCAACGCGCGTGGTGTGTCCTCGAGTGCATGGCGTGCCGAGATATGCGGACGCAACTTACCGTCGCGCCGCCAATCGAGCATGTGTGCGACCGCCACGGCGTTGCGCTGCGGCTCGCGCCGCACAAATTCGCCCCAGAACACGCCAAGCATGCTGGCCTCCTTAAGCAGCGCGAGGTTGAGCGGCAGCCTCGGGATCTCGCCGTTGGCGAAACCCACGACCAGATAGCGACTGCGCCATGCAATGCCGCGAAGCGCCGGTTCGGCATAGCCGCCGCCGACCGGGTCATAGATCACGTCCGGCCCGCGGCCGCTGGTCAGCGCCCTGAGCCGTTTGCGCAAGCGAACGCTCGTGCCTTTTATTCGGTGCGGCCCAGCGGCCGGAACCACCGCTGCTGTGCGTCGCATGATCGAGTGGTGTGCTCGATTGCCATCCGTTGGCGAAACATCCTCGGTTACAATCGCCTGATGAAGATTCTGCTCAGCAACGACGATGGTTATTTGGCGCCCGGGCTCGCAGCGCTCCACCAAGCACTCGCGCCATTGGGCGACGTGGTTGTAGTGGCGCCAGAGCACAACTGCAGTGGCGCATCCAACTCACTGACGCTGTGGCGGCCACTGTCCGTCTTCACTGCCGCAAACGGCTTTCGCTACGTGAACGGCACACCGACTGATTGTGTGCACGTGGCGCTGACTGGCCTGCTCGATGGCAAGCCAGACTTGGTGGTGTCCGGCATCAACAATGGGCAGAACATGGGCGAAGACACGCTCTATTCGGGTACCGTCGCGGCAGCCACCGAGGGGTTCCTGTTCGGCGTGCCGTCCATAGCGTTCTCGCTGGTCGACAAGGATTGGGCGCATCTGGATGCGGCTGCGCGCGTGGCTGCGGATATCGTGCAGTATGGGTTGCGCGTGCCATTGCCCGCGCATACGCTGCTGAATGTGAATATTCCGAACCGGCCGTACGCTGAAATGGGAACCTGGCGCGTCACGCGGCTCGGTAAGCGGCATCCGTCGCAGCCGGTGATTCGCGCGAGCAATCCGCACGGTGAGCCGCTCTACTGGATCGGAGCGGCCGGCGCCGCGCTCGATGCGAGCGAAGGCACGGACTTTCACGCGGTGGCGGCCGGCGATATCTCGCTTACGCCGCTGCAATTGGATCTAACCGATACGCGATTGCTTCCGGCGCTACGCGAATGGACGCGCGGTTGGCGGCAGCCGGGGCAGCCTGCATGAGCGCCGGGCGCGCCAAGCAGTTCCCGCTCGGACTGTCCGACGTGATGCGCGAGTCGCGCGGTGCGCGAGCCCTGCCCGGCGCGGCGGGGGCCGCATCCGCCAGCGCCTCGACTAAGCCGATGCCGGGCGGCGCGCGCACGCGCGAAGGCGTCGAACGGATGCGGTCGTTTTCCGACAAGATGATACCGGCCGCGCCCGCACACGTACCCTTGCCCACGCAACTGGCGCTGACTTCGGAACGTGTTCGGCAACGGATGGTCGAACGCGTGCGCGCGAGTGGCGTCGCCGACGCACGCGTGCTTGCCGCGCTCGCGGCGATACCCCGGCACCAGTTCGTCGATCCCGCGCTTGCTGCGCAGGCCTATGAGGATGCTGCACTGCCCATCGGGTATCAGCAAACGATCTCCAAGCCATCGGTGGTTGCGCGCATGCTGGAGTTGGCGGCAGCCGGGCGCGCGCTGGAGAACGTGTTGGAGATCGGCACGGGCTGCGGATATCAGGCGGCCGTGTTGAGCCACCTGGCGCGCGATGTGTATTCGGTCGAACGCGTCAAGCCATTGTACGAGCGGGCGAAAACGAACCTGCGTCCGTTGCGCGTGCCGAACATCCGGCTGCATTACGGCGACGGGCGGCTCGGCTTGCCAAGCGCCGCGCCGTTCGACGCCATCGTGATCGCCGCCGCGGGCTTCGATGTGCCGGCCGTGCTACTCGAGCAATTGGCCATCGGCGGCCGCCTGGTAGCGCCGGTGGGCTCACGCAGCGGCAACGAACAGGTGCTCACGCTGGTCGAGCGCGTGTCCAGCGCGCAGTGGCGTGAGTCACAGCTTGATCGAGTTTTCTTTGTCCCCTTAAAATCGGGAGTGATTTGACGTTGAACAGCATGTTGCGGAGTGAAAGCGTGAATGCGAGTCTGGTGACGATCCAGCGAACGGTTTGTGTGGCTGCCGCGCTAGCAATGCTGACGGCGTGTTCGACTCGGCTGGAGCCCGCTCCCGTCATCGACCGCAGCGGCGCGCCGCTTTCTACCACCGGTGTGGGATCGGCGCAGGCCGTGCCATTGGGCCCACCGCCGCCCGGATACTACCGTGTGAAGCCAGGTGACACGCTGTATCGGGTCGCGCTCGAGAATGGGCAGAACTACCGCGACATCGCGGCGTGGAACAACCTGACGAACCCGAACCAAATCGAAGTCGACCAGTTGCTGCGGGTCGTGCCGCCGGGAGCCAACGTCGGGGCTTCGTCGCCTGGCGTCGCGGCCGCGCCGCTCGGTGGTGCGGCGGTGCAGTCGCGCCCGCTCGGCGGCTCAACCGCACCCGATGCCGCGTCGACGCTGTCGATGGCCGCGCCGCCTTACGGCTCGGCGCCGGTGATCGCCTCGATTCCGCCACAGCCGGAGGCGGCGGCCGGCAACGTCAACTTCGCGTGGCCGGTGCGCGGCCCGCTGCTCAATCCGTTCGACGAAGCGAAGAACAAAGGGGTGAACATCGGCGGCGCGCTCGGTGCGCCGGTGAAGTCGGCGGCCGATGGACGCGTTGTTTATGCGGGAAATGGACTGCGCGGATATGGCAATCTCATTATCATCAAGCATAATGCGACGTACCTGACCGCGTACGCGCACAACCGTACCTTGCTGGTTAAGGAAGGCGACCCGGTGACCAAGGGCCAGACGATTGCCCAGATGGGCAGTACCGATTCGGATAAGGTGATGCTGCACTTCGAGGTCCGCAAGCAGGGCAAGCCTGTCGATCCCATGAAATATCTTCCGCCGCAATAGAGCGAACCACTATGGCCAAAGCGAAGCGCCGTCCTTCGACCGACCTGTCGGAACCCGTTGGCGATACCTCCGGTGAGTTGGACGACGGCGAGCGCGTCGCGCGACACGCCGACGAGCCGCCTGCCGAGCACGGACTGGACGATGAGCCGGTGTCGGAGCAAGGCACCGCGGAAGAGGCGGTGGTCGCGGAGCCTGATCCGGATGATTTTCGCACGCTGCTGCAGGCTGAACTGACCGCTGACACGATCCAGCACTACCTAAACCACATCAGTGTGAAACCGTTGTTGACGCTCGAGGAGGAGCAGCGCTATTCGCGGCTGGCCAAGGCGGGGGAGTTCGACGCCCGGCAGATGATGATCGAGCGCAATCTGCGGCTGGTCGTCAGCATTGCGAAAGGCTACCTGAATCGCGGCGTGCCGTTGCTGGACCTGATCGAGGAAGGCAATCTGGGGCTGATGCACGCGATTGAAAAATTCGATCCGACGCGTGGTTTTCGCTTCTCGACCTATGCAACGTGGTGGATTCGCCAGAGCATCGAGCGCGCGATCATGAACCAGGCACGCACCGTGCGCCTGCCGGTCCACGTGATCCGCGAGTTGAACCAGGTGCTGCGCGCCAAGCGCCATCTGGAGCGGACCGCCAGTGCGTCAGCGAGCGGCGCCGGCGAGCGCCATGACGCGAGCATCGACGATATCGCGTACCTGATTGGCAAGACACCCGAGGAGGTGACGGATATTCTTGCGCTCAATGAGCACACTGCGTCGCTGGACGCGCCGCTGGAGTTAGATCCGGCCAGCAGCTTGCTGGATCTGCTGTCGGACGAGCAAAGCCAGTCGCCGGACGCTGAGGTGCAGCACCGCGAACTGGAGACGCTCACACGAATATGGCTCTCGCGCCTACCTGATAAGCATCGCCACGTGATCGAGCGGCGCTTTGGGTTGAACAATATCGAGCCGGTCACGCTCGAGGAACTGGCCGATGAGATGGGGCTCACGCGTGAACGTGTGCGGCAGATTCAGCAAGAGGCACTGATGCGCCTGAAGCGCTATTTTGCTTCCCACGGCGTGCCCAAGGACGCCGTGCTGTGATCCCGGTACTCGTCTTCGATATCGAGACTATTCCGGACGTAGCTGGCATTCGTAAGCTAGAGTCATGGCCTGCGACGATGTCCGATGCCGACGTCGCCGAGTGCGCGTTTGCCGCGCGCCGTGAGAAAACAGGCTCAGATTTACTGCCGCTGCATTTGCAGCGGGTCGCCGCGATCTCGTGCGTGTTCCGTGATCGGGACGGATTCCGTGTGCGCTCGCTGGGCACGCCGCAGGATCCGGAAGCCGCGCTGATCCAGTCGTTTTATCGGGTGATCGAGAAATACACGCCGCAATTGGTGTCGTGGAACGGGGGCGGCTTTGATTTGCCGGTCCTACACTATCGTGCGCTGGTCAATGGTGTTGTCGCACCCAAATACTGGGACCTCGGTGACGGCGACCGGGACTTCAAATGGAATAACTACATCAGCCGGTATCATGCCCGTCATACGGATTTGATGGACGTGCTGGCGATGTACAACGCCCGCGCGAACGCGCCGCTGGACGCGTTGGCCAAGCTGTGCGGGTTTCCGGGCAAGATGGGCATGGATGGCTCACAAGTATGGGACGCGTTCCGGCAGGGCCGCATTGCCGAGATCCGCCACTACTGCGAGACGGACGTCGTCAATACCTATCTGCTGTATTGCCGCTTTCAGTGGATGCGCGGCGTGTTGAGCGCGGCAGACTACGAGGACGAAGTCGCGTTGGTGCGCGACGCATTGACCCGCGAAAGCGCGCCACATTGGCGGGATTATCTGGCGGGCTTTGCCGGCTGACGGCACGGCCGTGCCGCGCGAGCGCGCCGTGACCACGTTTCAATCGCGCTCGAGCATGAGCGTCAATACTGCACCCATTGGATAGTCCAGTCCATGATTAGCATTAGGGGCTTTGCTATGATGGATAAAGATGCCGGGCCCAGCATCGCTAGTCTACAATTTGCGTTTCGTCACAAACTAGGAAGTTTCAAGTTGGTTCACACCGTACAGCCGAAGGCCGCTACATTGGCCGACGCCGCGTCGACCAATGTTGTGTCGATTGGCACGAGCCATGCCCGCGCGACGCTGTCGAGCGCGGCGACTGCGCCGCGCGTCGCGCCCGTGGTTGACATTGAGTCGCTCGATATGGAGGCGCGCGGTGTGGGGCGGCAGGTCGACGAGCAGGGCGTGCCCGGCAAGGTCATCTTCGTCGAGGGGGCGTTGCCGGGCGAAACTGTGTCGTACTCGAGCTTTCGCAAGAAGCCGAGCTACGAGCAGGCGCAAATCGTCAAGATATTGCGCGCCAGCGGTATGCGCACCACGCCGCGATGCCCGTTCTTCGGCACCTGCGGCGGATGCTCGATGCAGCATTTGGACGCGCGCGCGCAGATCGCGATCAAGCAGCGGGTGCTGGAAGACAATCTATCGCACTTGGCCAAGCTGCGCGCGGAACAGATCTACCGGCCGATAGGCGGTCCCTCATGGGGATACCGCTATCGTGCCCGACTCACCGTGCGCCACGTCGTGAAAAAGGGCGGCGTGCTGGTTGGGTTCCATGAAAAGAAAAGCAGCTATGTGGCTGACATGACGCGGTGCGACGTGCTGCCGCCGCACGTGTCGGCGCTGCTCGTGCCGTTGCGGCGGCTGGTCGAGTCACTATCGATCCGGGACCGGTTGCCACAGATTGAGTTGGCAATCGGTGACGCGCTCACCGCGCTGGTACTGCGGGTGCTCGAGCCGCTGACCGAGCAGGATGAGGCACGGCTGCGCGCGTTTGCTGACCAGCACGGCGTGCAATTCTGGCTACAGCCCAAGGGACCGGACAGCGTCACACCGTTCTACCCGGTCGATGTTGAACTGGCCTACACGCTGCCGGAGTTCGATATTCGGATGCCGTTCAAGCCGACCGACTTCACGCAGGTCAACCCCCAGATCAACCGGGTGCTGGTCGGCAAGGCGGTGCGGCTGCTGGCGCCAGCGCAAACCGATCGCGTGCTGGATTTGTTCTGCGGGCTGGGCAATTTCACGTTGCCGTTGGCACGGCGCGCGCGTGAGGTGGTCGGCATCGAAGGCAGTGAGGCACTGACGCAGCGCGCGCAGGCCAATGCGCGTGTCAATGGTCTTGAGGCCCGCACCGCGTTTGCCACGCGCAACCTGTTCGAGGTGGGCGCCGCTGATTTGCACGCGCTTGGCCGGTTTGACAAGTTCCTCATCGATCCGCCGCGCGAAGGCGCGCTGGCCGTGGTTAAGGCGCTTGGCGAGTTGGCGCAGACCGGCGACGCGGCGTGTTTGCCCGGGCGGATCGTCTATGTGTCGTGCAATCCGGCCACGCTGGCGCGCGATGCCGGGTTGCTCGTGCACGAGGCCGGCTATCGGCTGGTTGGTGCGGGCGTCGTGAACATGTTTCCGCACACGTCGCACGTCGAGTCGATTGCCTGTTTCGAGCGTGCGTGAGCTGGCGCAGCTGGCGGGCGGAAAAAGTGGTAGGAGCGCGGTTCGCGGGCGAAAAGCTGGCAGGAGCGCGGTTGGCGAGCGCAGAAGGCGGCTGGCGCGCGCTGGCAGGCGAAAAGGTAGCAGGGGCGCGCGCCGGCGGCGCACGTGGTACGCTGTGAGGGCAGCGTGCGGACGACAGGGTGGCGGCTGGGACGCGCCGGCCGAAAAAAAGCGCGGAGACGGGTCCCCGCGCTCCCTAACTGGGTGTGCGCTGCGCGCCGTCGCAGCGCCGGGGCCGTGACGGCTTAGTTGCGGTTGCCGCCGAAAATACCGAGCAGCGCCAACAGATGCGTGAATACGTTGTACAGATCCAGATAGATCATCAGCGTCGCACTAATATAGTTCGTTTCGCCGCCGTTGACCACGCGCTGCACGTCGAACAGCATGTAGGCTGAGAAGATGACGATCGCCAGAACCGACACCGTCAGCATCAATGCCGGTAGGTGCAGGAACACATTCGCGACCGAGGCCAGCAGCAGCACGAGCACGCCGACGAACAACCACTTGCCCAAGCCGGAAAAGTCGCGCTTGCTGACCGTGGCGACCGTCGCCATCGCCGCGAAGATTAGACCGGTGCCGCCAAACGCAAGCATGATCAGCGACGGGCCGTTCGTGAAGCCGAGAATGAAGCTCAGCAGGCGCGACAGCATCAGGCCCATGAAGAACGTGAAGCCGAGCAGTACGAACACGCCGACTGCGCTGTGCTTGGTCCGCTCGATCGCGAACATGAAGCCGAACGCGATCGCGAGGAAAGCCAGCACGCTCATCATCGGCGAGGTGGCGGCGAATAGCGAAAAGCCGGTGGTCACTCCGATCCACGCGCCGAGCACGGTCGGTGCCATCGACAGTGCCAACAGCCAGTACGTGTTGCGCAGCACCCTATTTCGCGTTTCGGCCGACACGACGGTGCCGGTACGCCCAAACCCGTAGGTACGAGAGTCAGCCATAGTTTCTCCTTGCGTTATCTTGACTTGCAAACAAACTGTGCCGCTGTCGCTCGCCACCTCATCGCGGCGGCCCGACAGCCAAGCTATAACGTGATGTTAGAGCCTTACAGTGGTGTAAGGGTTCCCCCGCCAATGATACACCGGCTCATGCTACAATGGCGGATTCGGTGGACTTCGTAACTTCCTTATTTTCCCGGAGTTTTTTTAATGGCGATCGAGCGCACCCTGTCGATTATCAAACCCGATGCTGTCGCAAAGAACGTGATCGGTCAAATCTACAGCCGGTTCGAGAATGCCGGGCTGAAGATCATCGCGGCTCGCATGGTCCATCTGTCGCGCGCGGACGCGGAAAAGTTCTACGCGGTGCACAAGGAGCGGCCTTTCTTCAAGGATCTGGTCGAATTCATGGTGTCGGGCCCGGTCATGATTCAGGTGCTCGAGGGCGAAAGCGCGATCGTGAAGAATCGTGAGCTGATGGGCGCGACCGATCCGAAGAAGGCGGAAAAGGGCACGATTCGTGCGGATTTCGCGGACAGCATCGACGCCAACGCGGTGCATGGCTCCGACGCGCCGGAAACGGCGGCTGTCGAGGTCGCCTTCTTCTTTCCGGAAGTGAACGTCTACTCGCGCTGAGCGGCGGTAAGCCGGCTGCGCTGGCCTATGCCCGCGCCTGCGGGCATAGGCTGGATCAGCGGCGCGGTGTGCCGCCGCGAGGAGCGCTATCTGAGACGGCAGGCATGACAATGACTGACACGGTCAATCTTCTGGATTTCGATGCTGCGGGCCTGGTTGCGTATTGCGCGAGCCTCGGCGAGAAGCCGTTTCGCGCGCGCCAGTTGCAGCGATGGATCCATCACGGTGGCGTCAGCGATTTTGACGCGATGACCGATCTCGCGAAGTCACTGCGCGACAAGCTGAAGACCCGCGCATCGATTCGTCATCCCGTGGTGCTGCAGGACCACACGTCTGCGGACGGCACGCGCAAGTGGCTGCTTGACGTGGGCGAAGGCAACGCGGTCGAGACCGTGTATATCCCGGAGCAGGGGCGCGGCACGCTATGTGTGTCGTCGCAGGCTGGTTGCGCGGTGAACTGTCGCTTTTGCTCGACCGGCAAGCAAGGCTTTTCGCGTAACCTCGGCGTCGGCGAGATCGTTGGCCAATTGTGGATGGCCGAGTTCGCGTTGCGCACGGCGCGCGGCGGCTTGGCTCCCGGTGAACGGGTCATCACGAATGTCGTGATGATGGGCATGGGCGAGCCGCTGCTGAATTTCGATGCGGTGGTGCCGGCCATGCGGCTGATGCTGGACGACCACGCGTACGGGTTGTCGCGTCGCCGCGTGACGCTGTCCACATCGGGCGTTGTGCCGATGATCGACCGGCTAGCGGCTGAATTGCCGGTGGCGCTGGCCGTATCGTTGCACGCGCCCAACGACGCGTTGCGCGACGAGTTGGTGCCGCTGAACCGAAAGTACCCGCTTGCGGAATTGATGGCAGCGTGTAACCGGTATTTGCGTGTTGCACCACGCGATTTCCTCACGTTCGAATATTGCATGCTGGACGGTGTCAACGACAGTGATGAGCACGCGCGGCAACTGCTCGCGCTGACGCGCGACGTGCCGTGCAAATTCAATCTGATACCGTTTAATCCGTTTCCTGAGTCCGGGCTGTTGCGCTCCCCTCCGGAGCAGATCAAGCAGTTCGCGCAGATCTTGATCGATGCTGGCGTCGTGACGACCGTGCGCAGGACGCGCGGCGACGATATCGACGCGGCCTGCGGGCAGTTGGCCGGCGAGGTCCGTGATCGTACCCGCGTGGCGGAGCGCATGCGGCGCGACGCGCGTACCGGTCTCGCGTCGATCGGGGTGCGCACGGTATAACTGCGCGCGGTATAACGTATGGGCGGAGGTGGGACGGGGCAACAATGAGGGCTTGTGCCGACAGGGCTGGGATGGCGACGTTCGTGGCTCGCTGCGTGCGTCGCGGGATTTTGTGCCGTGCGTCGCGATCGTACGCATGATTTGAATCATGCCGGTGCCGGCGAACGGCGGTTTGCCGGCGTTGCTCCATGGAGGGTTCATCGTTGAGGCGAGATCAGCTCGCGGCGGCGCCGCGAGCAACGAAAAGAATTCCAGTGAGGAATTAGGGATGAGTGACCAGCAGCATCCGACACCGCACGATTCGAGCGTCACGGCCAGACGGCCAGATCCGGGCGCCGCGGCGGAGTCCGCGCGGCAGGTCGGTGCGCAGCTCGAAAAGCTGCGCGAGGCCAAGCGATGGTCGATCGAAGATGTGTCCGCGCGGCTGAAAGTCGCGCCGCACAAGTTGCGTGAGTTGGAGTCAGGCGATTACAGCCATCTGCCGGATACGACGTTTGCGATCGGCGTGGTGCGTAGCTATGCGAAGATGCTCGGCGCCGATCCGACGCCGCTGACCGATACGCTGCGACGCACCAGCAGGCCGATCGAGCCCGAACTGTCGCTGCCCAAGTACAGTGGCGCGGGATTCCCCAGGGGCCGTGTCGTGATGAATCTGGGGGGCGCCCCTAGGCGCCGGCCATGGGTATGGATCGTCGCGTTCGCGATTGCGCTGGCGGCGGTCATCGCGGTATGGCGCACCGGCGGCGAGGCGGGCGGAGGCTGGATCACTCGCCTGAAGACGGGTGGCGCGGATGCGGTTGAGCACGACGGCGGCGCATCGCCGGGCGCCGCGGCGCAGACCGGCAACTTCGGTGACGCCGCGCCGGCGAGTGTGCAGCCGGCGTCGGTGACGAGCACGCTGACTGAATTACCGCGTCCCGCGTCGCTTGATGCGTCGTCGGGCGCGGACACGTTGCCCGTGGCATCGACGGCCACGGCGCTCGCGTCAGCGCCGGCGTCGCCTGCGATTGCGGCCAATGCCCGGCCGGGCGACGCGTCGCCGGCGCTGGGGGCCCCACTGGTGCTGGCCGACGGCGAGGCGGCGGTAACAATCAAGGTGTCGCAGGACAGTTGGTTCAGCGTACGGCAGCGCGATGGCAAGCCGTTATTTTCCGGCTTGCTGCGCGCGGGGGACGAGAAACGTGTACAAGGCATTGCGCCGTTTCGCGTGACCGTGGGCAACAAGGCAGGCATTGAGGCGATGGTGCTCGACGGCAAGCCGGTTCCGTCTGCGAAATACGATGGCGCGCAGGGTAACGTCGCGCGCTTCAGTCTGCCGTAACGAAGGATAGGGGGCGCGTGGCAAGACCAGTGACGGCCAGCCCCGTGCAGTCGTGCGTCTGTCGCAGCGCGCGCACGGTGCTCAATAGGATGAGTGTGTCATGCAATCGGATAATTCGATGCAGTCCAATATTCTGTTTGAATCCGGTGGTGCGCCGGTAGCAAGCCAGGTCGCGTCAGGTGAACCGGTGTTCTGCGGCTCTGCGCCAAGGCGCCGCACGCATGCGGTTACGGTGCGTTGGCAGGACCATACGGTGACGATTGGCGGTGGCGCGCCGGTGCGCATACAGTCGATGACGAACACCGATACTGCTGATCCGATCGGTACCGCGATCCAAATCAAGGAGCTTGCGCAGGCTGGCTCCGAGTTGGTGCGCATCACGGTCAATACGCCCGAAGCTGCGGCCGCGGTGCCGGCGATCCGTGAGCAGCTCGACCGCATGGGCGTGAAAGTGCCGCTGGTGGGCGACTTCCACTACAACGGCCATCTGCTGCTGCGTGAGTATCCGGATTGCGCGCAGGCGCTGTCGAAGTACCGAATCAACCCGGGCAACGTCGGTCAGGGTGCCAAGCGCGGCGCGCAATTCGCGCAGATGATCGAGGCGGCGATCCGCCATGATAAGCCGGTGCGCATCGGCGTGAATTGGGGAAGCCTGGATCAGGACCTGCTTGCGCGGATGATGGACGAGAATGCGCGGCGTGCGACGCCATGGGACGCGCAAAGCGTGATGTACGAGGCGCTGATCCAGTCCGCGATCGGCTCGGCCGAACGGGCTGTCGAGCTTGGCTTGGGGCGCGAGCGCATCGTGCTTTCATGCAAGGTCAGCGGCGTGCAGGACTTAATCGCGGTCTATCAAGCGCTGTCGCTGCGTTGTGACTTTGCGTTGCACCTCGGGCTGACTGAGGCGGGCATGGGTTCAAAGGGCATTGTCGCGTCGACCGCCGCGCTGTCAGTGCTGCTGCAGCAGGGCATCGGAGACACGATTCGGGTCTCGCTGACGCCGGAGCCGGGCGCCTCGCGCACCGATGAGGTCATTGTCGCCCAGGAGATTTTGCAGACAATGGGGCTGCGCTCGTTCACGCCGATGGTGATTGCGTGTCCAGGCTGCGGCCGCACGACGAGCACGGTGTTCCAGGAATTGGCGTCGCAAATTCAAAACTATCTGCGCACGCAGATGCCGGTGTGGCGCAAGCAGTATCCGGGCGTGGAGACGATGAATGTCGCGGTGATGGGCTGTATCGTCAATGGTCCCGGCGAGTCCAAGCACGCGAATATCGGCATCAGCTTGCCGGGAACCGGTGAGAATCCAGCCGCGCCCGTGTTCATCGACGGCGTGAAGACGACCACGCTGCGCGGCGCGCGTATCGCGCAGGAGTTTCAGGATATCGTCAACGACTATGTCCAGCGCACCTATGGCGTGACGGTGGCGAGTGAAGTGGCGTGCGAAGCACAGTCCCCAGCGCAGATCATCATTGAATCGACATGACAGAACAGAAACGTAAGCTAGAGAAGCTGACCGGCGTCAAGGGAATGAACGACATCCTGCCGCGCGACGCCGGCCTGTGGGAGTTTTTTGAGAGCACGGTCAAATCGATGCTGCGCGCCTACGGATACCAGAATATCCGTACGCCGATCGTCGAGCATACGCCATTGTTCACCCGTGGTATTGGCGAAGTGACCGATATTGTCGAAAAGGAAATGTACAGCTTCGTCGATTCGCTGAACGGCGAGCAATTGACGATGCGTCCAGAGAACACCGCTGCCGTGGTGCGCGCGGCGATCGAGCACAATCTGTTGTACGATGGCCCGAAGCGGCTCTGGTATATTGGACCCATGTTCCGCCACGAACGGCCACAGCGCGGTCGTTACCGGCAGTTTCACCAAGTCGGTGTCGAGGCGCTCGGTTTCGCGGGTCCGGACGCCGATGCGGAGATCATCCTGATGTGTCAGCGGCTTTGGGACGATCTGGGTCTTACGGGCATCCGGCTCGAGCTCAATTCACTCGGGCAGGCGCACGAGCGTGCCGCTCACCGCAACGAGTTGATCGCGTATCTGGAGCGGCACGTCGAGTGGCTCGACGATGATGCAAAGCGCCGGCTGTACACGAACCCGTTGCGCGTACTCGACACGAAGAACCCCGCGATGCAGGACATTGCGACGCATGCGCCGAAGCTGATCGACTTTCTTGGGGACGCGTCGCTCGCACATTTCGAAGGCGTGCAACGGTTGCTGAACGCAAACAACATCCCATTTACGATCAATCCTCGGCTCGTGCGGGGGCTGGACTACTACAACCTGACGGTGTTCGAGTGGGTGACCGACAAGCTCGGCGCGCAAGGTACTGTCGCCGGCGGCGGCCGCTATGATCCGCTGATCGAGCAACTCGGTGGCAAGCCGGCGCCGGCTTGCGGCTGGGCCCTGGGCGTCGAGCGCATTCTGGAACTGCTGCGCGAGAATCAATTGGTGCCGCTCGACGAAGGCTGCGATGTGTACGTCGTACACCAGGGTGACGCGGCGCGCGAACGTGCGTTCGTGATCGCCGAGCGGCTGCGCGACACGGGGTTGGATGTGATCCTGCATTGCAGCGCCGACGGCGCGCCGGCGAGTTTCAAGTCGCAGATGAAGCGTGCCGATGCGAGCGGTGCCGCGTATGCGGTGATCCTTGGCGACGACGAGGTGCAGCGCGACGAGGTGTCGATCAAGGCGTTACGTGGCGATCCGGCGGGCGCGGATGGCGCGCAGCAACGGGTGCCGGCCGAACGCTTGACCGAATTCCTGATCGATGCGATGGTTGCACCCGCCGACGAAGGCGACAAATGAATGACTAGGCGAGTATTCACTAGATGAGCTACCACCACGAACAAGAAACCCTCGACAACCTGCAGGCTTGGTGGGCGAAGTGGGGCAATGCACTGACCTGGCTCGTGCTCGCTGCGCTGCTGGCGGGGGCCGCCTACAACGGTTGGAACTGGTGGCAGCGGCGCCAAGCGGCGCAGGCTGCGGTGTTCTATGACACGGTCCAGCAAGCGGTGGCCTCGGGTGACAAGGCGCAAATCGCGCGCGTCGCGGCGGACATGGAAGCGCGCTTCGGTGGCACCGCGTATGCACCGCTTAGCGCGCTGGCGGCAGCCAAGGCGTTGTATGCGGCAGCAGACGTGGCCGGCGCGAAAGGGCAGTTGCAATGGGTCGTCGATCAGGCACGCGGCGACGCGTTCAAGGCGGTCGCGAGGTTGCGGCTCGCCGCACTGTTGATCGACGAGCAGGCTTATGACGCGGGCTTAAAGTTGTTGTCCGAGCCGCCGCCGGCGTTCAGCGGTCTGTATGCGGATCGCCGCGGCGATCTGCTGGCTGCGCAGGGTAAGCGTGACGAGGCGCGCGCCGCGTATCAGACCGCGCTGGCGGCGCTCGAGCACGGTGATTCGTCCGTGCGCCAGCTGATCCAATTCAAGCTCGATGCGCTCGGTGGCTGAAGCCCCGTGCGGCTCGATTTCCGATTGACCCGTCAATGCGCCACTGCTCCATGAATTTTGTCTTCCGCTACGTCCGGCCGCTCGCGTGCCTGCTTTCGCTGACCATGTTGGCTGCGTGTTCGTCCACAAAGGATGTGCGTCGCGTGCCGACCGAACTGACCCCAATCAAGACCGTGCTCGACGTGCATGAGGCGTGGAAGGCCAGCGTGGGCAAGTCCAAACGCTACCTGTTCGCGCCCGCCGCGGTCGGCGACTATGTGTATGCGGCCGGCGCGAACGGTTCGGTGGTCAAGATCGACGCGACCAATGGCAAGGAGGTCTGGCGCACGAAGGTAGGCGCAGACCTGTCGGCGGGTGTCGGCAGCGACGGCACGCTGACCGCGGTCGGCACGCTCAAGGGGGACGTATTCGTGCTCGGCGACGATGGCAAGGTGCTGTGGAAGGCGAATGCATCCGGTGAGATCGCCACGCCGCCGGCAGTGGGCCAGGGCTTCGTGCTGGTGCGCACGATCGACGGGCGCATCACGGCGTTCAATGCACAGACCGGCGAGCAGAAATGGGTTTACGTGAACCGCGCGGTACCGCTGAACCTGCGGACCGCGACCGGCATGACGTTCGCCGGCAACAGCGCGGTGCTGGCGGGGTTCCCGGGTGGCTCGCTTGCCGCGATCAATTTGCAAGGCGGCGATGCGTACTGGCAAACGCCGGTCTCGTATCCGCGCGGTGTCACCGAAGTCGAGCGGATCAACGATGTGGCCGGCGCGCCGACGCTGGTCGGCTCGCAGACCTGTGCGGTGACGTTCCAGGGTCGGATCGGTTGCTTTGATGTGTTGAGTGGACGCGCGCTGTGGGAGCAGCCGTTCTCCAGTTATGGCGGCTTGGCGCAGGACGATCATACTGTGGCCTCGACGGACGACTGGTCGGTCGTGTCGCTATACGATTCAACGACTGGCCAGCCCCTGTGGCAGAACACGCAGCTCAAGAGCCGCGACGTCAGCGCGCCGGCGCTCGTCGGCCGCGCGGTGGTGGTCGGCGACTACAAGGGGTTTGTGCACTTCCTGTCGCGTGACACCGGTGAATTCGTCGCACGAATGAGGACAGGGGGCGCGATCACCGCGCAACCCATCGTTGCCGGCAACACGTTGGTCGTGCAGACCCGCGACGGCAACCTGTACGGTTTCCGGCCGCAATAGGCCGGCCGGCATTCGCGTATGCGCGCCGCCGGCCGCTGCCGGACGGCGCGCGTGCGTTTTTGGAAAAAGCAACATGAAGCCCGTAATCGCCCTTGTTGGGCGCCCCAATGTGGGAAAATCCACGCTGTTCAATCGGTTGACGCGCTCGCGCGATGCGCTTGTCGCGGATCTGCCCGGGCTCACGCGCGACCGCCATTATGGCGAGGGTCGTGTCGGCGAGCAGCCGTACCTGGTCGTCGATACGGGTGGCTTCGAGCCGGTCGCCAAGGATGGCATCCTGCATGAGATGGCCCGGCAGACGCGCCAGGCAGTCGAGGAGGCGGATGTGATCGTGTTCGTGGTCGATGGCCGCAACGGCCTCGCGCCGCAGGACAAGGCGATCGCCGACTATCTGCGCAAGACGGGCCGCCCGATCTTCCTGGTCGTCAACAAAGCAGAGGGCATGAAGTACAGCGCGGTGGCCGCGGACTTCTATGAGCTCGGCCTGGGCGACCCACGCGCGATCTCCGCCGCGCACGGCGACGGCGTCAGCGAGATGATTGGGCAGGCACTCGCCGTCGCCTATGCGGATCGTGTGCCGCTCGACGAAACGCATGCGGGCCATGGCGTAAAAATCGCCATCGTCGGCCGGCCCAATGTCGGTAAGTCGACATTGGTCAATGCGTTGCTTGGCGAGGAGCGCGTGATTGCGTTCGACCTGCCTGGCACGACGCGCGATTCGATCTACATCGACTTTGAGCGCCAGGGCCGCCAGTACACGCTGATCGACACGGCCGGGCTGCGCAAGCGCGGCAAGGTGTTCGAGGCGGTCGAGAAGTTCTCGGTGGTCAAGACGCTGCAATCGATCGCCGACGCCAACGTGGTGATTCTGCTGCTCGACGCACGGCAGGACATCTCGGAGCAAGACGCGCATATTGCCGGCTTTGTCGTCGAGCAGGGCCGCGCGCTCGTGATCGGCGTCAACAAATGGGACGGCCTGGATGAACACGTGCGCGAGCGCACCAAGGCCGACTTGGCTCGCAAGCTCAAATTCCTCGACTTCGCGAAGTCACATTACATCTCGGCGGCGCAGAAGACGGGGATCGGTGCGCTGATGCGCTCGGTGGATGCCGCCTACGCGGCCGCGATGGCCAAACTGCCGACGCCGAAGCTCACGCGGGCGCTGATCGACGCCGTGCAGTTCCAGCAGCCGCGGCGCCGCGGTCCGGTCCGTCCCAAGCTGCGTTATGCGCACCAAGGAGGGCAGAATCCGCCGATCATCGTGATCCACGGCAATGCGTTGGATGCGATCACCGATACGTATAAACGTTACCTCGAAGGTCGGTTTCGCGAAACTTTTGGTCTCGCCGGCACTCCATTGCGCATAGAGTTTCGTTCGAGCCGGAACCCTTATGCGGACAAAGACTGAATGTGAGGCGACGGTCTGGCCGGCAACTTTACGGCCTTGAAAATTCGGCTATAGTGTAGCGATTGACGGCGTTTCTTTTTCTCGCCGCCAATATTATCAACCTGCAAAAAACAACTCGGAGTTTGCTATGAGCAACAAAGGGCAACTGTTACAAGACCCGTTTTTGAACGCATTGCGCAAGGAGCATGTGCCGGTGTCGATTTATCTCGTCAACGGTATCAAGCTGCAAGGCAATATCGAGTCGTTCGACCAATATGTGGTGTTGCTCCGCAATACTGTTACGCAAATGGTGTACAAGCACGCGATCTCGACTGTCGTGCCCGCCCGCCCGGTGAACTTCCATCCCGATTCGGAAGGGTCTTAATCCAATTGTCTGGCGGGCGCGGCCAGCCGGCCTGGCGCCTGTCCTCCACTCTGACTTTTTTATCAATTTGATCAACGCAGCGCTTGTCAGCATAGATTTCGGAAAGATCGATTTTCAGGCCAGTCTTGAAGAACTGAGCCTGCTCGCCACCAGTGCCGGGGCTCACCCGGTGCTGACGCTGACGGGCCGGCGCTTGAGCCCGGATGCCGCGCACTTCATCGGCAGCGGCAAGGTCGAGGAGCTTCGACTCGGCGCGCAGGCCAACGACGTCGATATTGTCATCTTCAACCACGCATTATCGCCCGCGCAGCAGCGCAACTTGGAGCGTGAGCTCGAGCGGCGTGTCGTCGATCGCACCAGCCTGATTCTCGATATCTTCGCGCAACGCGCGCGCAGCCATGAAGGCAAGCTGCAAGTGGAGTTGGCGCAACTGCAATACCTGTCCACGCGTTTGGTGCGAGCGTGGACCCACCTGGAGCGGCAGAAAGGCGGGATCGGCTTGCGCGGCCCAGGCGAGACGCAGCTGGAGACCGACCGGCGGTTGATCGGCGAACGTATCAAGATGTTGCGTGGCAAGCTGCGTAAGTTGCAGCGCCAGCATGGCACGCAGCGTCGCCAGCGCGAGCGCAATCGCACATTGTCGGTGTCGTTGGTCGGCTACACGAACGCCGGCAAGTCAACGCTGTTCAATGCGCTGACCAAGGCGCAAGCCTATGCGGCTGACCAGTTGTTTGCGACACTGGATACGACGTCGCGCCGCGTCTATGTCGGCGATGCGGGCAATGTCGTGGTGTCCGACACGGTCGGCTTCATCCGGGACTTGCCGCACCAATTGGTCGCGGCGTTTCGCGCAACGCTGGAGGAAACTGTGCATGCGGACCTACTGCTGCATGTCGTCGATGCGTCCAGCGCGGTGCGCGCGGATCAGATCGAGCAGGTCAACGACGTGTTGCGCGAGATCGGCGCGGCCTCGATCCCACAGATTCTCGTGTTCAACAAGATCGACCAGGTGCCTGAGTTGGCAAGCCGGGCCAATCTGGTTGAAAGGAACGAGTATGGTAATATCACGCGCGTCTTTTTGAGTGCGCGAACCGGTCAGGGACTCGACGCGTTGCGTGACGCGGTGGCCGAGGTGGCGCTCGGCGCACAGACGTTCAAGCGGGACCCGGACGGTATGGGCGCCGACGATCACGACCCGCGTCGCGACGCCGATGGTTCACACTCGGACGAGGCCGGGTCGACGGCCGGCGCCAATGCATCCGACGACGAGCGCGTTCGCCAAGCGAGCCGCAGCGTCCACCAACAGCGTATCTGACAACTGCATTTCGCAATAACCGGCTGTGACATGGTGAACGACAAGAATATCCGAAGTACGTGGCAGCGCGCGCGTGCCGTCTTTTCAATCAATGATCCGCGCTGGGGCAGGGGCCAGGGGGGCGACGATGCGTCCCGGCGTCCGCAGGATCAGCGCAATAGCGGCAAGGACGGTCAGGAAGGTCCGCCCGACCTGGATGAGTTGTGGCGCGACTTCAATCGCCGGATCAACCGGCTGCTCGGTCGCAAGGGCGGTGGCGACGGCGGCAGTCCGGGCCCGGCGAACTTGAGTAATGGCCGCGGCGGGCATCTGGGCCTGGGGATCGTCGTCGGCGTGCTGGTCGCGATCTACCTGGCCAGTGGTGTCTACATCGTGCAGGAAGGGCAGGCCGGTGTCGTGCTGCAGTTCGGCAAGTACAAGTACACGACCGGCTCAGGAATCCAGTGGCGGTTGCCGTATCCGTTCCAAAGCAATGAGATCGTCAACATGTCGCAGGTGCGCTCGGTCGAGATCGGCCGCGACAACATGATCCGTTCGACGAACTTGAAAGATATGTCGATGCTGACCAAGGACGAGAACATCATCGACGTGCGTTTCGCGGTCCAGTATCGCGTGAAGGACCCGGCCGCGTTCCTGTTCAACAACGTCGACGCGGAAGGCACGGTGACGCAGGCTGCCGAGACCGCAGTGCGCGAGATCGTCGGCAAGAACACGATGGACTACGTGCTGTATGAGGGACGCGAGCAGGTCGCGCTGCAATTGTCGCAGCAGATCCAGCGGATTCTGGACCAGTACAAGACGGGCATTATCGTGAGTAGCGTGACGATGCAGAGCGTGCAGCCGCCGCAGCAGGTGCAATCCGCGTTCGACGACGCAGTGAAGGCCGGACAGGATCGTGAGCGCGCGAAGAACGAGGCGCTGGCCTATGCGAACAACGTGGTGCCGCTCGCGCAGGGCACCGCTGCGCGGATGGTGGCGGACGCGCAAGGCTATCGCGCACGCGTGGTCGCCCAAGCTGAGGGTGACGCCGCACGTTTCAAGCAAGTGCAAGCCGAGTACGCGAAGGCGCCGGCTGTCACACGCGAACGAATGTACCTGGACACGATGCAACAAGTTTATTCAAACGCAACGAAGGTGATCGTGGACAGCAAAGGCAATAGTAATTTGCTGTACCTGCCGCTGGACAAGATATTGGCGCAGCATCACGCGCGCCCGCAAGGTGGCGCGAGCCCCAATGCGTCGGACAATGGCGTGCAGGGCGGCGCGTCGCCGGCTGGCAGCTCGGCCGGTGGGCCAGCGCAAGCGATGCCGCGTGCGTCCGTCGGCGACGATGCGAGCCGCTCCCGGGACTTGTTTCGCAGTCGCGGCCGCGACGACGGTCAATAAGAGGGGCGAATCATGAATCGAATCATCGCCGTTGTCGTTGCCGTGCTCGTCGTGTTGTTCGTCGGTTCCTCGATGATCTTTGTCGTCGACCAGCGCAAGTACGCGATCGTGTTCGCGTTCGGCGAGGTTAAGCAGATCATCTCGGCGCCCGGACTGCATTTGAAGGCACCGCCGCCGTTCCAGAACGTGATCTACATGGATAAGCGCATCCAAACGATCGACAATCCGGAAGCGGATCGTTACATCACCGCGGAAAAGAAGAATCTGCTGGTTGACCTGTTCGTCAAATGGCGGATTGTCGATCCGCGCAAGTTCTACATTAGTTTTCGCGGCGACGCGTCACTCGCGCAAGACCGAATGACTCAAGTCATCCGTGCGGCACTGAACGAGGAGTTCACGAAACGCACGGTCTCGGAGGTGGTCTCCAACGAGCGCGAGGTCGTGATGCAGGCGGTGCGCAAGAAGGTCGAGCGCGATGCCTCGAACCTAGGCATCGACATCGTTGACGTGCGGCTGCGCCGCGTCGACTTGCTTGAGAACATCAGCGAATCGGTCTACCAGCGGATGAAGGCAGAGCGCCAGCAAGTCGCCAACGAGCAGCGCTCGACGGGTGCCGCCGAGGCCGAACGCATTCGTGCCGATGCGGACAAGCAGCGTGAAGTGGTGATCGCCGATGCGTACAAGCAGGCGCAGGAGATCAAGGGGGACGGCGATGCCAAGGCTGCGGCGATCTATGCGAACGCATTCGGCCGCGACCCGCAATTCTATGCGTTCTACCAGAGCCTGGAGGCCTATCGGCGCAGCATCGGCAATGGGGACGTCGTGGTCGCGGATCCGAACAGCGAGTTCTTCCGCTTCATGAAAAATCCCGCCGGCGTGGCGGTGGGTGGCGCCGCGGCCACGCCTGCCGCGCCGGGTCGTAGGCACTAGGCGCACGAGCGCCGCGCGGGCATGCGGCGCGTGTGTCCGCGCGAAAAAAAGAAGCAGGCCCATGGCCGCCACACTCATGCTCGCCATTGCGCTGATGCTGATCATCGAAGGGATTTTCCCGTTCGTGTCGCCGACGCTGTGGCTGGATACGTTTCGTAAAATAACGCAACTGCCGCCGGCACAGGTGCGGCTCGGCGGGCTGATCGCGATCGGCCTTGGGTTGCTTCTGCTGATGCTGGCGGGCTGATCGTGCCGCGCCGCGTCGCGCCACTGGACTTAAGCTGATGCCGACCTGGTTATTGCCTGAGAATATCGCCGACGTGTTGCCCTCCGAGGCACGCAAGCTCGAGGAGTTGCGTCGCGTGCTGCTCGACCGCTTCCGTTCGTATGGCTACGAGATGGTCATGCCGCCGCTGCTCGAATACCTCGAGTCGTTGCTGACGGGCAGCGGCAGCGACCTGGCGTTGCGTACGTTTAAGCTGGTTGACCAGTTGTCCGGCCACACGCTGGGGCTGCGCGCGGACATCACGCCGCAGGTGTCGCGTATCGACGCGCACTTGCTAAACCGCCAGGGCGTCACACGGCTGTGCTATGCGGGGCACGTGTTGCACACGCGTCCCCGCGGCCTGCATGCGACGCGCGAGCAAATCCAGATCGGGGCTGAAATCTATGGGCATGCAGGATTGGAGGCGGATGTCGAGATTCAGCAACTGATGCTCGACAGCTTGCGGCTCGCTGGGCTCGGGTCGGTGCGACTGGACCTGTGCCATGCGGGCGTGCTGGCCGCGCTGCTGGGCGCCGACGAGCGCGCGGCTGGACTGGGCTCTGCGCTGTACGCGGCGTTGGCCGGCAAGGACGTGCCCCGGCTAGATGAGCTCACGCGTGAGCTGGCGGAGCCGGTGCGCGATGCGCTGCTCGCGTTGCCAATGCTGTACGGCGACGCGTCGGTGATCCATGAAGCGCGCGCGCGGCTTCCCACGTGGCCGGCGCTCACGCGCGCGCTCGATGAGCTTGCGTTTCTCGCCGCGCAGATTGGGGATGCGCACGTGACGATCGACCTGGCTGACCTGCGCGGCTACGCGTATCACAGCGGCGTGATGTTCTGCGCGTATGTCGATGGCGTGCCGAACGCCGTGGCGCGCGGCGGACGCTATGATCATGTCGGCCACGCGTACGGGCGCGCGCGGGCGGCGACCGGCTTTTCGCTGGACTTGCGCGAGGTGGCGCGGATTTCGCCGCCGCACGCACGCTCCAGCGCCATTTTAGCTCCGTGGAATCACGACGCGGCGTTGCGGGCCACCGTGGCGGCCTTGCGCGACAGCGGCGAGACGGTGATTCAGGCGTTGCCCGGCCACGAGCATACGCTGGATGAATTCGCTTGCGACCGCGTGCTCGTGCAGCGTGACAGCGGATGGACTGTCGAGCCGCGGTGAGGACGGCGCACACGCCGGCTGCCTAAAAAAACGGCAGTCGTGCGCACGAACCTAGGTAGAATACGTTTTTAACCAGCTCAAGTAACACCATGTCTGCCAGCGTAGCTCAATCAGGTCAAGCGGCAGCCCAGTCCGGACGCAACGTCGTCGTGGTCGGCACTCAGTGGGGTGACGAAGGAAAGGGCAAGATCGTCGACTGGCTCACCGATCATTCCCAAGGCGTCGTGCGCTTTCAAGGCGGGCACAACGCGGGCCATACGCTCATCATCGGCGGCAAGAAAACCATCCTGCGGTTGATCCCATCGGGCATCATGCGCGATGGCGTCGCATGCTACATCGGCAACGGCGTTGTGCTGTCGCCGCAAGCGCTGTTCAAGGAGATTGGCGAACTCGAGGATGCCGGCGTTGATGTGCGCAACCGGTTGTTCATCTCCGAAGCGGCCACGCTGATCCTGCCGTATCATATTGCGATCGATCAGGCGCGCGAGGCGCGGCGCGGCGCTGGCAAGATTGGCACCACCGGGCGCGGCATCGGGCCGGCGTACGAGGACAAGTTTGGCCGGCGCGCGCTACGCGCGCAGGACTTGTTCGACGCGGCGACGTTCGCGGACCGGCTGCGCGAGAACCTCGATTTCCATAATTTCGTGCTCACGCAATACCTGGGCGCGCAGGCGGTCGATTTTCAGCAAACGCTGGATACGATGCTCAGCTACGCGGACCGGCTCGCGCCGATGATCACCGACGTGTCACGGCGGTTGTATGACGAGAACAACGCCGGGCGTAACCTGCTGTTCGAAGGCGCGCAAGGCACGCTGCTGGACATTGACCACGGTACGTATCCGTTCGTCACGTCAAGCAATTGCGTCGCGGGTGCCGCAGCGGCCGGCGCTGGCATAGGTCCGCACAAGCTCAACTACGTCCTCGGGATCACGAAGGCTTATTGCACGCGCGTGGGCGCTGGGCCGTTCCCGAGCGAGCTGTACGACACGGACAATCCGCAACGCCAAGACCCGGTCGGTTTGACGCTGGCCAACGTTGGCAAGGAATTCGGTTCGGTGACGGGCCGCCCGCGCCGCACCGGCTGGCTCGATGCAGCCGCGCTCAAGCGCTCGATTCAGATCAACGGCGTGACGGGCTTGTGCATTACGAAGCTGGACGTGCTCGACGGGCTCGACGAGGTGCGACTGTGTACCGGCTACCGGATTGATGGCCGGGACATGGACATCCTGCCGTGCGGCGCGACGCAAGTGAGCCGCTGCGAACCGGTGTACGAGACGTTCCCCGGCTGGAAGGAGAGCACGATCGGCATCAACGCCTGGGATGGGCTGCCCGCAAATGCGCGCGCGTATCTGACGCGACTGCAGCAAGTGGCCGGCGTGCCAATCGATATGGTGTCGACCGGTCCGGATCGCGACGAGACGATCCTGCTGCGCCATCCGTTCAAAGCTGAATGATACCGCGCGATCCCGATATGCTTATGATAAAAGAACTGAGCTCGGAACCGCGCAACGACGAACAGCACCTGTGGGTCGGCTGGGATGATTATCATCGGCTGATCGAGCGGCTTGCGTTGATGGTGCACGAGTCGGGTTGGAAGTTCGACAAGATTCTGTGCCTGGCGCGCGGTGGGTTGCGCGTCGGCGACCAGTTGTCGCGGATCTATGACCTGCCGCTGGCCATTCTCGCCACGAGTTCGTATCGTGAAGCTGCGGGCACGCAGCAGGGCGATCTTGATATCGCGCGGTACATCACGATGACGCGCGGTGAGTTGTCCGGCAATGTGTTGCTGGTGGACGATCTCGTCGATTCGGGCGTCACGCTGGCGCGCGTGCACGAACATTTGAAGGAGCGGTATCCGGCCATTACGGCGGTGCGCTCGGCGGTGCTGTGGTACAAGGCATGCTCGAAGGTGAAGCCGGATTACTTCGTCCAGCACCTGCCGACCAATCCATGGATTCATCAGCCGTTCGAGGAATGGGACACGGTGCGTCCACACAACCTGGCTGCGTGGATCAAGCGCGGCACCGGCGGTACCGCGCCGGTAAGCACGTGATTCGCGACAGGTGACGGTATCGGCAATGGACGAACATAAGGCGGCTGCTCCTGGCAGCCGCTTTTTTATCGACGACCGGCGCGGCGCGCGGTCTGTCCCGTAGTCAATCGCAATCGAAACGGTACCGCAAGCTTCCGCGGTGCGGCAACAACATCGCGGACCCCGGCTTACTGCGTGGGCCTGCATGGATAGAATATCGCCTCGTTTTCGCGACACGACGCCCGACATGACGAATGCTCTGCACGATCATCCGATTCGCCCCCAACCGTTGTCCGCCTTGGCCGTGGCCGCAATCGGCGTCGTGTTCGGCGATATCGGCACCAGTCCGCTGTATGCGCTGAAGGAGGCCTTCAGTGCGCAGCACGGTATCGCGTTGACGTCGGAGAGCATCCTCGGCGTGATCTCGCTGCTGTTCTGGGCGATTGTCGTCGTGGTGTCGCTGAAATACGTACTTTTCGTGATGCGGGCCGACAACGATGGCGAGGGCGGTGTGCTCGCGCTGATGGCGCTCGCGCTGCGCGGGTTTCCGCGCGACGGCAAGTGGATCGGCGTGTTGATGGCCCTTGGCATCTTTGGGGCTTGTATGTTCTACGGCGACGCGGTGATTACGCCGGCGATTTCGGTGATGTCCGCGGTCGAGGGGTTGGAAATCGCCGCACCATCGCTCGCGCGATATGTGTTGCCGATTACGCTGCTCATTTTGATCGCACTGTTCATGTTGCAGAAGCATGGCACCGAGGTCGTGGGGCGGCTGTTCGGGCCAGTGATGATCGTCTGGTTCGTCACGCTTGCGCTGCTAGGTCTGTACCATATCGCCACCGCGCCTCGTGTAATCACGGCGCTCAATCCATGGTATGCAATACGTTTCATGCATGACCATGCGGTGCAGGCGTATCACGTGCTCGGCTCGGTGTTCCTCGTGCTCACCGGCGCCGAGGCGCTGTACGCGGACATGGGGCACTTCGGCGCGAGACCGATTCGCGTCGCGTGGTATGGGATGGTGATGCCCGCGCTGGTACTGAATTACTTCGGGCAGGGCGCGTTGTTGCTCAGCGATCCGAGCGCGATCCAAAATCCGTTTTATCTGCTCGCGCCGGACTGGGCGCTGCTGCCGCTGGTGGTGCTTGCCACGGCGGCCACCGTGATCGCGTCGCAGGCGGTAATCTCCGGCGCATTCTCGCTAACCAGCCAAGCGATCCAACTTGGCTATGTGCCGCGGATGAAGATCCAGCACACGTCCGCGAGCGCGATTGGGCAGATCTACATCCCGATCGTGAACTGGCTGTTGTTGTTTGTGATCGTCATGATCGTGCTGGGTTTCAAGAGTTCGGACAATCTTGCGGCGGCCTACGGGATCGCGGTCACCACGACCATGGTGATCACGACGATACTCGCGTGTGTCGTGATGGTGCGCGTTTGGAACTGGAACAAGCTGTGGGTGGCGACGATCATCCTGAGCTTCATCACGGTTGACCTGTCATTCTTCGGTGCGAACCTGCTGAAGCTGCGCGAGGGCGGCTGGCTGCCGTTGTTGATTGGCGCATTCCTGTTTTTCTTGTTGACCACCTGGTACAAGGGCCGGCAGCTCGTCAAGGAACGTACTGCGGCCGACGGTATTCCACTGATGCCATTCGTTCAGGGGCTGCTTGCCCATCCGCCGCATCGCGTGTCGGGTTCGGCCATTTACCTGACCGGCAACGATGCGCTGGTGCCGGTCAGCTTGCTGCATAACCTAAAGCACAACAAGGTGTTGCACGAGCGCACAATCTTCATGACGTTCATCACGCTGGACATACCGTATGTCGATGACCATCGGCGCATCGACACCAAGGAGCTCGGCGGCGGGCTATACCGGGTGCGCGCAACGTACGGCTTTAACGAGACACCGGACTTGAACGGCGTGCTCAAGCTGCTCGAGCAACAGGAAAACATGTCGTTCGATTTGATGGACACGTCGTTTTTTCTGGCGCGGGAAACTGTCGTGCCGACGCAATTGCCGGGCATGTCGGTGTGGCGCGAGCGGATTTTCGCGTGGATGCACCAGAACGCCGCGAAGCCTACCGATTTCTTCAGCATCCCGGCTAATCGGGTCGTCGAGCTCGGCACAAAGATCGAGATTTGATTGGCCCGCCGCCGCGCGGCATCACCTGTCGCTGTTTTTCAGCGGTCGCTCGGTGCAGCGCACGTCGCCGCAGCCGCCGGCGGTGCGAAGGTGAAGGGTGAAGGCGGCGACCGGGCAGGTAGCCCGACCGCCGCATCCATCAGCGCAGCTTGAGCTTGGCGAACGCGGCTGCCATCGCGCCTTGCGGCTCCGTCTCCCGGTTGCGTCTGCCGTGACCCTGACCGCCGTGTCCACCGGCATCCCGGTCACGCGATGCCGCGCTGCCCGCGCCCGTTCCACCGCCTGCCGCGGCGTCGTCTGACAGGCGCATCGTCAGCGAGATGCGCTGCCGCTTCAGGTCTACCTCGAGCACCTTGACGGTGACGACCTGGCCCGCCTTGACGACCTCGTGCGGGTCCTTCACGAACTTCGTTGACATCGCGGACACGTGCACGAGGCCGTCCTGGTGCACGCCGATATCGATGAACGCGCCGAAGGCTGTGACGTTGGTCACCACCCCTTCGAGAATCATCCCGGGCGACAGGTCGGCAAGCGTCTCGACGCCTTCGCGGAACATTGCAGTCTTGAACTCGGGCCGTGGGTCGCGCCCCGGCTTTTCAAGCTCGCCCAAGATATCGCGTACGGTGGGCAAGCCAAAGCGTTCGTCGACGAACTCGGTTGCGGTCAGCTTCGACAGCACGTCACGATTACCCATCACATCGGACACCGACTTGTTGATCTTCGCGAGGATGCGCTCGACCACTGGATAGGCCTCTGGATGGACTGCCGAGCGGTCCAGCGGGTTCTCACCATGGTTGATGCGCAGGAAGCCGGCCGCCTGCTCAAAGGTCTTGTCGCCCAGGCGCGGCACCTTTTTCAAGTGCGCTCGGGACGGGAATGGCCCATGGGTGTCACGATACTCGACGATGTTGCGTGCGAGTGTCGCATTCAGGCCCGATACCCGGGCAAGCAGCGCAATGGATGCGGTGTTCGCGTCGACGCCCACCGCGTTGACGCAATCCTCGACGACTGCATCCAGCGTGCGTGCCAATTCTCGCTGATTCACGTCATGTTGGTATTGGCCCACACCAATCGCCTTCGGCTCGATTTTCACCAGCTCGGCGAGCGGATCCTGTAGGCGGCGCGCGATCGAAACCGCGCCGCGCAACGATACGTCCAGTTCGGGAAATTCCTTCGCCGCCAGTTCCGACGCCGAGTACACCGATGCGCCCGCCTCGGAGACGACGATTTTTTGCAGTTTCAGTTCCGGATGTCGTGCGATCAACTCGCTGGCCAGCTTGTCAGTTTCGCGCGATGCGGTACCGTTGCCGATGCTGATCAACTCGGCCTGCGTCGCTTGGGCGAGCCGTGCGAGCCGCGCCAGCGACCCGTCCCAATCGCGGCGTGGTTCATGCGGATAAATCGTATCGGTGGCTAGCAGTTTGCCGGTGCGGTCGACTACTGCGACCTTGACGCCGGTGCGCAGCCCCGGGTCCAACCCGATCACCGCCCTGGGGCCAGCCGGCGCGGCCAGCAATAGATCCTTTAAGTTTCGTGCAAACACATTGATCGCCTCGTGCTCGGCGCGCTCGCGCAACTGGGTCAGCAGGTCGTTTTCCAGATGCGGTTGCACCTTCACGCGCCAGCACCAGCGGCACACGTCGCCGAGCCACTTGTCGGCTGGCCGCCCTTGATTGGCAATGCCGAAGTGGCGCGCGATCATCGCTTCGCCAGGATGCGGCACTTGTGCATCGAGTTCCTCGCCCAGGCCGAGCTTGACGAACAGTACGCCGGCATTGCGGCCCCGGAACAGCGCGAGCGCGCGGTGCGATGGCACCGTCTTGATCGTCTCCGTGTAATTGTAGTAATCGCGGAATTTCTCGCCTTCCTCTTTTTCTTTGCCCTCGACGACCGTGGAGATCACTACGCCTTGGTTCCACAGATAGTCGCGCAGCCGGCCCAGCAACTCGGCGGTTTCGCCGAACTGCTCGGACAGGATGTCGCGCGCGCCGTCCAGCGCCGCCTTAATGTTGGCAATGCCTTTGTCGGCATCGACAAAGCGGGCGGCTTGCGCTTGCGGATCGTGCGTCGGATCCGCGAGCAACGCATCCGCCAAAGGCTGCAACCCCGCTTCACGCGCGATTTGCGCACGGGTGCGACGCTTAGGCTTGTACGGCAGATACAGATCCTCAAGCGTTTGTTTCGCGTCGGCAGCTAGGATCGCGGTGCGCAATTCATCAGTCAACTTGCCCTGCTCATCAATGCTTTGCAGGATCGCCGCGCGCCGATCCTCGAGCTCGCGCAGGTACAGTAGCCGCTCCTCGAGCAAGCGCAGTTGCGTGTCGTCTAAGTTGCCGGTGACTTCCTTACGGTAGCGCGCGATGAACGGAACCGTTGATCCTTCGTCAAGCAGTTGTACGGCGGCGGCGACCTGCCGTGGCTGAACATTCAACTCGGTGGCGATGCGCTGTACGATCTTCAGTGCTACGTTGTCCGTCATGGGTGAGGCTTGTGCGGGTTCGAGCGGGGCATTTTGCCATAAGCGCGATGTGGGCCGGTCGTGACACAAGATCGCGATGATAGAATTCCGACATGCATGACCGCCTACCGACGTCCTCTCCTGCACCGCGCCAGCGCGCTCGCGAATCGATGCTGCCCAGCGGGTCCCTATCTTCGCGACCGCACCGTCACGCGGCGGCGGTCACCCTGACTGCACGACGCGAGCGGGCGTGGCTGCTGGCTGGATGGCTGCTTGCGTGCGTGGCCAGCATTGTGCCGGCTGCGCCGTTGTATGCGCAGGCCATGATGCTGCCGATGTCCGACGCCGGCGATGGCGTGGTTGCGACGACAGGCGTCGATGCGGAGGCGTCGGCGATGCCGGTTATCGCGCCACAGGAGCCTTCGGCACCCGTGCGTGTGATGGATGACGACCGCGCGGGCGCACGCGCAGCGGTTGCCGGCAGCCCCGACGCGCAGGCCGCGGATTCGGAGGGCGCCGATGGGCGAGCGCGACAGGCATCGTTCGGCGCCCGACAGGCGCAGCTCGATCGCCGCAGTGAGCTAAACCGGTACGAGTATGGTGTCGCGAGACACAACTGTTACAGCGCCATTCTGGTTAACCATTGTCTGGAGAAGGCGCGCGACCGAATGATTGCGAACAAGATGCGGATTCGCGACGACCAAAATGCGCTCGACAACGAGCGCCGGGCCGCGCATGCGCGACAACGTGACGAGCAGGCTGCGCTCAAGCGCGACGCGCACGCGCGCGAGGCGCCTCAACGCGCGGCGCGTGAGCGCGAGAACGAGCAGTCGTACGAAGAGAAGCAGCGCCAGCATGCGATCGATGAGGCGCGACGTAACGCGCAAGTGCCACAACGCGACGCGAACCAGCGCGCGTACGATCAGAAGCAGCTCGACTACCAACGCAAGCTTGAGCAGGCGCGGCAGCAGGCTGCTCAGGATGCGCAGCAGCGGGCAGACAATGCGCGCAAGTTCGAGCAGAAGCAGCAGCGCGCGGCGCAGCATGCGCAGGACGTACGCGAGCGCCAGGCCCGCGCCGCGCGCAAGCAGCGCGCTTCCACGCCGGACGCCGCGTCGGCAGCCTCCGGTACGGGCGGACAGTAGGGCCGCAGACCCGGTTTCCGGACAAATGCCCAAGCCCTGAGTCAACCGCAGTAGAATCATGGTAAAGCGACCTCATATCGGGTGCCGGCGTCACAGGTGCGACGGCTCCAGATCAATCCGGAGGGAAAGGGCATGCAGCATGCATACGACGCTGACACGGTGGCAATCCAAAGCCAGATCGCTCGACTTCAGGATGAGCATCATGACTTGGACTGCCTGGTCAATCGGGTGGCTGGCGTGCCCGGCATGAGCGACCTCGAGCTGCAGCGGCTAAAAAAGCGCAAGCTGAAGGTCAAGGACACGATTACGCTGTTGCAGTTACAGTTGGGGCCAGATACCCATCATTGATGCAGCGCGGCGGTTCCCGCCGCGTTCGCGCGACACGCCGGTAGGCGGCGCGCGCTGGCACGGCGCCACACCGACTTTGCAGGAATTGCCGCATTGACATCTACGCCTGAATTGCGTCCGCGCGAACCGGATAGTTCGCTCTCGGTCGATGGCGCGCCGGCCGCGCCGACGCTGACCTCGGACGGACTCACCGTTGCTTTGCGCCGGCTCGCCGAACTCGACGCGATCTTCGCCGCGGACGGTGTGTTGGCCCATCATATCGATGGCTATCGGCCGCGCGACGCGCAACTGCGCATGGCGCAAGCGGTCGCGGCGGCGATCGATGCGACGGGTCGCCTGCCGGATGCTGGCGCGCTTGCGCTGGCCCATACCGAACGTCCATCGCGGCGGCTCAGCGCGCCGCGCGCCGCGCTGCACGGTGAGCCGGGCGCCGCGCCTGCCGGCGCTGCGTCGTGCGACGCGGATGCGACGGCGGGCGACAATACACTGATTGTCGAAGCCGGTACCGGCACCGGTAAGACCTTCGCGTATCTAGTGCCCGCGATGCTGTGGGGGGGCAAGGTGATCGTGTCCACCGGCACTAAGCATTTGCAGGACCAGCTGTTCCAGCGCGACATTCCGACGGTGCGCGACGCGCTCGCGGTCCCCATATCGATCGCGATGCTCAAGGGACGCGCGAACTATCTGTGTCACTATTACCTGGCGCGCACCGCCGACAACGGCCGGTTGCCGTCGCGGCAGGACGCCGCGCATTTACAGGAAATCATGCGTTTTGCGAAGGTCACGCGCAGTGGTGACAAGGCCGAGTTGGCTAGCGTGCCGGAAAACGCGCCAGTGTGGTCACTGGTGACATCCACACGCGACAATTGCCTGTCGCAGGAGTGCCCGCATTACAAAGACTGCTTTGTGATGCAGGCGCGTCGCGATGCGCAGCAGGCTGATCTCGTGGTTGTCAATCACCATCTGTTCTTTGCCGACATCATGCTGCGCGACACCGGCATGGCCGAGTTGCTGCCCAGCGCGAACACGATCATCTTCGACGAGGCGCACCAACTGCCCGAGACCGCGACACTGTTTTTTGGCGAGACGTTGTCTACCGCGCAACTGCTCGAACTGGCCCGCGACAGCGTCGCCGAAGGCCTGCTCAACGCGCGCGATGCAGTCGAATGGACGCGGCTTGGCGCGACGCTGGAGCGCGCCGCGCGCGACGTCAGGCTCGCGTTTAAGCAGGATTCGCTACGCATTTCGCAGTCGCAACTCGGCAACGAGCATCCGCTGTTTGACGCGCTCGTCGGCGTCGAAGCGGCGCTCGACGAATTGATCGCGTCGCTCGCGCAGCAGGCCGAACGCGCGGAGCCGCTGGCCAACTGCTTGCGGCGTGCCCGAGAACTGCGGCAAATGCTCGACGGCTGGTGTGGGCCGGACAACGCGCCGGCGCACACCGCGCCATCCGCGGGCTCGCGGCGGGGCGCGCCATTGGGCGCAGCGCGGCAACGCGGCGATGCCGCATCGACATCAAAATCGGCATCGGCATCTACATCAGGATCTGCGCTGGCATCGACATCGACATCGGCATCTACATCAAGATCCGCTTCGGGATCGGTGCAGCCAGACGACGCAGGCCAATTCGGCGACGAGAGGGTGTGCTGGGTGGAGGTATTTTCCCACACGGTACAATTGCATCAGACACCATTGTCCGTCGCTCCGATATTCGCGAAGCAACGCGCGGGCGCGCCTCGCGCATGGATCTTCACGTCCGCGACGTTGTCCGTGCGGGGCGATTTTAACCACTACGCTACGCAAATGGGCCTGAACGCGCGTCGCTCGATGACGCTGCCCAGCCCGTTCGACTATCCGAATCAGGCATTGCTGTACGTGCCGCGCAATTTGCCGCAACCGTCATCGCCGTATTTCACGGATGCGGTGTTTGACGCCGCGCTGCCGGCGATCGAGGCGTCCGGCGGCGGTGTGTTCGTGCTATGCACGACACTGCGGGCGGTCGATCGGATGGCCGCGCGTTTGCGCGACGCGATCCTCGCGCGGGGATGGCCGTATCCGTTGCTGGTGCAAGGCGAGGCCAGCCGTACCGAGTTGCTGGACCGTTTCCGTCAATACGGCAACGCGATCCTGGTGGGCAGCCAAAGCTTCTGGGAGGGCGTGGACGTGCGTGGCGACGCGTTGTCGCTGGTGGTCATCGACAAGCTGCCGTTTGCGCCGCCCGACGATCCGGTGCTGGCCGCGCGGATGGATGCATTGACGCGCAAGGGGCTGAGCCCGTTCGCGGTGCACCAGCTGCCGCAGGCCGTGATCACGCTGAAGCAGGGGGCCGGCAGGCTGATCCGTGCCGAAACCGATCGCGGTGTGCTGATGATCTGCGATCCGCGCCTGGTCGACAAGCCGTACGGCAAGCGCATTTGGCAAAGCCTGCCCCCGTTCCGACGCACCCGTGAGATCGATGCGGTGCAAACCTTTTTTACCGACTCGGTGTCAGCGGATCTGCCCGTCGATTTACACCACCCAGTGTCCCAGTTGGCGTGATGGTTACGGGCATCACGCGGACATGAAAAAGCCCGGCGTAAGCCGGGCGATTCGACGACAGGCGTGGCGCGGCGCCACGCGCTATCCAAACCGGCGCGTGCGGCCGGCCCGGTTTACCAGAATTGATACCAGGGCTTTTCACCCTTGCGCAGTGCGCGGGCGTGACCGGTTACGTAGGGGCTGTCCGGAAACGTCGATGTGAGCACGCGCTGGGTATCGTCGGCGAGCTGTGGCTGGTTCAGCGCGCGATACGACAATATCATTACATGCAGCGCATCCTCGGTGGCCGGCGCGTTCTTGTATTCCTTGAGCACCCGTTGCGCGCGGTTGATCGCGGCGACGTACGCGCCGCGCCGATAGTAATAGTCGGCGGTGTGCACTTCATGCGATGCCAATGCGTTGACGATGTAACGCATGCGCTGTGCGGCATCCGGCGCGTACTTGCTGCTTGGATACTTGTCGACGACGACGCGGAACGCATCGTACGAGTCACGCAACGCCTTCGGGTCGCGCTCGCTCATGTCCTGGCCGGCGAAGCGGCCGAACAGGCCCAGGTCGTCGTTGAAGCTGATCAGGCCCTTCAGGTAGTACGCGTACGCAATATCCGGATGGTCGGGGTGTAACTGGATGAAGCGGTCCACCGCTTGTTCGGCCGCCGCTGTTTCATTGTCCTTCCATTGGCAGTACGCGACGTTGATTTGTGCCTGTTGCGCGAAATGACCGAACGGATCGCGCCCCTGCAGCAATTCGAAGTACTTCGAGCACTTGCTCCAGTCACCGGCGGTAAAGGCATCCTGGGCCTCCGAGTATAATTTCTGATTGGTCCACGCCGCCGTTTCGTCCGTTTTCTCGGGCAGACCATGGCAGCCGGCGACGATCGCCGCTGCGATGGCCGCGGCGGCAATCCTCAATGTGTTCAGCACTCGCATTTCCAGTGAAGTCCAGATGACTCGTTCAAATGACCGGTCCAGCGCCGGCGTCGATCCGCACGATTATAGCCCAAGCGAAAGCCCAGCCCGCCTCGACGAGCATGTTGCGCGGGTACCACCGGCGCTGGCGGGCGAGCGGCTGGACAAGGTTCTTGCGCGCCTGTTCCCCGCCTTCTCGCGCAGCCGCCTGCAGACATGGATCGACGCGGGGCGCGTGACGTTGGACGGTACACCGGCGCGCTCACGCCAGCCCGTGCCGCTGGGTGCGACCGTGCGGCTCGTGCCGGATCTGTTGCCGCAAGCGCTGGCGTTCGTGCCAGAGCCGGTGCCATTGCCGATCGTCTATGAGGACGACACCCTGGTTGTAATCGACAAGCCGGCCGGGCTGGTCGTGCACCCGGCCGCGGGCAATTGGAGCGGCACGCTGCTCAACGGCCTGCTGCATCGCTATCCGGACGCCGCCGGACTGCCGCGTGCGGGCATCGTGCACCGGCTGGACAAGGACACGTCGGGCCTGATGGTGGTCGCGCGCACGTTGGCCGCGCAGACGGATTTGGTTAGGCAGTTGCAGGCGCGCACGGTCAAGCGTCGCTATATCGCGCTTGCCTGGGGCGTGACGCCGCCGAGCGGATGCATCGATGCGCCGATCGGACGTGATCCGCGCGAGCGCACGCGCATGGCGGTGCTCGCCGGGGCCGCCGGCAAGGCCGCGCGCACGCACTTCGAGACCGTGGCCACCGGCGTGTGGTCCGGGCAACCGGTCTCGAGGCTGCTTTGTGATCTGGAAACCGGACGCACGCATCAGATCCGCGTACATCTTGCCCATACCGGCCATCCGCTGCTGGGTGACCCGCTGTATGGCCGCGTGCGCAACGCGCGGCAACGGCCCGCGCTGCCCGCCGGCTTCGCGCGCCAGGCGCTGCATGCGTGGCGGCTTGCACTGGTGCACCCGGCCACCCACGCGCCGGTGGCGTGGCGCTCGGCGATGCCGCAGGACCTGGCGCAATTGGCCGCCGTGCTCGGCCTGGCGGACACACCCGATGACGAGGCTGCGACAATCGACTTCGCACAGCAACACGCCTACGATGACGGCGGCGACAGTGTTGCCGACGATGAGGAGGACGAGTTCGAATGAATCCGATCGGGGACCCGACGTCCCAATGCTTTGCCGAGTTGACGCTGTCCGACTGCATCGTGCCGGACTGGCGCGTGAGTCCCCGCGTGTGTGCGCTGATTACGACGCGCGCCGGCGGCGTGAGCCGTGGCGCATATGGTGTGCTGCGCAATCAGCAATGCGCGCCCGGCGGCCTGAACCTGGGGCTGCATACCGGCGATGACATGGATGCGGTGCACGAGAACCGTCGCCGCGTGCTCGCGCTGGCGGGTGCGCACGCCGCATGGCTCGAGCAGGTGCATGGCACGCGCGTGGTCAGCGCCGACGAAGTGGTCGAGACCGATCTGCTAACGGCCGATGCCAGCGTGACCGACCGCGCCGGGGCGGTTTGCGCGATACTGGTAGCTGACTGCATGCCGGTGTTGATTTGCGACGAAGCCGGCCGGGCCGTTGGCGCCGCGCATGCCGGATGGCGCGGGCTCGTCGGCGGCGTGATCGAGCATACGGTCGATGCGGTGTGCGCATTGCTCGCGCGCGATGAGCACGCGCCCGGAGTGCTGCACGCCTATCTCGGACCATCGATCGGCCCCTGTGCGTTTGAAGTCGGGGAAGAGGTACGCACCGCGTTCCTCGACGCGTCGCTGCCGGATGAGCGCGATGCGACCGATGCGGCGTTCGTTGCGCTGCCCTCACGGGTCGATGACGTCGCCGATGTGCACGGCGATGGCCGATGCAAGTACCTTGGGAATCTCGGCGCACTAGCCCGGCTGAGGCTGGCCCGGGTCGGCGTGCACCATGTGAGCGGGCCCCACGCGTGCACCTTCAGCGATCCTGCGCGTTTCTATTCCTATCGCCGGGACCGTACGACGGGTCGCATGGCAGCATTGATCTGGCTGGCCTGACCCTGTGTGCGGCGCGGCGGTGGTTCCGCCGCCACGTGTCGCACCGCCCCATGCCGCACGGCCGTCGTCGTGTGCCGCGACATCGGGAAAATGCCGATTAAAAAAAATGGCGCGGTGCGGCAAAATCGTGGGTCGTGATTGACACGCGTCATGCGGGGGAGCAAGAATGCCCGGAGGCGGGCGATCGGCGACGGTCTTGCAGCGCGTTCGCGTGACCGATACACAGCCTGTCTTTGTCACTCCATAAGCGCACCGGGCACTCCATACGGGTATGGCAGACTCATCCAGAACCTCGCAGCAATCCAGCACGGGCGCTTCGTTAGGCAGTGATCCGGCCGGCGATATCCGACCTCTGGTCGACGGCGGGCTGCCGAATGCGTCGGCGGCGTTGACGAACTCGTTTGCGTCGCTCGGTGCGCTGCCCAGCGTGAGATTCGATCCGCGGCGATTGCAAGCGTTGCAGCATGACTATCTGCACGAGTGCCAGACATTGATCGAGCGCGCGCTGAAATTCACGCTGGGCTCGGCGGACATCGATGGGCTGCTTGAGCCGGGCAACCGCCGCTTTAGCGCCGACGAATGGAAGGCGACGCCGACCTACGCGTTGACGGCGGCATGGTACCTGCTCAATTCGCGCTATCTAAACAAGCTTGTGGATGCGCTAGAGGCGGAGGCGAAGACGCGCGAGCGGATCCGTTTCGTCGTCGAGCAGTGGGTCGCTGCGGCATCGCCGAGCAATTTTTTCGCGCTGAATCCGGAAGCGCAAAAGATGCTGCTCGACACCCAGGGGGAAAGCCTGCGGCGGGGCATCGCGAACCTGTTGGCGGATCTGCAGCGCGGCAAGATCTCGCAGACCGACGAATCGCGTTTCGTGGTCGGCAAAAACCTGGCGAGCACTGAAGGCTGGGTCGTGTTCGAGAACGAGTTGATCCAGTTGATTCAATACACGCCACGTACGCCGACGGTCCACGAGCGGCCGCTGCTGGTCGTGCCGCCGTGCATCAACAAATTCTACATTCTGGATCTGCAGCCGGACAATTCGTTGGTGCGCTACGCGCTCGATGAGGGCCACGCCGTGTTCCTAATATCGTGGCGCAATGCGGATGCGTCGATTGCGCACAAGACGTGGGATGACTATATCGCTGACGGCGTGCTCGCGGCGATCGATGTCACGCGCGACATTACCGGCCGTGAGCAGATCAACACCCTCGGCTTCTGCGTTGGTGGCACGCTGCTCGCGACGGCGCTGGCCGTGCGTGCCGCGCGCGGCGAATACCCGGCTGCGTCGATGACGCTGTTCACCGCGATGCTGGATTTCGGCGACACGGGTGTGCTCGATGTGTTCGTCGATGACGCGCACGTCGCGATGCGCGAGCAGACGATTGGCGCAAAAGGGGGCGGCGCGCCAGGCTTGATGCGCGGCGTCGAGTTTGCAAACACGTTCTCGTTGCTGCGGCCAAACGACCTAGTATGGAACTACGTGGTCGACCATTACCTGAAGGGACGCACGCCGGTGCCATTGGACCTGCTGTACTGGAACAGCGATTCGACGAATCTGCCGGGGCCCATGTATGCGCGCTATTTGCGCCAGACGTACCTAGAGAACCGCTTGCGCGTGCCGGGCGGCGTAACGGTGTGCGGGGAGCCGGTGGATCTGACCCAGATCGACGTGCCCACATTCATCTATGGATCAAGGGACGACCATATCGTGCCGTGGCGCACCGCGTACGCATCGACGTCGCTGCTCAGCGGTCCGCTCAAGTTCGTGCTTGGCGCATCCGGGCACATTGCGGGAGTGATCAATCCGCCGGCTAAGAACAAGCGCAGTTATTGGGCGATCGAAGAGGAAACACGCGCGTTGCCAAACGATCCCGAACAATGGCTCCAGCAATCCACGCAGCGGCCCGGAAGCTGGTGGCCGGAATGGTCGAGGTGGCTCATGCAGTACGGTGGCAAACGGATCAAGGCGCGAGCGAAGGCCGGCAATGCGACATACCCGCCGATCGAACCCGCGCCGGGCCGTTATGTCCTCGTGCGCGACGTATAAACCCGGCGCGCGCGCAATCGGATGAGGGTTTTTAAAAAGGCAGGCGAATGACTGACGTTGTGATCGTGTCCGCCGTCCGTACCGCGGTCGGCAAATTCGGTGGCTCGCTGGCGCGCATTCCCGCGCCCGAGCTTGGCGCAATAGTGATCCGGGCCGCCCTGGAGCGGGCCGGCGTGAAGCCGGAACAGGTCAGCGACGTGGTCCTGGGGCAGGTGTTGACCGCCGGCTCCGGCCAAAATCCGGCGCGCCAAGCGCTGATCAAGGCCGGGCTGCCCACTGCCGTGCCGGCGATGACGATCAACAAGGTCTGCGGCTCCGGCCTGCAAGCGGTGATGCTGGCCGCCAACGCGGTGATCGCCGGCGACGCGCAGATTGTGGTCGCGGGTGGCCAGGAGAACATGAGCGCCGCGCCGCACGTGCTGCCCGGATCGCGCGACGGCTTCCGGATGGGGGAGGCGAAGCTGATCGACAGCATGATCGTCGACGGCTTATGGGACGTCTATAACCAGTACCATATGGGCATCACCGCCGAGAACGTCGCTCAGCAGTATGGCATTACGCGTGACGCACAAGACCAGTTCGCCGCGCTGTCGCAGAACAAGGCCGAGGCCGCGCAGAAGGCCGGCCGCTTCGACGACGAGATCGTGCCGATCGATATCCCCCAGAAGAAGGGCGAGCTGGTGCGCTTTGCGACCGACGAGTTTGTGCGCCACGGCATGACCGCGCAATCGCTGGCCGGGCTTAAGCCGGCGTTTTTAAAGGGGGGCACGGTCACCGCGGCGAACGCATCGGGCATCAACGACGGCGCGGCGGCGCTTGTCGTGATGTCGGCGAAGAAGGCCGAAGCACTCGGCTTGAAGCCGCTGGCTCGGATCAAGGCGTACGCGAGCGCGGGGGTCGACCCGAAGGTGATGGGCATGGGACCGGTGCCCGCCTCGCGTCGCTGCCTGGAGCGCGCGGGCTGGTCGGTGGCCGACTTGGACCTGCTGGAGATCAACGAGGCGTTTGCCGCGCAGGCGCTGGCGGTCCATCAGGAAATGGGCTGGGACGTGTCGAAGGTCAACGTGAATGGCGGCTCGATCGCCATCGGTCATCCGATTGGCGCTTCCGGTGCGCGTATCTTGGTTACCCTGTTACATGAAATGCGCCGGCGCGATGTGAAGCGCGGTCTGGCGTCGTTGTGCATCGGTGGTGGCATGGGCGTCGCACTCGCGCTCGAACGTGACTGAGTGACATCGGCGCAAGCAACAGAATCGATATCGGAGGACGTAACAGATGACACAGCGCATTGCATACGTAACGGGAGGGATGGGCGGCATCGGTACCGCGATCTGCCAACGGCTGCACCGCGATGGATTTCGTGTGGTGGCCGGATGCGGCCCAAACTCGCCCCGTCGCACAAAATGGCTCGACGACCAGAAGGCATTGGGTTTCGAGTTCATCGCGTCCGAGGGCAATGTCGGCGATTGGAGCTCAACCAAAGCGGCGTTCGACAAAGTCAAGGCCGAAGTCGGTGATATCGACGTGCTGGTCAACAACGCGGGCGTCACGCGTGACGTGGTGTTTCGCAAGATGACCGTCGAAGACTGGACCGCGGTGATCGACACGAACCTGACGAGCCTGTTCAACGTCACGAAGCAGGTCATCGACGGCATGGTCGAGCGCGGCTGGGGGCGGGTGATCAATATCTCGTCAGTGAACGGCCAAAAAGGGCAATTCGGGCAGACAAACTACTCGACGGCCAAGGCCGGCATCCATGGTTTCACGATGGCGCTCGCGCAAGAGGTGGCGACCAAGGGCGTGACCGTCAATACTGTGTCGCCGGGTTACATCGGCACCGACATGGTCAAAGCGATTCGTCAAGACGTGCTCGAGAAAATCATCGCGACTATTCCTGTCAAGCGCCTCGGCGCGCCGGAGGAAATTGCATCGATTGTCTCGTGGCTCGCATCGGACGAATCGGGCTTCGCGACAGGTGCGGACTTCTCCCTGAACGGTGGTTTGCACATGGGGTGATGCGCGTGTGGCGCGCGCGAGCCCACGCGCGCCGTGCATGCATCGCAGAACAAGGGGCATGCCGTCTGTTGAGGATGGCACGTCCGCATTCGTCCTTGAAGGCGTGACATGACGACTACAAAGAAATTTGCCGAACGTCTGATTAAGAAATATCCGAACCGTCGGCTCTACGATACCGAGACGAGCACGTACATCACGTTGAGCGACGTGAAGCAGCTCGTGCTCGATCAGGAAGCGTTCAAGGTGGTTGACGCCAAGTCCAACGAGGACCTGACGCGCAGCATCTTGCTGCAGATCATCCTTGAAGAGGAAAGCGGCGGGGTGCCGATGTTCTCGTCGTCGATGCTGTCGCAGATCATTCGTTTCTATGGTCACGCGATGCAAGGCTTGATGGGAGCATACCTGGAGAAAAATATCCAGGCATTTATCGACATCCAAAACAAGTTTTCTGAGCAATCGAAGGGACTGTACGACAACAATGCGCTGAACCCAGAAATCTGGTCGCAGTTCATGAACATGCAAGCGCCGATGATGCAAGGCATGATGACCAGCTACATCGAACAGTCGAAGAACATGTTCGTGCAGATGCAAGAGCAAATGCAGAACCAGGCCAAGACCCTGTTCAGCAGCTTTCCGTTCGCGCCGGGTGGCGGCACGTCACCGACCGGCGGCGATAAGAAATAGTTGGCGCCAGTGCGCCGGATGGCGCTCCCGCACCGGGACTCGATTGCCCGCCGGGCGGGTGCTGGATCGCGTGCCGGGCGGGTGCCGGAACGTGCGGGGCGAGCGGTATTTCAGCGCACTATGAGGAGGCTGCTCGTTGCCATGCACGAAGGCGACGGCCCGATTGCGTATGGCCGTCGCAGCGGTGAAGCGCACACGTCACGCGCAGCGGCTCGCCGTGGTCGCAGTGGAACTCGAGGCCGTCTGAGTGGGGGACTGTGTTTGGCACGGTAAAATGTGGCTTTGTCGGCGCAAGGCGCTAGAAACCCTCACAAGTACGGTACATTAGTGAAAAGCCATCACAAAGCAAAGGTCAAGCCGGATTGCGCGCCCAAAGTGGGCATGGTCAGCCTCGGCTGCCCAAAGGCGCTTGTCGATTCTGAGCAGATCATCACGCAACTACGCGCGGAAGGCTATCAGATCTGCGGTACCTATGACGGCGCCGACCTAGTCGTCGTGAATACGTGCGGCTTTATCGATGAGGCCGTGCAGGAAAGCCTTGACGCGATTGGTGAAGCACTGGCCGAGAATGGCAAGGTCATCGTCACCGGCTGCCTGGGTGCGAAAAAGAACGCGAGCGGCACGGGTCTGATCGAGCAGGTTCACCCGAAGGTGCTCGCCGTGACCGGCCCGCATGCGCTCGGTGAAGTGATGCAGGCCGTTCATGCGCATTTGCCCAAGCCGCACGATCCGTTTGTCGATTTGGTGCCGGCGGCCGGCATCAAGCTCACGCCGAAACACTATGCGTACCTGAAGATCTCCGAGGGATGCAATCACCGCTGCACGTTTTGCATCATCCCGTCGATGCGCGGGGATCTCGTCTCGCGCCCGGTCGCGGAAGTCATGCTCGAAGCCGAGAACCTGTTCAAGTCTGGCGTTAAGGAATTGCTGGTGATTTCGCAGGACACGAGCGCGTATGGCGTCGATGTGAAGTTCCGCACCGGCTTCTGGAACGGCCGCCCGCTGAGGACGCGAATGAACGAGCTTGCCACGGCGCTTGGCGAGCTGGCCGTCCAGTATGGCGCATGGGTGCGGCTGCACTATGTGTATCCGTATCCGAGCGTCGACGAAATCGTGCCGCTGATGGACGACGGCCCGTATCGTGGCCACCTGCTGCCGTACCTGGACGTGCCGCTGCAACATGCCGATCCGCAGGTGCTGCGGCGGATGAAGCGGCCCGCGAACGCCGAAAAAACGCTGGAGCGCGTGCGGGCATGGCGCGAAGCGTGCCCGGACCTGACGATACGCAGCACGTTCATCGTCGGCTTTCCGGGAGAAACTGAAGCGCAGTTCGAGGTGTTGCTGGATTTTATCCGCGAAGCGCAACTGGACCGGGTCGGCTGTTTCGCCTATTCCCCTGTCGAAGGGGCAAGCGCGAACGAACTCGATGGCGCGCTGCCGGACGACGTGCGCGACGCGCGTCGCGCGAGATTCATGGCGGTTGCCGAGTCGGTCTCCGCCGAACGCTTAAAGCGCAAGGTCGGCAAGACGCTGAAGGTGCTGATCGACGAGGTCAACGCCGATGGGGGCATCGGGCGCTCGGCGGCGGACGCGCCAGAAATCGACGGCGTAGTCTACGTGTCACCGGCCAGCAAGGCATCGCGGCGCTATAAGGTCGGCGATTTTGTAAACGTCAAGATCACCGGCGCGGACGGGCACGACCTGTGGGGCGACGTTTAAGCACTACTCGTGCTCGGGCAGCGCCGGCTTGAAGCTGGGGTTGATCGGCTTGTCCAGCGGCCCCTTGACCGGCAGTACCTGGACGACAGGTCCATCGTCGGTCTGTGTCGCGACGATATCGTATGAAATGTCCCCGGTGCAGGTGTGCGCGATCCAGCGCTGCGGCTGACCGGGCGTCGGCGCCGCGTCGGACGGCTTCTCGATGTTCTGCACGCTGTCACAGCCGGAGCGCATCGACGCATCTAGCCGCACCATGTTGTCCGCCGAGCGGCTCGCCGGCGCGAGGTCCGGCGCAGTGGGCTCGCGGTGCGTGAACGGGATTGACCATGAACTGCAGGCGGCGAGCACCGTGCTCGCCGAAACGATGGCGGCGATGCCCGCCGCGCGGTTGAAAACGGCCATTGCGATTCCTTAAAACAACGCCTGTACGGTCCTTGCCGCCGTGCGCGGCGGCAAAACCCGGATCATAACCGCTTGCGCCGATATACTGATAACGCCACTTTTTTTGACACATGCCGATGAAGCCCATTGCTTGTATTTCAATGACCTGCGTGATTCCGTTCGTGTTGTCAGCCTGCGGCGCGCCGCAGCCGCGCAGCAATGCCGCCGACGCGGATGCTGGTGCATCGCGGGCGGCCGTGCGCGCGCTGGCGCCGCCTGAGTTGCCACTCAAGCCCAATCCACAATACGCGGACTTTCCGCTGTACACCGGCGCGCTCGGCGCGCGGCCCATCGAAATGCGCTTAGGCGCGAAGTCCGATGACCCGACCGGCGTGCAGGGCGAATACCGCTTCCTCGACGGTGCCGCTGGGGTCATCCTCGTGGCCGGCGAGTTGGACAACGGCACGTTGCAGATCGAGGAATCGGACGACGGCACGCACATTACGGGCAACTGGGTCGGCAAGGTGGCCGTGGACGGCAGCATCCAGGGCGAGCGGATGAATCCGGACGATTCCGAGCCGCAACCGTTCGAGTTGCAACCCTCCAACGCGGCCGCTCGCGGCGCGCGCTCTCCGATCCACGGGGCCGTCATCGGCGCGCCGTCGCGCCACGTTGGCAGCATGTCGAATCTGACGACAGGCCAATGAACGAGGAGGGTGAAACGATGACAGAAGATTTTTCCGCCGCGCCCGCCGGCGCCGCGCGCGACCCGCAGACCGAGTTGCTTCATCCCGCCGCGTCTGTGCAGCCCGGCTTTGAATCGTTCTCGGTGCCGACCGCACGGGCATCGACCGTGATTTTCCCGGACTTAGCGTCGATGCGCGCGCTGGACTGGCGCAGTGATGCGCAGTGGCGCTATGGCCTGCACGCGACGCCGACGTCGGCGGCCTTGCAGCAGCGTATCGCGGCGATCGAAGGCGGGCGTTATGCATTGCTGCAGCCCTCCGGCCTATCTGCGATCTCGAATGTCTATTTTGCATTCGTGAAGGCGGGCGACGACGTGCTGGTTCCGGACAACGTTTATTCCCCCAATCGTGAGCATGGTGACTGGCTCGCGCAGGATTTCAGGATCACGGTCCGCTATTATGATCCGATGGTGGGCTCGGCAATGGCTAAGCTGCTGCGGCCGAACACGAGGCTGATCTGGCTGGAGGCGCCCGGGTCCGTAACAATGGAGGTGCCGGACGTGCCCGCCATCACGGCGCTCGCGCGCGAGCGCGGCATCGTGACGGCGCTCGACAACACCTATTCGGCTGGCCTCGTGTTCAAGCCGTTTGAGCATGGGGTCGACATCTCGGTGCAAGCGCTGACCAAATACCAGTCCGGCGGCAGCGACGTGCTGATGGGCGCGACGATCACGGCGGACTACGACTTGTACCTGGCGATGAAGCGGGCCCGGATGCGCGTCGGCCTCGGCGTGTCGGCTGACGATTGCTCGCTGGTGCTGCGCGGGTTGCCGTCGATGCAAGTGCGCTACCGCGCGCACGAACGCAGCGCGCTGGCGATCGCCGGGTGGCTGAAGGGCCGCCCGGAGGTCGCCGCGGTGCTGCATCCGGCATTTGAAGACTGCCCAGGCCACGCATACTGGAAGCGGGATTTCACCGGTGCGGGAGGATTGTTCTCGGTGGTGTTCGATCCGCGCTATACGAGTGCGCAGGTCGATGCATTTGTCCAAGGACTCGAGCTATTCGCGCTCGGCTGGAGTTGGGGGGGCGCGCATAGTATCGCGATGCCGTATGACATTGCGGCGATGCGTACCGTCAGTACGTGGCCGCATCGTGGCGTGTTGGTGCGTTTCTATATCGGCCTGGAGCACGAGGCCGACTTGCGCGCCGACATCGAGCGCAGCCTGACGCGGCATTTGCGATGACGTATCGCGCGCCGGCGACCTTGCGATCGCTGGTCATGCCGCTGCGTCAGTCGAACAGGCGCAGCAGGCCGTCAAGCCCGACGTGATCGAACGCGCAGCTGGCGTGCTCACGCACCAGTGGCTTGGCGCGGAACGCGACTGACCAGCCGGCCGATGCCATCATCGGCAAGTCATTCGAGCCGTCGCCGAGTGCGATCGCGCGTGATGGTTCAATGCCGAGTTGGGCACACGTGTCGAGCAACGTGCGCGCTTTCACGTCGCCATTGACAATTTCGCCGACCACGCGTCCGGTCAGCTTGCCGTCGACGATCTCCAGTGTGTTCGCCCGTGTGAAATCGAGCCCGAGCCGAGACTTTAGGCGCTCGGTGAAGAACGTGAAGCCGCCTGACACCAGCAGGGTTCGCAGACCGGTGGCACGCGCGCCGTCGAGCATGGCCTGCGCGCCGGGCGACAGGCGCAAGCGCTGCTCGTACACGTTCGCGAGCACATTGGCGTCCAGGCCGGCGAGCAGGCCGACGCGCCGCACCAGACTTTCGTTAAAATCCTTGATCTCGCCGCGCATTGCCGCCTCGGTGATGGCCGCCACCTGCGTCTTCAAACCGCAGAAGTCGGCGATCTCGTCAATGCACTCGATCGTGATCAGCGTCGAGTCCATATCCATTGCGACAAGGCCAAAATCCGTGAGCCGACGCGGTGGAACATACGCATGGTCGAGCTGGTGCGCGCCACAATATGCAGCGATATCGGCGCGTTGCGACGGACTCGCGTCGCGCACGCGCAGCGCGTGCGCGTCGAGGCGCTCGGCATGCGTGCCGCCCGCCAACGCGGTTAGCAGTCGCAGATGGTCGTCAGACAGCGGCGCGGCGCTTTGGATCACTAGATTCATCGTTCTACAGGTGTCGGTGGTCGATGCGGATCGGCGGCGATCCGGGCCGCGTGCGTCGCGGCAAAAGCGGCTATTGTAGCGGCTCGCGGCGCGGGCACCGCGGGGTTGCGCGCCAGCTCGATGCAGTCATGTCGACTGGGCGGCTCGACGGTGGGCGCCCAACCTTGTCCCCGCCATCGTCCGGCATGTATAGCGGCCCAACGCGAAGAGCAGCGTCACGCCGAATGCCATGATGGCTGTTAGGACCGTGGACGATACGGGTCGGACCAGATGCGTTGTACAGCCTGAGCGGCTTGCCGGAACGGTAATGGTTTGATATGGCTCGCCACGCCGGTGACAAAGATTACTTTGACGTTGCTAAAGAATCGAACGAGACCGCTGAAGCACGTTGTATCTGGGCGGTCAGAAACCATTCCATACCACGCACAATGACCCCTTGAAGATGTTTAGGTTCTTCACCGTCGTCTGGACACGTCAGGAAATGGTCGCCACACGGAATATACTCGGACACAAAGGGACGATCGTGTGCGATTAGATAGGCAATACCTGCTTCATAGTCGACTGCGGGCGCGTTTTGATCTCGTCCCCCCTGAACTAAATAAAGCTGTGCGTTGGAGGCGAGCGCATCTTTGGCCGACGATGCTAAGCCAATAGTACGCCAGTAGGCCGCTTGGTACCCCGCGATTGCCTCACTCGACTGACATCCCTGATCTCGAAGTACTTGCTCCCACCGAGCCAACAAGCCTCAAGAAAGCCCGCGAAGCAATACCGTACTTTGCTTGGACAACAGGGGGTGGAGATTCATGCGCTCGCGGGAGAATGGCCATATGCCAACGGGATGTATCGCCTCTAATGTTTTCAAACAAGACAGTGGCGGGTTTTTCATGCGGGCGCGTGTAGCCCATAGCGGCAACGCGGGATGGCCACCCGTCGCGGCATGGGCGATGCGCGCTACACTGACAAATACAGGAGCCATTCCGTGTACAGCAAGGAGGCAATAACATGATGTTAAGCCGTTCGCGCACCCGATATCGAGCAGCAATCCGCCGCGTCGTGGTGTGGCTGAGACCGTTGATGCTGCCCATGGTACTCGCCGCCGTGCCGGTGAGCGCCACGGCGCAGTTGCAACCGTTGCCCGAGGCGTCTGCGCCGCGGGTGAAGTACACCGTCAAGGTGACGTCGAAAACGTACGGCAATGCGCAGCAAACGCGCATTGTCCGCTCCGGACAGACCGATGACTACACATGGCGTATGCCTGCCCCCGGAGCGCCAGCCTCGGTGCCGCCGCGTTGTCCCGGCGCCTCCAGCGTGCCAGTCGATGCTGCTGGCGCGCCGATCCGGCAAATCCAACTCAGGCTCGCCCCGATCGTTGAGAACCATGTGGCGAATCTGCAACTGTACTTCAGCGGCCACGCGGTGCAGCGCACATCGACCGTGATCGTCGATGGCAAGCCGTTGGCCTGTCCCAAAACAGTGTCGTTCTCTCAAGTCACCCGGCTATCGTTATCGATCAATGGCAAGCCCAAGACGGTGACGTTGTCGGACGGCACGCGGTTGTCGGTGTCCGCCCAGTACTAGTGGTGCGTGGCCAACTCCCCGGTCATGCGCTTCAGCCCGAGCGACACGCCGGTCAATGTGTTGCCCAGGATCATGCCGACGATTGGTCTTGCATAGAGAGGCTCGTACCAGGGCCTCTGAGAAAGGCTTATGCCAGGGAGAAATGCGATCGACTGCAAACAGGCCGACAGCGCCCCCCATGAGCCGGCCCAAATCGAGCCGATATCGTCCGGCCGCCGCTCTAAGTACGTGCGGGCACGTTCAAGTAGCCGCCCGTCGGGGGGGGGGCAGGCCAGCGCATTGATTACACGCGGTGAGGCTGCTCGATCCGTTCGCGGCGCTGATTTCGCTGCCTTAGCCGAGTAACAATAAGCCATTGCCGTGCCAGTGCAAACCGTAGGGCGTGGCGCGACGGCTCATTGCGTCAGCCCCCAGCGCGACGCGCAACCCAGGGGCCGCCCCGGCGTATCTAAACCCCTTGCTTTCCGAAAACGTGTTGCGCTTGCGCATCGCCGTGATTCGCGGTCTCGCGGCGCGGCATTGTGACGAGCTCGATCGCATCAGTGACTTCGATGCGCGCGCGGACCGGCTGGCCGAGCTAAACGTGATTGAGCAGGTGCGACGGTTGCGTGAGTCGCCGATCGTGCGTGGCGCTGCGCGCCGGCCCGGCCGTGCCTTGGCTGGTCTTTGCCACGGGCGCTAGGGTGGTAAAATATTGGGTTTTCTCCCGAATCCTGCTTTGAGGACGTCCCCGTGCTGTCTACCGCGAACATTACGATGCAATTCGGGCCCAAGCCCTTGTTCGAAAATATCTCCGTCAAGTTCGGCGAGGGCAACCGCTACGGGCTGATTGGCGCGAACGGCTGCGGCAAGTCGACATTCATGAAGATCCTCGGCGGCGACCTGGAGCCCAGTGCCGGTACGGTCATGCTCGAGCCGCATGTGCGTCTGGGCAAGTTGCGCCAGGACCAGTTCGCGTATGAGGATATGCGGGTGCTCGATGTCGTGATGATGGGCCACACCGAGATGTGGCAGGCGATGAGCGAGCGCGACGCGATCTACGCGAACCCGCAGGCCAGCGACGACGACTACATGCGCGCGGCGGAGTTGGAAGCCAAGTTCGCCGAGTATGGCGGCTACACGGCCGAGGCGCGCGCCGGCGAGTTGTTGCTCGGCATCGGCATCGCGATCGAAGACCATAATGGGCCAATGAGCAACATCGCGCCCGGATGGAAGCTGCGCGTGTTGCTGGCGCAGGCGCTGTTCTCTGACCCAGACGTGCTGCTGCTGGACGAGCCGACGAATAACCTGGACATCAATTCGATCCGCTGGCTCGAGAACATCCTGAACGAGCGGGATTCGACGATGATCATCATCTCGCACGATCGGCACTTCTTGAACCAGGTCTGCACGCACATGGCGGATATGGACTATGGCACGCTGAAGATCTACCCGGGTAACTACGACGATTACATGCTCGCGTCGGCGCAGGCGCGCGAGCGGCAGGCTGCCGCGAATGCGAAGGCCAAGGAGCGCATTGCGGACCTGCAGGACTTCGTGCGTCGCTTCTCCGCGAACAAGTCCAAGGCGCGCCAGGCGACGAGCCGGCTCAAACAGATCGACAAGATCAAGATCGAGGAATTCAAGCCGTCGTCGCGTCAGAATCCATTTATCCGCTTCGAGTTCGACAAGAAGCTGCACAACATTGCGGTACGCGCCGAGCAAATCACGAAGAAATATGATCGGACGATCTTCCAAAACCTGGACTTGTCCGTGCAGCCGGGCGAGAAGATCGCCATTGTTGGCGAGAATGGTGCCGGCAAGACCACGTTGCTGCGTTCATTGTTCGGCAACCTGCCGCTGGATCATGGACACGTGAAGTGGGCCGAGAACGCGAATGTCGGCTATATGCCGCAGGACACGTCCGAGGCCTTTCCGGACGACGTGACGTTGACCGATTGGATCGACCTGTTCCGCCAGGAGGGCGACGACGAGACGATGGTGCGCGGCACGCTCGGGCGCCTGCTGTTTTCTGGCGACGACGTGAAGAAATCCGTCAAAGTGCTCTCGGGCGGCGAGAAAGGTCGGATGCTGTGGGGCAAGCTGATGCTCGGCCGGCATAACGTGCTGTTGATGGACGAGCCGACGAACCACATGGACATGGAGTCGATCGAGTCGCTGCAGATTGCGCTCGAGAAATACGAAGGCACGCTGATCTTCGTGTCGCACGACCGTGAATTCGTCAACGGCCTGGCGGACCGGATCATTGAGGTCCGCCCGGACGGCACGATTGTCGACTTCAGTGGCCGCTACGACGAGTTCCTTGCCAGTCAGGGACTCGAATGAGCGTGGAGGCGGCGCACCGGCCACTGCCCACGGTCGCGGTGCTGGCAACCGGTGGCACGATTGCCGGTGAGGCGGCCGACGCGGCCAGCACCGCCGACTACAAGGCCGGCGTGGTCAGCGTGGACAGGTTGCTTGCCACCGTGCCGGCGCTGGGCAGTATCGCGAGGATCCATGCGGAGCAGGTCGCGAACATCGACAGCAAGGACATGGGCGATGCGCTATGGATCACGCTGGCCCGCCGCATCAATGCTTTGCTCGCGCAGGACGACATCGATGGGCTAGTGATCGCGCATGGCACCGATACGCTGGAGGAGACGGCGTATTGGCTGCAGCTGACTGTGGCGAGCACGAAGCCGGTCGTGGTAACCGCGGCGATGCGGCCGTTGAGTGCATTGTCCGCCGATGGTCCGCTGAACCTGCTCAACGCGGTGACGCTTGCCGCCAATCCGCATGCCGCGGCGCGCGGCGTGCTCGTCGCGTTCGCGAACCAGATCCACGGCGCGCGCGACGTCACGAAGGTCAGCACGTATGCGATCGACGCATTTGCGTCGCCAGAAAGTGGTGTGCTCGGTTGGGTGCAGGACGGCCGCGTCGAGTTCCAACGGCGTGTGACGCGTGCGCATACAGTGGAATCGGTGTTCAAGCTCGATGTCATCGAGACGCAGGGCGCGCTGCCCGCGGTCCAGGTCGTTGTCAGTCATGCCGGCGCGTCACGGGCGATCGTTGACGCGCTGGTCGACGCCGGCGTGCGCGGCATCGTCGTCGCCGGCACGGGCAATGGTTCGATTCATGCGACGTTGCAGCAGGCGTTGGCCGATGCGCGTGCGAGTGGGGTCGCGGTAGTGCGTTCGTCGCGCGTCGGTTCCGGGCACGTAATGCGCAATGGCGCTGCGCCGGACGACGCGCTGGGCTTGGTGAGTGCCGGCACACTGAACCCATACAAGGCGCGCGTGCTGCTCGCGCTCGCGCTCGCGCATGGCTGGAGCGAGCTTGCGATGCTGCAGAGCTTGTTTGACCAGTATTGATTGCTGCCACGGCGGATGGCTGCCGTGACGCCGCGCCGATTGGCAGTTCTGTTGCGCACGGTTCCATGTGCAGCGCGACGGGGCGTCTGTCGGCGCACGCAGGTCCATGAGCGCTGCCAAACCGAGTTATATGGCAAGCACCACACGCGGTTGGCGTGTGATCGGATAAGAGCCTCGACGGCGACACCCGAGCTTCAGAAGCGCCGCCGCCAGGCATGAGCGTGCCTGCCGATAACTTATTGACATTACGTCAGAAACCCAAGCGCCGATTGCGTAGACGGGGCAGTTAGGCTAAAATCATTCGTTTCTCGCTTGCCACACCGGTTCGACGCTCGGGTGGCTTTTATCCATAAGGAGTGTCTATGCGTCACTATGAAATCACGTTCATCGTGCACCCCGACCAGAGCGAGCAGGTGCCCGCGATGATCGAGAAGTACAAGTCGACGATCGCCAGCCACGGTGGCCAGATTCACCGTATCGAAGATTGGGGCCGCCGCCAGTTGGCCTACATGATCGAAAAGCTCGCGAAGGCGCACTACGTCTGCATGAATATCGAATGTGACCAAGCCACACTCGACGAACTGGAACATGCGTTCAAGTTCAACGACGCGGTGCTGCGCCACCTGATCGTCAAGATGAAGAAGGCCGAGACCGGCCCGTCGCCGATGATGAAGGAAGTGCAGCGTGAGGAAGCGAAGAAGGCGGCTGCACAGTCGCAGGCTTCCGAAGCGCAGGCGTAACGTAGCGGGCAATATCAGGGAACAGGCGCAAGCCGTCGCATGCGCATGTCGAACCGGTTGCAGCTCGTGGCGAGCGTCATCGAGCGCGATCCGGTGCGTTATACGCCAGCCGGCGTGCCAATCGTCAATTGCGTGTTGCGGCACGAGTCGGAAGTTGTTGAGGCCGGTGTGAGTCGCCGCGTCGAGCTGACCATCCCAGCGCTGGCCGCCGGCGACATCAGCGGCAAAGTGGCGGCATGCGGGTTGGGCGTTCACGCGCATTTCGACGGTTTTCTGGCCCGACGACACCGTAACGCGAAAACCCTGGTATTTCACATCACAGCATTGCAGGATATAGAAAAGGACTGATCATGGCTCGTCCCACTGGTAAGAAATTCGACAAGCGTCGCCAGCAACAGAACCCGCTGTTCAAGCGTAAGAAGTTCTGCCGCTTCACGGCAGCCGGCGTCGAGTACATCGACTACAAGGATATTGAGACGCTGAAGGACTTCGTTGGCGAAAACGGCAAGATCACGCCGGCGCGTCTGACTGGCACGAAGGCTCACTATCAACGCCAACTCGACACGGCGATCAAGCGCGCGCGCTTCCTCGCGCTGCTGCCGTACACGGACCTGCACAAGGCCTAAGCCGGCGTCGATCAAGGAGAATTCGAATGCAAGTTATTTTGTTGGAAAAGGTCGCCAACCTCGGTAATCTGGGCGACATCGTCAAGGTCAAGGACGGCTATGCACGTAACTTCCTAATTCCGCAGCGTAAGGCTCGCCGTGCGACGAAGGACGCGATCGCCGAATTCGAAGTGCGCCGTGCGGAACTCGAGAAGGTTGCGGCTGACAAGCTGGCCGCCGCGCAGGCCCAGGGCGAGAAGTTGGCCGGCCTGACGCTGCAGATTACGCAGAAGTCGGGTGTCGATGGCCGTCTGTTTGGCTCGGTCACGAATCAGGACATCGCCATCGCGCTCAAGCAGCAAGGCTTCGACGTCGAGAAAGCACAGGTGCGCCTGTCGCAAGGTCCGCTGAAGATCGTGGGTGACCATCCGGTGCAAGTGGCGCTGCACACCGATGTGGTGACGGACATCACGGTGTCGGTGCTCGGCGAGCACGCGTAAGACTGCTGCGCACCTTCGAGTGTCGCGTGCAAGCAGGATCCGGGCAACCGGTTCCTGCTTTTTTGTTTCATGCCATTGCGCCAATGGCTGAATGACCGATAATCGGTGTCCATGAACGCTTCAAACCACGATCCGCAACTTGAGTCACTGAAGGTCCCGCCGCATTCGATTGAGGCCGAGCAGTCGGTGCTGGGCGGTTTGCTGCTCGACAACGGCGCGTGGGACCGGATTGCGGACTTCCTGGGTCACCAGGATTTCTACCGCTTTGATCACCGGCTGATCTACGAGCACATCGGCAAGCTGATTGCCACGTCGCGGCCTGCCGATGTGATCACGGTGTTCGAGTCGCTGTCCACCGCGGGCAAGGCGGACGATGTCGGCGGTCTTGCCTATTTGAATGCGCTCGCGCAGAACACGCCGAGCGCGGCGAACATCCGCCGGTATGCCGAGATCGTTCGTGACCGTGCGGTGTTGCGCAAGCTGGTGACCGTTGCCGACGAGATTGCCGGTGATGCGTTCAATCCGCAGGGCAAGGAGGTCCGGCAGCTGCTCGACGAGGCCGAGGCAAAGGTCTTCTCAATCGCGGAGGAAGGTCAGCGCGGCACGCAAGGGTTTCTCGAAATCGGACCGTTGTTGACACAAGTGGTCGAACGGATCGACACGCTGTACCACACGGCAAATCCGAGCGATGTGACCGGCACGCCGACTGGCTTCCTTGACCTGGATCGGATGACCTCCGGAATGCACGGCGGCGAATTGATCATCGTTGCCGGACGGCCGTCGATGGGCAAAACCGCCTTTTCGATGAACATCGGGGAATACGTCGCAGTCGAGTACGGTTTGCCGGTCGCGGTGTTCTCGATGGAAATGCCGGGCACGCAACTCGTGATGCGGATGCTCGGCTCGATTGGCCGGCTCGACCAACACCGGATGCGTACCGGGCGGCTGACCGACGAGGATTGGCCCAAGCTCACGCACGCGGTGCAGAAAATGAGTGAAGCGCAGATTTTTATCGACGAGACGGGCGGGCTCAATCCGATGGAATTGCGCTCGCGGGCACGGCGACTAGCGCGTCAATGCGGCAAGCTAGGCTTGATTATTGTCGATTACCTGCAATTGATGACGGGCTCATCGCCGGGCGAAAACCGCGCGACAGAGATCTCCGAGATTTCGCGCTCGCTCAAGAGCTTGGCCAAGGAGCTTGACGTGCCGGTCATCGCGCTGTCTCAGCTGAACCGGGGGCTGGAGCAGCGGCCGAACAAGCGTCCAGTCATGTCCGATCTGCGCGAATCTGGTGCGATCGAACAGGATGCGGACGTGATCCTGTTTATTTATCGCGACGAGGTTTACAATCCGGACAGCCCCGACAAGGGGACGGCCGAAATCATTATCGGCAAACAGCGGAACGGACCGATTGGGCCCGTTCGCCTGACGTTCCTGGGGCCCTATACGAAATTCGATAATTTTGCTGGCGTGTCGACGTTCTACGACAGCGAATAACCGACATATGTCTTTAACGTCGCCATTTATGTCCGCTCGATTGCGTGCGCCACGCTAGTGCTGCACCGTGCCGCAGCGACACGCATATTACACATCGCGCAGGCAGGCGCCGCCCAGGTACAATACTGCACTTTTGTGTCAGCGCCCATTACTTCCGAGGGATTCATGTTCGGACGCTTCATGCCTACCGAAGGCAAGTTTTTCGAAATCTTTAACGCCCACGCGAAATGCATGGTTGACGCCAGTCTCGAACTCGAGCGGTTGATCGAAGACCTGCCCAATGCGGAGGTTCACAAGCAGAACGTGCAAGCGAATGAGAAACGTGCTGACAAGCTGACGCACGAATGTATCGATTTGCTGCACAAGACCTTTATCACGCCGTTGGACCGCGACGAGGTCCATAAGCTGATCACGACGATGGACGACATCCTCGACTTGATGGAGGATGTCGCCACTGCGGTGTCGCTGTACGACGTGCGTGCGGTGACCTCCGAGGCGAACGAACTTGCGCATGTTTGCCGGCTAACGTGCGAGCGTGTGCAGACGGCGGTGGGCTTGCTGCACGATATGAAACGCGCCAGTGCGATCCTGAGGGCCTGCGAGGAGATCGATCGTTACGAATCCGATGCGGATCGCCTGCTGCGCTCGGCGATGTCCAAGCTGTTTCGCGAGGAGGACGACGTCAAGACGCTGATCAAGCTGAAGGCAATTTTCGAGTTGCTCGAAGCCGTGACGGACAAGTGCGAGGATGTCGCGAACATCATCGAAGGCATCGTGCTCGAGAACGCATAGACAGGGCAGCTGATGCATTCGATCCAACTTGCTCTATGGGCAGTCGCGCTGCTGGTTGCCGTTGCGCTGATATTCGATTTCATGAACGGCTTCCACGACGCGGCAAATTCGATCGCGACCGTGGTGTCGACCGGTGTGCTCAAGCCGCACCAGGCTGTGGCGTTCGCCGCCGGCTTCAACGTCGTCGCGTATTTCATCTTTCATTTGAAGGTGGCGGCCACGGTCGGCAAGGGCACAATCGACCCCGGCATCATCGATCACTATGTGGTGTTCGGCGCGCTCGTAGGGGCGATTGGCTGGAACATCGTGACTTGGTACTACGGGATTCCGTCGAGTTCGTCGCATGCGCTGATCGGCGGCTTGGTCGGCTCGGCGCTGGCTAAGTCGGGGTGGGGCGCGCTGAACGTGGACGGAGTGGTGAAGACGATTGCCTTCATTTTCGTGTCGCCGTTGCTCGGCTTCGTGCTCGGGTCGCTGTTCATGCTGCTCGTGTCCTGGTTCTTCTTCCGCACGCCGCCAAGCCGCGTTGACCGGCGTTTCCGTAGACTTCAACTTGTGTCCGCGTCGCTGTACAGCCTGGGGCACGGAGGCAACGACGCGCAGAAGACGATCGGCATTATTTGGATGCTGCTGATCGCGACCGGCTATGCGTCGGTCAGCGCCGACGCGCCGCCGACCTGGGTAATCGCCGGCTGCTACGTGTCAATGGGTCTGGGCACGTTGTTCGGCGGCTGGCGGATCGTGCGCACGATGGGGCAGCGCATCACGCGGCTCAAGCCGGTCGGTGGCTTCTGCGCGGAGACGGGTGGCGCGATTACGCTGTTCATGGCATCGTGGCTCGGCATTCCGGTCTCGACCACGCACACGATCACCGGCGCGATCGTCGGCGTCGGGGCGACGCAGAAACTGTCGGCCGTGCGCTGGGGTGTCGCCGGCAATATCGTATGGGCCTGGATTTTGACCATTCCGGCGTCCGCCGCGCTGTCTGCTGCCGCTTGGTGGCTTGGCCAGCGGCTGCTGTAGGCGCGCTCGAATCACTGCCGCGCTGTGGCCGTCCATCGGGACGATCGCACCGGTCATGTAACTGGCGCGCGCACTGGCCAGCCACAGCGCATCGTCGTCGATTTCGTCCGGCCTCGTGTAGTGGCCTCAGTACAAGCCGCGGCTGGCTGCGCGCGAGCCGTGCTGATCGGGTGGCCTGGCGCTCAGAAATTGCCGTGGGCGAAACGGGCGATCGGATCATTGGCCGCGGCTGCCTGCGCTGGCGTGGCCATCGGCGTATCGGCCCCGTAGTCCTGGCTGCTTGCAGCCGGCGCGGCGCTCGCCGTCATGGCGGCAGGATCGGGGGCGGCCGACATGACCGGCGCGGCGATCCAGGAAGCCGCTTGGCTGCGCGCGGTCGGCGGGGATGGCTCGAACGCATCGAATGATGTATCGCCGGTGGCCACCATCGCTCCGATCGGGTCCGGCTCGACGGCACCTACGCCGCGCGCCTGTGTGTGTGCGACGGATATCGACGGTGGCTCGAACGCATCCTGGCCGCTCGCGGCTTCGCCTGCGGCATAAGCCATCTCGTGCCGTGTACCCGCAGCGGCAGGCGCCACCCGGTTGGATATCGCGCTGCTCATGCCAGTCGGCGGTGTCGGTGGTGCTGACGCCGCCAGCAGCGTCGGTGCGTCAAACGGCCGCTTCGGCGCGTTGCGTACCGGGGCGACACGGCGGATACCGTCGAATCGCTTCGCCCAGTACGGGTTCGTCACGTAGTCAATGCGTACCGTGCCACCGGTCGACGGCGCGTTGACAAAGCGCATGTTCCCCACGTAGATGCCGACGTGCGAATGCGGCCGGCCGGACGTGTTGAAGAAGACCAGGTCGCCGGGCGCGATTTCGTTCGGCTGGATCGGTCGCCCGCGTCGGCTCATTTCGGCCGTGGTTCGCGGCAACTCGACCGCCGCCGAGCGTGCCAGCACGTAGCGTACCAGTCCACTGCAGTCGAAGCCGCTGCTCGGCGTGTTGCCTCCCCAACGATAGCGCACGCCGACTAGGCTCATCGCTTGGATCGACACTTCCTCCTGACCGACGCTGTGGTCCACGAAGCCGAGCCCAGATGAGGGGCGCGTGCGGTAGCCGCCCGCCGGCACTTCATCCCCGCGCGTGACTGGCGGCTGCACGCTGGAGCAAGCGGCAAGCAGTACGGCGATGGAGCAGGGCGCGAGTGCAATCCAGGGGAGGCGCATGAAAAAGCGGGCGGGTGACCAGGCGCACGCCTTCCGGCGGGGCAATGTCCGAATCATAGCCGCCGCACCGGGCTCTGGCCAATATGCTTAAGAAAGAACTTTAAGTTTCCCGACGGATGACGTCGCCTGGATGGCACACGTTTCGTATTGGCGGCCGGCGTGGCATCCCAAAAAAAGCGCCGGATCAATAGATCCGGCGCCAGAAGCTGACGTTGGCTGGCTGGCGGTGGGAATCGCCGCGCTGTTCGCCACAGCACTACAGCACTACAGCACGTCCGACGCGTAGTCTGCCAAGCGCGACCGTTCGCCACGCGCTAACGTGACGTGGCCGCCGTGGGTCCACCCCTTGAAGCGGTCGACCACGTAGGTCAGTCCCGAACTGCCTTCTGTCAAGTACGGCGTGTCGATTTGCGCAATGTTGCCCAGGCAAATCATCTTCGTGCCGGGGCCGGCCCGTGTGACCAACGTTTTCATTTGTTTCGGCGTCAGGTTCTGCGCTTCATCGATGATCACGTACTTATCGACGAAGGTGCGTCCGCGCATGAAGTTCATGCTTTTGACCTTGAGCCGCGAGCGGATCAGTTCCTGCGTGGCGGCGCGCCCCCATTCACCGGTCGTGTCGTCGGTTTTTTGCAACACTTCGAGATTGTCGTCGAACGCGCCCATCCATGGCTGCATCTTTTCCTCCTCGGTGCCGGGCAGAAACCCGATGTCTTCGCCTACTGGCACGGTCGCGCGCGTGACGATGATCTCGTTGTAGCGCTTCTCATCGAGTACCTGCGCCAGGCCCGCGGCCAATGCCATTAACGTTTTGCCAGTCCCGGCCTGGCCGAGCAGCGTGACGAAATCAACCTCCGGGTTCATCAGTAGGTTCAGCGCGAAGTTCTGCTCGCGGTTGCGCGCCGTAATACCCCATACGTTGTTCTTGTGGTGTCCGTAGTCGCGCAGCGTCTGCAGCAACGCGGTCTTGCCGTTGATTTCGCGCACCACCGCGTGGAAGGCCGGCTCGCCGTTTTTGGGCTCGAGATAGACGAACTCGTTGATCAGCAGCGACACACACAGCGGCCCGGTGACCCGATAGTACGTGGTGCCGGACTTGGTGTCCTGCCAGCTTTCCATGCCCTTGCCGTGCCGCGTCCAGAAATCTTGCGGCAGCGCGCGCACGCCCGAGTAAAGCAGGTCCTTGTCTTCCAGGACTTGGTCATTGAAATAGTCCTCGGCCGGCAAGCCGAGCGCATGCGCCTTAATGCGCATGTTGATGTCCTTGGACACCAGCACGACTTGCCGCTCCGGCATCTGAACCTGGAGCGCGCGCACGACGCCCAGAATCTGGTTATCCGCTTTGCCTTGCGGGAGCCCGACCACCGGTTCAATATCGGTGAGTTCGGTCTGGAAGAACAGGCGCCCGGCTGCTTCCCGATTGCCCAGCCGCGACAGCGCGATGCCGGTGATCATCGCGCTACCGGCGTCGGCCACCAGCGCGTCCAGCGTGCGGCTGACCTGCCGGGCATTGCGCGCGACCTCCGACATCCCTTTCTTATGGTTGTCGAGTTCCTCGAGCGTGATCATCGGCAGGTAGACGTCGTGTTCCTCGAAGCGGAACACGCAACTCGGATCGTGCATCAGCACGTTCGTGTCGAGTACGAAAAGCTTGCGCGTAGTGTCAGCGGCGCGCGTACGGACCCGTCGCCGCGTGTCGCGCGTGTTCGGCGCGGCGGAAAGCGCGGGCGGTGTGACGCGTGCCGGCGCGGGCGTCTCGCGCAACGCGACAGGCGCCGGCGCAGCCGCGTCGCGGACCACCTCGGCCGGGACCATGTCGGAGGTGGCGATCTCGGGGGCGGGGCGCGACGGCTGAAGCAGCGCCGCAGTCTGCTTCGACTTGCGCTTGCGCGCGGTGGGCGTCTCGCGTACCACTTCCTCGTCCGGCAACGCTGCGCGTAATGCCGCATTGTCCGCTTCAAGCGATGTCAACGCCGGCAGCGGCTCGCTCACGGCGGCGCCGAACGCGGCACCGTCGTTCCGGTGTGCGTCAGCGTCGTCATAGTCGTGTCCGGTGGCGGGCGAGCGCTTGCGTGCGCCTTTGGCCGTCTTCACCTTGGCCTTGTATTCGTCGGGTGAAAGCAGGTTTCCGAGTTTGCTCGGCGCGGTAGGCAAAGGCATGGTTTCCTCTGACGGAACGGTTCAACGATGCACGCCGCCTGGCGCCGACACAGCGGCGCCCTCTGCGACGTACGCGAGTGTCAGTCACATGTGTAATAGGTGCCGGTTCGCCTGGGTCGGTGCGGCTCCAAAGAAAAAAGCCGTACCCCCTTGGACGGGAAGCACGGCGGTAAGGTAGGTAGTCAGCCTTCATTGCGGCCCACTATAACCTGTGTCAAACGCTCACGTCAAAGGGCACATGTCGCGCTGCATCCACCCTGTCACAGGGCCTGCACGGCGGCCAGCACCTCTTCGACATGATTGGGTACCTTCACGCCGCGCCACTCGCGGCGCAGTACACTCTGCGCATCGAGCAGGAAAGTCGAGCGCTCGATGCCACGTACCTGCTTACCGTACATCTTTTTCATTTTGACGACATCAAACAGCTGACACACAGTCTCGTCGGCGTCGGACACCAGCACGAACGGCAATTCGAGCTTGCGCTGGAAGTTCTCATGCGAGCGTACGCTGTCGCGCGAGATGCCGACGATCTCGGCACCCGCCTGCTTGAAGGCCGGGTACGCGTCACGGAACGCCAGGCTCTCGGTGGTGCAGCCCGGTGTGTTGTCCTTCGGGTAGAAATATAAAACGACTTTGTTGCCCCTGAGCGCGGACAGCGTGAATTCGCCACCCGTCGCTGAAGCGGTGAAATCGGGAACGGCGTGGTCGATTGCAATGCTCGGCACGGATTTCTCCTATTGTTATGACCAGCGGCAGCGAAGCCGGACCGAGGTGGACCGACGCTCGCGCCATTGTTTCAGTCGGGCTGAATGATGAGCTCGCCGGCGCGGCCCGGCACCTCGCCCCACGCGACAGGGTAGGTTGGCAGCGAGCCCAGGTCCAACGTTGCGTAATAGTCAGCCATCGACACGAGTGCATGCCCCTGCGCGTGCCAGCCCGCCAGCAGGCGTTCGAGCACGGGGGCGAGCTTCTGCCCTTCCAGTTCCGCGTGCAGTGTGAAGACGTGGTCGACGCCGTCGTGCCGTGTCAGCGATAGTAGGTAATCGGCGACATTGTCCACGCTCAATCCGTCCAGCCCTAGTACTTCGTCCAATGTCGGCAGGGTGGTCGGCAGCTGCACGTGAGCAAGCGGTATGCCGCTGACCGTCGGCCGGTACGGGCCGTGGCCGCGCCCGTCGGACGCATACCGGATGCCCCATGCGTCGAGCTGATGAAATGCATGGTCGTTCATCTGCCAGCCTGCCGCGCCATGGGTACGCGGCGCCTCGCCGAATACCTCAACGAAGCGCGCGTGGCTTTTCGCCATTTGCGCGATCGTCCATGCGCGCTCACGCGTGCGCACGTTATCCTGCCAATACACGTGGTCCCATGTATGAATGCCCACCTCGAAGCCGGCATCGCGCGTGGCGCGCATCTGCGCCGCCGCACGCGCGCCGATGTCCGGGCCGGGCAGTAACACGCCGTAGGCAAGCGTCTTGATGCCGTAGTGCTCAAGCACCGACGTGCGTGACACCTTGCGCAGGAACCCAGGGCGGAATACCCGGCGCAATGCCCAACCGGTGTGGTCGGGGCCTAAGCTAAATAGGAACGTCGCGCCGGCGCCGGCGTGCCGGAGCATCCGCACGAGGTTCGGCACGCCTTCACGGGTGCCGCGCAGCGTGTCGACGTCGATCTTCAGTACGATACGGGCCACTGCCGTCACCCGCGCCGTCAGTCGACCAGCGCGCGGGCTTCGGCGACCTGCGAGCGGTATGCCTCAAAGATCTTGCGCAGCGCGTCGTCCATCGACAGCGTCGGTGCCCAGGCCAGATCCTGCTTCGTATTGTCGATCTTCGGCACTCGATTCTGCACGTCCTGGTAGCCGGTGCCGTAATAGGCGCTCGACGAGGTTTCCACCAGCTTCACCTGTTGTGCAGACTGCGCATACTCGGGGTAATCGGCTGCCAACGCCAGCATCTTGTTGGCCAGTTCGCGCACCGAGAAATTGTTGTGCGGATTGCCGATGTTGTAGATCTTGCCGGTTGCGATGCCGGCCGGATTCTCGATGATCCGCATCAGCGCCGAGATGCCGTCGTCGATGTCGGTGAACGCGCGTTTTTGCGCGCCGCCGTCCACCAGGCTGATGTTCTCGCCCCGCACGATATGGCCGAGGAACTGCGTGACCACGCGTGATGATCCTTCCTTCGGCGTATGGATCGTGTCCAGTCCCGGGCCGATCCAGTTGAACGGGCGAAACAGCGTGAAATTCAGGCCCTCCATGCCGTAGCCCCAGATCACGCGGTCCATCAACTGCTTCGAGCATGCGTAGATCCAGCGCGGCTTGTTGATCGGGCCGTAGATCAGCGGCGAGGCTTCCGGGTCAAACTCGCCATCGGTGCACATGCCGTATACCTCGGAAGTGGACGGAAAGACCAGGTGCTTGCCGTATTGGACCGCCGAGCGCACTATTGGCATATTGGCCTCAAAATCAAGCTCGAACACGCGCAGCGGCTGCTTCACATAGGTGGCAGGCGTGGCGATCGCGACCAACGGCAGAATCGCGTCACACTTGCGGACGTGATACTCAACCCATTCCTTGTTGATCGTGATGTCGCCTTCGAAGAAGTGCATGCGCGGATGCTGCGACAGACCACCCAGACGATCCTTGTGCATGTCCATCCCATAGACTTCCCAATCGGTGGTCTCAAGGATGCGCTTGGACAGATGATGGCCGATGAAGCCGTTGACGCCGAGGATCAGGACTTTTTTCATGAATGCGATGAGGATTGAGTAAGGCGCAGGAACGTTGCCGCGTCGATTACGCGCGCGTCGTGCGTGGGATCGGAAGCGTCGCGGCCGACATGGCGCAGTTCGCGGATCGCCAGTGCGCGGCCGTCGCCGCACACGCCAAATAGCGCATTATCGCAAACCTGCAAGCCTGGCGGCAATTTTGTGGTGCTGGCCGTGTCGTGACGCCCGAGCCGGGCCGCGGCGACGATGAAGCGCTCGCCGCCGACGTCGGTGAACGCGCCCGGATACGGCGGTGCGACCGCGCGCACCAGGTTGTAGACCTGCTGTGCGGGCAGGCTCCAGTCGATGCGGCCGTCCTCGGGGCGGCGTCCACCAAAATAGCTGCCCGCGGCCAGATCATTGGGCAGCCGCGGTGCGTCGCCGGCCAGCAGCGCCGGCAGCACCCGCCACAGCGTCTGCTCGGCGGCCACTGTCACCTTATCGAACACCTGGCTCGCGGTATCGTCCGGTAGGATTGGCACCGGCGTCTGCGCGACGATCGCGCCGGCGTCCGGCTTGGCCGTCATTTCGTGCAGCGTGGCGCCGGTCTCGGTCTCGCCGTTGAGCACGGCCCAGTTGGTTGGCACGCGGCCACGGTACTTCGGTAGCAGCGAGCCGTGCAAATTAAATGCGCCGCGCGGCGCCAGCGCGAGCAGGCCAGCCGGCAGCATGTGTCGGTAGTAGAACGAGAACAGGAAATCCGGCTGCACTGCGCGCACGGCCTCGGCCAACTCTGGCGCGCGCGGATCGGCGGGCGTCATCGCCGGCAGTCCGTAATCGTCTGCGACCGCCGCCACGCTTTCGAACCAGATGCGCTCTTGCGGATTGTCTTGATGCGTGACGACGAGCGCGACGTCCACGCCGCGCGCGAGCAGCACGCGCAGGCAGCGCGCGCCGACATTGTGATACGCGAAGACGACGGCGCGCGCGTTCATCGGCTGCGCTCCACCGCGCCGTCCGCCTTGCGCTCCACCGTGCCCTCTGCGTACGTGCCGCGCTTAACGCGCTGCGCTGGGGGAGCCGGCGCGCGGCCGGTGCTGGACGCATGCCTTGGTGCGTTGCTGTCGCGCTGCTGCAGCACCGCCTGCACCAGATAGCGTGGCCGTGCGCGCACTTGCTCGTAGATCCGGCCGATGTATTCACCGAGCAGGCCGAGCGCGAAAATGATCACGCCAAGCAGGAAGAATGTGATCGCGAATAGCGTGAATACGCCCTGAACTTCCGCGCCAATGATGAAGCGCCGCACCAGCAGTAGTATGAACAGTGCTGCAGAGCCGCTGGACAGGATGACGCCGACGAACGACAGCCATTGCAGCGGCACTACCGAGAAGCCGGTGACCAGGTCGAAGTTCAACCGGATCAGGCTGTACAGCGAGTACTTCGATTCGCCGGCGAAACGCTCCTCGTGCGAGACCTCGATCTCGACCGGGTTTTGCGCGAACGTGTAGGCGAGCGCCGGGATGAACGTGTTGATCTCGCCGCACAGGTTGATCGTGTCGATGATGCGGCGGCTGTATGCGCGCAGCATGCACCCCTGGTCGGCCATCCGGATCCGCGTGATGCGCTCGCGCAACCGGTTCATCGCGGCCGACGCCTGGCGGCGGAACCAACTGTCACGCCGCTGTAGCCGGATCGTGCCAACGTAGTCGTGACCCTCGCGCATCTTGGCCACCAGCTTGCCGATTTCCTCCGGCGGATTTTGCAAGTCCGCATCGAGTGTGACCACGATGTCGCCGCGCGTCTGCTCGAACCCAGCGAGGATGGCCATGTGCTGCCCGTAGTTGCCGTTGAGCAACACGACACGGGTGGTGTCTGGGCGCGCGTGGTACTGCTCGGCCAGCATCGCGGCCGAGCGATCACGACTGCCGTCGTTGATGAAAATCACTTCGTAGGTCAAGTCCAGCGCGTCCAGCGCCGAATAGAGCCGCGCAAACAGTGCGGCCAGGCCCGCCTCCTCGTTGTAGACGGGGATCACGACGGACAGTTCAGGCGTATTCATTGTTGGTGACTGTGAATAATCTCATTGACGGCTTGCACGACGCGCGACACATCAGCCATCGTCATTTGCGGAAACAACGGCAGCGTGACGATCGCCCGCCCAACGCGCTCTGCGTGGGGGAACATGCCCGGGCCGAAGCCGCGTTCCCGGTACAGCTTGAACAGGTGGATCGGCGGATAGTGCACGCCGGTGCCGATACCGCGCTCTTTCATTTGCGCCATGAAGTCGGCGCGCTTGATCGTGAGCCGCTCCAGCGGCAGCACGATCTGAAACATGTGCCAGTTTGAGTTCGTGAAGTCCGCGGGCGGCAACTCGACGCCGGTGGCCACGGCCGCGCCGCCGGCAAAATGCTCGAAATAGCCGCGCGCCAACGCGCGGCGCTGCGCGGTGATTTCGTCCAGGCGGGCCAGCGAGCCCAAACCGACGCGCGCGGCGACGTCAGTCAAATTGTACTTACCGCCGAGCACGTCGCATTCCATTCCATCTAAGCCGGTGCGCGTAATGCCCTGCAGCCGATACTTTTCGGCAAGCCGCGCTTCGTCGTCGTGGTTCAGCACCAGCGCACCACCCTCGATCGATGTGATGTTCTTGTTCGCATGGAAGCTGAATGACACAAAGTCGCCGCACGTGCCAACGCGCCGGCCGTTCCAACTCGAGCCGAGCGCCTGTGCGGCGTCCTCGACTACGCGCAACCGGTGTGCCCGCGCGATCGCATGGAGCCGCTCCAGGTCCATCGGCACCCCGGCCAAATACACTGGGATGATCGCGCGCGTGCGCGGCGTGATGGCGGCCTCGAGCTTGTCCAGGTCCAGGTTGCGGGTGACCGGGTCGATGTCGGCGAACACCGGGGTCGCCCCCACCTCGCAGATCACGTTGCTGGTGGATACCCAGGACAGCGGCGTAGTGATCACTTCGTCGCCGGGCCCGATGCCGGCGATGCGCAGCGCGATTTCCATCGTGCAGGTGCCCGAATTGAACGTTCGCACCGGCCGGCCGCAGTACTCGGACAGCGCTGCCTCAAAACGGGCGTTTTGCGGTCCGGTCGTGATCCAGCCGCTGCGCAGCACCTCGACGACGCCGGCAATGGTTTGCTCATCGACGTGCGGCCGCACGAACGGTAAAAAGGGCAGGGAGGTTTCGCTCATGGTTTATCTGATTCAGTTCTTTCAGGAGGCTAGCGGGCTCAACTGCGCGCCAGCACGACCACGCCGAGCAGAATGATACCGATGCCGACGAGGCGCTGTGCCGAAATGACCTCGCCGAACAGGTACCAGGCCGCTATCGCATTGACCGCGTAGCCGAGCGACAACATCGGGTAGGCGACCGACACGTCCACGCGCGACAGCCCGAGTATCCAGACGACGACGCTGACGACATAGCATGCCAACCCGCCGATGATCGGCCACTGCGTGGCCAGTCGCACACTGATCGGCACGATGTTCGCCGCCGAGAATTCAAAATGGCCAACAGCATTCACGCCGGCCTTGAGCAGCAACTGCGCGCACGTATTGAGCATCACGCCAGAAAGAATGCATGCAAGAGCAATCGGATTCATCTTTAGGCTCAGCTACGGTTAAGGTTTGGCGACGACGACGCGCCGCGTGTCGCGCGCAATCACCCTCATCGGCACCCCGTCGGCGGCCAGCTGCCCGTACAGCGACGGCGGCAACAACGCCAGTGCCGGCCCGGGCTCATGCCACCGGGCGCGCCACTGGTCAACCGTCGGAATCCACTTGTTTGGCTCGATGGTTGCGCCGAACCATAGCTCATCCGCGTGCTGGACCATGATGGTCGTGTGGCGGACATAGAACGGCAGTGTATGGTCGAGCATGTCCACCGAGTAGAACGGCGTGTCGGCTGGCAGCTTCGCCAGCTCTGCTCGGACCGCCGGTGCGAGCAAGGCGCCGCTGCTGTGTCGTCCAAACACTTCGTGGCCATTGCCGCCGAGGGCACCGAGCAGGAACCAGCCGATGCCGAACACAACGATGCTCGTTGCCGTCGGCGCGGCGCCGGACGGCAGCGCGCGCCGCCGCACGAGCCAGCCGGCGAGCAGCGTCAGCACGAGGCCGACGCCGATGGCGATCTCGACCCAGACGGCGAATTCACGATACAGCGCGTTCGGCGTCTTCTCGTCGCCGTGCCCGATCAGCGCGATGTACGCGACTACGGCCGCTATGGCCAAAAACGCCGCATAGCCGAGCAAATGCCGCCGCCATTGCGTGCGCGTGACCCCCGGCAGGTATAGGCCAATCACCAGGGCTAGCGCCGGCGCCACGGGCAGTGTGTACGAGATCAGCTTCGAATGCGACGCGCTGAAGAACAGGAAGATGAACGCGGACCACACCAGCAGCAGCGTGACTGGCGCGAAGCCGTTCTGCTGGCGCGGCATCCGCCAGCCCTGGCGCACGCTCTGTGCGGCGATCGAGACCCAAGGCAGGAAGCCCACGAGCAGCACGCCCGCGAAATAATAGAATGGCCCGGGCCGGTTTTGCGCGGGTGTCAGGTAGCGCTCAAACTGCTGGACGATGAAAAAATAATGGAAGAACTCTGGATTGTTGCGTTGCACGAGTACGAACCATGGCAGCACGATCCCGGCAAAGACCAGCGCGCCGCTGATCAGGTAGAGCCGTTTCCACACCGCCCAGTCACGCGCCACCACGGTGTAGATCACCAGTGCTGCGCCTGGCAGGATGAGCCCGACCAGGCCCTTGGACAGGACCGCCAGCGCCATCGACGCCCAGCACAGCCACATCCAGCCACGCCGCGCGCCAGCCGGCAGGTGCGCGCGTTGGGCCAGCAGCAGCGAGCACAGCGTGAGTGCCATCCAAAACGCCAGGCCCGTGTCCAACACGTTGAAGTGGCCCATCAGATTCCAGTACGGCGACGTAGCCAGCACCAGTGCTGCCATCAGCCCGGCCGCCGAATTGAACACGCGCGCGCCGGTGTAGCCCACCAGCAGGATGCCAGCAAAACCGCACAACGCCGTGTAGAGCCGAGCCTGCCAATCGCCCAGGCCGAACCAGGCGAACGTGATGGCGTTGAACCAGGTCTGCAACGGCGGCTTCTCGAAATACTTGTACCCGTTGTAGCGCGGGGTGATCCAGTCGCCGGTGACGAGCATCTCGCGCGCCATTTCCGCGTAGCGTCCCTCGTCGCTCGGAATCAGGTGGCGCCAGTTCAACTGCAGGAACCATGCGAGCGCGAGCAGTAGCACGAGCAGCAGTAGGGCCGCTGGCGACAGCGGCAACGCGCGCGACGGCGTGTTGCCGGCGGCGCTGGGCGGGACGGTCGATGGCGCCGTCGGCCGCATCGGGTCGAGCAAGTCTTGCATCAGCTATCCGTTTTTCAGAGAGTGTGGAATCGTAGTGGACGCGCGCATGGGCACGCCCGCCCGCCACGGGCCGTGGCGTAGCTAGCGGGCCGCCGCATGGCGGCGCACGCTCATGGTTTTTCGATCAGTAACGCGAGTGCGACCTTGCGGCCCTCGGCCATCAGGATGTTATAGGTGCGGCACGCGGCCTGGAAATCCATCGCCTCGATGCCGATGCGCCGGCGCGACAGCGCCACGGTCAGCCGCGGGTGCGCGAAGCGTAGTCGTGCGCCGGTCCCAAAGACCACGACCTCGACGCCAGATGCGCCGGCGGACTCGACCAGCGCGTCGAAATGCTCGGGCGTGATCGCATCGAACGAGGACACCGGCCACGACACGACCGGCGCGTGCGGGAAGACCAGAATGCTGTGCTCGTAGCGTTGCAAATTGACGTCGACATAGTCAGCGCCGTAACCGGTCACGGTGTTGAGGGCGCCGGCGGAATCCTGGTGTAATTTCAATGCAGCAGTCCATGTGCGCCCGCCGCATGCGGCAGACGGTGGGCGCGAGTTATGGGACAATGGAAACGACCCGCGAGGGCCCGGCGAGTTCCGCGCGCGACCTGTGCGGCCGCCACGGGCGAGCCACCCGCGATCGCTTGATGCATTGCGGAACTACGCCAGAATCCGCTAAATTATACCCTTTGTCGTCCGTTCAGCCCGCTAGATCGCGCGAGCGGCGTCGCGTCAGCGGGCGGTGCGCGGCTCGGTGCCCCGGCCGCCCTGCGGCGATGGCCGCGTTTCAGCGTGAGCGCCGATTCCCCTTACCGAAGCGTTGGCCGTGAAGCCCATCCTGAAATCACATAAGCTGTCAAACGTCTGCTACGACATACGCGGGCCCGTGCTCCAGGAGGCCAAGCGCCTCGAGGAAGACGGGCACCGGATCATTAAGCTGAACATCGGCAATCTCGCTGCGTTCGGCTTTGACGCGCCCGAAGAGATCATCACCGACATGATCCGCAACCTGCCGGAGTCGTCCGGCTACTCGGATTCAAAGGGCGTGTTTGCGGCGCGCAAATCCGTCATGCACTACACGCAGCAAAAGGGCATCGCCGGTGTCAAGCTGGATGACATTTTCATTGGCAACGGCGCGTCCGAGTTGATCGTGATGGCGATGCAAGGCTTGTTGAACGACGGTGACGAGGTGCTGTTGCCGGCGCCGGACTACCCGTTGTGGACCGCGGCGGTTAGCCTGTCAGGCGGTACGCCGGTTCACTACCGGTGCGACGAGTACAATGGCTGGTTGCCAGATGTGGACGATATGCGCGCGAAGATCTCGCCGAATACGCGTGCCCTGGTGATCATCAACCCGAATAACCCAACCGGCGCGCTGTACCCGGACGACCTCGTGCGGGCGATGCTCGAGCTCGCGCGCCAGCACCAGTTGATCGTGTTCTCCGACGAGGTCTACGACAAGATCGTCTACGACGGCGGCGTGCACACGTCGGTCGGCGCGCTATCGCAGGATGTGCTCACCGTCACGTTCAACAGCTTGTCCAAGAGCTACCGGTCTTGCGGCTACAGGGCCGGCTGGATGGTGGTGTCGGGCGACAAGCGGCATGCGACCGATTATCTGGAAGGGCTCGGTATCCTCGCATCGATGCGGCTGTGCGCGAACGTGCCGGGCCAGTATGCGATCCAGACCGCGCTGGGCGGTTACCAGAGCATCAACGAGTTGATCCAGCCGGGCGGACGCCTGTACAAGCAGCGCGAGCTTGCCTACGACATGCTTAGCGCGATTCCGGGCGTGTCGGTCGTCAGGCCGAAGGCAGCCCTGTACATGTTTCCAAGGCTGGACCCCGCTGTCTATCCGGTGCGCGACGATCAGCAACTGATCCTGGAACTGTTGCAGCAGGAGCGGGTGCTGCTGGTGCAGGGCACCGGATTCAACTGGCCCGACCCCGACCACTTCCGAGTCGTATTTCTGCCCAACGTCGATGACCTGAGCGATTCGCTGAGCCGTGTCGCACGGTTTCTCGACGGCTACCGCAAGCGTACGGACGCGTGAGGCGCGTCGCGCGCGTTGCGCCCCCTTTCAATGACGATGACACACGCGGGATGATGGAACCGATCAAAGTAGGACTGTTGGGCTTTGGCACGGTCGGCAGCGGCACGTTCAACGTGTTGCGCCGCAACCAGGAAGAAATCAGCCGCCGGGCCGGCCGCGGGATCGAAATCACGCGCGTCGCGGTGCGCAATCCGGCCAAGGCGCAGCAGGTGCTGGGCAATGCGCTTGGCACGGTGGCGCTGACGTCGGACTTTGCCGCGGTGGTCGACGATCCGTCGCTGGACATCATCGCGGAGATGATGGGCGGCACCGGCATCGCCCGTGAACTCGTGCTGCGCGCGATCCACAACGGCAAGCATGTGGTGACGGCCAACAAGGCGCTGCTCGCCGTGCATGGAACCGAAATCTTCGAGGCGGCGCGCGCCCAGGGCGTGATGGTCGCATTCGAAGCCGCGGTGGCCGGCGGCATCCCGATCATCAAGGCGTTGCGCGAGGGCCTGACGGCGAACCGCATTCAGTATATCGCCGGCATCATCAACGGCACCACAAACTTCATCCTCTCCGAGATGCGTGAGCGCGGCTTGGATTTCGCGACCGCGCTGGCCGACGCGCAGCGGCTCGGCTACGCGGAGGCCGACCCGACGTTCGACGTTGAGGGGATTGACGCCGCGCATAAGGCCACGATCATGGCGGCGATCGCATTCGGTGTGCCAGTGCAGTTCGAGCGTGCCTATGTCGAGGGAATCACGCGGCTAGACGCGCTGGACATTCGCTACGCGGAGGAACTGGGCTACCGGATCAAGCTGCTTGGCATTGCGCGGCGCACCACACGGGGCATCGAGTTGCGCGTGCATCCGACGCTGATTCCGGCCAAGCGGCTGATCGCGAACGTGCAGGGGGCGATGAACGCGGTGCTGGTCTACGGCGATGCGGTGGGCGCGACGCTGTATTATGGTAAGGGGGCGGGCGCCGAGCCGACGGCGTCGGCCGTGGTCGCTGACCTGGTCGATGTTACGCGGCTGCACACGGCGGACCCGAACAATCGCGTGCCGCATCTCGCATTCCAGCCGGACCGGTTGGCGAACACGCCGATTTTGCCAATCGATGAGGTCACCAGCAGCTACTACCTGCGGCTGCGCGTCGCAGACCAGACCGGCGTGCTGGCCGACATCACGCGCATCCTCGCGACCCTAGGCATCTCGATCGATGCGCTGCTGCAAAAGGAGTCAGAGGTCATCGACGCAAGCCACGCGGGTGAGACCGATATCATCCTGATCACGCACGAGACGCTGGAGAAGAGCATCAATGCGGCGATTTCTCGTATCGAAGCGTTGTCCACGGTGCGCTCGGGCGTGACCCGGCTGCGCATGGAAGCGTTGAACTGACGCCAACGCCAATTGCTTCGGCCCGTGGCTGGAGCGCCAGGAGCATTCCCGGATGAACTACATTTCCACGCGCGGCGCCGGGCTCGGCGAGCGCCATTCGTTTTCCGACATCCTACTCGGCGGTCTTGCGAAGGATGGTGGCCTGTATTTGCCGGCGCAGTATCCGCTTGTGTCCGACGCCGAGTTGTCCCGCTGGCGTATGCTGTCCTATGCGGACCTGGCATTTGAGATCCTTGCGAAATTCTGCGACGACATGCCGGCTGACGACTTGCGGGCGCTGACGCGGCGCACCTATCGCGCCGACGTGTACTCAAACGTGCGCGACGGCAGCGATGCGCAGCGCATCACGCCGCTCAAGACGCTGGGCGTCGAGGGTGGCGCGCCGCTCGCGCTGCTCGAGCTGTCCAACGGTCCGACGCTCGCGTTCAAGGACATGGCGATGCAGTTGCTTGGCAACCTGTTCGAGCACGCGTTGGCGCGCCGTGGCCAGCAATTGAATATCCTGGGCGCGACGTCCGGCGACACCGGCAGTGCTGCCGAGTACGCGATGCGCGGCAAGCGGGGCGTGCGTGTGTTCATGCTGTCGCCCTATCGCAAGATGAGCGCGTTCCAGACCGCGCAGATGTTCAGCTTGCAGGATTCGAACATCTTCAATATCGCGGTCGAAGGGATGTTCGATGATTGCCAGGACATTGTCAAGGCCGTCTCGAACGATCACGCGTTCAAGGCCCGCTATCAAATCGGCACGGTCAACTCGATCAACTGGGCCAGGGTTGTCGCACAAGTTGTCTACTATTTCCGAGGCTATTTCGAGGCGACGCGCGGCAACGACCAGCGCGTGTCGTTTACAGTCCCGTCGGGTAATTTCGGCAATGTGTGCGCCGGCCACATCGCGCGGATGATGGGTTTGCCGATCGATAAGCTGGTGGTCGCCACCAACGAGAACGACGTGCTCGACGAGTTTTTCCGCACCGGGACGTATCGCGTGCGCGCCGCGGCTGAAACCTACCAGACGACTAGTCCCAGTATGGACATCTCGAAGGCGTCGAACTTCGAGCGCTTCGTTTTCGACTTGCTGGGCCGCGATTCGGCGCGCGTGTTGCAGTTGTTTTACGACGTCGAGGCCAAGGGCGGGTTCGACTTGGCCGCGTCGGGCGATTTTGCCCGCGTGCGCGAGTTCGGTTTCGTGTCCGGTCGCAGCACGCACGCGGATCGGATTGCGACGATCCGCGACGTCCACCGTCGCTACCAGGCGATAATCGACACGCATACGGCGGATGGCGTGAAAGTGGCGCGCGAATACCTGGAGCCGGGGGTGCCGATGATCGTGCTCGAGACCGCGCAGCCGATCAAGTTCGGCGATACGATTCGCGAGGCGCTGAACCAGGTTCCTGAGCGCCCGCGGGCCTTTGATGGACTAGAGGCGTTGCCGCAGCGTTTCACCGTGTTGCCGGCCGATGCTGCACGCGTGAAGGACTTCATTCGCGCGCGGATCGACGGTTAGGCGGCGTGCCGGCGCGGCGCCGGGCTACAGCGCCGGGGCTACAATACGCCTTTATCCGTCAACATCCGGTCCGAATCCGATGTCGATCCCGAACGATACCGCACCGGTGGCGTGTGCTAGTCAAACGGCCTGTGCTGCCACGGCCACGGGCGCTACCCACCCGACACTGCTGGCCACGCAGGACGCGCTTGCGCAGTTGCTAGTCGCGGCGTTTCCATTATGTGCGCAGCCCGACGCGCTCGAGACAGTGCCGACGCAGCACGCGCTGAACCGCGTGTTGGCCGCCGACATTCGCTCGGCGCTCGATGTGCCGCCGGCCGACATCAGTGCGATGGACGGCTACGCGGTGCGGGCCGCCGACGTCGTGGCCGGGCGGCCGATGCGCGTGTCACAGCGCGTGCCAGCTGGTCATGCGCCCGGTGGCGCACTCCAGGCCGACACCGCGGCGCGCGTTTTCACCGGGGCACGACTGCCCGCGGGCGCCGACACGGTCGTGATGCAGGAGCAGGCGCATGCGCATGGCGAGACGGTCACGTTCGATGCGCCGCCGCCCATGGGCGACTGGATCAACCGGCGTGGTTCGGATATCCGCAAGGATGCAGTGATTTTGCCCGCGGGCACGCGGCTAACGCCGCAGGCGTTGGGCTTGGCCGCGTCGGTCGGCTGTGCGACGCTGCCGGTCGCGCGACGGCCGAGAGTCGCGATAGGCTTCACTGGCGACGAGTTGACGATGCCGGGCGAGCCGTTGCGTAAAGGCGCGATCTACAATTCGAGCCGGTTCACGCTCGGCGGGCTGCTGGCCGCACTCGGCTGCGACGTGACGGACCTCGGTATCGTGCCGGACCGGCTCGATGCGACGCGCGACGCGCTGCGCGAGGCGGCGCTCGCGCATGACCTGATCCTTACTTCCGGCGGTGTATCGGTCGGCGAGGAGGATCACGTGCGGGCCGCGGTGCAGGCGGAAGGTTCGTTGCATCTGTGGCAAATTGCGATGAAGCCGGGCAAGCCGCTTGCATTCGGTACAGTGCGCCGACCGGTGGCCGCTAGGCCGTCGTGCGCCGGCGCGACGCGCGACGCGGTGTTTTTCATCGGCTTGCCCGGCAATCCGGTGTCCAGCTTCGTGACGTTCTTGTTGTTCGTGCGCCCGTTTATCCTGCGCCTAGCTGGCGTCGGATGCGTCGAGCCTCGTGCGCTGCGCATGCGCGCCGATTTTACGCAAAAGAAGGCAGATCGCCGCAATGAATTCCTGCGCGCGCGGATCAACGAGGCTGGAGGTCTGGACCTGTTTCTGAACCAGAGCTCGGCGGTGCTGACATCGACAGTGTGGGGGGACGGATTGATCGACAATCCGCCCGGGCATGCGATCCAGGCAGGCGAGACGGTGCGTTTCCTGCCATTCTCGACGTTGCTGGCGTAATGGCGTGGCAGCGCGACGCTGAGGCGCCGCGCGGGGGAAACAGCTTTTTCAACGGTCAATGGCAATGAAGATCGAACTGAGGTTTTTTGCAAGTGTGCGCGAGGCGGTCGGCACGAACGCGGAAACGGTTGACGTACCGGACAGCGTCAACACGGTCGGCGACGTGCGCGCTTGGCTGTGCTCGCGCGGCGGCGCGTGGGCAGGCGCACTGGCGGACACGCGCTCGCTGCGCATGGCCTGCGACCACGTGATGACCGGCCCGTCGACGCGACTGACCGACGGTTGCGAGGTAGCATTTTTTCCACCCGTCACCGGCGGGTGACGCGGCATCGGCCGGGCGGGGTACGGCGGAGGATGGGATGACAGTCAGCGTGCAGGCGCACGATTTTGACGTGACGACAGAGCTCGCTCGGCTGCGTGCGCGCAATCCACGTATCGGCGCGGTGGTCAGCTTCGTGGGTACCGTGCGCGAGTTGAGCGACAGCGAGTCCATTAGCGCGTTGGAACTCGAGCATTATCCGGGCATGACCGAACGGGCGCTGGAGGCCATTGTTGCCGAAGCCGAGCGCCGCTGGGCGGGTATCGACGTGTGCGTGGTGCATCGGTACGGGTGGCTCGACGCGGGCGAGCAGATCGTGCTGGTCGCGGTCGCGGCTGCGCATCGAGGCGACGCGTTTGCCGCCTGCGAGTTCGTGATGGACTACCTGAAGTCCAACGCGCCTTTTTGGAAAAAGGAGCGCACCGGGCAAGGCGAGCGCTGGGTCGATGCGCGCGCCGCCGACGACGCGGCGCTCGCGCGCTGGGGCATTGTGTCGCACAACGCGGCGAACGATCCGCTTGCCGACGATTAGTGAGCGGCGCCACGCTCGCCGCGGCGCGGCGCGATTCGCTCGAGCAACGCCTTCTGCTCCGGCGGTACCTGATATTGCCAGCCGAAGCGGCTCAGCTGCAGGCTTTCTGCGATGCGCAGCGCCGGCGCCATCAGCTTGAGCGCCGCAGCGGGCTCGAACAGGTGCTCGACCGTGTCTAGGAACAGGTACAGCCAGCGGTTGAAGTGCTCGGGCTCGATTCCCTTCAGTGGAAGGTGGGCCAGTTGCACGTTGCCCTTGTAGCGTTTGACGCCCAGCGCGATGCTGGCCCAAAAGTCGCACATTTTCGCCAGATGCGGGTTCCATGCGTCGCCGATCGCCTGCGCGAAGAGGGGTCCCAGCGTGTCGTCCGCCCGCACGCGTGCATAGAAGCGGTGGACTAGCGAATGGATGCCTGCTTCGTCTAGGATAGCCAGTCGGCTCGACGCGGCGTCGGATTCGGGATGGATCATGATGTCGTGTCGTCAGCAGAGGAATTGGATTGCATCGCGGCAGATCGACGGCGCAGCGCGGCATGGCCTAGCGCGCAAATCCGTGTCTGTGGCAGTAAGATACCCGAGGTGGCCCCGAGCGCGGCGGCATGTTGCCGCGCCAGCCCTTATTCTGCACCTGAAGCCGTAAGCTGGGATACCCGTTATGCGATTGACCGATTTCACCGACTATGCGTTACGCGTGATCCTGTACCTGGCGGTGTACGACGACGGATTGTCCACGATTCAGCAGATATCCGATGCGTACCGGGTGTCGAAGAACCATTTGATGAAGGTCGTGCAACTGCTCGGCGAGCGGGGCTGGGTCGACACGGTGCGCGGGCGCAACGGCGGCTTGCGGCTGGCGCCGCACGCCCGGACGCTAACGGTCGGCCAGATCGTGCGTGCCACTGAGAATGATTTTGCGCTGGTCGCCTGTCTGGGGACCGATGACTGCCATGCGTGCGTCATTGAACCGCACTGCCAACTCAAGGTCGTGATGGTTGCGGCGCGCCAGGCGTTCCTAGCCGAGCTTGACAAGCACACGGTGGCTGAGTTGAGTGAGCCGAGCGCGCCGCTCGTGCACGCGCTAGGCCTAATCACGCTTACCCCGGGCGCTTGAAAAGCCTCATTCGGACCTCAAGATACGGGGCAGACAAGCATTGGAGGTCTCGATGAGGATCGACAAACTAACCACGAAGTTCCAAGAAGCGCTCGCGGACGCACAAAGCCTTGCTGTTGGGCGAGACAACCAGTATATCGAACCGCTGCACGTGCTCGCGGCGCTGCTCGCGCAGCCCGATGGCGCGGCTCGCTCGCTGTTGTCGCGCGCCGGTGTGCATGTGCAGGCGTTGCAAGCCGCGGTTGGCGCGGCGTTGGAACGGTTGCCGCAAGTGCATGGCACCGATGGCAATGTGCAAGTGAGCCGCGAGTTGAGCGGCTTGTTGAACCAGGCGGACAAGGAAGCACAGAAGTACAGCGACGCGTATATCGCCAGCGAGATGTTCCTGCTCGCGCTCGCCGATGACAAGGGCGACGCTGGCCGGCTTGCGCGCGAGCATGGCTTGACCCGCAAGGCGCTGGAGGCCGCCGTCGCGGCGGTGCGCGGCAACGGGCAGGTCAACAGCCAAGATGCCGAGAGCCAGCGTGAGGCGCTGAAGAAGTACACGGTGGATTTGACCGAGCGCGCGCGTGCTAGCAAGCTCGACCCGGTGATCGGCCGCGACGACGAGATCCGCCGTGCGATCCAGATCCTGCAGCGCCGCACGAAGAACAACCCGGTGTTGATTGGCGAGCCGGGCGTGGGCAAAACCGCGATCGTCGAAGGTCTCGCGCAGCGCATCGTCAATGGCGAGGTGCCCGAGACACTGAAAGACAAACGGGTGCTGTCGCTGGACATGGCCGCGCTGCTGGCCGGCGCCAAGTATCGCGGCGAATTCGAGGAGCGGCTTAAGGCAGTGCTCAGCGACATTGCGAAGGATGAGGGCCGCACGATCGTGTTCATCGACGAGATTCACACGATGGTTGGCGCAGGCAAGGCGGAAGGCGCGATCGACGCGGGCAACATGCTCAAGCCAGCGCTCGCGCGCGGTGAGTTGCATTGCATCGGTGCGACGACGCTGGATGAATACCGCCGATACATCGAAAAAGATGCGGCGCTTGAGCGGCGCTTCCAAAAGGTGCTGGTCGATGAGCCGTCGGTCGAGGCGACCATTGCGATCCTGCGTGGGTTGCAGGAAAAGTACGAGCTGCATCACAAGGTCGAGATCACGGATCCGGCCATCGTTGCGGCTGCCGAGCTGTCACACCGCTATATCACCGACCGTTTCTTGCCGGACAAGGCGATCGATTTGATTGACGAGGCGGCGTCCAAAATCAAGATGGAGATCGACTCGAAGCCCGAGGCGATGGACCGGCTCGACCGTCGGCTGATTCAGTTGAAGATCGAGCGCGAGGCGGTGAAAAAGGAAACCGACGAAGCATCGCAGAAGCGGCTAGCGTTGATCGAGGACGAAATCGCGCGGCTTGAGCGCGAATACGCGGATCTCGAGGAGATTTGGACGGCGGAGAAATCCGCCGTCCAGGGTGGTGCGCACTTAAAGGAAGAGATCGACAAGACGCGTGCGGAAATCGTGCGGCTGCAGCGCGAAGGCAAGCTGGACAAGGTCGCCGAGTTGCAGTACGGTACGTTGCCGCAGTTGGAGACGCAACTGAAGGCCGTCACTCAGGCCGAGGCCGATACGCCCCAAAACGACAAGCCGCGGTTGCTGCGCACGCAGGTGGGCGCCGAGGAGATCGCTGAGGTCGTATCGCGCGCCACCGGCATCCCGGTCGCGCGGATGATGCAGGGCGAGCGCGAAAAGCTGCTGCAAATCGAGGCGAAGTTGCATGAACGCGTGGTCGGCCAGGATGAGGCGATTAGTGCAGTGGCCGACGCGATTCGCCGTTCGCGGGCAGGCTTGGCCGACCCGAACCGCCCTTATGGCTCGTTCTTGTTCCTTGGCCCGACCGGGGTTGGCAAGACCGAGTTGTGCAAGGCGCTGGCGGCATTTTTGTTCGATGCCGAGGACCACTTGATCCGCATCGACATGAGCGAGTTCATGGAAAAGCACAGCGTCGCGCGGCTGATCGGCGCGCCGCCCGGCTATGTTGGCTATGAGGAAGGCGGCTACTTGACCGAAGCCGTGCGGCGCAAGCCGTACAGCGTGATCCTGCTCGATGAGATCGAGAAGGCGCACTCGGACGTGTTCAACGTGCTGCTACAGGTGCTCGACGACGGCCGCATGACCGATGGCCAGGGCCGCACGGTGGATTTCAAGAACACCGTGATTGTGATGACGTCGAATCTCGGCTCGCAGCAGATCCAGTCGATGGTCGGCGAGCCTCACGCGGCGGTGCGCGATGCGGTCTGGGAAGAGGTCAAGCAGCATTTCCGCCCCGAGTTCCTGAATCGGATCGACGAAGTCGTCGTCTTTCACGGCCTGGATCGCAGCCATATTCGTTCGATTGCGAAGATCCAACTGCAACGGCTCACCGAGCGACTGGCGAAGATGGACATGCAACTGGACGTGTCGGATGCGGCACTCGAGCACATCGGCAAGGTCGGCTACGACCCACTATTCGGTGCGCGGCCACTCAAGCGCGCGATCCAGCAGGAGATCGAAAACCCGATCGCCAAGCTGATCCTTGGTGGCCGGTTCGGTCCGAAGGACCTGATCCCAGTCGACTTCGAGGACGGCAAGTTCGTGTTCGAACGGGTCGTGCACTGACAGGGCGCTGATGCGTGGGGACGTAGCGGGGCGCTGGCGCTGTTGCTCGGCGCCTGCGCCAGTCCTGGCAGGTTTCAGGCCGGCCAACCCGAGTCCGTGTTGATCGCGCGGCTCGGGCAGCCGCGTGAGCGCTATGCGCTGGAAAATGACGCTCACGGGCTGCTGTGGCTGGCTCAGCCAATGGACGAATTCACGGCTGCGGCCGATGTCGATGTGCGGGGCCTGTCGAGTTTCACGCCGCCGCCGGCACGCTGCTCGCGCGCTATTTCCTCATATGTGACGCGGACGCTACCCATAACGCGTCATGTTCTCGATTCCGACCATTCGGCTACCTCGCGCTTGACGTGATCGTCAACGGCTACCGGACACTGCTGTGATGGCGGGTGACCCGATGCGGCCGACGCTGGTATCATCTTGTACTGTATATTTATACAGGATTGGATGATGGCCGCGATTCCCGCCGGCGGCGTGGACCCGTTCTACTATGTCGCAAACTTCCGTCACGCTATCGCGTGGTTGAGCGATCGATGCGATGACCTGCTTGACGGGCAAGAACGGGCTTTCATCGACGCGTTCGAGTCGTTGCCCCATGCGTCGCGCGCGCTGCTGGTCCGGATGCTGATGCGCAAAGGACCGTTGTTTCGCATGGACAAACTGCGGTATGCCGAGATCGGCGAGCCGCTTGCCGCTTGCGGGTCATTGATTGCGCGAGGTTGGGTCGAACTCGATCCGCCGATGTCGGTTGACGAACTATTCACGGTGGCGACCAAGGCTGAACTCGAGCACCGCTTCATGGACACAAAGGTGGCGCGTGGCACGAAGGCGGCGCTGCTTGACGCGCTGCGTGCCGCGTATCCCAGTGTACAACATGCGTATTCGGCCTGGTGCCCAAATGGGCCAGCGAGGGTCGTCCGCTTCCTGCTGGGACCCCTGTGTGATCGGTTTCGATTGATGTTCTTCGGGAACTTGCGGCAGGATTGGTCGGAATTCGTGCTGGCCGACCTGGGTATTTTCCGCTACGAAACCGTGCGCTTGGACGGATCGTCCCGCGCATTCCAACGGCGCGAAGATGTCGATGCTTATTTCTCGTTGCATGCTTGTCGCCAGGCGCTGGACGCGGTGCCCAACGACGCGACGCTGGACGCACTGCTGGCGCAGGCGTGCGCATGTCCGACTGATAATCCTTGGCTCGGCATGCGTCGCGCCAAGGTGTTGTTCCAGATCGGCCAGCACTGCGAACGGCGGCGCGATTGGCCGCGCGCGCTGCATGCGTACGAGGCGAGTACCTATCCGGATGCCCGCTATCGGCGAGTGCGTGTGCTTGAGACACTCGGTCGTCGCGGTGACGCATTGGCGCTTGCTGCGCAAGTCGTACGGACGCCGATCAGCGAGGGCGAGGCACAGCGCGCCGCGCGTACACTTGCGCGGCTACAGCGCGTGCCGCGTGCCGCACGGCAGCAGTCGCCGTGGACGGTGCAATCGGCATGGGGCGAACGGCTATCCGGCTGGGACTGCGCACCTTCACCGCAATCTGATTTATCGGCACCGGCACCAGCACCAGCAATGCCGATCTCACGTAGCGACTGGCTCTTGCCCATGCCTACCGCGCCGATGCGGGTCGAGCACGTATTGCGCGCTCACCTGCATCGTCCAGAGGCGCCGGTATTCTATGTCGAAAACGCATTAATCAACACCTTGTTTGGTCTGTTGTGTTGGCAGGTGATATTCGCGCCGATACCCGGCGCGTTTTTTCATCCATTCCAGCGCGGGCCAGCGGACCTGGCCACGCCAACGTTCGTCGCGCGTCGTCAGGCGCTGTTTGATGCCTGCCTGCAACAACTCGACGATGGTCGCTATCGACGCACGATCGAGGATAATTTTGCCGCGAAGGCCGGGATTCAGTCGCCGTTCGTAGCCTGGGGCGTGTTCGATCCTACGTTGTTGACGCTCGCGCTGGACTGCATGCCGGCCGCTCACCTGAAGCTGTGGTTCGAGCGGTTGCTGTGGGACATCTCGCGAAACCGCTCCGGATTGCCGGATCTGGTCCAATTCATGCCGGCCGTGCGTTCGTATGAATTGATTGAGGTGAAAGGGCCGGGTGACCGGTTGCAGGACAACCAGGTGCGCTGGCTAGCTTACGCACACGAAAAGGGGCTGCCGGTCAGCGTCGCGCACGTGCGATGGCTCGCCGATGGGGACAGCAGGCTGGCGCCGCCCGCCGCTGTCGGCAATGCGATCCCGGACGGCGTCAGCGCGCCGGCGCAATGGACGGTGTGATGCGCTACATGATTGCTGTGCGCGCATTGTGCGAGTTCACGGCGAAGCAAGGCGACTTGGATCTGCGGTTTACGCCGTCTCCCAGCGCCGAGGAGGGCAGGATCGGCCATCGCGTCGTTGCGAGCCGCCGCCACGCGGACTACCAAACAGAAATCAGCGTCACGGGCGAGTTTCAAGAGCTGACGGTGCGCGGTCGCGCGGACGGCTATGATCCGCGACGGGGCCGGCTCGAGGAGATCAAGACGTATCGCGGCGAACTGGACGCGATGCCGGGCAATCACCGCGCGCTGCATTGGGCGCAGTTGCGGGTGTACGGCTGGCTGTTTTGTCAGCAGGCGCAACTGCCGTCGATCGAACTCGCGCTCGTGTATTATGACATCGCGACTGGGCGCGAAACCGTGCTGACCGAGACGGCGAGTGCCGCTGAGTTGAAAGCGGCGTTCGAACAGCAATGTGTGCGCTTTATCGAGTGGGCGGCGCAGGAACGGGCGCACCGCGTCGCGCGCGATGCGATGCTGCACGGTCTGCAGTTGCCTTTTCCAGCGTTTCGTGTTGGCCAGCGCGAGCTTGCCGAGGCGGTCTACCGCGCGGCGCTCGGCGCTCGTGTGTTGCTTGCGCAAGCACCAACAGGCATCGGCAAGACGCTCGGTACGCTGTTTCCGTTGCTCAAGGCCTGTCCGCGCGCCTCAATCGACAAAGTGTTTTTTTTAAGCGCGAAGAGTCCTGGACGGCAACTGGCATTGGATTCGCTGCAGTCCTTGACGCGTGGCGCAGTGAGCCCGCGACAATCAACGGAATCAGCAGAATCAGCAACGAAATCCGCGCGGGCCGGATCCGGGATGGTCGGGTGCACAGGCATCGGCGCGCGCGCGCCGGGGTCTCCTCCTGCGCTGCCGTTGCGTGTGGTTGAGCTGGTCGCGCGCGACAAGGCGTGCGAGTATCCGGGTAATGCGTGCACCGGGCAGGCATGCACGCTCGCGCAAGGTTTCTACGATCGGTTGCCGGCTGCACGCGAGGCGGCGTTAGCAAAGTACTGGCTCGATCGCGGCGCGCTGCGCGAGGTGGGCTTGACTCATCGCGTGTGCCCATACTACCTGGGCCAGGAATTGGTGCGCTGGGCTGATGTGATCGTCGGCGATTACAACTACTATTTTGACACCAGTGCCCCCCTGTTTGCGTTGACTGTGCAAAACCAGTGGCGGGTCGCCGTACTGGTGGACGAGGCGCACAATCTACCCGAACGGGCGCGGGCGATGTACTCGGCCACGCTTGAGCAGGGAGAACTGGCCCATCTTGCTCGTGGCGCGCGCGGCATGCTGCGCACCGCACTGCGTCACTTGCAACGGTGCTGGAACACGCTGAATCGCGCGCAAACCGAACCGTACCACGCTTTTGACGTGCTGCCCGATGCATGGCTACGCGCGCTGCAGCGCGCCGTTGGTGCGATCGGCGAGCATCTGGCCGAGCCGCAGCTTGTGCCGAACGTGCGCCTGGAGCGCTTCTATCTCGATGCGATTCACTTCCTGCGCATCGCCGAGCGTTTCGACGAGCACTGGATGTTCGATGTCACACTGGCCACGCTGGAGGGGGCCGCGGCGCGCGCCACGTCGCGCTCGACGTTGTGCATCCGCAATGTCGTGCCGGCGGCGGCATTGCGCGCGCGCGTGGCGGCAGCTCATTCGATGACGCTTTTTTCCGCGACACTGTGGCCCGCGCGCTTCTACCGCGACTTGCTCGGACTACCGGACGGTACCGTCAATGTCGACGTCGACAGTCCGTTCAGCGCGGAACAACTCGCCGTGTACGCGACGCCGTCGATTTCGACACGCTATCGGGACCGCCAGGCGTCGCTTGGCGCGCTGGTTGAGCGGATTGCCTCGCAGTATGCGGCGCTGCCCGGAAACTATCTGTGCTTCTTCAGTAGCTTTGAATATCTGGAACAGGCGGCTGCGCTGTTCAGCGCTACGCATCCATCGATTCCGGTGTGGCGGCAAGCCCGGGCGATGGACGAGCCAGCACAGCGTGCCTTCATCGCCCGCTTTGAGCCGCACGGCCGCGGCATCGGATTCGCCGTGCTCGGCGGTGCATTTGCTGAGGGTATTGATCTGCCCGGCACGCGGCTGGTCGGCACGTTTATCGCCACGCTTGGAATGCCGCAGATCAATGCGGTAAACGAACAGTTGCGCGAGCGGATGCAGCGGCTGTTCAGTGCCGGATTCGACTATACGTACTTGTTCCCGGGGGTGCAGAAAGTGGTGCAGGCCGCAGGCCGCGTGATCCGCAGCGAAACGGATCGTGGTGTCGTGCACCTGCTGGATGACCGCTTCATGCGTCGCGACGTGCGCGCGTTGTTGCCACGTTGGTGGAAGGTCGAGCCGGAGAGCCGCCGTTAGGCGGCGGGCAGCGGCCCAACTACCCGCCGGGCAGCGCAGTCGACCACTCGCGACACAGCGGGTCAACTACTGGCGGGGAAAGGGGCCGACGTACCGGCCGGACACCGGCCCGACCACCCGTCCGGAGCACCTGCCCGAAACACCCGGCCGCCGCCCGTTGCATCACATTTCTTCGGCCCACGACGTATTTTCGTGTGCCATCAGCATGGACGAAGCGGCGGGTCCGTAGGTGCCGGCCGTGTAAGTGCGGGGGCGCTCGTCTAGTTCGCGCCAGCCTGCCTGGATCGGCTCGACCCAGGCCCAAGCGGCTTCCAATTCATCGCGGCGCATGAAATGGGTCAGCCGCCCCCGGATCACGTCGATTAACAGCCGCTCATAGGCTTCGGCGCGGCGCCCCGTGAACGCCTGCTGCAAGTCCAGGTTCAAATTGACCGGCAGCATGTGCATGCCGCTGCCCGGCTCCTTCGCAAGCATTTGCAACTGGATCGATTCCTCCGGCTGTAGTTGAATGACCAGCCGGTTACCGTAGTTGCGCGGCCCGCTTGGGATGATCGAAAAAGGCAAGTCGGCGAAATCGATGACGATCTCGGAACACCGCTTCGGCATCCGCTTACCGGTGCGCAGGAAGAACGGTACATTGGCCCAACGCCAGTTGTTGATGTGCGCGCGCAGCGCGACGAACGTCTCCGTGCGACTGCCTGGCGGCACGTTGTCTTCCTCGAGATAGCCCTTGACCGGCTCCCCGCCGATCGCGCCTGCAGTGTACTGGCCGCGCACCGTGTCGCGGGCGATGTCCGAGACCGTCATCGGACGCAACGAGCGCAGCACCTTGAGTTTCTCGTCCCGTACCGAGTCGGGATCGAGCGACACGGGCGGCTCCATCGCTACGATGCACAGCAACTGCAGCAGGTGGTTTTGCACCATGTCGCGCAGCGCGCCGGTCTGGTCATAGAAACCGGCCCGGCTGCCAACGCCCACGGTCTCGGCGACTGTGATTTGCACACTCTTGATGTACGGCGCTTGCCATAGTGGCCCGAAAATCGCGTTGCCAAAGCGCAGCACCATCAGGTTCTGCACGGTCTCCTTGCCCAGGTAATGGTCGATCCGGTAGATCTGCGATTCGGCAAAGTGCTGCCCGACCGATGCGTTAATCGCACGTGCCGACGCAAGGTCGTGTCCCAACGGTTTTTCGAGCACGACGCGCGATTGTTTGTCGACCAGCCCGCACGCGGCGAGGTTGTCGCAGATCGTCGTGAAGAGCTCGGGTGATGTGGCCAGATAGAACACGCGTTGCGCTCCGGGGCGGGACGCCGCGACGAGGTTGGCGTAGTCGGGTGACGAGCCGGCATCGATCCGCACGTAGTCGAGCAACGCTAGAAAGCGGTCCCACGCCTGTTTGTCCAGCGCGCGGCTGTCGACGAACGGCCGTGATTGCTCGTCGATGAACGCGAGGTACGGGTCGCGCGAAAAGTCCTTGCGGCCGATCGCGATGATCCGCGTGTCGGCTGGCAGGTTGCCGTGCAGATGCGCCATGTACAGCGCCGGGAGCAATTTGCGGGCCGACAGGTCGCCGCCGCCGCCGAAGATGATCATGTCCAGCGCGCAGGCGGATGCGGCAGAGGCTGTGGAAGAAGCCGTGGTCGTCATGGTGCGTGCGTGTCGTGGGCCGGTTGAGCAACCTGTATGGTGCATGGTTATGCGGATTTTTGCACGCCCCCCGCGCGTCGCGCGCTCAGCTTCGCCGCGTGATCAACTCGCAGACGCGTTGTGCCGCGTCGCGCAGTGGTGCAAGACACGATTGAATCATCTGCGTCGCTGATTGTCGTTGTGCATTGCCGCTGACATTCATTGCGGCGATGATGCGCCGCTGGCGGTCACGAATCGGCGCCGACATCGAAATCAGGCCTGCTTCCAACTCCTGGGCGACGATGGGCCAGCCTTTTGTTCCACCTGTGCGATGGCCTGCTTGATCTGGGCCTTGTCAGTCAGCGTGCGCGGCGTGCGTTGCGTAAGCGGCGGTGCATCCAATATCGGGTCGATGCGCTCGTGCGGCAATTCCGACAGCAGCACGCGGCCCATTGACGTGCAATACGCCGGCAGGCGACTGCCAATGGATAAGTTCTGTGATGATCGAGTGTGTCGGCACGCGCAGCACGTAGACGATGTCGGTGTGGTCGAGCACCGCGGCCGCGGTGGTTTCCCGGAGTGGCCAACCATCTCGGCGCGCAGCGTAAAATCTTCCTGCACAGCGAGAACGGGCTGCTTGGCATGGGCCCGGCGCCAGCGCCCGGCGACGAGGACGACGAACTGATCAACGCGGGTAAGCAGCCTGTGACGCTGCTCACCGACGGTTGCTACTTCCACTATGCCGATTCGTTTGCGATGCTGCGTGGCAGACACCTGGACTATTGCGTGCTCGGCGCCTTCCAAGTGTCGGCGGACGGTGACTTGGCGAACTGGCACACCGGCGCGCCGGACGCGATCGCGGCCGTCGTCGGCGCCATGGACCTGGCGATCGGCGCCAAGTAGGGGTTCGTGATGATGGAATTGCTCACTAAGCAGGGCGACAGCACGCTAGTGCCGCAATGCATGTATCCGATCACGGGCGTGTGTTGCGTGGACCGCGTCTACACCGATGTGGCGGTGTTTGACATCACGGACGAAGGTGTGGCGGTGCGAGAAATCTGCGTGGACACGCCTTCGCGCAGCGGGTGACGCTAACCGGCTTGTCGCTGACTGACAAGACGGCTGGCGTGTGAAGTGAGCACGCGCTAAGGGGCCGCAGCGGCCGTGCGGCCCGCCCACGCATGATCTGAGCCACTGACGAGGAATCCATCATGCCATTTGCGTCGATTGACGGAATTCACCTGCATTACCGTATTGACGGTGCCGAGCATACCGAGGCGCCGTGGGTCGTGCTGTCCAATTCGCTGGGCACGCGACTTGCCATGTGGGATGCCCAAGTCCCGGCGCTGAGCGTGCATTTTCGCGTGCTGCGCTACGATACGCGCGGACACGGGCAGTCGGATACGCCACCGGGGCCCTATACAATCGGACGGCTGGCCGATGATGTGGTCGCGTTACTGGATGCGTTGGGCATCGAGCGTGCGCACTTTTGCGGTTTGTCGATGGGCGGGCAGATCGGCATCGCGCTGGGCGCGCGCCATAGCGACCGGCTCATTCGGCTGGTGTTGTCGAACACGGCATCCAAGATCGGCTCGTCGCAGGTGTGGAACCCGCGCATCGCGAAAGCGCGCGGCGAAGGCATGGCCGGCTTGGCCGACGCGGCTATCGAGCGCTGGTTTACGCTAGGGTTCCGCGAGCGGCAAGCCGCGCAGGTAGAGCCGTTGCGGGCGCAACTGATGGCCACCGACCCCGAGGGGTATGCCGCAAACTGTGAGGCGGTGCGCGATGCGCACTTGCGCGACGAATTGGGCCGCGTCACCGTGCCGACGTTGGTCATCGCTGGCACGCACGATGTTGCGACGAGCCCGGAGCAGGGCCGGGCAATGGCCGCGGCGATCCGGGGAGCGCAGTATCTCGAACTCAATGCATCGCATCTCTCGAACATCGAACAACGTGACCCGTACAACCGTGAGCTGGTGGCATTTCTGCGGGGCGCCGCATAACAGGGGCCGCTGACATAAGCCAGCGTCATGCCGCGTGAGGAAGCGCGGAGCGCAGCACGTCGAAATTGACTGGCTTGGGCAGCACCAGCAGGCCTTCCCGTTGCGCCAGACTCAACTTGTCGGTGTGCCCAGTGACCAGGATCACGGGCAAGCTGGGGTCCGCGTCGCGCAGCGCGATGGCCAGGTCGATGCCATTCATCGGGCCGGGCATGGTCACGTCGCTGATCACCGCATCATATCGTGCGTGCTGATGGTAGATCTGCAGGGCTGAATGGGCGTCCGGCGCGGTGGTGACTCGATGACCATCTAGGTTCAGCACTGCCGCCGTCGCCTCGGCGACCTCATTATCGTCCTCCACCAGCAGGAGCTCAAGCCCGGTCATGCCGGTTAAGGCGTGGCGCGCACGCGCCGCGCGGCTCGGCCGGCCGTCGGGTACCGTGTTGGCGTCCGCCGGCGTCGTGGCGGGCGATTGCCGCGACAAGGGTTCACCGCGCGCCGGTGCGGGAATCTCGCTGCCAGACGCCGATGGACGCGGGACAGCCCCGTCGCGCTCAGCGGCGTGCGGCCCGGCGTGGGCGGGTGCCTCGGCTTCGGCGGCCGGCGCGGCCGCCGGCAGGAACAAGGCGACCGTCGTGCCCACGCCAGGATGGCTAATGATTTGCGCATCGCCACCGGCCTGCTGGCAAAAGCCGTAGACCTGCGGCAGCCCGAGGCCGGTGCCCTTGCCGAGTTCCTTGGTCGTGAAAAATGGCTCGAACGCGCGCGCCGCCACGTCGGCGCTCATCCCGCAACCATTGTCGCTAACCGCGATACGCACCCGCTCCGCTTCGGCTGCCGGCGCCGCGCCGGCGCGCTCGTGTGCCGCCTGGTGGTTGTTGGCCGAAATGGCGATCCGGCCGCCGGCCGGTAGCGCGTCGCGCGCGTTGGCGACTAGGTTGATCAGCGCAAGCTGCAGGTCGGTGGGGTCCGCCAGCACGGACCACACGCTGTCGGGCACGGCGATGCGCACGTCGCACTGTGGGCCGGCGGACGCCTCGATCAACCCCTTCCACTCGGCCAGACGACTGCGCAGGTCGATCCGCTCGGCCCGCGTAGGCTGCTTGCGCGAGACGCTGAGCAAACGACGAGTCAGGGCTTCGCCAGTGTGCACGGCTCGTTCAATGGCCCGCCACTGCTTTGCCATGTTGCCCTCGCCCATCTTTAGGCGGATGAGCCGCGCATTCGCGGACAGCACCATCAGCAGGTTGTTGAAGTCGTGCGCGACGCTGCCGGTCAGTCGGCCCAGCGATTCCATTTTCAGCGCGTGCCGATAGTCTTCCTCGGCCGCACGCCGCAGCGAGGCTTCCGCCTGCCATTGACGCCATGCTTTTTCCTCGTTATCGAGGCGGCGCAGTGCGACGAACGCCACCAGGAACAACGCGATGCTGGGCACGACTGAAAAGCCGGTGACGATCGCGGTGCGAGCGAGCCAACGCGAGAACACCTGGTCCAGCCGCAAGTAGTCGGTGACGTAGACGTCCCGCGAGCCCACGCGCCGGTAGCCGATGATCGCTTGCGTATCGGCCAGGTGGACCCGCTCGGTGCCGCCCAGTTGCGCGGCCAGCACGCCGCGTGGCACCGGCGGCTTGATGTCGCCGGGCGCCGGCGGCGGATAGCGGGCGAGCAACGTGCCATCATTGCGCATCAGCGCGAGCTGGCCGATGTGGCTGCCGGTCACGAGTTCACGATAGAAATCCTCGAAGTACGACGCGCGGATCGATAGGGCGACGACGCCGGCAAATGAGCCATCGCTGAAATGGCGCGGCGTGACGACATCGAAGATGTGGTCACGGTGTCCCCGCAACGGGATCGCCTCGGTCACGTAGTCGCCCTGGTTCCACTGGGCGGCGCTGCGGAATGCGTCGGTCTGCGCAAGACTGCGCGGCACGCCCAGATAGGGATCGTTGGTGACCACGAGCCGGCCGCTTGCATCGTATATGCTTACCGCGGCCAAATGATCGAAAGGTGCGGCAATGGAGCGCAGCTTGGTGATCATTGCATAGTTACCCAACGCGCCGCCATGGAATTCGGCATCGTAGATCGCCTGCAGGACCCTGTCCCGGATCACTTCATTGAGCTCGAACACCTTCAGCGCCTGCTCCTCGGTGATCCGCGACGAACGTGTGGCGAATCCACTGGCGTCGTCTAGCGCTTTGTGCCAACTGGTTAGGCCGTAGTACAGTAGGAACCCCGCCGGCAGCACGACGGTGGCGATGAGCAGCACGACCAATGCACGGCGCAACGTGGCAAAGTCGCGCATCGGCGCGTTGGGCTCGCTGTGCCCGGACAGCGGCACGGGCCAGTCCGCCCCGACGGTTGCACGATTGTCGGCGGTTGCTGGCTCGCTCGGCCCTGCAGGTCTTTTCGCAGGCGTGCGCATCTCAAATAGGGACACCCTTGTCGACAAAAGATCCTCTATTTTAGGACCATCGTGTGAACCCGAGCCGGCCGTGGTTCGCTTTACTGTTAAGATGGTGCCGCTTTTTACCGGCCGGCGCCGCTGGCGTGCGCCACATCGTTCCGCCTATCATGTCCTCGTTGCTTCGTTTCCTGGAACCGTGGGAGCCCTCGTTCGGGCTGGTGTTCATCTTTGTTGCGGCCGCCATGCTGTTCGCGCGCGGCACGCTGCGCCAACGCGTGAGCATCGCGCGCCAGGCAGCGTTCTGGACGGGATTCGTGCTGTTGTATGTCGCGCTGCACACGCGAGTGGACTATTACGCCGAGCATCAATTCTTCGTCCACCGGCTCCAGCACTTGGTGCTGCATCATTTGGCGCCGCTGCTGGTCATGTCCGCCTATCCGGGCAGCGTGATGCGTGCCGGCATGCCGCTGCGCTGGCGCGGCATGCTGCACCGGCTGGCCCGGCGGCGTGCGTCGCGTATGGCCGGTGCCGTGCTGCTCAACCCAACGTTCATCTCGTTGGCGTTTGTGATTTCGGTGCTCTTCTGGCTCATTCCGTCCGTGCAGTTCATTTCGATGCTCGACTGGCGCATCTATTTGTTCATGAACTGGTCGGTGACGATCAGTGGTCTGCTGTATTGGTGGATGCTGCTAGATCATCGCCCGAGCCCTCCCAGTCGGGTGAAGCCGGGCGTGCGGGTATTGTCGCCGGTGATCACAATGACGCCGCAGATCCTGGCCGGCGCGATCATCACGTTCTCCTCGCGCGACCTGTACCCGATCTTCACGTTGTGCGGTCGCGCCATGGACCTGTCGCCGGCGCTGGATCAAAGCCTGGGCGGGCTCATCATGTGGGTGCCCGCGGCCATCATCGAAACGATCGGCGGCTTGATGGCGCTGCGGCACATGATGCGCCTGTCTATGCTGCCACCACGTCGCCCCCCCGCACGGCGCGCGCGGGCTGCCACGCCGGTGGGCGTTGTCGTGGCTTCTCCATCGCGGGCCGCTCGCTCGTAGCGCGGGGTCGCTGCGCACCACTGACGCGTCGAGCTGGCGGCACGGCTCGGCGTCATTTTTGCACCGTGCGAAAAGAGATCGGTACAATGGCCGGTTGATTGCCGGGCATTGGCCCGGGCACATGCAGAAAGGATTTCATGAAACTGATTCAAACCCGTCTCATTTCGCGCCTTGTTGCTGGCCTCAGCATTGCCGGCGGCGTGGCGGCCTGCATTTCGCCCAATCCACAGGCGATCGACTATAAGCGTGCCACGCGGGCGAAGGGATCGTCGCTGGCCGTGCCCCCGGACATGACCCACGAGATCGCTGATCAGCGTTCGCTGCCGCCTCACGGTGGCTCGGCATCGCTGTCCGGATTGCAGCAGGTGCAGCAGTCGGCGCCCGCGTCGATGGGCGACGCGGTGCTGCCGCCGGTGCCGGGCATGCATATCCAGCGCGAGGGCACGCAGCGCTGGCTGGTGATCGACAAGCAGGCGCCCGTGCAAGTGTGGCCCCAGGTGCGGCGTTTCTGGCAGGAGCAGGGCTTCGTGCTGTCGCTGGACGCACGCGATCGCGGGATCATGGAGACGGACTGGTACGAAACCCACCCGCAGGTGCCGGATGGCCTGATCCGCAATACGTTGTCCAAGGCGCTCGGCACCGGCTATACGACCGGCCGGCGCGACAAGTACCGCACGCGGCTCGAAAGCGCGCCGAATGGTGGAACGTACGTGTTCATCAGCCAGCGCGGGTTGCATGAGCAGTTGTTCGGCTCGAACAATGAGCAAAGCCGGTGGGAAGATCGGCCGAACGATCCGGCGCTGGAAGCCGAGTACTTGAAGCGGTTGATGCAAGCGTTAGCGCATAACCAGCAGGGCGGTGCGTCGACGGCCGCGGAGCCGGTGGCCGCGTCCGCGCCCAAGGCCGCCGACGCGGCGACTCGTGCGTCGCAGGCAGCGAGCAAGGCGTCCAAGGCCGCCGCGACGCCGATCGGGCAGACCGACATCACGCTTGCCGAGTCTTACGACGACGCGTGGCTGCGGGTTGGCGTGGCGTTGGAGCGAAACAATTTCACGGTCGATGACCGCGATCGCACGCGTGGCTTGTATTTCATTCGTTACGTGGATCCGAACGACTTAAGCTCGGCCAAACAGGGCTTTTGGAGCCAAGTATTCCACGGCCGCAGGGAAAAGGCAGCGAAGCAGTACCGTGTGAATGTGCGCGCGCTGACCGAGACGCAGACGAGGGTCGCGATTGTGGGCGAGAGCGGACAGGTCGACGATTCGAAGCAGGCGTGCCAGATTCTGTCGCTGCTGATTGACCAGTTGCGCTGACCTTGTCGCTGCTGATTGACCGGTTGCGCGGGCCTTGTCGCTGTGATCGCCCGCGCTGACCGGACCGTCATTACGGGCGGCGTGCACAGCACGCCGCGCCGCGTTGCAGCCCGCGCCGATGCCTTGACGTCACGTCGTAACGGCTGGCGCTGTCATGCCGATCCCCGCATTCTCATCGAATGGGCTCCCTGCCGGGCAAGCTCCTCTTTCTACTCAGTAGGTGGCCGCCGAGGTTGGCCGCTGATTCAGCGAATGCGCATCAGTTGACGCGCCAGCGGATTGCCATCGTCCGGGTCCTGGCAGCGCGCACTCAACGTGTCGCGATTGGGTGCGACTCGACGCGCTCGCGCCAACCGCCAAGCCCGGTCTCTTGCCCGTGCCGACGCGAGTCCGATGACGCCATTGCTTATCCTCGTAGGGCGACGAGTTTTGCCCCTGCCTTATGCTGCGAGGTAGGGGCGCTTTGCCGCGTTGAGCGGGGCGGCGGCACACGCGTCAGTGTGCGTCGACGACGTCTAGAATCAGGATGATCGTCCAGTTCGCTTCGCCCTCGTGGTGATACTGCCGCTCCGCGACAATGAACGGGTGCTGTTTGCCCGGCGGGCCCAGAAACAACACGTCGCCCTCGACGGGCAGGCATTCGATCGGTGGCAGCGCGATGTACGGCTCGTTGCCGCGCGCGGTGCGCGGCATCAGCTTCTCGATCTTTTTCGAGGCTGCCTCGGTCCATTCGATTTCGAGTTCGATATTACTCACACCATCCTCTATGTCGTTGCGCTCGTGCATCGGGCGCGGGACTGTAACACGAAACCGACACCCATAAAAAAGCCGAAGCTTGCGACGCTTCGGCCCGATGGCACCTCAGCGCTCGGCATGCTGCGCCGCACGCTGGTTGCAGCCGTTACTGGCTTGCTGCCGACGGCGCGGTAGCGCCGGCCTCGGGGGCCTGCCGCGCGTGTCCGGCCTGATGATGCTTGGCAGTCTTGCGATGCTTGGCCGGTGCGTGCGTGGGTGCTGCTGGGGCTTCCGATTGGGCAGCTTCCAGCGCCTGGGCGCGCTGCTCGATGTCGGCCGCCTTGGCCGGGTCGGTACTCATCGTCACGCCGCGATCAGTCTGCGCATACGCCGTTGCGGCCAACAAGGAAACGAGCAATGCCAGGGACACTTTCTTCATCTTTACCGCCGTAGAGTGACAGCGTTATCGGGCCCATGACCGAAAGTGCCATATTATCCGGCAGAGCACGGATTCTAGCTAGCAAATGGGTTGATCTGCCGCAACATTGTAACGACCTTGCCGCGACGTGACATCTTGTTGCATCACGGAAACAATAAATTCCATTCAGCGGTTATTTTTTCCGCGCATACTACGGGGATGGTTTGGGCGCTGTCAGAACCACCCGATCCGCCGGTAGACATGAAATTGCGCAAGGCCGATCCATTCGTGCCACGCGATGCTAGTGTTGACGACATGGGCCAGGCGTGGCCTCCAACCTGGGTGTCGCCATCTGTGGTTAGAGACGCACGGCACGATGTCGAGGCCGAAGTGGTGAAAGTCGAGCAGCGTGCGTGGCAGGTGATACGCTGACGTGATCAGCACGATTTGGTCATAGTGGTGCCGACGCAGGATCGCGCCGGTGTTGCGGGCGTTCTCGTACGTGTTCAAGCTGTCGGGCTCGAGCATGATGTTGGCCGCCGGCACCCCGCGTGATACCAGATGCGGTTGATAGTTGGCCGCTTCGCTTTGCTCGTGTTTTTGAGGATTGCCGCCGCTTACCACCAGCGTGCAATGGGCGTGTTGCGCACGGCATAACACGAATTGCGCGGCTGCCGCGTCGATGCGTCGCCACGCGTCGAACTTTGGCACTAGCCGATGCGTATCGTCATATTCAGTGCCACCGCCGAGCAGCACGATCGCGACGTTGCCGGCGTAGCGTGGGGGGCTCGCGGCTGGCACACGGGTTTCCAGCGCGTGCAGCGCCGGTTCGCCGAGCCATCCGGTGCACAACAGGTAGGCGAACAATGCCGCCGCGACGCAGGTCGTAGGGCGGTGACGGCGCGATACGGCGATGGCGACGAGCCAGAGGAGCGCAACGAATGCAACGAGCATGGAAGTCGTGTTTCGGTATCGCCCCGACCGGCTGCGTGCTGTTTAAGGTGAGCGAATTTGGGCGGTGAGTGTCAAGGGTCCGCCGGGTCGAACCGCGCCGGTGACGGTGGCGTCGGTAACGGTGTGCAGCCGGTCGCGGCACGACGATTATAAGCGGACATGTCGAATGCGCCGGCCATCCTGGCCGGTGCCAATGTGGAGGGCGGGATGGATTATACGAACGAGGCCGTGCTAGAGGGCCTGCGGCGCGCACAATACCGGCAGGTGCCGTGGCCGCGTCGGCCGCGAGTGTTCGAATTCCTGCGCGAGCAGGGGCTGATCGGTACCGCACGGCAACCCTCACCGCTCGTGCCAGGCTATCACGCGCCCGTAGATATTGCGGTGCTCAGTGTCCGGGGCAAGACGGAGTTGGGTCGACTGGAGCGCCGTGCGCGCCTGCCTGCGTGGTCTGTTGAGCGCGAGCTTCGTTATGCGTGTGACTCGGCCGCGTCGCTGCTCGCGCACGCCGAGCCTCAGCCGTAAGGGTGGACAGCATCGCGCAGGGCGGCTGTCGCGGAGCCAGGGTAACAAAAAAACCCGTATCCGCGTGGATACGGGAACATACCGGATGTTACTCATTGCCACGCTGTGCTCATGGCATAGTGTCGGACAGGGTGGATGCGCGCAGGTTCCCGCGCGTGCGCAATGCACAAAAGTAAACGAATGTTTCCTGTGCCAGCCGGCCAATGGGGAGTGCTATCGGGCCGGCGTGCCGATAGCGCCCCCCAGGCCGGCCAGTGCGCGGGAGGGTCCACGAGTGGCGGCCAGTGGCGTGAAACGTACTGAAACAAACTGCCGCTTCGCGGCCCGAGCAGGCATGCGTGCCGTGGCCAGGCGTGCGCGCCGTGCTCGTAAAAGCGATCCGCCCGACACGAGGGCGGATCTTCGAATGCCAGTCAAGTCAGGCCATCTTCACCGGCGCGCGCCATGACTCGGGATTGGTCCAGAACGCGCCGCGCAGCCGGTCGCGGCTCGGTGGCACGGGGGGCTTGACGGCCGACGCGCCGATGCGGCCGCGCAACGTGATGGGGCGCCCAGTGCCGGCGAGGCGGCGCACGAGCTCGGTTAGCGTGCCGTCAGCTTGCCACTCGTCGAAGCGCCGGCGACAGGTTGGCGGTGACGGATAACGACCGGGCAGCTTGGACCATCCTTCCCCGGTCGACAAGACCCAGAGCACGGCGTTGACCACGGCACGCGGCTCGACACGCGGTCGGCCGCGACGTTCGACACGCGCCGGCTCCTCGCGGAACAGCGCCTCGACCAGCGCCCATTCGTTATCTTTTAAATCGTCGAACAGCATCATCGTTTCACCTCAACGAAGCAAACTCGGTGCACTGCCCCACGCCGCGCACCTTGATCCTAACCCTGGCAGTGGGTCGCCGGTCTCCTGGAAGCGGGCGTCACTTGAGTCGCTGCGTTAGCCAGGCTTGTGCGCATGACAAATGCAGGAACCGTGCCATTGGACCGGCATGGAGATGCCGCAGCGCCAGCCAGGGCGGCCGGCTGCGACGGCAACTGAAATGCATGTCCGCTTAGTCGTGTATCTCAATACGGAATGGCTTGATAAGAAATCGGGACAATCACCAATCGCGTGCATGTCGCGTCACGTCGGTGTGCATCGATGTTCGATGGTGCACCGTGGTACATCGCGTCGCGCAGCAGGGCTCGCGTCGCTGCCGTCATCGCGGCAGCGACGCTCGGCCGATGCAGCGACGCGCCAGTCCATCGTATGATTGCATCATTGCGCGTATTGATGAATTCAATGAATGAATGTGACGCTTAGGCAACTCCGGGTCTTCATCAAAGTCGCGCACCTGCAAAGTTTCAGCCGGGCAGGCGATGAAATCGGCTTGACGCAATCGGCCGTCAGCCGCTGCGTGCGCGAGTTGGAGATCGAACTGGGATTGAAACTGGTCGAGCGCACAACGCGCGACGTACACCTAACGGACGCGGGCGCCAACCTGTTGGGCGGCGTGTCGCGGCTGCTGTCCGATTTAGATCAAGTGCTGCGGGAGATCCGGGAGATCGGCGAGCAGCGGCGTGGCCGAGTGATCGTGGCCGCAAGTCCGACTATTGCGTGCCGGCTGATGCCTCGTGTCGTTGCCCATTGCCAACAACAATTCCCGTATATCCAGCTTGGCCTGCATGACGATGTGCAAAGCGACGTGGTGCGCAAGGTGAAGTCCGGCGAAGTGGACTTTGGCGTGATCGTCGGTGCTCTGGCAGCCAATGACTTGGTTGGCGAGCCGGTAATGACCGATTCATTTTGCGTTGTCTGCCTGGCCAACCACCGGCTGGCTGCCGGCACGCAAGTGCAATGGGGCGCCTTGGCCGGCGAGCCGCTCGTGCTGCTCGGCCCGGAGTCGGGCAGCCGGCCGATCATCGACCGGGTGCTGCGCGAGCATGGCGTTGTCTCGCCGGTCGTGCAGGAGCTGGGGCACTCGGCGACGGTGTTGGGTTTGGTCGAGGCTGGTGTGGGCATCAGTGTGCTGCCGTGGCTGTCGCTGCCGTTGCCGGCCCATTCCGGCCTGGTCGCGCGTGCGTTGGTACCACGCGCGCAGCGCACGGTGGAACTCGTGCGCCGCCGCGATCGCTCACTGTCGCCGGCTGCCCAGGCGGTATGGGAACTGGTGCGCGCGCTGCCCGCCCGGGCCGAGGACCTGACATGAGCGGGCCTCGCGGCGCGCAGGGCATGGCGCACCGCACACGGCGCCTCACACGCGCGCCCTGATCTTTACGCATGATGTTTTTTTGCGTACTATAATGTTCAGTCACGCGGTTCCTTACGGAATTCCTCTGGCTTCCCGGCGCGGTGTGGTCCGTGGTCATCCTGCCAACCCCCGGACGTGCTCCCATCAATATGATCGATCAGAAGCGGGCGAGCGCGGTCTTTCGTCATGCGCGCTGTTCAGGCGCTTTTGATCCGGTTCATTGGCCAAACAGGTCTGGTCCAGCTGAATGAATACCCAAGAGGCGAAAATCGTCCTCGAGACTGCTTTGATTTGCGCACAGGAGCCGCTCAGGGTCAGCGACATGCGCCGGCTGTTTGCCGACGCGCTCTCGGCTGATACGATCCGTGCGCTGCTCGAAGAGCTGCGCACGGACTGGCGCGATCGGGGTGTCGAGTTGGTATCGGTGGCCACGGGATGGCGATTCCAGAGCCGTCCGGCAATGCGCGCGTTCCTGGATCGGCTTAATCCGGAGAAGCCGCCGAAGTATTCGCGTGCAGTGCTCGAGACGCTCGCGATCATTGCGTATCGTCAGCCGGTCACGCGTGGCGATATCGAGGAGATTCGCGGTGTCACGGTCAATACGCAGGTCATCAAGCAGCTGGAGGACCGTGGATGGATCGAGGTGATCGGCCATCGTGACGTGCCCGGCCGGCCGGCGCTGTACGCAACGACCAAGCAGTTCCTGGACGATCTCGGGATGGCCACGCTGGACGAGTTGCCGCCGCTGTCTGACCCGAGCCCGCAGCAGGGGCAGGCTAATCTACTGGCGCAGCGCGCTATCGAGTTTGTCGATGGCCACGAGGAGCCGAACCGCGCTGCGGTGATCGGTGACGAAGCACAGGGCGCGCGCGACGCAGCCGGCGATGATCCGAGGGCGGCGCCCCAGCCGGGGCCTGTGACGGGCGAGAGCGCTGACGCGCAGCGCACCATCGCGCAGCCCGTGTCTCCGGTCCCAGCCGTGGGTGGCCACCGTGATGCGGCCAAGACGCGCACGGTCCCGCCCGCGCACGATCCGGAAGAGGACCCAGTAGCGCACAGTCATGCCGACGGGGGGGGCAAGCACGACGGGCTCGCGCACCCAGCAGCGGCGGCCGCCCCTGGCGACGTCGAGAAGTTTGATGAGCAGACGCCGAGCAACCCAATATCGCACGGCGTTTGACGAGACACGTACACCGACGCCGGCGCAGCCGAATGGCGCGTGCCGGCATTCTGACATTCAGAGGTTGTTTTGAACGAGAACCACGATCCCGATTCTCTCGAGTCCGGTCCTGCCCGCGTGGCGGCCGTGGACGATCGCGATGCGAGCCAGCGCGCCTTGCCGGTGCCGCCGGCCGCGGAAGGCGGCGACGGCGAAGAGCGGCCACGGCGCGGTTTGCGTCGCGGGCCGCGCAGCTTGATTGCTCGCCGTCGCGCGGTGGCCAAGTCGAAGGCGACCGATGCCCCGCCGGCTGCGGTGACCGAGGCGCCGCCCGACGGCGAACTCGTCGCGCAGGTGCGCCTACCCCGCAAGGATCCCGCTAACAAGCGTCAGGGCAAGGGCGCCAAGCGTGACCCTGGCGCGCGCCGCGATGCCGATGCACTTCGTCGCGAGCCGCGCGCCAGGCGTGACGCCAGCGCGGCGCCGGCCGGCGGTGCCGAGAAAGGCGTAGGGCGCGACGACGACGTGTTCGCCTACGTCACGTCGCCGGCGTTCGATGCCGACAACAGCGGTGCGGGCGGTGTGCGCGCGCCGATGCTGCGGCGCGGCCGCAAGGGCGGCGCGCCGGCCGGCAAGCGCACGCTGTCGGCCGATGACGACGCGCCGAAGCTGCACAAGGTGCTTGCCGAGGCCGGCATGGGCTCGCGTCGCGAAATGGAGGAATTGATCATTGCTGGGCGCGTGTCGGTCAATGGCGAGCCGGCGCACATCGGCCAGCGGATCATGCCAACCGACCAGGTGCGCATCAACGGCAAGCCGGTCAAGCGCAAGCTGCCCAACAAGCCGCCGCGCGTGTTGATTTATCACAAGCCAGCAGGCGAGATCGTCAGCCACGCGGATCCGGAAGGTCGCCCGTCGGTGTTCGACAAGCTGCCGCCGATGAAGACGGCGAAATGGCTGGCCGTCGGTCGGCTGGATTTCAATACCGAAGGCTTGCTGTTACTCACCACGTCCGGTGACCTCGCGAACCGCTTCATGCATCCGCGCTACCAGGTTGAGCGCGAATATGCGGTGCGGGTCATCGGCGAATTGGCCGAGAGTGCGCGGCAAAAACTGCTAAGCGGCGTCGAGCTCGACGACGGTCCGGCGAGCTTCCTGCGTATCCAAGATGGCGGTGGCGAGGGCACCAATCGCTGGTACCACGTGGCGCTTGCGGAAGGCCGCAACCGCGAGGTGCGTCGCATGTTCGAGGCCGTGGGCCTGACCGTCAGCCGGTTGATCCGCACGCGTCATGGCCCGATCGTGTTGCCGCGTGGCCTCAAGCGTGGCCGTTGGGATGAACTCGAGGACAATCAGGTGCGCGCGTTGATGTCAGCCGTCGGATTGAAAGGGCCGGGCGAGGACAAGGCGGAGCGCAGCAAGACGGCGCCGCGTCGCCAGCCCGATCCGATGCAGACGGCGCTCGGCTATATCGGCTACGATGCGCCGGGTCCGCAGCGGCGATTGGGTCGCGGTGCGCGTGGCGGCGCGAACTGGACTTCGTCCACGCCGCCGGTGCCTGGGTACACCGGCTTTGCCGCCGCGCACGGGCACGGCAATATGACGGGTGGCAACCGTGATAACCGTGACGACAACGGCAATCGAGCACCCGGCAAGGGTGGCAACCGCGTGCAAAAGGGCAATGCGCGCGGCGCTCGCGGCGCGCAGGCGGCGCCGCGCCAAGGCGGCGCGCGGCAGGGCGGTGCACCGCGCGCGCGCCCGCGCAGCCGTTAAGCGTACGCCTGTCGAAGGCGCTGCGAGCGCGCGGCATCGCGTGCCCATGGGCGCGCGCGTGCCACCGCGTGGTCGCGTTTTGGTTTCGATAGGTCGCGTGGATTGCGGGTCGCGGCGAAAAACGCTATAATTTCGCAGTCGCTGGGCACACGTTTTATTATTTAAGGTGCGGCTCGAGGCGCGACCACCGGTAAAGGAAGATGGGCGTGTTGGCGCCCATTTTTTTTTGCCGTTGCCGCAGTGCGTCGTTATCGTGGTAGACATAGCCCGATGACGCTGCTTCGCAGTACTGCCGCTTCCGTGCGCCGCGTTGCGCGAGCGTGCCCGGTACCGCGAAACAGGAAACCGGTACGCGCGTTGCGCGCGGTCCGTGCTGCATGAGGTCAAACAACGTGCAATTGTCGGAACTGATTGAAAATACCGTTACCGGGCTCGGATACGAGCTCGTCGATTTGGAGCGCTCCGGCCGCGGCATGCTGCGCGTGTTTATCGACCAGCCGGCGGGCATCGCGATAGACGATTGTGAGAAGGTGACGCGCCAGCTTCAGCACGTGCTGACCGTCGAGAATATCGACTATGAACGTCTCGAGGTTTCGTCGCCGGGGCTAGACCGGCCGCTGAAGAAACGGGCGGATTTCGAACGTTTCGCCGGCAGCGAGGTGATGGTGACGCTGAAGCAGCCGCTGGACGGCCGAAAATCGTTCCGCGGCATCCTGCACGCGCCCAATGGCGACACGATAGGTTTGGAATTTGAAGGAAAAGACGGCCCGGCGAGGCTCGATTTCACGCTCGCCGACATAGACCGTGCCCGTCTTGTTCCGCAAATCGATTTTAGGAGCCGCAAACAATGAGTCGCGAAGTGTTGATGCTGGTGGATGCGCTGGCGCGCGAGAAAAACGTCAACAAGGATGTGGTATTCGCCGCGCTCGAGGCCGCGCTCGCTTCCGCCACAAAGAAGCTCTTCGACGAGGATGTTGACATACGCGTGTCGATCAACCGCGAGTCTGGCGAGCATGAGACTTTCCGCCGCTGGCGCATCGTGCCGGACGAGGCGGGCTTGCAGCAGCCGGACCAGGAAATCCTGCTGTTCGAGGCACGTGAGCAAGATCCGCACGCGCAATTGGACGGTTATATCGAAGAGCCGATCCCGTCGATCGAGTTCGGTCGCATCGGCGCGCAAGCGGCCAAGCAAGTGATTTTGCAGAAGGTGCGCGATGCGGAGCGGGAGCAAATTCTGAATGATTTCCTTGAGCGCGGCGAGAAGATCATGACCGGCTCGGTCAAGCGGCTCGACAAGGGCAACCTGGTCGTCGAATCGGGGCGGGTCGAGGCGTTGCTACGCCGTGATCAACTGATCCCGAGAGAGAATCTGCGCATCGGCGATCGCGTGCGTGCGTATATTGCCAGGGTCGACCGCACGGCGCGGGGGCCGCAGATCGAATTGTCGCGCACCGCGCCCGAATTCCTGATGAAGCTGTTCGAACTCGAGGTGCCGGAGATCGAACAGGGCTTGCTTGAAATCAAGTCGGCGGCGCGCGACCCCGGCGTGCGGGCGAAGATCGCGGTGGTCGCCTACGACAAGCGCATCGACCCGATCGGCACGTGCGTCGGCATTCGCGGTTCGCGCGTGCAGGCAGTGCGCAACGAGTTGGGTGGCGAGAACGTCGATATCGTGCTATGGTCGGAAGATCCTGCCCAATTTGTGATCGGCGCCCTTGCGCCGGCTGCCGTGCAATCGATCGTCGTTGACGAGGAGAAGCATGCGATGGATGTCGTCGTCGACGAAAACGAACTGGCTGTCGCGATCGGCCGAAGCGGCCAGAACGTGCGGCTCGCCAGCGAGCTGACCGGCTGGCAGATTAATATCATGACGCCGGACGAGTCCGCCGAGAAACAGTCGCAAGAGCGCACGGTACTGCGCGACCTGTTCATGGCGCGGCTGGACGTCGATGAGGAGGTCGCCGACATCCTGATCGACGAAGGCTTCGCGAGCCTCGAGGAGATCGCGTACGTGCCGCTCAACGAGATGCTCGAGATCGAGGCGTTCGACGAAGACACGGTGCACGAGTTGCGCAATCGCGCGCGCGATGCGCTGCTGACGATGGCGATCGCGAATGAGGAAAAGGTCGAAAACGCGTCGCTCGACCTGAAGAGCCTTGATGGGATGGATCGGGAGCTGCTCGCTAAGCTCGCCGAGCACGAGATACACACGCGTGACGATCTGGCCGAGTTGGCCGTCGACGAGTTGGTCGAGATGACCGGCATCGACGAGGAGGCCGCGAAGGCGCTGATCATGAAGGCGCGCGAGCACTGGTTCCAGTGACGGGCGCGAAGCGAGATTATGATGGCGCATTGAAATGACGCGGCCCGATAGGCCGCACCGGGATGTCAACTGCAAGGACCGCTGTCCTTGCCTCAAGAGGGATGAATGGCGAGCAACAACGTAGCCCAATTTGCCGCGGAACTGAAGATGCCTGCAGGCCTTCTGCTCGAACAGCTTCAAGCTGCGGGTGTGCAGAAAGCTAGCGCGGACGACGTGCTGTCCGAAGCGGACAAGGCGCGTTTGCTGGATCACTTGCGCAAGTCGCACGGCAGCGCTGACGGCGACAAGCGCAAGATCACGCTGACGCGCCGGCAGACGTCAGAAATTAAGCAGGCCGACGCAACCGGCAAGGCTCGCACGATCCAGGTCGAAGTCCGCAAGAAGCGGGTGTTCGTCAAGCGCGACGAGCCAGGTACCGAAGCGCCGAACGGCGAGGATCAGGACAGTGCGACTGCCGAACTCGCGCGTCGCGAGGAGCAAGCGCGCGTCGAAGCCGAGGCGCTGGCTCAGCAGGCGCGCGAATTGCGCGAGCGGCAGGAGCGCCTTGAGCGCGAGGAAGCGCAGCGGCGTGCCCGCGACGAGGCGGCGCAGGCGGAACGGCGTCGCGCCGAGGAGGAAGCGGCGCGGCGCGCGGCGCAGGTGGCCCAGGAGCAGGCGCGCGCGGCTGCCCAGCAGGTGGCCGAGCAGCAGCGCCATCACGAGCAGCAGCGCAATCACGATGTGCGACAATCGGCCGGCCCATCGGTTGCCGACGACGCTCGTGCGGCAGCCGAGCGCGCTGCCGAGCGGGAGGCGGCGAAGAAGGCTGCCGACGATGCCCGCGCCGCTGCCGACAAGGCACGCCTGGAGCAGGAGGCTATTCGCAAGCGTCGGGAAGCGGCGGAAGCCGAGGCGCGGGCGATCCGCGAGATGATGGCAACGCCGCGCAAGGCAATGGTCAAGGTGCCTGAGCCGCCGAAGCCGGTCGAACCCGCTAAGCCCGCTGAGGCGAAGGGCACGTTGCACAAGCCGGCCAGGCCGGCGGGCGCGGCAGCGCCGGCCCGGCCGGCCGCCGGCGCGAAGAAACCGGTGTCGGCACCGACAGCTGCGCCCTCCGGCGACAAGAAGAAAGCCCCAGGCAAGAGCGGTTGGCAGGACGATGCAGCGAAGCGGCGTGGCATCAAGACGCGCGGCGATTCGAGCGGTGGCGTGGACCGTGGCTGGCGGGGTGGTCCGCGCGGCCGTGGCAAGCATCAAGATGCGCATACGAATTTCCAAGTGCCGACCGAGCCGATTGTGCGCGAAGTGCACGTGCCGGAGACCATCACCGTAGCCGATCTCGCGCATAAGATGGCCGTCAAGGCCTCCGAGGTCATCAAGGTGATGATGAAGCTCGGCCAGATGGTGACCATTAACCAGGTGCTGGACCAGGAAACCGCGATGATCGTCGTCGAGGAACTGGGTCATCATGCGGTTGCCGCGAAGCTCGACGATCCGGAAGCGTTGCTGATCGAAGGCGAAGCGGCCGATGTCGAGGCGCTGCCGCGCCCACCGGTCGTCACAGTGATGGGCCACGTTGACCACGGCAAGACGTCGCTGCTCGACTATATCCGTACCGCGAAGGTCGCTGCGGGCGAGGCGGGGGGGATCACACAGCACATCGGTGCATACCATGTCGAGACGCCGCGTGGTGTGATCACGTTCCTCGATACGCCGGGCCACGAGGCGTTTACCGCGATGCGTGCGCGGGGCGCGAAGTCGACCGACATCGTGATCCTGGTGGTCGCGGCCGACGATGGCGTGATGCCACAGACGAAGGAGGCGATTGCGCATGCGAAGGCGGGTGGCGTGCCAATCGTCGTGGCGATTAACAAGATTGACAAGCCCGACGCGAATCCGGATCGGGTCAAACAGGAATTGGTCGCGGAAGGCGTGGTGCCGGAAGAGTACGGCGGTGATTCGCCGTTCCTCGAGGTGTCCGCCAAGACTGGACAGGGCATTGACGACCTGCTCGAGAATGTATTGTTGCAGGCCGAGGTGCTCGAATTGAAAGCGCCCATTGAGGCGCCTGCCAAGGGTATTGTGATCGAGGCCAAGCTGGACAAGGGCAAGGGCCCGGTCGCGACGATCCTGGTGCAGTCCGGCACGCTGTCGCGTGGCGACGTCGTACTGGCGGGCTCCGCGTATGGCCGCGTGCGGGCGATGACCGATGAGTTTGGCAAGGCGGCGAAGTCGGCCGGACCATCGATTCCGGTCGAGATCCAAGGGCTGTCTGAGGTGCCGAACGCCGGTGAGGAAGTGATCGTGCTGCCGGATGAGCGTAAGGCGCGTGAAATCGCGCTGTTCCGGCAAGGCAAGTTCCGCGACGTGAAGCTTGCGAAACAGCAGGCCGCGAAGCTCGAAAGCATGCTGGAGCAGATGGGTGCCGGCGAAGTGCAGAACCTGCCGCTGATCGTGAAGGCCGATGTGCAGGGCTCGCAGGAAGCGTTGGTGCATGCGCTGCAGAAGCTGTCGACTGACGAGGTGCGCGTGCAGATTGTGCACAGCGCGGTGGGCAGCATCAGCGAAACGGACGTCAACCTGGCGACCGCGTCCAAGGCCGTCATCATTGGCTTTAACACGCGTGCCGACGCCCAGGCGCGCAGGCTGGCCGAGGCGAACGGCGTTGATCTCCGGTACTACAACATCATCTATGATGCGGTAGACGAGGTGAAGGCTGCGATGTCCGGCATGCTGGCGCCGGAAAAACGCGAGGCGGTGATCGGCACGGTTGAGGTGCGGCAGGTGTTCAAGGTGCCGAAGGTCGGTGCGGTGGCCGGCTGTATGGTGACTGACGGCGTCGTCAAGCGTGCGGCGTCGGTCCGGGTGCTGCGCGACAATGTGGTGATCCATACCGGCGAGTTGGATTCGCTCAAGCGCTTCAAGGACGACGTGAAGGAAGTGAAGCAGGGCTTCGAGTGCGGCTTGTCGCTGAAGAACTTTAACGACATCCAGGAAGGTGACCAATTCGAGGTGTTCGAAGTGACCGAGGTGGCGCGCACGCTGTAATTTAATGCGCCGGCGCTAGGGGCGGGGCCGTCAGGGCTCCGCCTTTTTTGTTGGCAGGAGTGGACTATGCCGAAAAAACGCAGCAGTGGCGATCGCAATGTGCGGATCGCTGATCAGATCCAGCGCGATTTGTCGGAATTGATCGCGCGCGAAGTCAAGGATCCGCGGATTGGCTTGGTGACGATCCAGGCGGTCGAGCTGACCCCGGATTACGCGCATGCAAAGATATTCTTCACGACACTGACCGGAGATCCCCGGCAGACGCAAGAAGCGCTTAACCACGCAGCCGGCCACTTGCATAACTTATTGTTCAAGCGCCTGCACATCCATACGGTGCCGACGTTGCACTTTGTGTTCGATGAGTCGATCGAGAAGGCCGTACAAATGTCGCGGTTGATCGACGAGGCGAACGCGACGCGTGCCAAGGACGACTGATTCCGGAGCGCGATATCGATATGACGCAACGACGCGATCCGGCGCGGCCGCGCCTTGTCCGGCGCCCCGTGGACGGTGTGTTACTGCTGGACAAGCCCGTGGGGCTGTCCAGCAATGATGCGTTGATGCGCGCCAAGCGCCTGCTCAACGCGAAAAAGGCCGGGCACACTGGAACGCTGGACCCCCTTGCGTCCGGTCTGTTGCCGCTGTGTTTCGGCGAGGCGACCAAATTTTCGCAGGATCTGCTCGATGCGGACAAGACCTATGACGCGACGCTGAAGCTGGGCGTGCGCACGACGACCGGTGACGCGGAGGGTGACGTGCTGCAAACGCGGCCTGTTACGTGCGACCGGGCGGCGCTCGACGCGGCGCTCATCGCGTTCCGTGGTCCAATCATGCAGGTGCCACCAATGTACTCAGCGCTCAAGCGCGACGGCAAACCGCTCTATGCATACGCGCGGGCAGGCCATACGCTCGAGCGTGAAGCGCGTGCGGTGACGATCCATGCGTTGGAATGCATCACGTGCGCGTTGGACAGTGCGGCATCCGTGACGATCCGCGTCACGTGCAGCAAGGGCACCTATATTCGCGTGCTGGCCGAGGACATTGGCGAAGCGCTGGGTTGCGGCGCGCATTTGACGATGCTGCGCCGCACCGGTGTTGGAGCATTGACGCTAAACGACGCTGTAACGTTGGACGAACTGTCCGATGCGCACGAGCCGCGACGTTTGGCCTATCTGCAACCGATCGACACGTTATTATCAACGTTTGCGCCAGTCGAGTTGGATGCCGAGATGGCCCGGCGCTTCACGCACGGCCAGCGGTTGCGGTTGGTGCGTGAGCCGAATGTGGGTGACGACGTTAGAGTCAGAGTCTATGACGCTGACGGGCGCCGGCTGCTTGGGCTTGGCCGGTGGCAGTGCGGTGTGCTATGTCCAGAACGCCTGATTGCTCCCCGCAGTTAGTGCCGGTTTGTTGTGCTATTTCGTTGAATTGACTTTCGAGCCACGCCATAGTCCTTTGCCGCTGTTCGGCGGGCAGCATGTCCGATATCGATTTGAGCCGCGAAAGCGCGTCATTGAACTGCTCGGTTGTCATTTTGCCCGAGCGCCACAACGTGTGGCTTAGCGCTAGCACCCGGTCCCATCGATTCTGCTGCTCTGCCGCCGACGGCGGCGTGGTGGCATCGGATCGTGCTGCGTTGGCATCGGTAACGTGGTGCACCGCCGCGGTGGCCGTGATCAGCGGCTCGACCGCGTCCGCGTCGCCATACTGAGTTGCAATTGATATCAAGGTATCCAAACGGTCTTGCTGTTCGGTGTTTTCCAGCCATTGTAGGCATGACACGAGATCCGCGATCGGAGTGGGCGGGACAGCGATCGCGGCATGCATCAATGCGTCGAAACTGGCTGCGCGCTCGTCATCGGGCAAACGCTCTAACAGCGATACCATGACCTCAATGGCGTCCACTTTGTCCGGTCCATGCAACTTGCCGATCGCGTCGAGCCCTATATTGAATGCCGCTCGCTGCGCAGAGTGCTCCGACACGATTGCATCGCGGGGGCTGTCAAAACTGTGACACACGTGATTAAAGATCCTGGGCAGCACGTCGATCAATGCGCGGTACGGGGCGGCATTTGCATGTGCCGGTTGTTTCGCGAGCTCGGACAGCGTCCACTGGATTGCATCCAGGTGCCCGTCTTGCATCCACTCGATTTGTTCGATCACGTAGGCTTGAAGCTTCGCCTTACCCATGGGCAACTGGCGAGCGGCGTCAAAGATGTCTTTAAACTCCTGCAGCGGTGCTTGCTGGTCATCGCTGCCCAGGTCCATCGCACGCGCGTGAACCTGCGCTGCTGGTATTTGCCACTGCGCAGCATGCCAGGTTTGGCGTGACGCGGTCGCGAACGACCACAAGTGGCGATAAGCGGTGGTTTGATTCATGTTCGTCGTGGGTTCAGCGACTCGACAGGCGATGATCTCCAGCACTTCTAGTGGCAGCTTCGTCAGCGTCCGCGTGCGCACTGGCTGTCTGATCGCGCGATTGCGCGTCGGCGGGACCTCCGAGGCTGCACTGCGCGGCAGTGACGCCGATACGTCCAATCGATAGTCGCATGACTTTGCCGGCATCTGAGGGGTTTCAACCCATGCAGTCTCAGTGTCCGGGGCCTCAGAGGCGCCACATGCGCCTGTCATGCAAGGTAAGTAAGTGAGCAAATTGATTGACATCGCGTATTTTCGTTTCAAGCCGTTGAACCCAGGGGCTGGTGGGCACGCGCTGCGTTGATCATGCCGCCCAATGCGAGGGGCTGTATCGCATTGGCCAATGTTCCCCAATCGTGGCGGGTTGCCATGTGCTGCACAGCATAGTCATTACGCCAGCGCCGGCGCTGGTAAGGTAGACGTAATCGACAGGGAAACGAAATTTACCCGTGCTCGACGCAGCCTACGTTGTGCTGGTGTCGTGCGAAGGGGGGGCAGCGGATATCGCGGCCTGATGGATCAGTGCGCTACCGATCGTTCCTGCTCCGTGATGTTATGCGGATCGAAATGCAATGCGTGCCAGATGAGACTGGGCTGGGTCCTCACACCGCTTGCGCCATTCGTCTATCCAAGGTTGCGCAAAGGGCGAAAAGTTGGCGGAGCTGTCTCGGAGTCGAAAGGGGGCTTCAAGCGCCGCCAGCGCGTCGCGACTATTGTGGGGTGTGGCGCAATTGAGCATACGGGTCAGCATGTCGAAAATTTCGCGCTTTTTGTCATCTGGAGAACGGTGTATCTGTGTAATGAGGCAGGAAAGGAGTTCGACTCGCGACTGCAATTGCGATCGGCTCAGTACCTGACTGTGTGTCGGAAACTCGCTGACTTTACGAAGTAGCCATTCGTACATTGGCTGTTGCTCTGCCTGAGGAATGGCACTGAGCCGACTCGCAACGGCGGCTAATACTGTGTTTGCGTTTCGGTCTCTAGACGGCTCCAGCGATTGGTCTGTAAGGCTGCGAACCGCTGCGCACGCCGCGCCAGCATGTTCGTCTGGAAGATGGACTGCGGCATCCAGCAAAGGCTCGATCATGCCTGTGACGCGGTGTTGCGTTGCTACTTGCAGCAGCGTATGCCAGCGTGCAGGCCTGTCGTTATTGGAAAGAAGAGGAAGGTGAGCCACGAGCGTTGGCGCTGATGCACCGCCATGCTGCTGTACAACGGACAGCAAGCCATCGAATTTCGCAGCACGCTCTTCTGCTGGAAGTTGTGAAAGTAGTGGCGCAAGTGTTTCCACTAGCTTCGGACTGATGGCGCGTGCTGTGCTCACCAGTGCATCAAAACGGGACGCCAAATCTTGCGCAGGCAGCGTGGGCAGCATGGCCGCTAACATAGCCTCAGTCGCTCTCTTCGTGGCGATTTTCTCGGCGACACTATTCGAGTGCGGCGGAAGCTGTGGCGCGGCGTCGACCAGTTGGAGCAGCAATGTGTGCAGGTCGGCACGAGTGTTCCCGTCGGACCGCCAGTCGTCGATGATGCTCCGTCTCGCCTTAATGACGCGCGGTATTTCGTTAAACAGCGCAATATACTGTGCGTGGCACTCGTGGCGATCGGAGCGCTTGAGTTCGGCGGCGACGTATTGTGCCGCACGATACGCGTCGTATGTCGGCAGGCAGTGCATCTGAGCGATGACATAGGCTTCCACCGAAGGGCGTCGTGGTTGCAATGCCATCGCGCTCGCAAAGAGTTCCATGAACTTGTCAGCTCGCTCCGGTTCGTTGAGCCGCTTTAGGTCACTGGCCTGCTGCGCGAGTTTTGCGCCCTCAAATTCAGGCCTGAGCCATTCGGATGAACCGGGTATCACCAACGAAAACTGTTGCAGATTATTGACGTAGGATCTGCATGGATCCGTCCAATTCGGTTCAGTGATCATCTTCGCGACGATCATATGAATTTCGTTAGGCAATCTCAGCAAGTGCGGCAGCGCAGTTGTAACGTCCGTTTTAGGTGGACTCGTGCGAGAAGCGCGCGACGCGTTGCTTTTGTGCCATGGCGCTCGCCCGAGCGCCTTGAACTTTGTCAATGTGTTGGCTCGATCCGATGTGGAACCGGCCGAGCGTGATGGGCGTTGCGGTTCGCGATCCATGGCGTCGGGTTTGACGCAAGCCACCAAGTAACGAGAACAGTTTTTAAACCATGCGTTTGGCACGTTGCCCCCCGTAGATCGATTTTGGACGCAGATGTTAAATCGTCACCATTAATTTGTAGTTCAAATTATCGAATTGGGCATTTGAATTACGAACGGCTCCTATACGGCTAGTAGGTGACCGACACGAATATGAGGGAAACCGACACTTGCCGCGGGCTGCGCCTAACAAGCGTGTTTGCCGGAACCGCGACTCGGCATGATCAGCGGATGAAGTGGCCGATGTGCTGGAACGGGGACGCGGCGGGCGGTCTGCAGGCAGGCCGCTCGCCGCGCCGAACCTGGCGTTCAATGTGCGGCTGATGCTGCGGCCCCTGCATCGCTGCCGCTGCCGCGTTCAGGCTTGGTGATCCAGATTAACGCAATCAGCGCGATGAAAATCGCAGCGGAGAGGTAGAACAGGTCGTTGACTCCCAATTGCGCGGCCTGTTGTGTCATTAGATTGTTGACCATCCCATATGACTGCGCTTCACTCATGCCGAGTGCGTGCATCTGGGCGACCGATTGCCCAAATACCGGGTTGAATTGACCGATTTGCTCGGCTAATTGCGCATGATGCAGGATCGTGCGATGGTCCCATGCGGTCTGGAAGATGGACGTGCCAATGCCGCCGCACATAATCCGCACGAAGTTTGATAGCCCCGAGGCCGCAGCGATCCGATGCGGCGGCAAGCCGGACAGCGTGATCGACACCAGCGGGATGAAGAACCCGGCCATGCCGATACCCTGGATAAACGTGGGCACCATCAGCGCAAACGTATCGACGCCAGTCGTGTACCGTGAACGCAGGTAGAAACACAATGCGAACACGGTGAACGCTGCGGTTGCGATGTAGCGCGGATCGGTCTTCGGCATGTATTTGCCGGTTAGCGGCGACAACAGAATGGCGAAGATGCCGACCGGCGCCATGACCAGTCCCGCCTGCGTGGCGGTATAGCCGATGTGCGTCTGCAGCCACAAGGGCAGCAGCACTAGATTACCGAAGTACAATCCGTAGCCGATTGACAGCGCCACCGTGCCGCCGGTGAAATTGCGCCGCTGAAACAACGACAGATCGACGACCGGATGCTTGTCGGTCAGCTCCCATACGACAAAGAACGCGAAGGTGATGATCGCGATCAGTGCCAGCACGATGATCGTTGCCGAGTTGAACCAATCGAGGTCCTTGCCCTTGTCGAGCATAATCTGTAGCGAGCCAACCCATAGCACGAGTAGCATCAGTCCAACGCCGTCGATCGGCGCGCGTTTGATCTCGGAGTCGCGCTTGCGGAAGATCACCCACGTCGCGATCGCAGCGACGATCCCGACCGGGATGTTCACGTAGAAGATCCACGGCCACGAATAGTTATCGGAGATCCACCCGCCCAGGATCGGGCCGAGCACGGGCGCGACGAGCGTGGTCATGCCCCATAGCGCGAGCGCCATCGCGGACTTGGAACGCGGGTAGCTCGCCAGCAGCAGCGTTTGCGACAGCGGGATCATGGGGCCGGCCACCGCGCCCTGGAGCACGCGCGACGCCAGTAGGAACGGCAGCGATGGTGCCAGCCCGCACAACCACGACGAAATCACGAATAGCACGATCGACGTGAGAAACAGCCGGACCTGGCCGATCCGCTCGGTCAGCCAACCGGTCAGCGGCACGGAGATCGCGTTGGCGACGGCAAATGAGGTGATGACCCACGTGCCCTGATCCGACGACACGCCAAGGTCACCCGAGATAGTCGGGATCGCGACATTGGCGATCGATGTGTCCAATACGTTCATGAACACGGCGAGCGAGACCGCGATGGTCCCGACCACCAGTTGCATGCCCGACAGCGGCGGGTGAGACGCTTGTGCGTGGCTCATGGCGTGGCCCTATCGTGCGGCGTGCTGGGCTGTGGCCGGGGCCGGCTTGGCCGTGTCCGCCGCGGCGGTGGTGGTGCCGCCGCTGCCGTCGTTCTGGCTGATGATGCGTTTGATTTCAGCGTCGGCCTGCTTGCCGTACTCGTCGAACACGTCGGTCTGGTACACCGTGGTCGGCGCGTTGCCGAGCTCGCCGCCTTGTTCGTCTTTGATCGACACGTTGGCGGTCATTGACAGGCCGATGCGCAGCGGGTGCTGGCTCAACTCCTCGGGATCGAGCTGCACGCGCACCGGTAAGCGCTGGACGACCTTGATCCAGTTGCCCGTGGCGTTTTGCGCGGGCAACAGCGAAAAGGCCGATCCGGTGCCGGCCGAAAAGCCCTGGATCTTGCCGTGGTACACGACCGATGAGCCGTAGACGTCGGAGACGACCTCGACTGGTTGGCCAATGCGCATGTGCTTGAGCTGAACTTCCTTGAAGTTCGCGTCGACCCAGACCTCGTTCAGCGGCACGATCGCCATCAGCGGCGTGCCGGGCGAGACGCGCTGGCCCACCTGTACGCTGCGCTTGGCGACATAACCGGTCACCGGCGCAGGCAGTGTGTTGCGCGCGTAGTTCAGGTAGGCGTCCCTGACCTTGGCCGCGGCCGCCAGTACGTTCGGATGCTGTGCGATCGCGACGTTGGCAGTCAACGCGCGGTTGGACGCCAGTTGTTGCCGCGCGACGTCCAGGGCGGCCTGCGCGGCCTTGACTGCGTCACGCGCATGTGAGATTTCCTCCTGCGATACCGCGCCGGTTTGGGCGACCGTCAGACGGCGGCGCAGGTCGTCCTGCGCGCGCGACAGGTCGGATTGGCGCTGCGCGACTGCAGCCTGGTATTGGTTATTGTTCACGTACAGCGTACGGACCTGGCGCACGGTCTGCGCCAGGTCCGCTTCGGCCTGCTGTAGCGCGACGCGTGAATCTGCCGGATCAAGCAGTACCAGCGGCTGGCCCTTGTGCACGACCTGGGTGTCGTCCGCCTTCACCGCGATGACGGTGCCGGTGACCTGCGGCGTGATCTGCACGACATTGCCGTTGACGTATGCGTCGTCGGTTTCTTCGTGAAATCGCGCGATCAGTAGGTAGTACGCGCCATAGGCGATCGCGGCAAGTACGATCACGATCGTTACCAGCGCCATCAGGCGCCGGCGTTTACCGTTGCTTGCGTTTGCGTCGGGCGTGGCGCCTTGTTGTTGGGGGCTGCTCATCAATCGCTCCGTGTCTTCAAGTCTGATTCATTGCATGGCCGGGCGGCCGGACGTGCGGGTTGGCTCATCATTGGGCCGGTTCGGCTGCGCCGAGCACGGTGCCGTTGGCGTCGAAACCGCCGCCTAGCGCCTTGATCAGGGCCAGTTGCAGGTCGCGTCGACGCATTGTCAAATTGACTAGGGTCTGCTGCTGCGCTAACTGCAGGCTGTCGGCGGAGAGCACCTGCAACTGTGGCACCAGACCGGCCTTGTAGCGGATCACCGCTAACTCGTATGCGCGTTTGCTCGCGTCGTACGCGGCTTGCGTGTCGACGAGTTGCTGGTCGACTGAGCGGATCGCGGCTACCTGGGTGGCGACATCGTTCAGTGCACCGATCAGCGTCTGGTTGTAGTTCGCCACCGCGCTGTCGTAGTCGGCAAGCTTGCCTTTCAGGTTCGCGCGCAGCGTGCCGCCGTCGAAGATGGGCAAGTGGAGCGCCGGTCCGGCCTGGATCTGGCGGCTGCCCGACTGCAGGAACCGGCCCCAGCCGAAAGCATCGAAACCGAACCCGGCGCTCAGGTTAATGTCCGGGAAAAACTCGGCCTTGGCCACTTTAATGTCGTGCGTGGCGGCCTCCACCTGCCAACGTGCGGCGACGATGTCGGGGCGGCGCGACAGCAGGTCCGCCGGCAGGTTCGCCGGCAGCGCAACGCTGCCACCCCCGCCCAACCGCGGCGTCGCGATACGCAGCCCGCGGTCCGGACCTTTGCCGAGCAGTGCGCCAAGTTGGTATCGCGTCGTGGTGATCTGTCCGTCCAGGTCAGTCAGCGCGGTCTGACTTGTCGCAATGTTGCCCTCAGCGGTGCGGTGCTCAACCTCGGTATCCAAGCCTGCGGCCAGGCGCCCTCGCGTAATGGCGCCTACATCGGTGCGGTTCGAGATCTCGCGCTGCGCGACCTCACGCAGCGCGTACAGTTGCGCGAGCTGGTTGTAGGCGCGTGCCACCGACGTCGCCAGCGTCAGCCGCGCCTGCTGTGCGTCAGCCGCGGCGACTTTCTCCTGGGAGATCGCCGAGCGCAGCGCTTCCCGATTTTTGCCCCACAGGTCCAGTTCGTACGTTGCGCTTGCCAGCACAGTGTTCTCGCTGTACCACGCGCCGCCATAGGGTGGCGGGAAGAGCGCATTGCCCGAGTAAAGTTCGCGCGTCCAAGCGTATTTCGCGTCTGCCTTGGGCAGCGTGCTGGCGTTGGCGCCCTGCACATACGACGCGGCCTTGGCCAGCCGCGCCTGCGCCTGGGCAATGGTCGGACTGTCGGCTAGCGCCTCGTCGATCAGTTGCGGCAATTGTGGATCGCCAAACTGAGCAGCCCAATCCAGCGCGGGCCAGCTACCGCCTTCAGTGGGCAGGCTTTGCACGCTGTCGAAGCTGTCGGCCCGCGCTGGCTGCTTGTCACTGCGCAGCCCGACATAATTGGCGCAGCCGCTGAGCACCAGGGCGGCCGCCACCAGCGCGGCGGCGCACCGGGCCAGCCTCGCTGGCGGGGCGGAGGATGAAACGACTTTCATTAATCGGTCCTTCGGATAAGCCATATATTGGACATTGCAACCAATTTCTTACTACTAGCTAACAAAAAGTTAACTAAAAAGCTTGTCGATGCAATTGATTGTACGTTGCTGATTGCACGTTGCATGATCGGTTTCATCGGCGCGATCCGGCTGCCGACGACTCGGGCAGCGCAGTCGCCTGGCGTTTAGTTGGGCGTGTCGTCGCAGTTAATCAGGATGCGGCGCAGCATGCTTTTGAGAAAACCGACTTCGTCGGGGGTGAAGCCGGTCAGCAGCTTGTCCAGTACCCGGTTGTAGATCGCCGGCATCCGCGCGGCCAGCGCGGTCCCTTCGTCCGTCAGCCTGAGCCGCACGACACGACGGTCTTCCTCGCTGCGCACCCGGCACAGCAGGCCGCGTTTCTCGAGCCGGTCGATGAGCCGCGTCACCGCGCTCGCGTCGATGCCATATTCGCGTGCGAGTTCGGCCGCGGCAAGGCACCGGCCACTGCCGAGCATGAATAGGATGCTCGCCTGCGTGCTGGTGATGCCCAATTCGGCCATCGTTTGCTGCGACACCATGTTCCAGATGTTCGAGCGGACCCGCGCGAGCAGATAGCCGATGCTCTCGCCGAATGGGTAATTTGCGATTTCGGGCGGCAATCCGGCGTTTGGACTCGACATAACAAGTTGTATCTGCAATAGTTGACTCGACATGCATTATAGGTGCCACCGTGTCACGTCGCAACGGGGTTGTCCGCAAACTGCTTAAAATCGTAGGGTGGCAGGCAGTGAGCGCCGCGTGCGCATGTCGCAAACGCCGCGGCGTGATAGAATTCTAGGTTTCCAATTTGGCGCCCGTGCCTGCGTCGCCCGCTGCTGCGGTGCGCGTTCCGGGCTGCGTGCAGCCGCTTTGCCTTGCGTCGGCCCGCTTCGCCACGCACCGCGTTCGAACGACTCCTCTATGACACGCCCGCTCCGCAATATCGCCATCATCGCGCACGTCGACCATGGCAAGACCACGCTCGTGGATCAGCTACTCCGGCAGTCCGGCACGTTCCGTGAAAACCAGCAAGTCGCCGAGCGCGTGATGGACTCGAACGACATCGAGAAGGAGCGTGGCATCACGATCCTCGCAAAGAACTGCGCCGTCGAATACGAAGGCACGCACATCAACATCGTTGACACACCGGGGCATGCCGACTTCGGCGGCGAAGTCGAGCGCGTGCTGTCAATGGTCGATTCGGTGCTGCTGCTGGTCGACGCGGTCGAAGGGCCGATGCCGCAGACGCGCTTTGTCACGAAGAAGGCGTTGGCGCTTGGGCTCAAGCCGATCGTGGTCGTCAACAAGATCGACCGTCCGGGCGCGCGGCCAGACTGGGTAATCAACCAGACGTTCGACCTGTTCGACAAGCTCGGCGCAAACGACGAGCAGCTCGATTTCCCGGTGGTCTATGCATCGGCGCTGAACGGCTATGCCAGCCTGGACGCGCAGGTGCGCGAAGGCGACATGCGCCCGCTGTTCGAAGCGGTACTGCAATACGTGCCGGTGCGCGAGGCCGATCCACACGCGCCGCTGCAGTTGCAGATCACGTCGCTGGACTATTCGACCTATGTCGGCCGCATCGGCGTGGGCCGCATCACGCGCGGGCGCATCAAGGCCGGCCAGCCGGTCGTGATGCGTTTCGGCCCGCAGGGCGAGCCGTTGAACCGCAAGATTAATCAGGTGCAGGTCTTTAAGGGGCTGGAGCGCGTGCAGGTAGACAGCGCCGAGGCCGGCGACATCGTGCTGATTAACGGCATTGACGATGTCGGCATCGGCGCGACGATTTGCGCGCCGGACGCGCCGGACGCGCTGCCGATGATCACTGTCGATGAGCCGACGCTGACGATGAACTTCTGTGTGAACACGTCGCCGTTGGCGGGCAAGGAAGGCAAGTTCATCACCAGCCGCCAGGTCCGCGAGCGGCTGAACCGCGAGCTGAATCATAATGTCGCGTTGAGAGTCAAGGATACCGGCGACGAGACGGTGTTCGAGGTGTCCGGCCGCGGCGAGCTGCATTTGACTATCTTGATCGAGAACATGCGTCGTGAAGGCTACGAGCTCGCGGTGTCACGTCCGCGTGTGGTAGTGCGTGAGATCGATGGTGTTAGACATGAGCCGTACGAGTTGCTGACCGTGGATCTCGAGGATGGTCACCAGGGCGCGGTGATGGAGGAGCTGGGTCGCCGCAAGGGCGAGCTGCTTGACATGGCATCCGACGGCCGCGGGCGTACACGGCTGGAATACCGGATTCCGGCGCGTGGACTGATCGGCTTCCAGAGCGAGTTTCTCACGCTGACGCGTGGCACCGGCCTGATGAGCCACATCTTCGATGCGTACCAGCCGATGCGGGACGGCACGATCGGCGAGCGGCGTAACGGCGTGCTGATTTCGCAGGATGACGGCGCTGCGGTCGCGTACGCGCTGTGGAAGCTGCAGGATCGTGGTCGCATGTTCGTGTCGCCGGGCGACGCGCTGTACGAAGGGATGATCATCGGCATTCACAGCCGGGACAATGACCTGGTGGTCAATCCGATCCGCGGCAAGCAGCTGACGAACGTGCGTGCATCGGGGACCGACGAGGCGGTGCGTCTTGTTCCGCCGATCCAGTTGACGCTCGAGTATGCGGTCGAGTTCATCGACGACGACGAGCTTGTCGAGGTCACGCCGCAGTCGATCCGGCTGCGCAAGCGGCACCTGAAGGAGCACGAGCGCCGGCGCGCGAGCCGCGAGGCCGCGGCCGACTGACGTGCGACGCTGTAGCGATGCCGCCGGCCGGCGCAGCCCGTTGCGCCGCATCGGCGTCATGCCCGCATGAGCCGGTGCGGCGTTTTTGTCTCGGTGTAATGCAGGCGACTCGCCCTCGGTCCGCTCCGTTCAGGCCCGGCATCGGCCCGCTTGTAAACGAGGCAAATAGCCGCAATAGGCTAAACGTGATAAGCTTCGCCGATGCATGTTTTAGGTCCTTCCCAGCAGACTTGATTCGCGCAATCCGCTACACGGTCAGGCCGTCGCGCGGAAGGTTTCGTAACCCGCTATTTCTCGAGAAACTCGAAGAAAGGTGAGCGTCAAAATGATGAAGCAATTCCAGCTGAACTCGTATTTGTTCGGCGGCAATGCTCCGTACGTGGAAGAATTGTACGAAGCATATCTCGATAATCCGGCGTCCGTGCCCGAGAACTGGCGCAGCTACTTCGATGCATTGCAAAACGTACCTGCGTCGGACGGCTCGAATGTGAATGACGTGGCCCACGCGCCGATCGTCGAGTCCTTCGCCCAACGGGCCAAAGCGAACGCACTCATTCCACGTGGCGGCAACAACGACCTGTCCACTGCGCGAAAGCAAGTCTACGTTCAATCGCTGATCGGCGCCTATCGCTTCCTCGGCTCGCAATGGGCCAACATCGATCCTCTGAAGCGCCGCGAACGCCCGCATATTCCCGAACTCGAACCTGCGTTTTACGATTTTACCGAAGCCGACATGGACCAGACGTTCCATGCGACGAATCTGTACTTCGGCTTCGAGCAAGCATCGTTGCGCGACATTGTGAAGGCGCTGCGCGACACGTACTGCGGCACGATCGGCGCGGAATTCATGTACATCAGCGACCCTGAGCAGAAGCGCTGGTGGAAGGAGCGGCTGGAGTCCACGCGCTCAACGCCGAATTTCTCCGCCGACAAGAAGAAGCACATTCTCAAGCGGTTGACCGCGGCCGAAGGCCTGGAGCGCTACCTGCACACGAAGTACGTCGGCCAAAAGCGGTTCTCGCTCGAAGGCGGCGAGAGCGTCATCGCGGCGATGGATGAAGTCGTGCACCACGCAGGCAGCAAGGGCGTGCAGGAGATCGTAATCGGCATGGCCCACCGCGGGCGCTTGAACGTACTCGTCAACACGCTCGGCAAGATGCCGGCGGACCTGTTCGCCGAATTCGAAGGCAAGCACGTGGACGACCTGCCGGCTGGCGATGTGAAGTACCACAAGGGCTTTTCGTCCGATGTCTCGACGGCTGGCGGCCCGGTGCACCTATCGCTTGCGTTCAACCCGTCGCACCTGGAAATCGTCAACCCGGTGGTCGAAGGCTCCGCGAAGGCGCGCATGGACCGTCGTGGCGACCTGGACGGTCTGCAGGTGCTGCCGGTGCAGATCCATGGCGATGCGGCCTTTGCTGGCCAGGGTGTCGTGATGGAGACGCTGAATCTGGCGCAAACGCGCGGCTACGGCACGTACGGCACGCTGCACATCGTGATCAACAACCAAATCGGCTTCACCACGTCCGATCCGCGCGATGCGCGCTCGACGTTGTATTGCACCGACGTGGTGAAGATGATCGAGGCGCCGGTGTTGCATGTGAACGGTGATGACCCAGAGGCGGTCGTGTTCGCCACGCAACTGGCGATCGATTTCCGGATGCAGTTCCACAAGGATGTCGTGATCGACATCGTCTGTTTCCGTAAGCTCGGCCACAACGAGCAGGATACGCCGGCGGTCACGCAGCCGCTGATGTACAAGAAAATCGCGCAGCATCCCGGCACGCGCGCGCTGTATGCGGAGAAGCTGGTAACGCAGGGCGTGATCGGCGGCGACGAAGCCGATCAGTATGTGAAGACGTACCGCAAGGCGATGGACGAGGGGCATCACACGATCGACCCGGTGCTGTCGAACTACAAGAGCAAGTATGCGGTCGACTGGGTGCCGTTCCTGAACCGCAAGTGGACCGATGCGGCGGATACCGCGGTGCCGCTGGCCGAGCTTAAGCGCTTGGCCGAGCGGATCACCACGATCCCAGAGAACTTTAAGCTGCACCCGCTGGTTGAGCGCGTAGTCAACGACCGTCGCAAGATGGGAGCCGGTGAGCAGCCGCTCGACTGGGGCATGGGTGAACACCTCGCGTTTGCCTCGCTGGTTGCGTCCGGTTACGCGGTGCGCTTGACCGGACAGGACTCGGGCCGGGGCACGTTCACGCACCGCCACGCAGTGCTGCATGACCAAAATCGCGAGCGCTGGGACGATGGCACGTATATTCCGCTGCAGAATGTCGCGGACGGGCAGGCGAGCTTCACCGTCATCGATTCGGTGTTGTCCGAGGAAGCGGTGCTCGGCTTCGAGTATGGATATTCGACGGCCGAACCCAATACGCTGGTGGCATGGGAAGCGCAGTTCGGTGACTTCGCCAATGGCGCGCAAGTCGTCGTTGATCAGTTCATCTCGTCCGGCGAGGTCAAGTGGGGCCGCGTGTCCGGGCTGACGATGCTGCTGCCGCACGGCTACGAAGGGCAGGGTCCGGAACACTCGTCGGCGCGCATTGAGCGATACCTGCAATTGTGTGCGGAGCACAACATGCAGGTTGTGCAGCCGACGACGCCGGCACAAATGTTCCACCTGCTGCGCCGCCAGATGATCCGGCTGTTCCGCAAGCCGCTGATCGTGTTGACGCCGAAGTCATTGTTGCGCCACAAGGAAGCGGTGTCGGACCTGTCCGAGTTGGCGAGCGGTGCGTTCCATCCGGTGCTCAGCGAGACCGATGCGTCGATCGACCCGAAAAAGGTCAAGCGCGTGCTCGTTTGCTCGGGCCGTGTCTACTACGATTTGATCGCCCATCGCCGCGAGGCAAAGAACGCCGACGTCGCGATCTTGCGTATCGAGCAACTTTATCCGTTCGCGCACAAGCAGTTCGAAGCCGAGCTGAAGAAGTACGACAACGCGACCGAGGTTGTCTGGGTGCAGGATGAACCACAGAACCAAGGACCCTGGTTCTACATTGAGCACCACCTCGCCGAAGGGATGCGGGACGGCATGAAGCTCGCGTACAGCGGGCGTCCGGCGTCCGCGTCGCCGGCGGTCGGCTACTACGCGAAGCACTACGAGCAGCAGAAGGCGCTGGTCGAGAGTGCGTTCGGCCGGCTCAAAAGCGCGACGCTGATCAAGTAATCACGCAACGATGAAGCCGAAGGGGGCGAATGCTCGTCCCCTGGGGGGCCGTGCGCCGCGTCTTTAGCGCTGGGTCGCCCGATACGGCACGATACGTATTCAGGATAATGACGATGGCTATTGTTGAAGTTAAAGTTCCGCAGCTTTCGGAGTCGGTGTCCGAAGCGACGATGCTCCAGTGGAAGAAGCAACCGGGGGAAGCGGTTGCGCAAGATGAAATACTGATCGAGATCGAAACCGATAAGGTTGTGCTCGAAGTGCCGGCGCCGGCTGCGGGCGTGCTTGCTCAAGTGATCAAGCACGATGGCGACACGGTCGTTGCCGATGAGGTGATCGCCAAGATTGATACCGAAGCGAAGGCTGGCACCGCGGCGGGCGCGACGGCGACGGAAACAGCCGCTGCCGCTGCAGGCGCCGAAGTAAAGCCGGCGCCGCAAACCTCGCCGACTCCCGCGGCGCAACCAGCTGCGGCCGGCGGCGCCAGCGGCGCTATCGCGTCGCCGGCTGCCTCGAAGCTGCTCGCAGAGAAGAACCTGAGCGCCGGCCAGTTGACCGGCACCGGCCGCGACGGGCGGGTGACCAAGGGTGACGTGCTAGCAGCCAGCGCGTCGTCGGCCGCCAAGCCGGCCGCGCCGGCCAGCGTCGCCGCGAAGGCAGCGCCGTCGCGTGCCGCGTTGCCGCAGGTCGCTGCGCCGGGTGCGGACACCTGGCTGGCGGACCGCCCGGAACAGCGCGTGCCGATGTCACGGCTGCGCGCGCGGATCGCCGAGCGCCTGCTCGAGTCGCAACAGACCAATGCGATCCTGACCACGTTCAACGAAGTGAACATGGCGCCGGTTATGGCTCTGCGCAGCAAGTACAAGGATCGCTTCGAGAAGGAACACGGCGTGAAGCTTGGCTTTATGTCGTTCTTCGTGAAGGCGGCCGTGCATGCGCTGAAGAAGTTCCCGCTCGTGAACGCGTCGATCGATGGCAACGACATCGTCTACCACGGCTACTTCGACATCGGCATCGCGGTCGGCTCGCCGCGCGGTCTGGTTGTGCCGATCCTGCGCAACGCAGATCAGATGAGTGTTGCGGACATCGAGAAAAAGATTGCCGAGTTTGGTGCGAAAGCCCGGGACGGTAAGCTGTCGATCGAGGAAATGACCGGCGGTACGTTCTCGATCTCGAACGGCGGCGTGTTCGGCTCGATGCTGTCGACACCGATCATCAACCCGCCGCAATCGGCGATCCTCGGCGTGCATGCGACGAAGGAGCGGCCGGTCGTTGAGAACGGCCAGATCGTGATCCGTCCGATCAACTATCTTGCCCTGTCGTACGATCACCGGATCATCGACGGTCGCGAGGCGGTGCTGTCGCTCGTCGCGATGAAAGAAGCGCTGGAAGATCCGGCACGCTTGCTGCTCGACCTTTAAGCGAGGACTGTCTTCATGGCAAAAGAATTTGATGTCGTCGTGATCGGTGCGGGCCCCGGTGGCTACATTGCGGCAATCCGCGCCGCGCAGCTCGGCAAGAGCGTTGCTTGCATTGAGAAGTGGAAGAACCCGGCCGGCGAACTCAAGCTCGGCGGCACCTGCCTGAATGTCGGCTGCATCCCGTCGAAGGCGCTGCTGGCATCATCCGAAGCGTTTGAGGACGCCGCGCATCATCTTGGCGATCACGGCATTTCGGTGTCGGACGTGAAGATCGATGTCGCGAAAATGCATGCGCGCAAGGACGCGATCGTCAACAAGATGACCAAGGGCATCGAGTTCCTGTTTCGCAAGAACAAGATCACGTGGCTCAAGGGACACGGTAAGTTTACCGGCAAGACGGACGCCGGTTATCAGATCGATGTAGCCGGTGAAGGCGGCACGGAGTCGGTGATCGCGCGCAACGTGATCATTGCAACCGGCTCGAAGGCGCGCCACCTGCCGTTTGCGAAGGTGGATAACAGGATTGTCACGGACAATGAAGGGGCGCTGGCATTCGATTCGGTGCCTAAGAAGCTAGCGGTGATCGGTGCGGGCGTTATCGGGCTCGAACTGGGTTCGGTGTGGCGGCGCCTCGGTGCCGAGGTGACAGTACTTGAGGCGTTGCCGTCGTTCCTCGGCGCCGCCGATCAGGGATTGGCGAAGGAAGCCGCAAAGCAGTTTGCGAAGCAGGGATTGAAGATTCACCTGGGCGTGCAGATCAGCGAGGTGAATGCGACCGATAACGGCGTGACGATCTCGTACGCGGACAAGGACGGTCACGCGCAGAAGCTCGAGGCCGACCGCTTGATCGTGTCCGTGGGCCGCGTGCCGAATACCGACGACCTCGGTCTCGAAGCTATTGGGCTGACGGTCAACGAGCGCGGATTCATCGACGTCGACGACCATTGCCGTACCAAACTGCCCGGCGTCTATGCGATCGGCGACGTGGTGCGCGGTCCGATGCTTGCGCACAAGGCCGAGGACGAGGGCGTGCTGGTCGCCGAGGTAATCGATGGGCAAAAGCCGCACATCGATTACAACTGCATCCCGTGGGTTATCTACACGGAGCCGGAGATTGCGTGGGTCGGCAAGACCGAAGAGCAATTGAAGGCAGAAGGCCGACAGATCAAGACCGGACAGTTCCCGTTCATGGCTAACGGACGTGCGCTGGGCATCAATCGTGCCGATGGTTTTGTGAAGATGATTGCCGACGCGAATACCGATGAACTGCTTGGCGTGCATATCATCGCGGCGAACGCGTCCGACTTGATCGCCGAGGCGGTCGTCGCGATGGAGTTCAAAGCTGCATCGGAGGACATCGGGCGGATTTGCCATCCGCATCCGTCGCTATCCGAAGTGATGCGGGAGGCGGCGCTCGCCGTCGACAAGCGCGCGTTGAACATGTAACGCGAAGCCGGGTCCGCCTCGCGCTGAGGCGGATGCCGGGGCCGGCTGCCGGCGGGCGGAGCGAGTCCGCCCTGCGACAGGCGGCGAAATGGGGCGGGCAATACCCGCCCATTTTCTTGCACCGATGAACGTCACCGAATACTACGAGAAGGAACTGGCTGAACGCGGCTATCAGGCCGATGTGGCGCAACAACGCGCGGTCAGCCGGCTGCAGTGCTGCTACGACGACTGGGTGGCCTACAAGGCGCGGCGTTCCAATGCGCTCAGGAGGTGGGTCATTCGAGCGGACCCGCCACGCGGGGTCTACATGTGGGGCGGCGTCGGGCGCGGCAAGAGCTTCTTGATGGATAGTTTCTATGCTGTCGTGCCGGTGCAACGCAAGACGCGACTGCATTTTCACGAATTCATACGCGAGGTGCACCGTGAGCTCGAGGAGCTTAAGGGCCGCGCCGATCCGCTGGACGAACTGGCACGACGGGTCGCAAAGCGTTATCGATTGATTTGCTTCGACGAGTTCCATGTCTCGGACATCGCCGATGCGATGATCCTGTATCGATTGTTGTTGAAGTTGTTTGACAACGGCGTGCAGTTCGTGATGACGTCCAATTACGAACCCAGTACGCTATACCCGGAGGGGTTGCATCGCGATCGGGTGCTGCCTGCGATCGACTTGATCAACCAAAGACTCGACGTGTTGAACGTGGATGCGGGCACGGACTACCGCCAGCGCACGCTGGCACAGGTTCGGGCCTACCATACGCCGCTGGGCGCCCATGCCGACAAGGCATTGCGTGACGCGTTCGCGCGGTTGGCCGCGGTACCAGACGAGAACCCGGTGCTGCATATCGAGAAACGCGAGATCAAGGCGCTGCGCCGCGCCGATGGTGTCGTCTGGTTCGATTTTGCGACGCTATGCGGTGGACCCCGGTCGCAAAACGACTACCTGGAGTTGGCGACACGCTTTCACACGATCATTTTGTCGGATGTGCCGCAGATGACGCCGCGCATGGCGTCCGAAGCGCGTCGCTACACGTGGTTGATCGACGTACTGTACGATCATAAGGTCAAACTGTTGATGTCGGCCGCCGTGCCGGCCGAACAGTTGTACGTTGAAGGGCCAATGGCCAATGAATTTGCACGGACCGTGTCGCGCATTGTCGAGATGCAATCGAAAGCGTATCTCGAAGCGCCGCGGCGCATTGTCGATACGTCATTGACGTAACGGTGCACGGCCCCGTGGCCGTGCGTGGCGCGCCGTCGGCGGGCCGCGGTGCGATGAGCGCGTACAACGCGTGACTGCTGATTGACGGGGTGTGCAACGCGTTACTGCTGGCGGTTCCATATCTGTGAACGGCCGATCAGCGACACGCCGATATAACCGCGCACGACCAGCTTCTGGCCGTTGTCCTCGACGTGCATCTTGCACTTGTAGATCTTGCCGTTTTCCGGATCAAGGATATGTCCACCCTTCCAGCTGTCTCCGTCTTGTTTCATGCCGTCGATGATCGTCATGCCGAGCATTAACTGGTTCTTGCGCGCGTCTGTGCATGCGGTACAGCGGTGATCGGGTTGATTGTTGGCGGCTAGCCCCTTGACGATTTTGCCTGACAACGTGCCGTCGGCTTCCTGCGCGATCTGGACCCATGCCTTCGGTTGTCCTGTGTGGTCGTCGATCGTTTGCCAAACACCCATCGGCGATGCGTTGTCGGCGGCGAAGGCGCTGGCAACGGATAGGGGCAACGTAAATTGCGACTAGCACGCCGCGGACCACGCGGAGATTGAGCAACGCTTGCATCACGTCTTCCTCCTGAAACGGGCCTTTATCTTCACGGGCCAGGGTGGACCCGGTGCGATGGTGGTGTGCCGCGCCGCATCATGCAGGGTCGCGAACCGACACATACTGACAGTGCGGTATGGCACGGCGTTGACGGCGCCACCGATCATGAAAAGAGCATACGGCAAAGCGGCGCTGCCGTTTGGTAGAGCGACTTCTAAGCGCACGTGCGGTCGCTGGTATGGGCTCGTTGCGCCCAACCCGTGCCGGCCGATAGCACGCCCGAAGTGTGGGTCGATCGTAGTCCGTGGGATAGGACGGAATGCTCGCGAATGATTGCGGCGTTGGGCGTCAATGGCTGGAAGTAGCAGGACACCGCGCAGCATCTGGTCTTGAGCCGCGCGGTATTATGGGAAAGATGCACCCATACTCGATCTTCGACGAGGAACCCGAAACCCACGAATTTAAGTAATATTGACCCCACGAAAAAGCGCACACTCGGAAAACAAATGAATCAATTACCACGAGCAAGGGGTAGGGTGCTGACGGCGGTTGCCGTGGCCATCGTCAGTCAAGCAGCGACCGCGTGGGCCGGTGCGCCGTCACAGGAGACGGCCAGTAGCGTCGCTATCACGCAGGAGCCGACTGCCAACGTCGCGTTGCCCGGCGCGATGGCATCCAGCGCGCCGATGGCTGACGACGCGCGTCATTCAATCGGCGGCAATGTCGCCGAATTGCAACGGCTGATCCATGCTTCGGCGTTGACCGAATTCCGTACGTCGTATAACGGCAGCTACGGTGCGAGCCTGCTGTTCCATAGCAAGGAGATGACCTATTACATTGCGCTGTTCCAACAAAAAAACTTTTGGCGTGTGATCAAGACGCAAGACCCGGTCCGGGCCGAAGCCATCTATGCAGATTTGGTGCGGCAGACCGTACAACTGTCCGATATCGAAATCCGTCGTGCGCGGCTGGAGGCGCAGAAGGCATTCACCGACCGCATGATCGCGCTGTCGCGTGATCGAGCTGTGCGGCTACAGACAGACCTGAACGTGGCGCGCGCGCAGGAGGCGGAAGTCACGACTCGCCAGAAACAGACTGCCGCGCAGGCGCAGGCACTGGACGCGCAGAAGGCGGCTGCGCAAACGCAGTTGCGTGAGTTGCAGCGGCATATCCGTGACTTACAACGTCAGACCGAAGCCGGTTTGCCGCGCTTGAAGCCCCGCTGAGCGGCGTGCCTGCCGCTACGTGACGGGCGGCTCGTCCGTGGCGATCATCGCCAAGCTAGACGAATGAGGGGCCGCCGTGGCGGCCGTGGTCGCGATGCCGGATCCGAAGTGGGGCGAGGTATCGTGCGCCTTCATCGAACTTAAGGAAGGCGCGAGCACGACGGCCGACGAGATCATCGCGTACGGCCGGTTGTTCTTGGCCGGCTTCAAGGTGCCCACGTCGGTGCGCTTTGGGGAACGACCCAAGACATCGACTGACAAGATCCAGAAGTTCGAATTGCGCAACCGGGTTGGCTCCGCGCAGGCGATCGACCGCACGGCGCTCGACACCGTGGGCAGCGGCAGTTGAGCGCCGCGCTTACGTATCGCTGGTCAAGTCCTCGTGCTGCGCCGCCCGCGGTGTCCGACGCCGCCGCCGCGCGCCGTTGCGCGGCGGCGTCATCGTGCCATCGACAGCGGAGGGCGGAGGGGTCTCGTCGCGCGCAATGAGCACTGAGATGTCCCAGCACGCGATGAATAGCGCGGCAATCAATGGGCCGATGACAAAGCCGTTGATGCCGAACGTGGCCATGCCGCCGACCGTGGAGATCAGCACGACCCAATCAGGCAGCTTCGTGTCCTTGCCTACCAGGATCGGGCGCAGGAGGTTGTCCACGCCACCGATCACCAACGAGCAGAATAAAACGAGCACGATCGCCTTCCACAACGGACCGGCCAGCAGGAAATAGATCGCCGCCGGTCCCCAGACCAGCGCCGAGCCGATCGCCGGCAGCAGTGACAGGAACGCCATCAACGTGCCCCACAGCAGCGAGCCGCTGATGCCGAGGATGAAGAAAATCAGGCCGCCGAGCAGGCCCTGCACCGCGGCCACCGCGATATTGCCTTTGACCGTCGCGCGCACTACGGTGGTGAACTTGCTGAGCAGTTTTTGCTTGTGCGAGTCGGCCAGCGGCACCGCTTCACGGATACGCAACGAGATGGCGCCGCCGTCGCGCAGCAGGAAGAACACCATGTACAGCATGATGCCAAAGCCGACGGCGAACTGCAGCGTATTCTGGCCGATTGCGACCGCCTGCCCGGCCACGAATTGGCTGATGCGGGCGGCCCCTTCGGTCAGCCTGGCCTGCAGGCTTTGCATGTCGGCCAGGCCGACGTCGTTCAGCCAGTGCTGCGCGAACGCGGGCAGCGCGCCGACCGCCTTCTGGAAATACAGCGTGATGTTCCACTGGCCGGTTTTGATTTGCTCGTAGGCGAACGAGACTTCCTGCACGAGCGTGCCGATCATTAGGCTGACAGGCAAAATCACGACCAGCACGCACAGGCTCAACGTCGCCAGCGCCGCAAGGTTTGAGCGGTTGCCCAGCCGCATCGTCAGCGTGCGCTGCAACGGCTGGAACAAGATGGCTAGGATCGTGCCCCAAAAAATCGCACCGAAGAACGGCAGCAAAATCCAAACGAGCGCGAACGATACCGCGAACAGCAGGATTTGAAAGCCTCTTTGATTCCGTGTGTCTTTGTCCATGAGTCCAGTCGGCCGCGCCGGGCGGGCCGAGCGTAGAGAGTAATGATGCGTGCCAAGCGTTTGTGCAGCGCAATCTTGACATGATGCGTGCGGCGCGTCACGCGATGGCTGTGCGCGCTGAGGGCGTTCGGCGCCGCGTACAACCGGATTTTAAGTCGTTGTCATGGGGCGTCCTGTGCGTCGCACTGAATGCATTGGCCGCACTGGATGTGCAGCCGAGTGGTCGCTCGCGAGGCATCGGTTTGGCTAAGACAGCACGCGTGCAGGGCTGGGGCACGGCATCTGCTACCAATGTTAGTACATTTTGCATGGAGCGCATCATGAACAGCACACTGGATCCCGATAACGATTTGCCGCAGCCCTACGTGCCCGGCCACGATACCGAAGCGCTCGGTCCTGGCGATTCGTCAGACACCGGCAGTGATACGGTCGGCGCGAAACGTCATGATTTCGATCGCGACACGGAGTTGGACAACCACGCGCTTGAAACGGGCATCGTGGAGCAAGGCAGTGACACCGATAGCGCCGGCACGGGCGAGCGCGCTGCCGCCGATGGCGACGAGACGATAGCGCCTAATGCAGACGTGATGCCCGATCGCATTGATCACGTGCCTTCCCAGGATCGGGTCCACAGTGACCTGAGTGAGTCTACAGACGCTGGTGTACGCGATCGTTGACAGGGTAGCCGACATGCTGCGGATGGATTCGGCACGTTCTCGTGATAGCCCTGGGTAATATTCGTGCAATGCGCGTGCCGGTGTGGCTGCAATAAAACACTATTCAGGCACGGCGTTTGCTTATGTCACCGGTGAGTTACGGCGGGGCTGTGGCCGTGCTCGATCATGCTATTTTAATTGGAGAACCCATAATGAAGTTAACTACACTCGCTTGCATTGGTGCACTGCTGTTTACCCCGATTGTTCACGCTCAAACGCAAGCGGCGTCAACGACGGCCGCAAATCCGCTCTCCAGCGTGGACCGTGACTTCATACAGGCGGCCACGATGTCGTCGTCGACCGAGATCGATGCGGGGAAGATGGCGCATAAGAATACGAGTAACGCAGACGTCAGATCGTTTGCGCGTCACATGATCGCCGACCATATGAGGCTGACGGTGCAGCTTAAAGCGGTGGCGCCTCACGGCGTAGTGGTGCCCAAGGACAACTCCGATATGGCGCTGCTCGATTCGCTCAGGCCATTGGTCGGCGCCGACTTCGATCGCGCCTACGTGCGTAAGGTAGGCTTGGAAGCGCACCGGATAGCCATCGCCGCGTTCGAGAAAGAAGCGAAGGACGGAGAGAATCCGTCGTTGAAGCAAGCGGCGCTAGACGCTCTGCCCACACTTAGAGAGCATTACTTGATGTCGCAGAAGCTGGCGCAAAAGCTGGGGGTGACCGAGTAAGTCGCAACCAGCCACCCTGCGCCTGTTTTGTAACGGGCGCAGGGGTGGCGATGCGTTGCGCACGTATGACGGGCGCCGCGCCGCCACACCCATCATCGCAGGGCCGTTAAGCGCCGTTGTGAGTGTGTGTCGGCTTATCGGGCAAGGCCCCTCACTAGAACTGGTAATTGATCGACACGTCACAGACGCCGTTGAACCGCGTGCGGATGACCGGGCTGTCGGCCGCGCTGCCCAGCAGGCGTTTGAACGCACCATCGGCGCTCACGAACCAGTGTTTGTTCATGAAGTAGATCATCGTCACACCGAAGCCGGCCGATTTCAGTCCGGCGCCCGCGTCGTAACGGCGATACCCGGAGCGCACGGCTTGGTCGGCAGTGACGCCGAACCAGCCGTTCATGTATTTCGAGTCCGCAAACGTCACGGACGGACCCGCGAACCAATAGAACTTTTCCGAACTGCCCGGTAGGGGCATATAGGTGCTCAGGTCGAACGTCCAACCGTTCGAGCCGCCGAAGCTGCGTGTGGTCACACCCCGGACCACCAGTGGAAACGCCTTCGATACCACGTACTCGGCGGCGATCTTCATTTCCGGCGCCGGGTTAATGTTGTCCAGTCCAGCCAGTCGCGACGGATCATCATGCGCGCGCCGGCCAAGATCGTATGCCGCCGCGACGCTCACGCGCCAATTCGGACCGCGCAGCACATTGACGCCGATACCTTCGCCAGTTGATAAGAAGACGAGGTCGCGATAGCGCATGTCCACGCTTGGGCCGACCAATGTGCGATACCGATTCTCACCCTCGTAGCGGGGCGCGAATGTCGAGCCAATGCCGATCCTTGCTTCCCACTCCGGGATGGATGACATGTACAGTTTTTGCAGGGGAACACCAGCCGAATACTGCCACTCGCCCAGTGGCGATGGGGTTTGCGCCTGTGTCGGCGCGGTGTAAATCGTCAATGCCATTGCGGCTGCGGCAAACGGGACGGCATCCCGTCGCAGTGAGCCGCGAACGCGACGCGGTGAGCAGGGTTGTTGCTTTGCAGTGCAAATGTCGAGCGCCATTGAGTCTCCGATTGTCAAGCGGACGAGCGAGGGAAGCACGTACTGTGCCAATCGAACGCAGGGCCGTCCCGTCCCTGTATTGCAATGCAGCATCGCTGGCGTACCGCCATGCGTAGTCTGCTGCGAAGACGGGATGCGGCAACGACAGCGCAGTGTAGTGAAAAATTTGCCGTTATCGGGCGCTGTCTCGCGCCAGGCCACCCGCCGCTTACCGGGCCCCTCGAGCCGGCACCGGTCGATCGCGCGCGGTGCCATTACCCGCACGGGTCGATCGTGTTGAGCGGCCGGTATCGGATCCTATGCAGGGGGCCGCTGCGTTCTGCCGGGTATGACGGTTGCGCAGACCGATGTGCCGCGCATGTCGCGCGGCGCGCTATACGGTGCGGTACCGGCGAGGAAAACATGATGACGAGTCCACGCGAACATATGATTGATTGGTTGAAGGATGCCTATGCGATGGAGCAGCATGCGGAGTCGATGCTCAAGGCGCAAGCGTCGAGGCTTGAACATTATCCCAAGCTCAAACAGCGCATCGAGCAGCACGTTGATGAGACGCTGTCCCAGCAAAAGCTGCTCGAACAGTGTCTGGACCGGCTGGGCAGCAGCCCGTCGACGATCAAGAATCTTGCCGCCCGGGCTGCCGCGTTTGGACAGGCGCTCGGCGGGATGACTGTCACCGATGAGGTGGTCAAGGGCAGCATGGCCAGCTATGTGTTCGAGCACATCGAAATTGCCGCGTACACGGCACTGATTGCGGCCGCCCGCGCGGCCGGAGACGCCGAGACGCAACGTTGCTGCGAGCAGATCCTGCCGCAGGAGGTTGAGATGGCGCGCTGGCTGCACGACAACCTACCGGATGTCGTGACCGCCTATCTGGCTCGTTCCGCGGGCGAGCGTGACGACGCCAAGCGTTGACGCTCGACACGGGCACGCAACGAATCCACTGATGGGCAAGCTCAGCATCTCGTCGGGCCGGGCAAGCCCAGCCTCTCGTCAGGCCGGCGCGGCTTCATTCGGATGCTCGCCTATGGCGCACCGGCCGCCGCCGGCGCGCTGGCGACAGCGGCGAGCCGCATGCCCGGCCGCAGCGCCGCAACGTGGTGACGTGCCATGTTAGATCGCGGGCAGCAGCGGGTACGGTACGGGTGATCCTCGACGGCGTTGACGCCGGGGATATTCTGCACGGCGATACGCATCGCTATGATTCCGTTATCGGACCACCGGTAGCGCCACAGGTGAAGGATGCTGTTGCGCACGACAATGCTATGCTCGGAAACGCCCACTTGCGCCCCGCCAACTCACCTATCAACCTCGTGCGCAATGCCGCGTCGCTTGCCGATGCGCGCGGCGACGACGCATCTTTCGATGCCGGGGTACGGGCCAGCGCCTGCACGAGGTTGGCGCGGCTCACGATGTCACCAGCCGGTCCGCCTGTATGATGAACAGGCGGCTTGATGTGGCGCCGCTCAAGCGCGCGGCGAGTTCGGCCAGCGGGGTGTCTTCGCCGACAGAGATCACCGTGGTGATCATCACATCAGCGACGGTGTTGCCATGGGACTTCGCATGTTCGGCCGGCTCGCGGCTTGTCAACGCCCCTTCTAGTTACCACAAACGACGCTGTTCATCCGGGCTCAGTTCGCTGCGATGCAATCAGTGCGTCTCGCTGAGCATGCCGACCAGCACGCCCGCGTCGTGGACCACCGGCACGCCGCTGATATGACGCTCGCCCCACACCTTGGCGGCCTTGCGCACCGTCATGGCAGGCGTCACGGTAATGACGCCGGTGGTCATGATGTCGATGGCTTTCATGGTCGTGTCCTCTTGAAAAAGCATTAGATTGCACACGGATAGCTTGTCAGTGGGCGCAAGCGGTTCAGTTGATCGAAATCGCGCTGCGCCTTGAGGTGGTGCGTCGGTGTGTGACGTGTGGTTTGATTTCAATCAAGGGACCGCGCGCCGATTGAGGTGATCATTAATACGCGAAGCCGATACTTGTGTTCGCGCCGTGTGCCCGGATGGCTGGCTATCGCGATGCTTATTGATTTGTGTCATGGCGCACCGGCGCGCGATACGCGATGCTGCACTTATCGACGTTGCGGTTTTGTGCGACGGGCATCCGGCGAGCCGCCTGCCGGGCCGGGCGGTGGGCCAGTTCACGAGGCGTAGGCCAGAGGGAAAAATGGGTTATCTGACGTGGATGATCGGTGTGGGTGCGGCGCTGTGCGCGGGCTTTGCCAGTGCGATGTGGTTCGAGGCGAATCGGCGTTCGATGCGCGCCACATGGGCTGGGCGAACTGCGTCGACGGAGGAATCCAAAAAGGGAGCAGAATTTTGAAGGGGGGCACGAGCGACGCGAGACCCGGTGATGCGGACCCGCATGCGCTGCGCCGTTACGCGACCTATCCGGAGCGCGGGTGGTTCGTCGACGCGTTCGACGAAGCGGCGCTAGCGGCTTGCTACGCCAGCGCGTTGCCTGTCAGCGGCGCCGGCTGGGGCGACGGGGCGGGCACGGCCCCGGCGCATATCGCACTGTCGGTTGCCATACCGGCGCTCGCGCCCGGCAATGCCGCTTATCTGGCGTTTGCGCGCCGCATCGACGACGATATCGCGTTTCATCGGCAATGGGACCCGGCGCGATCCGACGTCGCGGAGTTGCACTGGAGCGGCGAACTCGGCTTGCTCGGGGCAAGCGGCGCCGCGCGGCTCGTCGCGTTGTTGCGACAGCGGTTCGCGTTCGCGCGCGATGCCCACTGGTCGGTTTCGCTCGATTGGCGTGCCGCACAGGACGAGACGTTGCTCGACACGCTGGCATTGAACGGCTTCGCGCATCTCGAACTGTGCGTCGGTGCGGTGCCGACGGCGCGGCCCGGCGGTATCGCTGGGGGCATGCGGTCATCGACGGAATTCCCCGGCGTGGGCGAGCAGGAGCCGATGGACGCCGACCGGCGGCGTTTGACCGAACTCGTCGCGCGGGCCCGCGCGCACGGTTTTGCATCCGTGGGGGCGGTGCTCGAGTACGGTACTGAGCCGCGCGGCCCAGTACCGGGCGCGCCATCGCCGGGCACGCTGCACATGCTCGATGCATTGATCGCCGAAGGTGCCACGCGGCTCCGTCTGCAAACGCGTTGTATGTGCGCTGACGTGCTCGCCGAGCGGGTGGTACTGGTCGAGCGGTTGCATGCGTCCGGGTACGTGCAATTAGGTATCGACGACCACGCGCGTCGCGACGATCCGTTGGTATCGGCACAGCGATTCGGTCGTCTCGTGTGTAAGCCGTTTGGCTTGTCCTCGCGTGCGACGCACGCTGTCGTGCCGCTTGGGCCGGGGGCGATCGGCGCCACCGCCGACGCTTATTTCCAGCATCTGGAGGCCTTGCCATCCGGACCCGTGCGTTCTATCGCGGGGCGCAAGGTGCGCGCGCCGGGCTTGCGTGGATGGCGCTTGTCGGCCGACGACGCGATCCGTCGCACGGTCATCCAGTCGCTGGCCACCAATTTCTTCATTGACCGGCAGGCGATCGAGTTGGCGCACAATATCGAGTTTTCCGACTACTTCGCCAACGAGATCCGCGTGCTGCGCCGCTGCGCGAATGCCGGCCTGCTGTCGCTAGAAGACAACTTCGTCGAGACGACCGATGCGGGACGCGTGCGTTTAGACAATCTGTGCGGCGTCTTCGATCGTTATCGCCACGTGCGCCATGCGTGGCTGCGTTCATGGGTCGGCACGGCCCGTGTACTCGAGCCATTGCTTGCCGTGCGTTGAGCGCGGCGTCGAGTTAGCGCGGTGAAGCCCAGAGTGCTGATCACGCTGCGGCCACCGTCCAAATTCCTGCGCGATCGCCGGCTGGTTGCGATGAAACGCAGTGTCGAAACGCGCGACCTGCGACACGCGCGGCACGGTGGCATGCACGGCACGGATTGTCGCCACGTGGTGCGCCTGGTGCAATGGCGCCAGCCGCACCAGCGCCTCGGCGCCCGTGAGCACGGCGTCGTCAATCAGCATGGGTTCGGTCGATGACGAGCGATTTATAGCCTCGTCTGGTTGGTACGGCGTGCGGCCCCGGCCATACTGGTGTCACGGGCAGCCAGCGTGTCGCCGCCGATGCTGGCTGCTTGGGCCCGCGTCACCCGTTTCGGTCGGGCGTCCACGCGAATGGCCCGATCGCTGATGGGACAAGTGCCAATGCGCTGGTCGTCCATGTCGCCTCATTTTTTACGTAATTGTTGACACAACGGCGGCAAATCAGCATAATGGCGTTCTTCGCTGATTACGCAGCAAAGCCGCCCAGGTGGCGGAATTGGTAGACGCACTAGTTTCAGGTACTAGCGGGTAACTCCGTGGAGGTTCGAGTCCTCTCCTGGGCACCAAAGGTTGCGCTGTCGTGATACGACGAAGTGGTACGAGAAACCCCGTAAGATAAAGGTCTTACGGGGTTTTTTGTCTTTTCAGCCGGCCGACGGCAAGCCGGTGGTTCACCGGTGTCAACGTGCGTGCTGTCCGCCACGCCGGCGCATCCAGCGCATCAGCCCTGCATTGACCAAACCCGGTGTTAGAATCATTCTCCAGTGAGTTGGCCGGCGCCACCGTGCATTGGCCGGGCAGTGACGATGCGTGCCACGCCAATCCGTGCGCTGCGCGCATTCAAGACAACCATTCATCGACAAGGCTTTGAGCAAATACCCCTATCCGATTCCTAGCCGCGAAGAAATTCTCGGCGTATTGCGCACGACCGAACAGCCACTTGCCGGCAATGACATTGCCGAAGCACTCGCGATCAAGCGTCAGGAGCGCGAAGGGTTTTTCAAGCGCCTCGGCGCGATGGAGCGCGATGGCCAGATCAGGCTCGACAAGCGTGGCTATTACCAGCTCACGCATCCGTCGAGCTTTGTCGCCGGCCGGGTTCAGGGCCATCGCGACGGCTACGGCTTTCTGATTCGCGATGATGCCGGTGGCGACCTATTCCTGTCCAATGCAGAGATGCAGAAGGTCATGCATAACGACCGGGTGCTCGCGCGCGTGACGGGCTATGACCGGCGCGGCCGTCCGGAGGCCCACATTGTCGAGGTCACCGAGCGGGCGAACAAGCGAATCATCGGCCGGTTGCTGAACGAGAACGGTGTATGGGTCGTTGCGCCGGAGGACAAGCGGATCGGCCACGACATCCTCGTGACGCAGACGGGCAAGGTCAAGCCCAAGTCTGGCCAGGTCGTCTCGATTGAGTTAACGGACTTCCCGAGCCGTCATTCGCAGCCGCTCGGCAAGATCGTCGAGGTGCTGGGCGACATCGACGATCCCGGCATGGAAATCGAGATCGCCGTGCGCAAGTATGGCGTGCCGCACCGGTTCTCGGACGCGGCGCTGGCCCAGGCGGCCAAGCTGCCCGACGAGGTGCGCGCAGCGGATCTGCGCCAGCGCGTGGACTTGCGTGACGTGCCGCTCGTGACGATCGACGGCGAGGACGCGCGCGATTTCGACGACGCGGTCTATTGCGAGCCGATCCGGATCGGCCGGCAGAACGGCTTTCGCTTGCTGGTCGCGATCGCCGATGTGTCCCACTACGTCACCGATGGCGATGGCCTCGATCATGACGCGCTTGAGCGCAGCACGTCGGTGTATTTCCCGCGCCGCGTGATCCCAATGTTGCCCGAGAAGCTGTCAAATGGGCTATGTTCGCTGAACCCGGATGTGGACCGTTGCACGCTCGTTTGCGACATGGTGATCAACTCGCGTGGCGACATCAAGGCATACCAGTTCTATCCGGCAGTGATGCATTCGGCCGCACGGCTTACGTACACGGAGGTGGCGGCCATCCTGTCGAACACGAAGGGGCCCGAAGCGGCGCGGCGCGGCGCGTTGCTGCCGCACCTGCAGCACTTGCACGGCGTGTTTAAGACGTTGCTGCAGGCGCGCGAGAAGCGTGGCGCGATCGAGTTCGACACGACCGAGACTTATATCGTGTGCAACGCTCAGGGCAAGATCGAGCAGATCCTGCCGCGGCAGCGTAACGACGCGCACAAGCTGATTGAAGAGTGCATGCTGGCCGCCAATGTGTGCGCGGCCGATTTTCTCAAGCGCAACAAGCATCCGGGGCTGTATCGGGTCCATGCCGGGCCGACTGAGGAGAAGCTGGCGAATCTTCGGGCTTTCCTGCGCGGTTTCGCACTGACGTTGGGCGGTGGCGACAAGCCGCATGCAAGTGACTACGCGGCCTTGATGAAGCAGGTGCGGGAGCGCCCGGACGCATCAATGCTGCAAACGATGCTGCTGCGCTCGATGCAACAGGCGGTCTACAGTCCCGACAATATTGGGCACTTTGGCCTTGCCTATGACGCTTATGCGCATTTCACCAGTCCGATTCGTCGCTATCCGGATCTGCTTACGCACCGGGCGATTCGTGCGATCCTGGCTGGTAAGCAGTACCAGCCGCAACTTTGCGGTGACGTCGTGCTCAACACTTCGCTGGCGCCTCAGGCGCGTACGTTGCAACAAGACGACGAACGCATGCTTGCAGGTGGCCGTTCGCACGATGCCATCTGGGCGGAACTTGGCCTGCATTGTTCGGCCAACGAGCGGCGCGCGGATGAGGCATCGCGCGATGTCGAAGCGTGGCTCAAGTGCTATTTCATGCGAGACAAGCTGGGCGACGAATATGGCGGGATGATCAGCAGCGTGACGCCGTTTGGTATTTTTGTGCAATTGGATTCGCTATTCATCGAAGGTTTGGTCCATGTCACCGAACTGGGCGCTGACTACTTCCAATACGACGAAATTAAGAACGAGTTGCGCGGCGAGCGTACCGGGATACGGTATCGCCTGTCCGAGCGCGTGCGCGTGCAAGTCAGTCGTGTCGACCTGGATGCGCGCAAGATCGACTTTCGCCTGGTACGCGAGGTGTCGGCTAAGTCGCCGTTGCGCGCAGCCTCGCGCAATGCGGCTGACGATGCGAGCGGCTGTGCCCCGCGTGTGCGGCCACTTGCGTCAGCGGACGGTGGCCCGCGCGGTGAGATGTTGGCGTCCTCGCCGAGCGCGCATGTCAACGACGCACGCGGCGCAACCAAGGCTGCTGCGAAGAAACGCCCGTCAGCCGGCGCCGGCGCAAATGGACGGGTGCGTGGCAAGAAACGGTAGGTTAGTCGCGCCACATTTTTTTGAAAGCAGTTTTTATGGCACGTTTAAAAGTTCTTTATGGATTCCACGCGGTCACCGCGCGGCTGCGCCACGACTCGTCTAGCATCGAGGAGGTCTTGTACGATCCGACCCGACGCGACCGTCGCATGCAGGATTTTTTGCAAGCGGCGCAATCATCCGGTGTCCGGCTGATTGCCGCTGACGATACGCGGCTGCACGGGCTGGCCGGTACGCACCGGCACCAGGGTGTCGTCGCACGCGCGACGGATTTGCCGCTTGCGCAAAACCTGGCCGAGTTGCTCGACGCGCTGCCCGGACCCGCGCTGTTACTGGTGCTGGACGGGGTCACTGATCCGCACAACCTTGGCGCGTGCTTGCGCGTAGCCGACGCGGCCGGCGCGCACGCAGTGATCGCACCGCGCGATCGTGCGGTTGGCCTCAATTCAACTGCCGCGAAGGTAGCCAGTGGCGCGGCCGAAACCGTGCCGTACATCACGGTCACCAATCTTGCCCGTACACTGCGTGAACTGAAGGATGCCGGGGTTTGGGTGATTGGCACAACTGGCGACGCCCAGCGCAGCCTGTACGATACTGTGTTTGATGGTCCGGTCGCGTTGGTCATGGGTGCCGAAGGGGAGGGCATGCGCAGGTTGACGCGCGAGACCTGCGACGACTTGATGCACATCCCGATGAGGGGCAGTGTGGACAGCCTAAATGTATCGGTTGCCAGCGGCATCTGCCTGTTCGAGGCAGTTAGGCAACGTACTGGCATTAAAAATCAGTGATATAGAATGCCTATTGCCGCTCCTATGCCGTGCTGTTGACCACGCAGTATCCCGCCATTGCCTTCAAAAAGGCAGCTTAATGCAAAGCGCTAGCAAAGCATTGAACCAAAATTGGGTCTGGTAATGCTTGGTACTGCACCGCTGCGGTCGCGTCTAGATTTCCTGTAAGGCACCGTAACGCATGTTCAATGTGCTCTGCAAGTCTCGTCATGCCATGAGCGGGCCGATTGGGAGCGAGCGCGTGCGTTCCGTATCTTATCAATGCGGTTCTCGCTGCTGTCAGCAGCACGTTGAAATGGCTTCTCTACACTGATCGAAGCTGCCGTCGGCTTGGTGCGACCCAGTTGTGTGCGTAAGCCAGTGCGCTGACGCACGCTCCAATTTATCGGCACGATGGCGAACGCTGGCCCGCGTGCGCCGCCGCATCATGGTACGGACGAATACGTCCTTGTTCGCGTTTTAAATGGCTTAGCGCGACAGGCAGCGGCGCTGGACTCTGATGAGCATAATGAGCGGCGTGCCCTCGGCCCGACCGGCAGTGGGGGCCAAACCATACGCTTAACGATAGTGGGCCAACTCAACTGTGAGCCTGGCGACGCGGCCATACTGCGCGCATGTTGGGCTCCGCTGTGCGCACGCACGACTATGCCGAGTTGGCCTGTTGCAGCGGCATGAAGCGCATCGCGCGAAGGCATGCGCTTGCGTTGTCGATTACGTGACACATGACCCTATGCCGCTCAGCATTGAATCGCCGTTACTTATCCTACTCTATTAGTGGCAGATCTGCTTCATGTCGGCTTCGGACAAGCCTGTCATGCGCCTTACCGTCTCGCGCTCCAAGCCGTTTTCTAGCTTGATTCAATGGGCGAGCGTTCGGAGTGAGCGAGTATGAGCCGACAAACAAAAATCAGCATGATGCTCAACGAGCATCGCGCGAGGTTCCTGGTACGGCACCGACAGATACCGGCAAACGCTCTACATTGAGCGACGTGGCAGCGGGTCGGGTAAACTATCACCATCTCGTATTTTCCCGCAGTACTTTTCAGATGACTCAACAAGAACTCAAGCAGCTCGTTGGCCAAGCGGCGGCCGATTATGTGAACACTCACGTACCGGAAGGTGCGGTAATCGGTGTTGGGACCGGCTCGACTGCGAACTGCTTCATCGATGCGCTTGCCAGCAGCCGGGACCGGTATCGCGGAGCCGTATCGAGTTCCGTCGCGACGACGAACCGGCTGCTGTCGCATGGGTTTCGCGTATTCGAGTTAGGCGATGTCGAATCGTTGCCCGTCTACGTGGACGGTGCGGACGAGATCGATCCGTGTGGCGCGATGATCAAGGGTGGTGGCGGGGCATTGACACGCGAGAAGATCGTCGCGTCGGTCGCCGACGTATTCGTGTGTATCGCGGATGGTAGCAAGCTAGTGCGAACGCTTGGCACATTCCCGCTACCGGTCGAAGTCGTGCCAATGGCACGCGTGGCGCTCGCGCGCCGCATCGCCCAGTTGGGCGCTGGCACGCCGGTGTTGCGGCTCACACACGATGGCGCACCCTTCATGACCGACAACGGCAATGAGATTCTTGATGTCAAGGGACTGGCCATCGACGATCCCGTTGCGCTGGAGCGCGACATGAATCAATGGCCGGGCGTGGTGACCGTCGGGCTGTTCGCCGCGCGCGGCGCCGACCTGTGCCTGGTCGGCACCGAGTACGGCGTGCAGCGCATCGATTACGCGCGGCGCTGATCCATCTCGCCTTCAGCCGATTTGCTCGAGTGCTTCGCTCAGTTCCAGCCACTCGGCCTCGAGCGCGGCGATCTTATCGCAAACCTCGGCCTGACGCCTTAGTGCGCTGGTCAGGTTCGTCTTGTGCGCCGGCTCATGGCTCGACGGCGCCGCGATGAACGCTTCGAGTGAGGCTTTTTCTGCGCTCAATGCGTCCATCTGCTGCTCGACCTTGCCGATTTGGTTCTGCAAGGGCTTGCGCAACTGCGCGCTCTTTTGCCGGGCCTGTGCATCGGCGCGGCGTTGTGCCTTGCGGTTCATTGCCGTGTCGGCACCGGTCATGTCTGAGGCGCCGTCGCGGCTTGCCGTGCCTGTACCCGGTACCTGCGCGTCGGCCTGCGAGCCGGTACGTTTTGCTGCTTCGCGCTGCTCGGCCGCATGTTGCAGCAGCCAGTCGCGGTAATCGTCCAGGTCGCCGTCGAATGGCGCCACCCGGTGCTTCGCGACCAGCATGAACTGATCGGTTGTCGCGCGCAGCAAGTGTCGGTCGTGGGACACAAGAATGAGCGTTCCTTCGAACTGGGCCAGTGCCATCGTCAGCGCATGGCGTGTTTCGAGATCGAGGTGATTGGTCGGCTCGTCAAGCAGCAGTAAATTGGGGCGTTGCCAGACAATCAACGCAAGGGCAAGACGGGCTTTTTCGCCGCCCGAGAACGGGCGGATCGGCGTGGTGGCCATTTCGCCGCTGAAGTTGAAGCTGCCCAAAAAGTCGCGCAACGCCTGCTCGCGCGTGTCCGGGGCGAGCCGTGCCAGATGCTGCAGGGGCGTGTCGTCCTCTCGCAACGTCTCGAGCTGGTGCTGCGCGAAGTACCCGATCATCAATCCTTTTGCGTGACGCATGACACCCCCGATCGGCGCCAGGGTGCCAGCCAGCGTCTTGATCAATGTCGACTTGCCTTGGCCGTTCGCACCGAGCAAACCAATGCGCTGGCCACTCTGAATCGATACGTTGACGTCGTCGACGATCACAGCCGGCGCGCCGCCGCTGTCCGATGGATAACCGCAGCGAACCTGCTCCATCACGAGCATCGGGTTAGGCGCGCACGCGGGTTCGCGAAACTCGAACGTGAGCGGTGACGACGCGTGCGCCGGCACGATGCGCTCCATTTTTTCGAGTGCCTTCATCCGGCTTTGTGCTTGTCGCGCTTTCGTGGCCTTGGCCTTAAATCGGTCGATGAAGCTGTGCAGGTGCGCGATCGTGCGCTGCTGCTTCTCGTATGCGCTTTGTTGTAACGCGAGCTGTTGCGCCCGCTGGACCTCGAATTGGCTATAGTTACCGCCGTAACGCTTGATCTGGCGTTGTTCCAGGTGCAGCGTGACATTGCATACCGAATCGAGAAATTCTCGGTCGTGCGAAATGACGATCAGCGTGCCCGTGTAGCGATGCAGCCAGTCTTCGAGCCACACGATGGCGTCCAGATCCAGGTGGTTTGTGGGCTCGTCCAGCAGCAGCAGGTCGGAGCGCGACATCAACGCCTGCGCGAGGTTCAGCCGCATGCGCCAGCCGCCGGAGAAACTGGCGACCGGCGCCAGCGTTTGTTCGAGCGTAAAGCCCAGGCCGAGCAATAGCGCTTGCGCGCGCGCTGGGGCCGAATAGCCGTCGACATCCGCCAGTGCCGCATGCGCGAGCGCTTGCTCAGCGCCATCGTCGTCGGCGCACGCCACGGCGATACGTGCCTCGATGTCGCGCAATTGCGTGTCACCGTCCAATGTGTAGTCGAGCGCGCTGCGCTCGACCGCGGGCGTTTCCTGTGCCACATGCGCGATGCGCCATGAAGGCGGCAGCGCGAGTTCGCCGGCATCTGGCTGCAGTTGACCTCGTAAAAGGGCGAACAGCGTCGACTTGCCCGCGCCATTCGCGCCGATCAGGCCGGCTTTTTCGCCCGGGTTCAGCGTGAAGGTTGCGCCTTCGAAAAGCGACTTCATGCCGCGCGACAGACTGAGTTGGTTGAAGCGGATCACGGCAGGACCATCATGGGGATGCGTGGAAAGCCATTATTGTAGATCGGCCCGGCATCGGGCAGTCGTGCGTCCGGCCGATGCCGGGCAGTCAGGCGTTGCGCTACACTGCGCGTATTACCTCGTGTGTGTACAAGGAGTCCGGATGAGCCAGCTTTATTCATTTTCCGCGCGCTCGCTGCAGGGCGACGACATTTCACTGGAGCGCTACCGCGGCAAGGTCCTGCTGATCGTCAACACCGCCAGCGAATGCGGGTTTACGCCCCAATATGCGGGTTTGCAGGCCTTATATGAGCGATATGCGGCGCGTGGCCTGGAGATACTGGGCTTTCCGTGTAACCAGTTTGGCAAGCAGGAGCCGGGCGACGCGCAACAGATCGGCGCATTTTGTGCGAAAAACTATCAGGTCAAGTTTCCGATGTTTGACAAGATCGATGTAAACGGCGCCCATGCGCACCCGCTGTATCGCTATCTGACCGGGGAAGCCCCCGGCGTGCTCGGGACCGAAGCGATCAAGTGGAACTTCACCAAGTTCTTAATCGATCGTGAAGGCAGGCCGGTCAAGCGCTATGCGCCTGTCACTAAACCTGACGCGATCGAGCCGGATATTGAGAAGTTGCTTTGACGCGGCTGAATTGAACTTGTCGACATACGTGCCGGTGCGTCTTCTTATATTGGTCGGCCGACGCACGTGATGGGAGGGTGCCCTCGACCAAGGGGCCCCTATCCATCGACTAGCGGATGGCGAGACCATGGGTGGATCATGAACGCAGCTTTCTGTGTGGCTGCGTGTCCACGCGGACACGCAGCCATGTGTGCGCCGCTGCTGCCATTAACGAGCAGCTGTTAGCGCTTCGATTGAGACCGCGACAATTTAGAACCGGTGCACGATCCCCGCGGCGGCGGCAAACTGACTCTGCGATGACGAGGGCGCAGCGTTCATCGCATCGCCGATCGACGCAGTGGCCTTGACCACGCTCGTGGTGCCGTCCGGTGCCACGGTAAACGTATTGCCGCTTGCGCGCTGGTAAGCCTGTACCATGTAGATGCCGGTACGCTTTGACAGGCTATAGTACTGCGACAGGTTAAACTGATTATACCGCGCTGCGTGCTCGATTCCGTTGGCCTTACTTGCGCGCGCATGGTTGTAGCCGGCAGCGAGGTCCCACACCGGGCTTGGCTTCCAGTGCAGCACTACACCCGCCGCATTGAATACGGCCTGGTTACGAAAGCTCGACAGAATACCTGGCACGTACTGTGTGTTCGTATAAGAGAGCGAAATATCGAATTCGGGCGCGAATTGCCACCCGCCTGTCACGCCGACGCGTTGTTGTGCTTGCGCAGTTTGGTACCCATAGTTAATTGCCGACACGGGGGGCTTGCCGTTAGAGTTGGTCGCCGATTGCAAATCCCATGTGCCACCGCCGACGGCGGCGTTATTGATGCGTTGAAATCCCGCAGCGATACCGAGCGGTCCGTTGATATATTGCGCGCCTGCACTCCATGTCGAACCCCGGTACGCACTTCCGGGCACGCCCGCGAATGCATACGATCCTCCGAACTTCAATCCATTGAGGTTGGGGGACATATAGACAATCGAACTGTTCGTGCGGTACGCCAGATTCAGGGAACTGATGTCACCCGGGTGCGAGCCGTACGCCGTGAGCCACGTCGCCGGGCTATAGGGCGAGAGCAATGTGTAATAGGCTGTATATTGGCGGCCCGCTGTCACGGTTCCGAACTCAGGATGCGCGATACCCACAAATGCCTGCCGACCGAACTGAGCGTTTTTTTCGAATAGGGTTTCACCATTTGCGCCGTTGAAGCCGGCTTCCAGCGTGAATAGGGCCTTGAGTCCGCCGCCAAGATCTTCGTTGCCCTTGAAGCCGATGCGGTTGCCTAACCAGATACCGTGAGCCATCTTGATGGCCGAGCGTCCGCCATTGACCGAGCCCGGTGTTGTCTGGCTAGTTTGATAGCCAATTCCGTTGTCCACGGCCCCATATAACGTGACGTTGCTCTGTGCCCAAGCGGCATTCGCGGCAAGGCCACTGAAGGCCACAATGGTCATCGCTCGCTTTTTCATCGGTTCTCCTTTTCTTTGCAGCTGACGCGGGTCGCGCGCTGCGTGTGGCGGTTCGGTTTGGACGGATCGAAGCCGTCAAAACGCAAGCTCGGCGGCAGCCTGCCCCGGACCTGACCACCCGGCAGGGCTGCACGCTACTCTGTGTCTGGCCATTCGATGAACCAGACAGCCTTAATGGTAAGTGGCAAAAAGTACGGCGTTTCGCGCGGATGGCTTGTGCAATGATAAATCTGGCGGCCAACGCATAGCTATCAGGAAAAGATTGCGGTTCGGCAAACACTTTGCGGCGTGACACTAAAGTGATCTGGGACCACGCCGCCAAAGGACGGTCATGTCGGCATTTCGAAGATTGATCCGATGGGCCGATTTGTGCTAACAATGCAATCAAATGTGTAGGTATTGGCATGAATTTTGGAGCAAGGGCATGCTGAACAAGCATTGAAATTGCTGTTGGCCGCCACGTTCCTACTGTTGGTGTTCGGCAGCGCCGTGTATGGATTGGCCCGTTGAACCAGTTGATCCATGTATACGACATGGCGCTAGAGGGTGATGTGGCCAATGAGCGGGAGGTTTCGAACACCTGTTTCAGGTCAAGGCCTAAGTGCCGGAATGCAAGGTTGCGTTGCAATGCAGCAAGATCCCCTAGACGTTGGGTCGGCGCGAGTGCGTGTTTGAAGCGGTGGGATAGGTCGTCGACGAGCAATATGCGACGTTGTTGTGCACTTTGCCGGATGGCGATGCGCGATGATCACGGGGTTTCCGGCCGCGCATGTCAGGGTCACCGTAAAGGCCTGGAGGCGTTTAAGTCGAGCATATTATGGTTTCGCCGCGGGCGAGCGTGTCGTGCCTCGCGTCGATTGCGTACCGGCCACCTTACCGGCAAATGCGGCTCAGACTATGCAGCATAGAGTGCTGCGGCTTCCATACAGGCTAAGGCGCGTGCGCGCCGCGCTTCCATCGTAAGTATCGTGCTGACGTCGTTTCCCTCCGGGCGGGCTATGGGGGCCATTGCATTTAGCCGCACGAGCCGGTGCATAGGTGTCGGCAGGCAAGCTCAATTTATCAGCGCGTACGCAGCAGTAGGCGGCATCGTGGCAGGAAACGGCGGCCAGCATGCAAGCGTTCACCAGGACAGTGCGGCGCACTCGCGACGAACGCGCGTGATGCCGTGGTCATTGGCGCACCCAACGCAGCCGCCGAGGCTGCCCAAGCGGGGATATCTCGGCCGCATACAATGAGCAGACGGCCGGCATTGAGCAGATCAATGTTGCCGTTGTACAGGTGGATCGGGTCACGCAGCAGAACTCGGCGATGGTCGAGCGGGCGTCGGCTGCGGCACAGCCATGGCGCAGCAGGTAACTTGTTATACGCGTCGATTGAGGGTTTCAAACTTAAGGCGGCTTGAGATCATCCGTGGATGCACTGCATTGGCAGATATATTTCATTACCGTTGACTCAATAACCAACTTAATTTAGACAGATATTTTTTTCGTCAATCCGCCAGTTCGTGTGGACAATTTACAACGTAACCCGTGACGATGTGGCTCGAACATCCGCGTCGGTCGCGTGCTCTCTAAAGACGAGCCATCAAGGTTTAAAAGGGGTTAATTCTGCCTTCCTATTGATCAGGATAGCTATGTATTATGGATATTGTCCGATTTTTATAAGATAAGCACATTGCTGTCCATCTCGTCTTTGAGGAATACTTGCGATCATGTTGTGAAACTCCGCGACATAAAAGACGTAATTTGAATCAGTTAGATCGAGAAAAAATGCACAGAAACATCATGAAGTTTACGTTGCCCGCATTACTATGCGCGGTGTTGGTCTCGGCGTGTGGGGGCGGTGGCGACTCCAGCGGGAACGCTGGAGTAAAAGAGGCACAGGGCAACAGCCGAGGCTATGCGCCCGAGGTCAAAGGAACAGACGGCAAAGTTTCCGTGCTTTTTGCATCGGCGATGCAGCCCGCTGCGTCGCTGAGTGCTGGACGCCTCATTGCCTCGTCAAGCGTCGACCGTTCGTTACTGACACAGGACGCTAACGGAGCCTTTACCGCTTTTGCAAACAGCGGTGAAGGAGGCATCTTTGCCGGTTTTCGGACGACTGGAGAGGTCTTTTCGCATATGGGGCGCGTTGAAGATGTCGCCGGATCCGACGGTGTAGTGGCGATCGGCCGATGGTCAGACGGAAGCAATTCTCTCGGCGATGCTTATAATGAAAACCAGGGTGCTGTGTATGCGGTGGGCAATCCGTTGACCCTGACGAGAAGCGCGGGTACCCTGTCGTGCCGGATGGTGCATGCAACGCAACCGACTTCACTGGCGGGCAACGTGCCGTCGGGGAAATTGAACTCGGCAGTGGGCACGCTGGACTTGGGTACGCTGCAGTTCGCCAACGTGGCACTCGACGTTTCGATTGGCAGTGACCAGAACTATGCGATCGCCATGGGCGGCTTGACGCTGGGACGTCTGTCGGTGCGCCAGGGATTGAGCACAGTTAGTATTGCAATGGGTGCGGAGGTTACGCAGCCCTATATTGCGCTCGCCTACGCGGCAGATTTGCCGCAAACTGGCGGTATTAATGGCCTCGTCGTGCTGAAATGCGAAAAAGCGCGTGAATCGGCGTCTTAAAGACGAGCTTTCATTGCGCATGAGGATGATTGGCTGTGCCACGTCCGAGGGCATTATCCAGGTGCGCAACTGACAACGCGCGGCCCGGGCGCGCTAATCTGCTCGTACCAATATATACGAGTGGGCTAGCGCTTTGGGCCGCGATCCGTCTCATCGAAATCATCCTCGTAGCAGACATGGTCGGGACGCAGGGAAGGGGTCTGTAGAAGATCGCGAATACGCGACCGGCCGTAACCCTTTTCATTCTGCTCAATATCGTTCTGTTGAATGGCCGCAGCGCCTGCTTTGTTCGCTGTGACCGACCGCTCCCGCGGGTGGCGTGAGAGCGTAAGCTGTCAGCCCAATCCTATTCTGGGTAGGTTCGCGGTAACAACAGTCTGTGTTGGGGCTTGAGCTTGGGCGACAAGCGAATCGGGTTGTATGGGTGCCACGCGCTGTATTCGATTCCGTACCAATATTGGACCGCAACGCTGTCTGCGAGCGCTAACATGTATTACCAGCAAAAACAGTACAGCTTTAAAGGTGCAAGCGGCACTCGGTCATCGTATCGAGCCTGCGCTGCTATAGAATTGGCGCGAACAGCCGCGCGACGTGCATCGCCATGCGCCGCCACGCCGGCGTGCGTGCGTATTCGCTGGCTTGGACCGGATCAGACAACGCGAAATCGGCCTCGAGCATGGCCGCGACTTTTGCGGCAAACGTGGAATCCACAGTCAATAGCATGATCTCAAAGTTCAGGCGAAATGACCGATTATCGAGGTTCGCACTGCCGATCGCGGCGGCGACACAATCGATTAGCACGACCTTTTGGTGAAGGAAGCCGGGCCGATAGCGGAAGACCTGAATGCCCGCATGCACCATGTCATGTGCATACAGTCGGGAGGCTTCAAAAACGACGATATGATCGCGGCGCGACGGAATCAGCACGCGCACGTCCACGCCGCGCATCACGGCGAGCCTGAGGGCGGCGAATACGGCCTCATCAGGGATCAAGTAAGGGCTGGTGATCCAGATACGCTCGCGTGCCGCATGAATCGCTGCGACGAAGAACAGCGAGCAGGTTTCCTGGCGATCGGCCGGACCGCTGGCGATGACTTGGCAATGCATGTTGCCACCGCACGGGTGGATGGGTGGCGTAGTACGGGGCAGCCGCTGCGTGGCCCAAAACCAATCCTCGACGAACACGAATTCGATTTGCTTCACCACGGGCCCGCGCACTTCAAGGTGCGTATCACGCCACGGCGATAACGGTGGTTTGCCACCCAGGTATTCGATACCGACGTTGTGGCCGCCGATAAATGCGCGTTCGCCATCGACGACGACGATTTTGCGGTGATTACGGAAATTGAGTTGGAAGCGGTTGACGAAGCGGCGGTTGGTGGCGAACGCATGCACCTGCACGCCGCCGGCACGTAGCGCGCTGACGTAGGCCACCGGCAGGTCGATACTGCCGATGCTGTCATACAGCAAATGCACCTGCACCCCTTGTGCCGCCTTGGCCAGCAGTGCATCGCGCAGCATGTCGCCGACTGTGTCGGCCCGAATGATGAAGAACTGGACGAGCACGTAGTGATGTGCCGCGTCGATGGCGTCGAAGATTGCCGCAAACGTCGCTTCGCCGTTGATCAGCGTGCGCACGTGATTGCCGGCCAAAAACGGCATGCGCGCGAGCGACGACAGTGCGGTGATCGTCTGTACGCCCAGCTTGCCGACCGGCGCGCTGTCCAGCGCGTCGGATTGCGTGCCGATGTCGCTGACCAGGTCCAAATGCCGCTCCCGAATCGCCTCGTACTCGACGCGTCGCGCGTCGACATAACCCTCGAAACGGCTACGCCCCAGGAAAAGGTACGGAACCAGCGTCAGATAGGGCATCGCGACGAGCGAAACCGCCCACGCGATCGCCCCTTGCGACGTACGCGTGTGGAGGATCGCATGGCAGGCGGCGATGACGCCGAGCACATGCGCACAAGCGACCCATGTACCGAGATGGAGCCAATCCAGTTGCATGCGGGAAAGCGAGCCGATGACGGCTCGCGCAGTGCGCCATGCGTTGCATCTTACCTGTCATGGCCTTTTTTCGGCAGTGCCGATGTGGTGTGCACGCCGCAACGACGCATGTATCGGGGCGATGTGGCGCCGCAGCGTGCGGTTGTGTCTTTTGTTCAGCGGTGCTGTATCACGACAGGGCTGTCTTGCATCATGATTTGCGACGCGGCAGGTCTGCCGCCCGCAGCAAAAAGACGCTTTCGTCGCCGGCATGGGTCGGCAGCCACGTCAGCGGCAGGCCGCCGAACGCGGCTTCGACGTGGCGCCGCTCGTTGCCGATCTCGACGACCAGCAGGCCGTCGTCGGTCAGCCAGTCGCGCGCGGCGCTGATGATCTGGCGCACAATGTCCATGCCGTCGCTGCCGCCGGCGAGCGCGATCCTCGGTTCGTGGCAGTACTCGGCGGGCAACGCTTGCATCGATTCGTCGTTGACATACGGCGGATTGGTGATGATCAAATCGTACCGGCGTGGCGGCAGCGGCTCGAACAGGTCGCCTTCGAACAGCATGATCCGCTCATTCAAGTCGTAGTCATCGACGTTGTGCTGCGCCACCTGCAGCGCGTGCGCCGACAGGTCGACCGCGTCGATGTCGGCGCAGGGGAACGCGTCGGCTGCCATGATCGCCAGGCAGCCAGAGCCGGTGCACAACTCGAGCACCGCGCCCAGTTCGTCGGGCGCGTCGATCCACGGCGACAGCCGCTCGAGCAGCAACTCGCCGATGAGCGAACGCGGCACGATCACGCGCTCATCGACATGGAAACGATAGCCGTGTAGCCAAGCTTCGTGTGTCAGATAGGCGGCCGGCAACCGCTGCGTGACGCGCCGCTCGATGATGTCGAGTACCGCGCCGATTTCGTCGTCCAGCAGACGTGCATCGAGGAACGGGTCCAGCGTGTCGAGCGGTAGGTGCAGCGTATGGAGCACCAGATACGCGGCTTCATCATAAGCGGTTGCGTTGCCGTGGCCGAAGGCCAATTGAGCTTGGTTGAAGCGGGTGACCGCGTAGCGTAGCAAGTCGCGGACGGTCGAAAACGAGTGATTCATGGTAAGCGACGGCATGAGCGCCGGGTTGGACGTTGGCGGGTAGGAGGGGGCGCGGCGGCGTCGGACCGGGCTGGGGTTGGCGCCGCCACGGTGGCGCCAACCGTCCTGTACGTCATGCGACGAGACGCTCCAGTACACCCCGATATACGTTTTTCAGTGGCTCAATGTGGGCCAACTCGATATGTTCATCGACCTTGTGGATCGACGCGTTACACGGGCCAAACTCGATGACTTGCTTGCAGATCCGCGCAATGAAGCGGCCATCGGAGGTGCCGCCGGTGGTCGAGAGTGCGGGGCGTATGCCGGTCTCGGCCTCGATCGCCTGCTCAAGCGCGTTGGACAGGTCGCCGCGCGGTGTCAGGAACGGCATGCCGCTCAGGTTCCACGTCAATTCGTAGTCCAGCCCGTGGGCATCGAGGATCGCATGCACACGCGCTTTCAACTCGTCGGGCGTCGTCGCGGTCGAGAAGCGGAAGTTGAAATCGACGTTTGCACTGCCCGGGATGATATTGGTCGCGCCAGTTCCCGCATGCAGGTTGGATATTTGCCACGTGGTCGGCGGGAAGTACTCGTTACCCTGGTCCCATGCCACGCGCACGAGGTCAGTCAGCGCGGGCGCGAGCAGGTGCACCGGATTCTTGGCCAGATGCGGGTACGCGATATGACCCTGTATGCCACGCACGGTCAACGTGCCAGACAGCGAACCGCGTCGCCCGTTCTTCACCGTGTCGCCAAAGCGCTCGCCGGAGGTGGGCTCGCCGACCACGCAATAGTCCAGGCGCTCGCCGCGCGCTTCAAGCCGCTCGACCACCTTGACCGTGCCATAGCGCGCTGGTCCTTCCTCATCGCTGGTGATCAGCAGGCCGATCGAGCCGCGGTGCCGCGGATAGGCGGCGACAAACTCCTCGGCCGCGACGACAAAGGCGGCCAGTGACGCCTTCATGTCAGCTGCGCCGCGCCCGTACAGTCGGCCGTCACGTTGTACCGGAACGAATGGATCGCTGCTCCATTGCTCGAGCGGCCCGGTTGGCACCACATCGGTATGGCCGGCGAACGCTAGCAGCTTGCCTGCCGGGCCGTCAGCGCCGCGCTTGAGCGCCCACAGGTTGGTGACACCGCCCTCGGCGATGGTTTCGCAGTGAAAGCCGAGCGCCACGAGGCGCTCGGTCATCAATGCCTGGCAGCCTTCGTCCTCGGGTGTGACGGACGCACGGCTGATCAGGGCTTCGGTCAGGGCAAGCGTGCGGCTCATGGGCAGGAAAGGTCAGAACAGCGTTTGATACTGGTCGGCTGAGAAGCCGACCGCCTTGATGCCGTCGTCGGTCACGACCACGGGACGCTTGATTACCGACGGTTTGTCGATCATCAATGCGATGGCGCCGTCAGTCGTGCCGGCCGCCGCTTTTTGCGCTTTGCTGAGCGCGCGCCATGTGGTGCCGCGTCGGTTCACGAGCGTGTCCAGCGGCACCTGGGCGAGCCAGTCGCGCAGCAATGCTGCGTCGACGCCGGCCTTCTTGACGTCGTGGAACGCATACGCGACACCGTGCGCGTCGAGCCAGTCGCGCGCCTTCTTCACAGTGTCGCAGTTCGGGATCCCGTAGACGGTCAGCACGTTGCCGCGTGACTTGCTGCTGGCCATTCAGTCGCCCCGTAGCAGTTCGTTGATGCCGACCTTCGAACGGGTCTTGGCATCCACTTTCTTAACGATCACCGCGCAGTACAGGCTGTATTGGCCGTCAGCCGACGGCAGGTTGCCGGCCACGACGACGGAGCCCGGCGGCACGCGGCCGTACATGACTTCGCCGGTCTCGCGATCATAGATCTTCGTGCTTTGGCCGAGATAGACGCCCATCGAGATGACCGAGTTTTCCCCGACGATCACGCCCTCGACCACTTCGGAGCGCGCGCCGATGAAGCAGTTGTCTTCGATGATCACCGGGTTGGCCTGCAGCGGCTCGAGCACGCCGCCGATGCCGACCCCGCCGGACAAGTGAACGTTTTTGCCGATCTGTGCGCACGAGCCGACGGTGGCCCACGTGTCGACCATCGTGCCTTCATCGACGTATGCACCGATGTTGGTGTACGACGGCATCAGCACGACGTTCTTCGCGATATACGAGCCGCGGCGCGCGATCGCCGGCGGCACGACACGAAAGCCCCCGGCGGCGAAGTCCTCGGGCGTGTAGTTCGCGAACTTGGACGGCACCTTGTCGTAGAACTGCGAGTAGCCACCGGCGGCCATCGGCGCATTGTCTTCGAGTCGGAACGACAACAGCACCGCCTTTTTCAGCCATTGGTTGACGACCCAGTCGCCCTCCTTCTTTTCTGCCACGCGAAGCGTGCCGCGATCCAGCTCGCCGATCACGTGCGCGACAGCCTCGCGGATGTCGGCGGGGGCGGACTTCGGTGACAGCTCGGTGCGGTTTTCCCAGGCGGTGTCGATGATCTGCTGCAATGGTTGCGACATGACTTGATGACTCGAGTGTGGTTGGTATGGATGCCATGCGTGCGCGCCGTGCGGCAGGCGTCGGCGTGCTACAGGCTTTGGCAGAACTGGACGATGCGCCGCGCGCCTTCGATGCATTCGGCGCTGTCCGCGACCAGCGCGATGCGCACGTAGTCGCGTCCCGGGTTGACACCGTGCGCGGTGCGCGCGAGATAGGAGCCCGGCAGGACGGTGACATTATAGTCGGCGTATAAGCGCCGCGCGAATGTGCAATCGTCCAACCCGGTGCGCGAAACCCGCGCCCACAGGTAAAACCCCGCGTCGGGCATCGCGACATCCAGCACGTCGGCCAGCATCGGGGTGACGGTGCCGAATTTCTCGACGTACTGCCGGCGGTTGTCGCGCACGTGCTGCTCGTCGCCCCACGCAGCGATACTCGCAGCCTGGTAGACGGGGCTCAATGCCGAACCGTGATAAGTGCGGAACAATAGGAAGCGCTTTAGGATCGACGCGTCGCCGGCAACAAACCCAGAGCGCATGCCCGGCACATTCGAGCGCTTGGACAGGCTGGAGAACATCACGATGCGCTCGAAGCCGCGGCCCAATGCGTGGGCGGCTTGCAGCGCGCCGAGCGGCGGGTTGCGTTCGTCGAAGTAGATTTCGGAGTAGCACTCGTCGGACGCGATCGTGAAACCGAAGCGCTCGGACAGCGCGAAAATCTCCCGCCAATCGTCCAGGCCCAACACGGCCCCGGTTGGATTGCCCGGCGAGCACACGTACAGCAGCTGCGTGCGTGCCCAGACATCCTGTGGCACCGTGCCGTAATCGCATACGTAGTGGCGGGCCGGATCGCTGTTCACGTAGTACGGTTGCGCGCCGGCGAGTAGCGCCGCACCTTCGTAGATCTGATAGAACGGATTCGGGCACAGCACGACTGGCGGCCCGCCCGCGTCGCTTGCGCGGCGCGCGTCGACGACCGTTTGCGCGAACGCGAACAGCGCCTCGCGTGAGCCGGCCACCGGCAGCACGTTGGTGGCCGGGTCTACCGCCGGCAATCCATAACGGCGTTGCAGCCACGTCGCGATCGCGTGCCGCAACGGCGGCGTGCCGGCAGTCGCGGGGTACGACGCCAATCCATTGAGCGATGCGCAAACGGCCTCGCGAACCAGCGCCGGCGTTGGATGCTTCGGCTCACCGATACCAAAGCTGATCGGCGCATGGGTCGGCGAAGGCGTCACGCCGTCGAACAGCGCGCGCAGCTTTTCAAATGGATACGGTTGCAGCAGGTCGAGACGCGGATTCACTGGCAGGCCTTTATGGCGGCGTCGGGCACGGCGTTGGGCCGCCATGTCGATAGCGGGGACAAGTGCCGCCGCGTCGGTGCACGCGGCCGCCGCGTTGAACGCGGGTTAATTCGCAAACGCACAATTATAGCGTGCCTGCGCGCGCGGGCGTGCCCTGGCACGACACGCCGACGTGACGAACGGCCCAAGCGGGTTTGGAGCGCCAACGGGCGATGGTATGATTGGCTCCGAACGTCCGGTGGCCGCATGCGTGCCGCACGGACTCCATGCAATCTCTCTCTAGAACAGCGAATATCGCCGTGCGTCTGACCTCGATCAAACTCGCTGGCTTCAAGTCTTTCGTCGATCTTACTCATTTCCAGGTGCCGGGCCAACTCGTTGGCGTTGTCGGCCCCAATGGCTGTGGCAAGTCAAACATCATCGATGCGGTGCGTTGGGTGCTCGGCGAATCACGCGCGTCCGAGTTGCGCGGCGAATCAATGCAGGATGTGATCTTCAACGGCTCGACCGCACGCAAGCCGGCCAGTCGCGCTAGCGTCGAGTTGGTGTTCGACAATGGCGACGGGCGGGCGGCGGGCCAATGGAGTCAATACGCGGAAATTGCGGTCAAGCGCGTGCTCACGCGTGACGGCACGTCCAGCTACTACATTAACAACCTGCCAGCGCGCCGGCGTGACATCCAGGACATTTTTCTGGGCACAGGCCTGGGCCCGCGCGCGTACGCGATCATTGGCCAAGGGATGATTGCGCGGATCATCGAGGCCAAACCCGAGGAGTTGCGCGTCTTTCTGGAGGAGGCGGCCGGCGTGTCCAAGTATAAGGAGCGGCGCCGGGAGACGGAGAACCGCCTACACGATACGCGTGACAACCTGACGCGCGTCGAGGATATCGTGCGTGAACTTGGCACGAACCTGGACAAGCTCGAGGGGCAGGCCATGATCGCGCAGCAGTTCAAGGCGTTGCAGGCCGAGGGTGAGGAAAAGCAGCGCCTGCTGTGGCTGCTGCGCAAGAACGAAGCGCAAGCCGAGCAGGAGCGCCAGCAGCGAGCGATCAGCGCCACGCAGGTCGAGCTCGAAGCGCAGACGGCGAGGCTGCGCGAAGTCGAGGCGCAACTAGAGACGATGCGTGTCGCGCACTACGCGGCCAGTGATGCGATGCAGGGCGCGCAAGGGGCACTGTACGAGGCCAATGCTGAGGTCAGTCGGCTGGAAGCGGAGATCAAATTTATCGTCGAGTCGCGCAATCGTGCGCAGAGCCAGATCGCGGCGCTCACCGCGCAGCGAGATCAGTGGCAGCGGCAGGCCGAGAAGGCGCGCGACGAGTTGGCCGACGCGCACACGTTGCTTGCCGAAGCCGAGGAGCGAGCGGCGTGCACGCAGGACGAGGCGGCTACGCAAAACGATGCGCTGCCGGCGTTGGAAGCGCGGTGGCGCGATGCGCAGGCTAAGCTCAATGACGAGCGGGGCGCGATCGCGCAAGCGGAACAAGCGTTGAAGCTAGAAGCGGCGCATCAGCGTAACGCCGACCAGCAATTGCAGCAGTTACAGGTGCGGCTGGAGCGCCTGAGGAGCGAGCGGCAGGGGCTGGACGCGCCGGATGAGGCGCAACTCGAGGAACTGCGCATGCAGTTGGCCGAGCACGAGCAGATTCTGGACGATGCGCAGCAGCGGCTCGCCGACGCGCAACAGCAGGCGCCGCAGCTAGACGAGGCGCGCCGCGCCGCGCAGGAGCGCGTGCAACAGGAAAACGCGCGGATTCACCAGCTCGAGGCACGCTTGGCCGCGCTCAAGCAGTTGCAGCAGAACGTGCAGACCCAGGGCAAGCTCCAGCCGTGGCTGGACAAGCACGAACTGGCCGCGCTGCCGCGCCTGTGGAAGAAGCTGCACATTGAGCCCGGTTGGGAAATAGCGTTGGAATCGGTCCTGCGCGAGCGACTGGCCGCGCTCGAGGTCTCGAATCTGGACTGGGTCAACGCATTTGCCACCGACGCGCCGCCGGCCAAACTCGCGTTCTATGCGCCGCCGCCGGCCGGCAAGCCGCTGCAGGCGCCGACCGGACTGCGGCCGTTGCTGGCGCTGCTGCGCATCGATGACCCGGGACTGCGCGCGGTGCTCGGCGACTGGCTCGCCAATGCGTTCGTGGCCGACGATCTCAGCCACGCACTGGCCGCGCGCACCCAGCTGCCAGATGGCGGATGCTTCGTTGTCCAGGCCGGCCATCTGGTCACCCGCGTCGGCGTGCAACTGTACGCAGCCGATTCCGAGCAGGCCGGCATGCTTGCACGACAACAGGAAATCGACAATCTCGGGCGCGAGGTTCGCGCTCAGGCGTTATTGGCGGATGAAGCGCGCGGCACCGCGGTGCGCGCCGAGGCCGCGCATACGCAGGCGACGCAGGCGTTGACCGACGCGCGGGCACAGGTCGAACGCGCGACGCAGCAAGTGCATGCATTGCAACTGGACGTGCTCAAGCTGACCCAGGCGCATAAGCGCTACACGCAGCGTAGCGCGCAGATCGGCGACGAACTCGACGAGATTGCCGCGCAGATCGACGAGCAACGGGCACTGCGCAGTGAGTCGGAAAGCAATTTCGAGCGTTTCGACACCGAGCTGGCCGAGTTGCAGGCGCGCTTCGAAGAAGGGCAGTTGGCGTTCGAGGCGCTCGAAGAGACGTTGTCAGACGCACGCCAGAAGTCACGGGAGTTGGAGCGCGCGGCGCAGGATGCGGTCTATGCGCAGCGTAATGTCGCGGCTCGTATCGACGAACTCACGCGCAGCATCCAAGTCGCGCTGGAGCAGGACGAGCGGGTCGCCGGTGCGCTGGAAGAGGCGCGCGCCGAACTGGAGACGATCAACGAGCAAACGGCCCATACCGGGTTGCAGCAAGCGCTGGCGTTGCGCAGCGAGCGCGAGCAGGCGCTGCAGGCGGCACGCGCCGAACTCGATGCGCTGACCGGTCAATTGCGGCAGGCCGACGAGCAGCGCCTGGCGGTGGAGCGCTCGCTGCAGCCGCTGCGCGACAAGATTACCGAGCTGCAGCTTAAGGAGCAAGCGGCACGGCTTAATCGCGAGCAGTTTGGCGAGCAATTGGAGGCAGCCGGCGTCGACGAGGGGGCGTTGCAAGCCAAGCTCGGCGCGGACATGAAGCCATCGTACCTGCAGGGCGAGGTGACGCGGATCAATCATGCCATCACCGCGCTCGGCCCGGTGAACATGGCGGCGTTGGACGAACTGAGCGCGGCCCGCGAACGCAAGCAGTTCCTGGATGCGCAGTCGGCCGACCTGCAGCATGCGATCGAGACGCTCGAGAACGCCATCCGTAAGATCGACGAGGAGACGCGAGCGCTGTTGCAGGGCACCTTCGACGAGGTCAACCGGCATTTCGGCGCACTGTTCCCGCGCTTGTTCGGCGGTGGGCAAGCCAAGCTGATGATGACAGGCACGGAGATCCTCGATGCCGGCGTACAGGTGATGGCGCAGCCGCCGGGCAAAAAAAATTCGACCATCCACCTGCTGTCTGGCGGCGAGAAGGCGTTGACCGCGACGGCATTGGTGTTTGCGATGTTCCAGCTCAATCCGGCGCCATTTTGCTTGCTGGATGAGGTCGATGCGCCGCTGGACGACGCCAATACCGAACGCTTCGCGAACCTAGTGCGGGCGATGTCGGACAAGACGCAGTTCCTGTTCATCTCGCATAATAAGATCGCGATGGAAATGGCTCAGCAGTTGATCGGCGTGACGATGCAGGAACAAGGCGTGTCGCGGATTGTCGCGGTCGATATGGAAACGGCCGCGGGCTTCGCGCAGAACGCCGGGTAATGGACAGCAACACAAATAAGCTTTGCTGATGGAGTCTGCATGGATGAATTGACGCTCGGATTAATCGGTGCGGGCGCAGTGGTGGTGACCGGCGTGGTCGCGTATAACGCGTGGCAGGCGGCTAAGGTACGCCGCAGAATGCCCCGGCCGATGCCGGACGAGGCTGCGGCGGAGCTGGCGCGTGGGCCTGACGCGAATGAGGAACAGCCGTTTATCGAGCCCGCGGCGCTGGGCGCACGCCGCGAACCCGGGTTTGGCGCAGATCAGCCCGGGGCGCGCCGTGAACCGAGTTTCGGACCGTCGGCGGCGCCCGATACGCCGGTCGAATTGCAGGCGGACGGAGCCGGCGATGGCGGCGGCGCCGCGCAGGGCGAACCGCCCGCCGTGGACGACGGGCAGCCGGAGCCGATCATGCCGGCTGCGACGACGATCAACGCCGCACCGCCGGCGCTCGTGGATCGACGTATCGACTGCGTGGTACCGATCCGCATCACAGCGCCCGTTGCCGCCGAGAAGGTGCTGCCGCTCGCGCAACGGTTGCGGCGTGCCGGCGGCAAGCCGGTGTTCATCGAGGGCAAGGCCGAAGGTGGCGCGCACTGGGCGTTGCTGCAGCCGGGTGGCCGGTACCACGAGTTGCGCGCGGCGGTGCAACTGGCTAACCGCAACGGGCCACTGAACGAGTTGGAATTTTCGGAGTTCGTGTCCGGCGTGCAGGCTTTCGCCGATGCGCTGGATGGCGCGCCCGAATTTCCGGACATGATGGAAACGGTGTCGATGGCGCGCGAACTGGACGGGTTCGCTGCGCAATGCGATGCCCAATTGTCGGTCAACGTGTTGTCCGACGGCGCGCCGTGGTCGGCTAACTATGTGCAGGCCGTCGCATCGCAGGACGGATTGTTGCTGTCGCGCGACGGCACGCGGTTCGTCAAGCTCGACGCCAAGCAGAGCCCGGTGTTCATGCTGCAGTTCGGCGACACCAATTTCCTGCGTGACGACCTGACATACAAGGGCGGCACGATGATCACGCTGCTGTTGGACGTGCCGGTGGCCGACGAGGACATCTTGCCGTTCCGGCTGATGTGCGACTACGCGAAGTCGCTCGCGCAGCGCATCGGCGCTCGGGTCGTCGACGATCAGCGTCGGCCGCTGCCCGAGACGGCGCTGGCGGCGATCGATACGCAACTGATGACGTTGTACGCGAAGCTGGAACAGGCAGGTATTCCCGCCGGCTCGCCGGCGACCCGACGGCTGTTCAGCAATTGATCGGATCGGCGCGCTGGCGGCCGTTGGCCCGCCGCCAGTCGGTGAAGAGGTGCTCGGCGCGGCACCTGCGCGAGCCCGGTGCATGGCGCCGGGTTTTTTTACGCTGTCGTTCTGTAATAGCGCTTCCGGCGGATGCCGCCGCGTGCGGCTTCTTGCGATAATTTCACCATGAAAAACCGATTTTGATGTCACGCATGATGTTTCCGTCCTCCGCCGACCGTCCGGCCGAGCGCGCCGCCTGGCTGCGCACGGAGCTCGATCGCGCCAATCACGCGTATTACGTGCTCGACCGACCGGAGATCCCGGATGCCGAGTATGACAAGTTGTTTAAGGAACTCGAGCAGATCGAGGCGGACCATCCGGATCTGATCACACCCGACTCGCCCACGCAACGTGTCGGTGGCGCGGTCGCCGAAGGTTTTGCGCCCATCGTTCACGACGTGCCGATGCTGTCGCTGAACAACGGGTTCGAGGACAGCGACGTCGATGCATTCAACAAGCGCGTCAGTGATGTGCTGCAGCACGGTGACGTCGAATACGCGTGCGAGCTCAAGTTCGATGGCCTGGCAATCTCGTTACGGTATGAGAACGGCCGCTTCGTGCAAGCGTCCACGCGTGGCGACGGCACGACGGGCGAGGACGTGACCGCGAACGTGCGGACCATTCGGTCACTGCCCTTGACGCTCCACGGCGACGCGGTGCCGAAAGTGATCGATGTGCGCGGCGAAGTGCTGATGTTCAAGCGCGATTTTGAGCGACTCAACGAGCGGCAGCGCGAGGCGGGCCAGCGTGAATTCGCGAACCCGCGCAACGCGGCGGCTGGCAGTCTCCGGCAGCTTGATTCGAGGATCACCGCGAAGCGCCCATTGTCGTTTTTCGCGTACGGCATCGGCGTGCTCGACGGCGTGCCGATGCCGGACACGCATTCGGCGTTGCTCGACTGGTACGCCAGCATGGGTTTGCCGGTGAACAACGAGCGGGCGGTGGTCCGCGGCGCGGCGGGACTGCTCGCGTTCTTCCGCGACGTGGGCGCGCGCCGCGCGTCGCTGCCCTACGACATCGACGGCGTTGTCTACAAAGTCAACCGGCGTGACGAGCAAGACCGGCTTGGTTTCGTGTCCCGTGCGCCGCGCTTTGCGCTGGCGCACAAGTTTCCGGCCGAAGAAGCGCTGACCCGGCTGCTGGCGATCGAGGTGCAGGTCGGCCGTACCGGCGCGATCACGCCCGTTGCGCGGCTCGAGCCGGTGTTCGTCGGTGGCGCCACGGTGACCAATGCGACGCTGCACAATGAAGACGAGGTCCGTCGCAAGGATATCCTGATCGGGGACACCGTCATCGTGCGCCGCGCTGGCGATGTGATTCCGGAAGTGGTCGGTGCCATCAAGGAGCGCCGGCCGGCCGATGCGCGGCCTTTCACGATGCCAATCCAGTGCCCGGTCTGTGGCTCCGCAATCGAACGGCTGCCGGACGAGGCGATCGCGCGATGCACGGGCGGATTGGTCTGCGCCGCGCAGCGTAAGCAGGCGTTGTGGCATTTCGCGCAGCGGCGCGCACTCGACATTGATGGGCTTGGTGAGAAGATCATCGATCAATTGGTCGAGCAGGGCCTGATCCGTACGCCTGCGGACCTGTTCAGCCTCGGCTTTGCGACGGTGGCGCAACTGGACCGTTTCGCGGACAAGTCCGCGCAGAACCTGATTGACTCGTTGGAACGCGCGCGACATACGACATTGCCGCGGTTTATCTATGCGCTGGGTATTCGACACGTGGGCGAGGCGACCGCAAGGGACCTGGCCCGGCATTTCGGCTCGCTCGATGCGTTGATGGACGCCAGCGAGGAGGCGCTGCTTGAGGTCAACGATGTCGGCCCCGTGGTTGCGGAGGCGATTCGCCATTTCTTCTCAGAGCCGCATAACCGGATGGTGATCGAGCAACTGCGTGCAGCCGGCGTGCAATGGCTCGAGGGGCCGCCGGCCCCGCGGAAACCGGCCGGACCGCTTGCCGGCATGACGGTGGTGTTGACCGGTACGTTGCCGACCCTATCCCGCGACGCAGCGAAGGAGATGCTGGAGGCTGCCGGCGCGAAGGTCGCCGGATCGGTGTCGAAGAAGACGAATTACGTGGTGGCCGGAGTCGACGCGGGCAGCAAGCTGACGAAGGCCGAGGAGTTGGGCATTTCGATCGTGGACGAAGAAGGGATGCGTAGACTTTTAGAGGGTAAATAGCAATGATCCACGCCATTCTCAAAATGGGCGACCCGCGTCTGTTGCGCATTGCGAAACCGGTGGACAAGTTCGATACGCCGGAATTGCATCAACTGGTCCAAGACATGTTCGAGACGATGCGTGCGGCCAACGGCGCGGGATTGGCCGCGCCGCAGATTGGCGTGGACCTGCAGGTCGTGATCTTTGGCTTCGGGCGGAACGCACGCTATCCGGATGCGCCGGCCGTACCGGAGACCGTGCTGATCAACCCGATGATCACCCCCGTTTCGCTGGACATGGAAGAGGGATGGGAAGGCTGCCTGTCGGTGCCGGGGCTGCGGGGCATTGTCAGCCGCCTGTCGATGATCCGGTATGAAGGTCATGACCCGTACGGCCGGCCGATCGACCGTATCGCCGAAGGGTTTCATGCGCGGGTAGTGCAGCATGAGTGCGATCATTTAATCGGCAGGCTGTATCCGATGCGGATTACCGATTTTTCGAACTTCGGTTTCACTGAAGTGCTGTTTCCGGACCTAGATCCTTTGTCTGACGATTGACACAGGCCCGCGTCGTCGACGGGCGCCAGCGGCCTCAAAAGTGCTCGTCCGTGCGCAAGTAGCGCCATTGACCGGACGGCAGTGCGCCAAGCACCAGTTGGCCTATTCTGACGCGTTTCAGGCCGACGACCTCCAGGCCGACTAATTCGCACATGCGGCGGATCTGGCGTTTGCGGCCCTCGCGCAGCACGAAGCGTAACTGCTCGCCGTTTTGCCAATCGATCTGCGCCGGCTTGAGCCGCACGCCGTCCAGCGACAATCCTTCGCGTAGTTGCGCCAGCTTATCGGTAGGGAAATAGCGCTCCACCTGCTGCGTGTGCGTGCCGTAGCGCACGCGTACCAAGTATTCCTTTTCAACCTCGGACTGTTCGCCGATTAACTGCTTGGCGATACGGCCGTCCTGCGTCAGCACGAGTAAGCCGGTCGAATCGATGTCGAGCCGGCCGGCAGGCGCTAGCGAGCGCAGATGGGTGGCGGAAAAGCGCGTGGGCGCGGGATCGTCGCTCCAGCGATTTGCCGGCGTGATGAGCACGACGGCAGGAGGGTAGTCGCCTTCCGGCTGGCCGGAGACGTATCCGACCGGCTTGTGCAGCACGATCGTGACTTGCCGGGCTTGGGCCGCGCGTGCGTTGGGTAGTACGTCGATGCGCTGTGTAGCGGTGACCTTCGCGCCGAGCGTGTCGACAATCTGTCCGTCGACGCGGACCCAGCCCTTCTCGATCCATTCGTCGGCTTCACGGCGCGAGCACAGGCCGAGTTCGGACATCCGCTTCGACAACCGCATCTGGCCGGGCACATCGGCTTCGATCCCGCGGCGGATGTCGCGGCGCGGTATGCTCGCGTTGGCGTGCGGACGCGACACACGCGCCCGGTCCGTTGGCGCGCGCTCGGCCTGTCGTGCGCCGCCGCCTCGCTCGCGACTGCCGCGATCCGTGCCCCGGAACAGTTTGCCGGCGGCCACCTCATCTTGCCGCTTGGCGCGAGGCGCTTGCGTCGGCGCGGTGGCGAGACGGCGCGCCGACGCGCGTCGTCGATCCGGTGAGGGCGAAGTCGATGATGATGTTGATGATGTGGAGGTCGGCCTGGGCGTCGACGCAGCGCCCGGCAACGCGGGCGCGCGCCGAGCGTCGCGCGCGTTAGATCGGTCGTCGGAGTCCGCACGGGCAGGCGCCGCGGCCGCCGTTCGGCGCGGCACGGCAGCGTTGCCCGGCTTGTCGGCGTGCACGCTTTTGTGCCGCTTGCCGGCTGTCGTGGTGTGACCGCCGGCGGGCGTGGCCGGGCGGGGGGTGGGGCGACGTTCAGCCGGCGCACGCTGGTCGGCGTCGCGGCCTTCCCGCGGTGCCTGCGCGGCGATGCGCCGGATTGCGTCGCGCTTCGCGCCGGGTCGCACCGGCTGTCGCGACGGCGAGTCCGGTCGAGGATGTTTCGCGGTAAGCTTTACGCGCATAAGATTTAAACTGCGATCGCGCGCAGTAGTTCGGTTTCAAGTTGGATTTGCTTGCGGCTGTCAATCAAGCCGTTGCCATCAAGCAGGAAGACGTCCTCGACCCGCTCGCCGAGCGTGTTGATCCGGGCGGCCCGCACGCCGACACGATGGTCGGCCAGCACGCGCGCGATCCCATACAGCAGCCCGAGCCGGTCGTTGGCGGAGATCGATAATAAATAGTACTGGCCCTGTTCGTCGGCGCGAAGATCGACGCGCGGCGTGATCGGGAAGGCGCGTGACAGGCGTGACATGCGGCCCTTGATCGGCTCGGGCAACAGGTCGGGCGAGGTGAGCCGTGCTGCGAGTTGTTGCTCGACAAGGTTGGCGATGTCACGGTAGTGCACGCGTTCGTCGGTGCTGAGCACCAGGAAGTTGTCCAGCGCGTAGCCATGCCGCGTGGTGCTCACCCGCGCATCGAGCACGGACAGGCTGCTGCGCTCGAAATACGCGCAGATGCCGGCGAACAGATCGGGCCGGTCCTGCAAGTAGACGAGCACCTGTAATCCGTCACCGATTGGCGAGGTGCGCGCCCGCACGATCGGAGTCGCGCAATGGACATGCCGGTAAAGCACGCGGGTCTGCCATGCAATGTCGATTGCATCATGGCGCAGAAAGTAGCCAACGTCGAGTTGGTCCCATAGCGCTTGATGCGCGCCGTCCGGCACCGTTTGCAGCCGTAGCAGCGCGAGCGCTTCGTCTTTGCGCGCACGCTGCTCGGCGTGTTGGTCAGGCCGGGCACCCCCCAGTACGTTGAGCGTGATCCGGTACAGGTCTTCGAGCAGCTTGCCTTTCCACGCATTCCAGACCTTCGGGCTGGTGCCGCGGATGTCCGCCACGGTCAGCAAGTAGAGTGCAGTGAGCCGGCGTTCATCGCGCACGAGGGCGGCGAAACGGCCGATCACGGACGGGTCGGACGTGTCCTGCTTTTGGGCGACTTGGCTCATCGTCAGGTGATGTTCGACGAGCCACACGACCAGCGCGGCATCCTGAGGGTCAACGCCGTGCTCGCGGCAAAAGCGTCGGGCGTCGGCCATGCCCAGCTTCGAATGATCGCCGCCGCGGCCTTTCGCGATGTCGTGGAATAGCGCGGCGATATACAGCACCCACGGTCGGTCGAAGTTGGCGAACAACTGGCTACAGAATGGATACTCGTGCGCATGCTCTGCGATCGCGAAGCGCCGGATATTGCGCAGCACCATCAGGATGTGCTGGTCGATCGTGTACACATGGTACAGATCATGCTGCATCTGACCGACGATGCGGCGGAAATTGAGCAGATAGCGCCCAAGCACGCTCGTCTGGTTCATCAGCCGCAGTGCGTGCGTGATACCTTCCGGCTGCTTCAGGATCTCCATGAACAAGCGGCGGTTTTGCGGGTCGCAGCGCCATCTCCGGTCCATGATCTCCCGCGCGTTGTACAGCGCGCGCAGTGTCCGGGCGGACAGACCTTTGATCCCTCGCACCTGCTCGTACAGTAGGAATGCCTCCAAAATCGCGTTAGGCGCGCGCTGGAACACATCATCGTCGACGATTTCCAGCATGCCCTGTTTCTCGACGAAGTGCTCGGACAACTGGCGTGTGACGCCGCTGGTACGCGGGAAAAGTTGCGCCTCAATGTTCTGAATCAGGATGGTGGCCAGCTGTGTGACCGCCTTGGCGGCCCAGTAGTAGCGCCGCATCAATTGCTCGCTGGCGCGCTTCTCGCGCGTGCACCGGTAGCCGAATGCCTCGGCCAGCGCGGTTTGCAAGTCGAACACGAGAAGGTCCTGGCGTCGTCCGGCGAGCACGTGCAGCCGGGCGCGCAGCGTTTTCAAAAATTGCTCGTTGCGCCGCAGTTCGCGGCTTTCGCGCACGGTGATCAACCCGCGCGCCTCAAGCTCCTGCCAACTGTTGCCGAAGCCGGCGGCGCGCGTCATCCATAGGATCAACTGCAAGTCACGCAACCCCCCGGGACTTTCCTTACAGTTCGGCTCGAGGCTGTAGGGTGAGTCCTGGAATTTTGCGTGCCGCTGGCGCATCTCGAGCATCTTTGCGGTAAAGAACGCACGCGGATCGAGCGTTTCGTCAAAGCGCGCGAGGAACGCCTGCTGCAGCGTGATGCTACCAATGATCCGGCGAGCTTCGAGCAGCGACGTCTGCACGGTGACGTCCTGACGCGCGTCGTCGATGCACTGCTCGACGGTGCGCACGCTGCTGCCTAGTTCAAGCCCCAGGTCCCACGCCAGCCCAATGAAGCGCTCTATACTGGCCCGCAAGTTTTCGTCGGGCTCGTTGTTGAGCAGTACCAGGATGTCGATATCGGAATGCGGCGCCAGCCCGCCGCGCCCGTAGCCGCCCACAGCAAGCAGTGTCCATGCTGGCGGCATCGCGCACGCCTGCCATGCATCGACGAGCGCACCGTCGACCAGCCGCGCGAGCGAGCGCATGAGCGTGTCGACCTTGCCAGCCTGCGCGAACCGTTTAAGCAATTGGGCCTTGGCTGCCTTAAATTCGTTTTTCAGCGACGAGGGGGGCACGGTGGCCATAGCGGAGGCGCTCATGGACAGGCCTGCTTCATCGAATCGGGCGCGGCGCGACGGGTAACGCTGCGCGTGGCCGGCATGCGACTGCGTATCGTGACGCGAGGCAGGCGGCGTGTGACGGCGTATCGGTGTGGCGGACGGTGCGGGTCAGCACGCCAAACTCACGCGGTGACGGCAATCGTCGGCTTGGCTGGCGTGCCGGCCGACACGGTCAGCACTTCGTAGCCGGTTTGCGTAACCAGCACCGTGTGCTCCCATTGCGCGGACAAGCTGCGATCGCGCGTCTTAACGGTCCACTGGTCGGGCATCGTGCGGATGTCGCGGCGCCCCGCATTGATCATCGGCTCGACCGTAAAGATCATACCCGGCTGGATCTGCACGCCCGTGCCGGGGCGACCGTAGTGCAGGATCTGCGGGTCTTCGTGGAACACCGTGCCGATGCCATGGCCGCAATATTCGCGCACGACACTGTAGCCATGTGCTTCGGCGTGACGCTGGATTGCGTGCCCGATGTCGCCCAAATGCGCGCCGGGCTGCACTTGCTCAATACCGAGCCACATGCATTCGTACGTGACCTGCACGAGCCGCTTGGCTAGGATCGATCCTTCGCCGACGATGAACATTCGGCTCGTGTCGCCAAAGTAACCCTCCTTGATCACCGTGATGTCGATGTTCAGCGTGTCGCCGTTTTTTAGTTGCTTGTCGCCGGGGATACCGTGGCAAATCACATCGTTCACGGAGATGCAGGTTGCTTTCGGATACGGCGGATAGCCGGGCGGTTGATAGTTTAGCGGCGCGGGCACTGTGTGCTGTTCATTGATCATGTACTCGTGGCAGAGCCGGTCAAGCTCGCCGGTGGTGATGCCGGGCTTGACCAAAGGCGTGATGTAATCAAGCACCTCGCTCGCAAGGCGGCAGGCGACGCGCATCTTTGCGATGTCGTGTTCGGTTTTAATCGTGATGGTCATAGGGGGTACGCTGGGTAAAAGGCATAAAGTTGCGCCCCATTATCGCATCTTCGCTGTACGCAGACAGACGCTCGCACGCGTGGGGGAGCGTCGTCATCGGCAAAGTGGGCCGGGAGGGGAAAAATGTTACAGCGCTAAGACCGGCCAATGAATATGCTAGCGTATGCGTGATGTTTGGGTGGTGACTATGGCGTGGGCCCGCAGTATCTAGATAGTCTTGTCCATGCCCGTTCTCGATGCATAACCGAATGAGCTTGCCAATGGATTCCGATTCGAATTTCACAATCAACAGCGTTCAAACCGCTTTATATGCAACGGAAAGCCAGCAAGCCGGTCGTCCTACCGCAGCACCGCCTAATCCTCCTGGTCTGACGGTACCTGCCAGCGTCCGCGGGCAGCCCAGTGCGGTGACACGTGCAGCGGCTGACTCGGCAAGCCGTCCGATGGTGCATTGGGCGGCGAACCGGACAAGCCGTCCGACAACGTACCATGACCTGCCGCCCGAAATCATTCAGCAGTTGGCCGACCACGTGCCTTTCGGCGATATTGGCAATTTGGCGACTGTGGACAGGCGGACATACCGCGCATTGCAAGAAAGACGGCTGAGTTGGCTTTGCTGCCGGCGGGCTCGCTATGCCCGTGAAATGGATCTGGCGTCGATGCAACAATTGCTCGCTGAAATTGAGTGTATTTACGCCGAGCCGACGTTGCGCGTCGAGCCGCTCGACGCACTGTGGCCACGATTAGCGGATCTGCCCGAAGAGCAGCAGCTAGCGGCGTTCCAACGATTTTTCGAGGCCGCAGGCCGTGTGCCGCGGCAAGGCTTGCAAATACAAAAAGAGATGATCCGGTCCATACTCAACTTTCCCAACAGGTTGCAACGCCCTTTATATGAATGGGTGTATGCAGACGCCGAACGACGCAGCCGTGAACAAGGAAGCACCTGGGCCGCTGTTGCATCGCTGTTCAGATGCTCATTCAGCACCGCGTCGCGGTACGAAAGTGAATTTCAAGCTTTTTTGGGCCGGCTTCCCGCGTTGGACGTGACTGGGCAGGCCGATTTGCTCGTGGAATTGGCAATGCTATTGCCTGGCATGCGCCGCGGCGAGCACGCTGATGCGAAAATCGTCCAGTATTACGGGATGTTGCAGCAACGGGTGCAACGCCTACCCGCGTCACACCGAGGTGCAGCGATCGGCATGCTGGCCCACGTGATCTGGGCGTTGCCCGTCGAACACAGAGCCGTGCACTATGCCGATCTGCGGCACTTGACGCTATCGCTGCCAGATCACCAATTGGGTGACGCACTACACTACCTGCCATCCGTGCTCGGGGTATTGCCGATAGAACAACAAGCGCATGAGTTATCGCTACTCGAGCCCGCCATTCAACGCGCGTTACCTGAGCACCGCATATGGGTGGCGCTCGGGCTGCTTGAGGGCGCGGTGAAGTTGAGCGAAGCGCTGTCAAGCCAGTTATGGCGGCGTGCACTGCGTCTGCTTGACGGCGGTGATGAAGCGGACGTGCTGCTTGTGCTCGAGGAAATAGACGACCGGTTTATCCCGTTCTTGCCCGCGCAGCAATGGGAAAACGCAAAAAACGAGATCCGGGCATTCGTTGAACGTAACCCGCTTAGCGAGGACGCTCGCGCCGAATTGCTTGGATACCTGGAGGAATGACAGTGGCATGCGCAGCAGGCGACGGCAAAGCGTGCGCATGAATTGATCCGAATGCTCGAGTTAACGTGCTCACGCAATCGGCGCGCTTGAGGAACGTTGCGTATACGTGCTAAAATTGAGAACTAATCGGCTTGTAGTCGATTAAATCACAAACCGGTGCGTCCAAGGGTGTTCGCGCAGTATAGGCGCGGATGCGGCAACCGGTTTCAGACTCAACCCTTCGTGGAGAATTTCATGGCAGTCACAATGCGTCAAATGCTGGAAGCGGGTGTGCACTTCGGTCACCAGACCCGCTTTTGGAACCCGAAGATGGCACCCTTCATCTTCGGTCATCGCAACAAGATTCACATCATCAACCTCGAAAAGACGCTGCCGATGTACAACGACGCGCTGAAGTACGTGCGTCAGTTGGCGGCGAATCGGGGTACGATTCTCTTCGTCGGCACGAAGCGTCAGTCGCGCGATACGATCGCTGAAGAGGCGGCGCGCGCCGGCATGCCGTACGTGAACAACCGCTGGCTTGGCGGGATGTTGACGAACTTCAAGACGCTGAAGACGTCGATCAAGAAGCTCAAGGACATGGAAGCGGCGATCGAGTCCGGCGAAGTCGAGAAGATGAGCAAGAAGGAAGCGCTGATGTTCGAGCGCGAGATGGCCAAGCTGCAAAAATCGATCGGTGGCGTGAAAGACATGGGTGGCATTCCGGACGCGATCTTCGTGATCGACGTCGGCTACCACAAGATCGCCGTGACTGAGGCGAGAAAACTCGGCGTGCCGGTTATCGCGGTCGTTGACACGAACCACTCGCCAGATGGCGTTGACTATGTCATCCCGGGTAACGACGACGCGAGCAAGGCGGTCGCATTGTACGCGCAGGGGGTCGCCGATGCGATTCTTGAGGGTCGCGCGAATGCGCTGAACGATGTCGTGCAGTCGACTCGCGGCGACGACGAGTTCGTTGAGGTCAACGAGCAGGCGTAACCCTGCATCAGCGACCAGTCAAGCAAGGGGCTTCACTGAGCCCCTTTTTTTTAGCTGGCGTGGTTCCCGGCCCAGGTGCCGCCGCGACGCGCGGCTTGCGCGAGCGGCGTAGCGGAACAACGGATCGTGGCCGCGCGCGGTGTGTGGACAACCGAAATAGTCCGACAGATTTACAGGAGCGAACAATGGCGGCAATTACCGCAAGCATGGTTGCAGAACTGCGCGCGAAGACCGATGCGCCGATGATGGAATGCAAGAAGGCGTTGACCGAGTCCGACGGCGACATGGCTCGTGCCGAGGAACTGTTGCGCGTGAAGCTGGGCAACAAGGCGAGCAAAGCCGCGGCGCGCGTGACTGCGGAAGGCGTCGTGGCGTCGTTCATCGGCGGTGGCGTCGGCGCGCTGGCCGAGTTGAACTGCGAAACGGATTTTGTCGCGAAGAACGACGACTTCATCGCTTTTTCGAAGAAAGTCGCCGAGTTGGTCGCGACACAGAATCCGGCCGACGTCGCCGCGCTGTCGGCGCTGCCGCTGGACGGCTCGAGCGTTGACGCGGTGCGCACGGCGCTGGTCGGTAAGATCGGCGAGAATATCTCGATTCGCCGCTTCTCGCGCTTTGACACGACGCGCAAGCTCACGTCGTACCTACACGGCACGCGCATTGGCGTGCTGGTCGAATATGATGGCGCGGACGAGCAAGTCGGCAAGGATGTCGCGATGCATATCGCCGCGATGAAGCCAGTATCGCTATCGTCGGCCGACGTGCCGGACGAACTGATCGCCAAGGAGCGCAGCATTGCCGAGCAGAAGGCCGCTGAGTCGGGCAAGCCGGCTGAGATCGTCGCGAAGATGGTTGAAGGCAGCGTGCAGAAATACCTGAAGGAAGTGTCGCTGCTGAACCAGCCGTTCGTGAAGAACGACAAGCAGACCGTTGAACACATGCTGAAGGCCGCCAACACGACGGTGCAGCGGTTCGTGTTGTTCGTCGTCGGCGAAGGTATCGAGAAGCGTCAGGACGATTTCGCGGCCGAAGTGGCCGCGCAAGTCGCCGCCGCGCAGAAACAGTAGGCCGTTGCGCGGCAGCGCTCGCGCGCCGGTTGGCGCGCGGTACCGCGCTCGCAGCGAGGCCGTGGTGCCAAAGTCCCGCGCAGACAACGCATCCCGGCTGGCAAGACGATCTGCTGCCACGCTGGCGCGTCGCGTGCTCCAGGGTAACGCGGTATCGCGCGATGCGTTTTTGCAGTGCTTGATCCGCAACACATGTCCCCCATACAGTTCTGAAGTCCTTTTCGGCGTGAACGGATATCTTCCATGTCAACTGTCTACAAACGCCTGTTGCTCAAACTCTCCGGCGAAGCCCTGATGGGTGATGATGCGTTTGGCATCAATCGCGCGATGATCGAGAGAATCGTGGCAGACATCGCCGAGGTGGTGAAACTGGGTGCCCAGCTTGCTGTGGTGATCGGTGGCGGCAACATTTTTCGTGGCGTGGCGGGTGGCGCAGCGGGTATGGACCGCGCGACGGCCGACTATATGGGGATGTTGGCGACGATGATGAACGCACTGGCGCTGCAAGATGCGATGCGGCACGCGGGCATCGAGGCGCGCGTGCAATCCGCGTTGCGGATGGACCAGGTGGTTGAGCCCTATATTCGTCCGCGTGCCATTCGGCAACTCGAGGAAGGGCGCGTGGTGATCTTCGCGGCGGGTACTGGCAACCCGTTTTTCACAACCGATACTGCGGCCGCGTTGCGTGGCGCAGAGGTCGGTGCGGAAGTCGTGCTCAAGGCCACCAAGGTCGATGGCGTCTACTCCGCCGACCCGAAGAAGGACCCGGCGGCCACGCGTTATGCGACGATCAGCTTCGATGAGGCGATCAGCCGCAATCTGCAGGTCATGGATGCGACGGCGTTCGCGCTGTGCCGCGACCAGAAGTTGCCCATCCGGGTGTTCTCGATCAATAAGCCCGGCGCCCTGAAGCGCATCGTCCAAGGCGATGACGAGGGCACGCTGGTGCACGTGTAAACTTGCAGGGTGGGACGAATGCCCGGCGTGGCCAATGCGCACATAGCCGGCCGGCATCCGACTACATCGTTTTGGAGGTTTGAATGACTGTCGCAGACATCAAAAAGGGCGCGGAGCAGAAGATGCAGCGCTCGTTGGAAGCGTTTAAGAGCGATCTGGCGAAGATCCGCACGGGGCGCGCCCATACAGGCTTGCTCGACCATATCCAGGTTGACTACTACGGCTCGAATGTGCCGATCTCGCAGGTCGCGAACCTGACGCTGATCGACGCCCGCACGATTGGCGTGCAGCCGTGGGAGAAGAAGATGGTCGCGGTCGTCGAGAAAGCGATTCGTGAGTCGGATCTTGGCCTGAATCCGGCGACGCAAGGTGACCTGATCCGCGTACCGATGCCGGCGCTGACCGAAGAGCGTCGCCGCGAGTTGACTAAGGTCGTGAAGTCGGAAGGCGAAAGCGCGAAGGTGGCAGTGCGTAACTTGCGCCGCGACGCGAATGATCAGTTGAAAAAGTTGCTGAAGGACAAGGACATCTCCGAAGATGATGAACGCCGGGCGCAAGACGAAGTTCAGAAGCTGACCGACAAGTTCGTCGTCGAGATCGAGAAGTTGGTGCAGACCAAAGAAACGGAAATCATGACGGTGTGACGCGACGGCGGTGCCTTAGGCGCCGCCGCTTGTTTTGCATCGTCGCTGGCCCCGAGGCGGAACGACGAGACAATGACCTATACCAGTTCCACTGTGTGCACCCCGACCGTCACGGACGTGCCGCGGCACATCGCGATCATCATGGATGGCAATGGCCGCTGGGCGCAGCGCAGGCGGCTGCCGCGCGTTGCGGGTCATACGAAGGGACTTGATGCGGTGCGCACGATCGTCGAGGCGTGCGCGGCGCGTGGCGTCGAATTCCTGACGCTGTTTGCGTTTAGTTCCGAGAACTGGCGGCGGCCGGTCGACGAAGTGTCGTTCCTGATGCGTTTGTTTATCAGCGCACTTGAGCGTGAAATCGCGCGCCTACATACGAATGACATCCGGCTGCGCGTGGTCGGCGACTTGTCGATGTTCGAGCCCCGGATCCAGGAGCTTGTACGCCGCGCGGAAGCTAAGACGGCCGCCAATACCGGTCTGACGCTGACCATCGCGGCGAATTATGGCGGCCGTTGGGACATCTTGCAGGCCACGCGCAAGATTGCACAGCAATGCGTGGAGGCCGGCGCAATGCAGAATGTGGATGAGGCGAGCTTCGCGCAACATTTGGCGATGGCGTATGCACCGGAGCCGGACTTGTTCATTCGCACCGGCGGGGAGCAGCGCGTGAGCAATTTCCTGCTGTGGCAGCTGGCTTATACCGAATTCTATTTCACCGATGTATTCTGGCCGGACTTTAATGATGCGCAGTTAGGCAAGGCGATCGCTTCGTACCGCGAGCGCGAAAGGCGCTTCGGGCGCACCAGCGCGCAACTCACCCGGCAGTCGCAAAACGTCGATTCGCTTTCATGCTAAAAACCCGTGTCGTTACGGCGATCGTCTTGCTGGCCGTTTTACTGCCCGTTACGCTGTTTGCCCCGTTGGGCGGTTTCGGTGCGCTGATCGGCTTTGTGCTGGTGTTTGCCGCATGGGAATGGGCCAAGTTATTGAAGCTGCCGGGCGTCTGGCCGTTCGCCTATGCGGCGTTGGCCGGCGTGGTGCTGGTCGCCTATGTGTTTGCGGGCGCGCCGCGCGGTGACGCGGTATCGCGGGCGGCCGCGGTATTCTGGATGGCTGCGGCGCCGTTTGCGCTGCTGCGCAAGCCGACGCTAGTCGGTGGCGCGTGGCGCTGCTTCCTGCTGGCGGCTGGCCTGGTGCTGTTCGTCGCGTGTTGGCATGCGTTGGTGGCCGCGCGTGCGACCGGTGTCATATTTGTACTGTCGCTGTTGCTAATCGTCTGGCTTGCCGATATCGGCGCATACTTTGCGGGCAGGCGCTTTGGCCGCCACAAGCTGGCGCCGGCGATCAGTCCGGGTAAAACATGGGAGGGGGCGATCGGCGGCTGGCTATCGGTCGTCGTGGTCGCGACGCTGGTGCTTGCCGCGCATCCGGGCGTGCCCACCGTGGCCGGCGTGCTGGTCGGGCGTCTCGGCATCGTGGGTGCGGTGCTCGCGCTGAGCGTGCTGGTCGCCTTCAGCATTGTCGGCGATTTGTTCGAGTCGCTGTTGAAACGCCAGGCCGGTGTAAAAGATTCGAGCCAGTTGCTGCCCGGCCATGGCGGCGTGCTGGACCGGATCGACGCGCTACTGCCCGTACTGCCGCTGGCGGTGCTGTTTTTGAACTGAATCATTGATGATGCAACATTGTGTGACCCTGCTGGGCTCGACGGGCTCGATCGGCGATAGCACGCTGGACGTGATCGCCCGGCATCCGGATCGATTTTCGATTCATGCGTTGACCGCACACCGCAACTGGGAAAAACTGGCTGAGCAATGCATGCGCTTCGTGCCACACGCCGCGGTGGTCGGCGATGCGCAAACGGCCGCGCAGTTGCAGGCGCGGCTGCGCGAGGCGGGCTGTGCGACGCGCGTCGACTACGGCCGCGACGCGCTGGTCGCCGTCGCGTCAGACGCCGCTTGCAATACGGTGGTGGCCGCCATTGTGGGTGCGGCCGGGCTGGAGCCGACGCTGGCGGCGGCGCGTGCCGGCAAGCGAATCCTACTTGCGAACAAGGAGGCGCTGGTGATGTCCGGCGCATTGTTCATGGACGCGGTCTATGCAAGTGGCGCTGCGCTACTGCCCATTGACAGTGAGCACAACGCAATTTTCCAGTGCTTTCCGCGTGAGCCCGGTCTGCACGGCGCCGTGACCCGGGTTCAGCTGACCGCCTCCGGCGGTCCATTCCGGCTGCGTGAACCGGCTACGCTGGTCGACGTGACGCCGGAGCAGGCGTGCAAGCACCCGAACTGGGTCATGGGACGCAAAATCTCGGTCGATTCGGCCACGATGATGAATAAGGGCCTCGAGGTGATCGAGGCGCGCTGGCTGTTCGATCTGCGGCCCGAGCAGATTGACGTGTTGATTCATCCGCAAAGCGTGATCCATTCGCTGGTGTCGTATGCGGACGGCTCGACACTCGCGCAACTGGGTCATCCCGATATGCGCACGCCGATCGCTCATGCGCTGGCGTTTCCGACGCGCATCGTGTCGGGCGTCGAGCAGCTGGATCTGGCGCAGGTGGCGACACTGACATTCGAGCCGCCCGACTACGCACGTTTTCCGTGTCTGGCGCTCGCGCTGCAGGCATTGCGTGACGGCGGCTCGGCGAGCACGGTATTGAACGCGGCGAACGAGGTCGCGGTCGAAGCGTTTCTTGCGCGACGCATAGGATTTACCGCGATCGCGGCAGTCGTTGGTGACGTGCTCGAGCAAGTCCAGGCCGATGTCGCCACGACGCTGGACGCGGTGCTCGACATTGACGCGCAGGCGCGCCGTGCGGCGCAAGAAGCGCTGGTCCGCCACCGTGCGCGTGACCAGGACGGCGTGCGTGGCGGCGCGGCGGCGAGCCAGCTTGATTAACACGCGCGTTCATTCGGCGGGCCGTCACGTGCGGCATATTGCAACGAGGGTCGCATGAGTTTGCTGATTCAACTGGTTTCGTTCATTGTCGCGATCGGCATCCTGGTCGTCGTGCATGAATTCGGCCATTACCTGATCGCACGCGCCGCCGGCGTCAAAGTGTTGCGCTTTTCCGTCGGCTTCGGCCGGCCACTGCTGCGCCGGACCAGTCCGATCACCGGCACCGAGTGGACGCTCTGTGCGCTGCCGCTCGGCGGCTACGTGAAAATGCTCGATGAGCGCGATACCGATACGCGCATCGCTGCGCAGGATCTGCCACACGCATTCAACCGCAAGCCCGTCGGCTGGCGCTTTGCCATCGTCGCCGGCGGACCGCTCGCCAATTTCCTGCTGGCTATCGTGCTGCTGGCGGGCGTCTACGCGGGGGGCGTCGCCGAGCCGGTGGCCACGCTAGCGGCACCCGTCGCCGATTCGGTCGCGCAACGCGCCGGCTTCGTCGGCGGCGAAACCGTGGTGGCGGTGCGGGCGCCGGATGGGACCACTGAGCCGGTGCGCTCCTGGAACGATTTGCGCTGGAAGCTGCTCGATGCGCAGTCCGACCAGCGCAACATCGTGCTGTTGGCCAAGGTGGGTAACGATACGCTCGATTATCCAGTCGATTTATCGCGAGCAGCGCGCTTGGAGCAGGACGAGGATGTCATCGAGCGCTTGGGTTTCGAGCCGGGCGGCAAGTTGCGGGTGGCCAGTGTGGAGCCGGACAGCGCGGCACAGCGCGCGGGGCTAGCTGCAGGCGATGTGGTCGTCGCGCTCGACGGCAAGGCCGTGCAAGGCGTACAGGCGTTCATTGCGGCGATCCAGGCGCACGCGCTCAAGCATTTGACGATCACGGTCGAGCGCGACGGCGTGCGCCGCGATATCGGCGTTGTGCCCGACGAACGGCTCGATGCGTCCGGCAGCAACGCGGTCGGCCGCATCGGTGCGGCGATGGCCACGCAGGTGCAGACTGTAGACGTCGGATACGGCTTAACGGAAAGCCTGCAGCTGGGGGCGCGGCGCACGTGGGATATCTCGACCTATTCAGTGCGCATGTTCTGGCGGATGCTCAGCGGCCAGGCTTCGCTGAAGAACCTGTCCGGACCCGTCACGATCGCCGACTACGCGGGCAAAAGCGCGCAACTGGGTGTTGCCTCGTTTGCGTCGTTTCTGGCGCTGGTCAGCATCAGTCTCGGCGTGTTGAATCTGTTGCCAATTCCGGTATTGGACGGAGGGCATCTGTTATATTATTTGGTTGAAGCTGTGACGGGTAAGGCTGTATCGGACCGCTGGCAACTCATTTTACAAAGGGCAGGTCTCGTGTGCATCGTTGCATTGTCCGCAATCGCGCTGTTCAACGACTTGTCACGTCTGATCCATTTCTAAGTCGATGCCATGGGTGCACGGGTGGCGCGGCATGCATCGCAACAGCAAAAACATTGGGGAAGCAAGTTGTTCAAACATCACCGCTTTGTGCCTAAGACGGTTGTAGCTGCGTTGTTCGCGGCACACGGGATAGTTGCGCATGCTACGGTGCCGTTTGTCGTCAAGGACATCCGCGTCGAAGGGCTGCAGCGGGTGGAGCCGGGCACCGTGTTTGCCTACTTGCCGATCAAGCAAGGCGATGCGTTCACCGACGACAAGGGATCGGAAGCCATCCGCGCATTGTATGCAACGGGCTTCTTCAGTGACGTCAGGGTCCTGGCGCAGAACGACGTCGTGGTGGTCAACGTGCAAGAGCGTCCGGCTATCGGCTCGGTCGACTTTGCCGGCATCCACGAGTTTGACAAGGAAAACTTGACCAAGGCGCTGCGCGCGGTGGGCCTGTCCAATGGGCGCTACTATGACAAGGCGCTGGTCGACAAGGCCGAGCAGGAACTGAAGCGGCAATACCTGACGCGCGGCTACTACGCAGCGGAGGTGACGACGACGGTCACGCCGATCGACCGCAATCGCGTGTCGATCCTGTTCTCGGTCGTCGAGGGGCCAAGCGCGAAGATCCGTCAGATCAATTTCATCGGCAACAAGACGTTCTCGACCAGCACATTGCGCGACGAGATGCAGTTGTCCACGCCGAACTGGTTCTCGTGGTACACGAAGGCGGACCTGTATTCGAGGGAGAAGCTGACCGGCGACCTGGAGAACATCCGCTCGTACTACCTGAACCGCGGCTATCTCGAGTTCAATATCGACTCGACGCAGGTGTCGATCTCGCCGGACAAAAAGGATATGTACCTGACGGTTACGCTGCATGAGGGCGAGCCGTACCAGGTATCGAGCATCAAGCTCGCCGGCAACTTGCTCGACAAGGAGGCCGAGCTCGCGAAGCTCGTGCAGTTGAAGCCGGGCGACCGGTTCTCCGCAGAAAAGCTGCAGACGTCGACCAAGGCGATCGTCGACAAGCTAGGCGAGTATGGCTACGCGTTCGCCAGTGTCAACGCGCAGCCGGACATCGATCAGGAGCACCATACGGTCAACCTGACGCTGCAGGTCGATCCGAGCCGGCGCGTCTACGTGCGCCGCGTCAACATCACCGGCAACAACAAGACACGCGACGAGGTGATCCGCCGCGAGATGCGGCAATTCGAGAGCTCGTGGTTCGACAGCGGCCGGCTTACGCTGTCAAAGGATCGGGTCAACCGGCTGGGCTACTTCACCGACGTGGACGTGACGACGACGCCAGTGGAGGGCACGAACGATCAGGTCGATGTCGACGTGCAGGTGACCGAGAAGCCAACCGGCGCAATCACGCTTGGCGCAGGCTTCTCGTCGACCGATAAGGTCGTGCTATCAGCCGGCGTGTCACAGGACAACGTGTTCGGCTCCGGCACGAGCCTGTCGGTGAACGTGAACACTGCGCGTACGTACCGTACGCTGGCCGTCACGCAGGTCGATCCGTACTTCACGATCGACGGCATCAAGCGGATCACTGACGTCTACTATCGCACGTACCAGCCACTGTATTACTCGACCAATTCAAGCTTCCGGATCATCACCGCGGGGGGTGACCTGAAGTTCGGCATTCCGTTCTCGGAAGCCGACACCGTGTATTTCGGTGCCGGCGTTGAGCAGAATCGTCTGGACATCGACTCGTCGACGCCGCAGAGCTACATCGATTACGTGAACCAGTTTGGTCGCGTGTCGAACAATGTGCCCGTCACAGTCGGTTGGTCGCGCGACGCGCGCGACAGCGCGCTGGTGCCCAGTCGCGGCTACTACACGCAGGCGAACGCCGAATACGGCACGCCGATCAGCAAGGCGCAGTACTACAAGGCCGATCTGCAGGCACAATACTATTATTCGTTTGCCCGCGGCTTTGTGCTGGGCCTGAACCTGCAAGGCGGCTATGGCAACGGGCTCGGCGGCAAGCCGTACCCGATCTTCAAGAACTACTTCGCCGGCGGTATCGGGTCGGTGCGTGGCTACGAGCCCAGTTCGCTGGGTCCGCGCGACAAGGCGACAAACGATCCGATCGGCGGCTCGAAGATGATCGTGGGCAATATCGAGTTGACGTTCCCGCTGCCCGGGACGGGCTACGATCGAACGTTGCGCGTGTTCACGTTCCTCGACGGCGGTAACGTATGGGGGACCGAAGGCAACAGTATCGGCGCGAACGGCTTGCGCTACGGCTACGGCTTGGGCTTGGCGTGGATCTCGCCGATTGGTCCGTTGAAGCTGAGCCTGGGCTTTCCGCTGGCCAAGCATGACGGCGATCAATACCAGAAATTTCAGTTCCAGATTGGTACTGCGTTCTGACGAACATTCATCGGCTTAAGAGGTGACTTTGCTGACTCGAAGATTTTCCCGCTATATCGCAATGGGCGTGCTCGCGATGTCCGCGGGTGGCGCCGCAGTGGCTGCCTACGCGCAAGAGGCACGCATCGCGGCGGTCGATTCGGACCGCATCCTGCGCGAGTCGGCGCCGGCCAAGTCCGCGCAGTCCAAGCTCGAGCAAGAGTTCTCCAAGCGCGACCGCGGCTTGCAGGAGATGGCGCAAAAGCTCAAGGCGATGTCCGAGAGTCTGGACAAGAACGGGGCGTCGATGTCCACGTCCGAGCGGCAGCAGCGGCAGCGCGACCTCGCCCAACTCGATACGGAGTTTCAACGCAAGCAACGCGAGTTTCGTGAGGACCTAAACCAGCGTCGCAACGAGGAACTGGCTGGCGTGCTGGACCGGGCCAACAAGGTGATCCGGCAGATCGCCGAGCAGCAGCACTATGATCTGGTGGTGCAGGAGGCAGTCTATGTGAGTCCGCGCATCAACATTACAGACCAGGTGCTGAAGGCGCTCGCCAACGGTATGTCGAATTGACTAGGGTATCGCCGCGCATGTCGATGACGTTAGCCCAGTTGACACAACGCTACGGTGGCATAGTCGTGGGCGACGCGGGCCGCGCGATCGCGGGTCTCGCGCCGCTGGACAGCGCGGGCCCCGGCCAGCTTGCCTTCGTCGCCAACCCAAAGTATTTGTCGCAGGCCGGCTCGACGCGCGCGGCAGCGGTATTGATCAGCCAGCCGGACCTGGACAAGCTGCAAGCTGAGCACGGGGCAACTGGCGCCGCGCCTGGGCCGGCCTTCGTCGTGACGCCGAACCCGTACGCGTATTTTGCGCGCGTTGCGCAACAGTTCGCGACGGCGGCGTTGCCCACCGCGCCGGCCGGTATTCATCCCGGTGCGGTGATCGACGCCGCCGCAAAGGTGGCGGCCAGCGCGACGATCGGCCCCTACGTGACGATCGAGGCGGGCGCGGTGATCGGCGAGCGCGTGCGCATCGACGCGCATGCTTTTGTCGGCCATGGTGCGGTGATCGGCGACGATTCGCGTCTGTATCCGAACGTGACCGTGTACCATGGTTGTCAGCTCGGCGAACGCGTGATCGTGCATTCAGGTGCGGTGATCGGTGCGGACGGCTTCGGCTTTGCGCCGGACTTCGTCGGCGAAGGGGACGAGCAGACTGGCGAATGGGTGAAGATACCGCAGGTCGGCGCGGTGACGGTTGGCCCGGACGTGGAAATCGGCGCGAACACGACCATTGATCGCGGCGCGATGGCCGATACGGTCATCGAGCAAGGCGTGAAAATCGACAACTTGGTGCAGATTGGGCACAACTGCCGGATCGGTGCCTACACGGTGGTCGCCGGTTGCGCGGGTATCGCCGGCAGCACGACGATTGGTCGGCACTGCATGATCGGTGGCGCAGTCGGCATTGCCGGCCACGTCACGCTTGCCGATCGTGTGATTGTGACCGCGAAGTCCGGGGTGTCCAAATCGCTACTCAAGCCGGGCATCTATACGAGCGCGTTTCCTGCCGTGCCCCACGGCGACTGGAACAGGAGCGCGGCCCTGCTGCGCAACATCGACAAGCTGCGCGAGCGGATCAAGACGCTCGAAGCCGCGCTTGACGCGGGCCATGTGCCGCGCGGCGACGTCGGCGAGCAGCCGTAACACATTGCATGCAATGCGCGACCCAGTCGCGCCGAAAGAAACACCATGAGCACTGAAGCAATAAACCTGGATATCCACAAGATTCTTACGCTGCTGCCGCATCGCTATCCGATCCTGCTCGTTGACCGCGTGCTGGAGCTCGAACCGCATAAGCGCATCAAGGCACTGAAGAATGTGACGATCAACGAGCCGTATTTCATCGGCCATTTCCCGACACGGCCGGTGATGCCAGGCGTGCTGATCCTCGAGGCACTGGCTCAGACAGCAGCACTGCTCACGTTCGCCGAGGAGCCGCACGATCCGGACAATACGCTGTATTACTTCGTCGGCATCGATGGCGCGCGTTTTAAGCGCGTCGTGGAGCCCGGCGACCAGCTGATGCTGAACGTGTCGTTTGAGCGGTACATGCGGGGTATTTGGAAATTCAAAGCGCGCGCCGAGGTCGACGGGACGTTGGCGGCCGAGGCTGATCTGATGTGCACGGTCAAGCAGACGGATTCCGCCGCCTGAGTGTGGGCGTTTTCGCAACGCAAAACGAAGCAAGGGCGAAGGTATGACTCGTATCCATCCCACCGCGATCATTGAAGCGGGCGCGAGCCTGGACGACACCGTTCAGATCGGACCGTACGCGGTTATCGGTGCGCATGTGCGCATCGGCGCGCGCACGACACTCGGTTCGCACACGGTCATCGAAGGCCATACGACGATCGGTGAGGACAACCGGATCGGCCATTTTGCGGCGCTCGGCGGTGCGCCGCAGGACATGAAGTACGCCGGCGAGCCGACGCGGCTCGAGATAGGCGACCGCAACACGATTCGCGAATTCACGACGATTCACACCGGCACCGCGCAGGACAACGGCGTCACCCGTATCGGCGACGACAACTGGATCATGGCGTACGTGCACATTGCTCACGACTGCCGGGTTGGCAACCATACGGTATTTTCGAGTAATGCGCAGATTGCTGGGCACGTCGAAGTCGGCGATTGGGCGATCCTTGGCGGCATGTCCGGTGTACACCAGTTCGTGCGCATCGGCGAACACGCGTTTCTCGGTGGCGCGTCGGCATTAGTGCAGGACTTGCCGCCGTATGTGATTGCGGCGGGTGAAAAGGCCCAGCCGCACGGCGTCAACATCGAGGGGCTGCGCCGCCGCGGCTTCACCGCCGATGCGATTTCCGCGTTGCGGGCCGCGTATCGGACCCTCTATAAAAACGGCTTATCGCTCGACGAGGCGAAAGCGCAGTTGCGTGAGTTGGCGGGGCAGGGCGGCGACGGTGATGAGCCGGTCACGACGTTCCTGCGGTTCATCGAGACCGCCAAGCGCGGCATCATTCGCTGATGCATCGACGATGACGTTACATTCGAGTCCTGTCAAGCTTGCGATGGTGGCGGGGGAGCCGTCCGGCGATCTGTTGGCGGCGTCGTTGCTCGACGGGCTCGCCGCGCGTCTTCCGGCAGGCACACAGTACTATGGCATCGGTGGCCCGAGGATGGCCGCGCACGGGTTTGACGCACACTGGCCGATAGACAAGTTATCGGTGCGCGGGTATGTCGAGGCACTGCGCCATATCCCGGACATCTTGCGCATCCGCGGTGAATTGAAGCGGCAGCTGTTGGCCGAGCCGCCAAGCGCGTTCATCGGCGTCGATGCGCCAGATTTCAACTTCTCGCTTGAGGAGGCGCTGCGGCACGCGGGTATTCCGACGGTTCACTTTGTTTGCCCGTCAATCTGGGCGTGGCGGGGCGGGCGCATTAAGAAGATCGTCAAGGCGGTCGACCACATGCTGTGCGTGTTTCCGTTTGAAACGGCGATTTTGGACAAGGCCGGCGTGGCATCCACGTATGTCGGGCATCCGCTGGCTGACGCGATTCCGCTGCAGCCGGACTGCCTGAGCGCGCGGCGCGCGAGTGGCTTGCCGGACGAGGGACCCGTCGTCGCGGTGCTGCCGGGCAGCCGCCGTTCCGAGATCGAGTTGATCGGCCCGACGTTCTTTGCGACGATGGACCTGATGCACCAGCGCGAGACATCGTTGCGCTTTGTCGTGCCTGCGCCGAACGCGTCCATCCGCGCGCTGCTGCAGCCGCTCGCGGACCGCTACCCGACATTGCCGCTGACGCTGACTGAGGGCAATGCCCAGGTGGCGATGACGGCGGCCGACGCAGTGCTAGTCAAGAGCGGCACCGTGACGCTGGAAGCCGCATTGCTGAAAAAGCCGATGGTGATTTCTTACAAGGTGCCATGGCTGACCGGGCAGATCATGCAGCGGCAAGGTTATCTGCCGTACGTCGGTTTGCCGAACATCCTTGCCGGCCGGTTCGTTGTGCCCGAAATCCTGCAGCACTTCGCGACGCCGGAGGCGCTTGCCGATGCGATGCTGTTGCAACTGAACGATGAGGCGAACCGTCGTACGCTGGTCGAACTGTTCACCGAGATGCACGAACGATTGCGTTGCAACACCGCCGAGCGTGCCGCGGAAGTGGTCGTCGATATCATCGACTCGAGCCCGTCGGGCAGGAGGCCTCGATGACCGGGCGCCGTATGCGTGCGCCCGGCTGCGGTGGCGCGCCTGCTGTTGCGCAGCGCGGGCTGGACTTCGATGATCCGGCCGACCTCGTTTGCGGCGTTGATGAAGCGGGGCGCGGGCCGTTGGCGGGTCCGGTGGTGGCCGCTGCGGTGATTCTCAATCCCGCCGCACCGCGTATTCGCGGGCTCGATGACTCCAAGGCGCTGAGTTCGGCGACGCGCGAAAAACTGTTCGACCGGATTATTGAGCGCTCGCTGGCCTATTGCGTCGCGTCGGCGAGCGTCGACGAAATCGATACGCTCAATATCCTGCATGCGACGATGTTGGCGATGCAGCGCGCGGTGCAGGGTCTCGCGGTCACGCCCGCGCTGGTTCAGGTCGACGGTAACCGCTGCCCGGTGCTGTCGGTGCGATCCGAAGCGGTGATTGGGGGCGATGCGCTAGTGCCGTCGATCTCCGCCGCGTCGATTCTGGCGAAGGTCACGCGGGACCGGATGATGCATGCGTTGCATGATGAGTTTCCGCATTATGGATTTGACGCACATGTGGGCTATGGCACGCCGCGGCACTTGGCTGCGCTGCGTCTCCATGGGCCGTGCATGCACCACCGGCGCTCGTTTGCGCCGGTGCGCAAAGCCTATTTGAGCTTCGGGCTGGACGCGATGCCTGTGGGTGGGGTGGACGCGTCGCCGGCGCGTGCCAGCGCCAGCGACGCTGCGGCGGGCACGAGTGCGCAGCCCGCAGCGCGGGACAGCGGGCGGTGCGACGACAGTCGCTTGACCGACGACGCGCCGCCATGCTGAGCCGTGCGACACTGCCCGCCGGCTGAGCCGATGAAAACCATCACATCGCGGGACAATCCGCTGTTCAAGCACCTCAAGGCGCTGACAGTCCCTGCACAGCAGAGAAAACGTGGCCAGGCACTGTTCGAGGGCCTGCACTTGGCCGAAGCCTATCTCGATTCGGTCGGCCAGCCGGTGCATTGCGTGCTGACCGAGTCGGCGCTGGCGCAGGTGCAGACCGCGCAGATCGTCGCGCGGCTCGATCCATCCCGGCTCGTGCGGTTCAGCGACGCGTTGTTCTCGCAGTTGTCGACGCTCGTGAATGGGATCGGCATTGCATTCGTGGTGGACGTGCGGCCACGGCCGCTGCCCGAACGCGTCGAGACCACTTGCGTGGTGCTCGACGGCGTGCAGGACGCCGGCAATGTCGGCTCGATCCTGCGCAGTGCCGCTGCGGCCGGGATCGGCGACGTGTTCTGCTCGCCTGGCACGGCGCACGCGTGGTCGCCCAAGGTATTGCGTGCCGGCATGGGCGCGCAATTTCTGCTGCGCGTGCACGAGCAGGTGGAGGCCGCCGACGTGTTGGCACGGCTCGCAGTGCCGGTGTTCGTCACCGATTCGCATGACGCACAGGCGCTGTACGATGTCGACCTGAGCGGGCCGCTTGCGTGGGTGTTCGGCAACGAGGGCGCCGGCGTGTCGGCCGAGTGGCGTGCCGCGGTGGGCCGGCGCGTGACCATTCCGCAGCCCGGCGGCATGGAGTCATTGAACGTCGCTGCTGCTGCCGCCGTGTGCTTTTTCGAGCAATGCCGGCAACGGCGTGTCGCGTAGCGGCGCGCGCTTAGTAAGATTGCCGCTCGAGCTTAATTTCCTGCAGGATCGTCGTCGCGATCTCCTCGATTGACTTGTGCGTCGACGACAGCCATTTGATGCCTTCGCGGCGCATCAGCGCCTCGGCCTCGTTGACCTCGTAGCGGCAGTTTTCTGGCGCAGCGTACTTGCTGCCTGGGCGGCGTTCGTTGCGGATCTCAGCGAGCCGCTGCGGATCGATCGACAGCCCAAAGATCTTGTTGAGATGGGCACGCAGCGGCGTCGGCAGTTTGCCTCGCTCGAAGTCTTCCGGGATTAACGGGTAATTGGCCGCCTTCACACCGTACTGCATCGCCAGATAGAGGCTGGTAGGCGTCTTGCCGCTGCGCGACACGCCGACCAGGATCACGTCTGCGTCCTGCAGATTGCGGTTGCTCTGGCCATCATCATGCGCGAGCGAGAAATTGATCGCCTCGATCCGGTTCTTGTACTCCTCGGTATCGGCGGCTTGGTGGCCACGGCCGATCGCGTGGGTTGATTGGGTTTGCAATTCCTGCTCTAGCGGCTCGATGAAGGTCTGGAACATGTCCATGACCAGCGCTTTCGAGCGCTTGACGATCTCGTTTGATTGGCTATCGACGAGCGTCGTAAAGACGACCGGGCGGCGGCCGTCCAGCGTGGCCGCCTCATTGATTTTCTGGACCGTGGCGTAAGCCTTCTCCGACGAGTCGATGAATGGCACGCGCACGAGGCGGAATTTTTGATCGAACTGGGACAGGATCGAATGCGCGAATGTTTCCGCAGTGATGCCGGTGCCATCGGAGACGATGAATACAGTCGGTGCAGGCATGATGCTTGTCTAGTAGAGCGCCGCGCGGGGCAGACTCGGATTTCCGTCGGTCAAAGGGCCTGAGCGGGAATTCTGGGTTTTTTTGCAGAGTAGCACGGTAGAATAGCGGCAACTTGTTTGACAAGCAATTGCAGGCGATGTCCGCGAACTGGCGGCAAGCCTTGTCCCGCAAGGCTGGGCAGGTCGGCGGCGGATGGGTGGGGTGTCGCGCGGTGAGTACATGCCCCCTTTGGCACGGTGCGAGGCGATCCTCGCGGCGTCCGCGATGGCTTGTCAAACAGGTTGCGCAAGGTGCGTTGCGGCTTCCAATGGAGCCGCGCGCACGGGCCCCACTCGCGCATGCCGGAAATTTTCTACCACTTAGGGGCTTTCATGTCTAACGCAGCACATAACGGAGCATACGTCCTACCGTTCGAAGCACTACGAATGACAGACGTCGACTCGGTCGGCGGAAAAAATGCATCGCTGGGCGAGATGATCAGCCAACTGGCTGCGGCAGGCGTTCGCGTGCCGACCGGTTTCGCGACGACCGCGCACGCATTCCGCGAATTCCTCGCACACAATGACTTAACCGGGCGGATCGCTAAGCGCCTTGAGACGCTCGATGTCGATGACGTGAAGGCGCTGGCCGAGGCCGGCAAGGACATCCGCCAGTGGATCATCGACGCGCCGCTGCAACCGCGCCTGGATGCGCAGATTCGCGAGCAGTTTGACAAGCTGCAGGCATCCTCGCCCCAGGAGCTGTCGTTCGCGGTGCGCTCGTCGGCCACGGCCGAGGATTTGCCAGACGCGTCGTTTGCCGGCCAGCAGGAGTCGTATCTGAACGTTGTGGGCATCGACGACGTGCTGGATCGCATCAAACACGTGTTCGCGTCGCTGTATAACGACCGCGCGATTTCATATCGCGTGCACAAGGGCTTCACGCACGCCGAGGTGGCGTTGTCCGCCGGCGTGCAGCGGATGGTGCGCTCGGACGTCGGCGCGGCCGGCGTGATGTTCACGCTGGATACCGAATCGGGCTTTCGTGACGCCGTGTTCATCACCTCCAGCTACGGACTGGGCGAGACCGTGGTGCAGGGCGCGGTGAACCCGGACGAGTTCTACGTGTTCAAGACGACGCTCGCGCAGGGGCGGTATCCGATCATCCGCCGCTCGATTGGCTCCAAGCTGATCAAGATGGAGTTCACGCAGCCGGGCGAGTCGGGCCGCGTGAAGACGGTTGACGTGCCGGTGGAGCAGCGCAACCGCTATTCGATCACCGACGAGGATGTGATCCAGCTCGCCAAGTACGCGGTGATCATCGAGAACCACTACCAGCGTCCGATGGACATCGAGTGGGGCAAGGACGGCCGCGATGGCACGTTGTTCATCTTACAGGCGCGCCCCGAGACGGTGAAGAGCCAGGCGGCTGGCAAGATCGAACAGCGCTTCAAGCTAAAGGGTCAGTCGCAGGTGCTTGCAACCGGCCGGGCGATCGGTCAGAAGATTGGCGCCGGTCCGGTGCGCGTGATTCACGATCCTTCCGAGATGGAGCGCGTGCAGCCGGGTGACGTGCTGGTGGCGGACATGACCGATCCGAACTGGGAGCCGGTGATGAAACGCGCGTCGGCGATCGTCACGAACCGGGGAGGGCGCACTTGCCACGCGGCGATCATCGCGCGCGAACTTGGCGTGCCGGCCGTGGTCGGCTGCGGTGACGCGACTGACGTGCTGAAGGACGGTGCGCTGGTGACGGTATCGTGCGCGGAAGGCGACGAGGGCAAGATTTACGACGGCTTGCTTGAGACCGAGGTGACCGAGGTGCAGCGCGGCGAGTTGCCGAAGATCCCGGTCAAAATCATGATGAATGTGGGCAACCCCCAACTCGCGTTCGACTTCGCGCAGTTGCCGAACGCCGGCGTTGGGCTGGCGCGGCTCGAATTCATCATCAACAACAATATCGGCGTGCATCCGAAGGCGATTCTCGAATATCCGAATGTCGATCAGGATTTGAAGAAAGCCGTCGAGAGCGTGGCGCGCGGTCACGCGTCGCCGCGTGCGTTCTATGTTGACAAGCTGACCGAGGGCGTCGCGACGATCGCCGCGGCATTCTATCCGAAGCCGGTGATCGTGCGGCTGTCGGACTTCAAGTCGAACGAGTACAAGAAGCTGATTGGCGGTTCGCGCTACGAGCCAGACGAGGAAAACCCGATGCTCGGCTTCCGGGGCGCGTCGCGCTACATCGCCGACGATTTCGCGGCCGCGTTCGAAATGGAGTGTCGTGCGCTCAAGCGTGTGCGCGACGAGATGGGCCTGACCAACGTCGAAATCATGGTGCCGTTCGTGCGTACGCTGGGACAGGCCAAGCGGGTGGTCGAGCTGCTCGCCCAATTCGGGCTCAAGCGCGGCGACAACGGCCTGCGGCTGATCATGATGTGCGAGGTGCCGTCCAACGCGATCCTGGCCGAGCAGTTCCTGGCGTATTTCGACGGCTTCTCGATCGGCTCGAACGATTTGACGCAGTTGACGCTAGGCTTGGACCGGGACTCGGGCATGGAATTGCTCGCCCACGACTTCGACGAGCGTGATCCGGCAGTGTGCTTCATGCTGTCGCGCGCGATCGAGACCTGCCTGCGGTTGGGCAAGTATGTCGGCATTTGTGGCCAGGGCCCGTCGGACCATCCGGATTTTGCTGCATGGCTGACGAAGGAAGGGATTGCTTCGATCTCGCTGAATCCGGATACGGTGATCGACACGTGGCAGGCGCTCGCGCAGGTGGACGACGCGAAGGCGGCATGACGTCGCGGCCGCCGACGGGTCGGACGATACGCCGGCCGCCAGAAACCGCGCGCTGACGCGCGGTCGGCTCGCGGCCCGAGCCAGCTTCATGTTATAAGACACCTCGGTAACGGCACCGGGGTGTTTTTTTATTCAAAGGATCGTAATGGCGGGTTCAGGACTCATCTGGTGGATCGTGACCGGCGCGCTGTTGGTGGTCGAGTTGACGACCGGCACGTTCTATCTATTGATGATTGCGCTGGGCTGTGCGGCGGGCGGTGTCGCCCACGGAATCGGCATGCCGATGGCTGCGCAGCTTGCGCTGGCCGCACTGGTCGCGCTGGCCGCAGTGACAGCGCTGCGGTGTTCCCGCTACGGTGACCGGCAGCGCCGCGACGTACGGGACGCCACGCAGAACGCCGATGTGCTGCTGGACATCGGCCAGACAGTGCGCGTCGAACGTTGGGATCACGGCCGGGCACGCATCAACTATCGCGGTGCGCAATGGGATGTCGAGCTTCAGCCCGGCGAGAGCGAGCATGCGCACTGGTATTTGATTCGCCAGGTGCGTGACAATCGGCTCATCGTCGCTGCTCGACCGGCCGCTCGCTCTTCTTCCACAGCCTGACGAAATACTACGCTATGAATTTGTCAATTATCGCACTGGTCTTGTTTGTCGTCGTGGTGGTGATCGCGACGCAATGCGTGAAGATCACGCCGCAGCAGCACGCCTGGGTGCTCGAGAGGCTCGGCCGTTATCACGCGACGCTGACGCCGGGCCTGAACATCGTGCTGCCATTCGTCGATCGCGTGGCGTACAAGCATTCGCTGAAGGAGATCCCGCTCGACGTGCCGTCGCAGGTCTGCATCACGCGCGACAACACGCAACTGCAGGTCGATGGTGTACTGTATTTTCAGGTCACCGATCCGATGAAAGCCTCGTACGGCTCGGCGAACTACGTGATGGCGATCACGCAGCTTGCTCAGACGACGTTACGCTCGGTCATTGGCAAGATGGAACTGGACAAGACGTTCGAGGAGCGCGACCTGATCAACCACAGCATCGTGTCGGCGCTCGACGAGGCGGCGGCGAATTGGGGCGTGAAGGTGCTGCGCTACGAAATCAAGGATCTGACGCCGCCCAACGAAATTCTGCGTGCAATGCAGTCGCAGATTACGGCCGAGCGGGAGAAGCGGGCGTTGATTGCTGCGTCCGAGGGCCGCAAGCAAGAACAGATTAACCTGGCGTCCGGCGCGCGCGAGGCGGCGATCCAGCAATCCGAAGGGGAGAAACAGGCCGCGATCAACCAGGCCCAGGGGCAGGCTGCTGCCATTCTCGCCGTGGCTGATGCGAATGCGCAAGCGATCCAGAAAATCGCCGACGCGATTCAGTCGCGTGGCGGCACGGAGGCGGTGAATCTGAAGGTCGCCGAACAATATGTCAGTGCTTTTGGCAACCTGGCCAAGCAAGGCAATACACTGATTGTCCCGGCCAATCTGGCCGACATGAGCACAATGATTGCCTCCGCGCTGAGCATCGTGCACGCCAAGCGTGACGTGTAGCCGAAACAGCGTGTTGGCCAAGCCGCCAGGCGCACGCGTCATGTTGTCACACGCGGGGGCGGGCGGCGTCGCGGCGCACGCCGCTAGCGCGTCGTGTTTTTCAGCAGTTGTGCCTTCTCGCGTTGCCAGTCGCGCTTCTTTTCGGTCTCGCGTTTGTCGTGCAGTTTCTTGCCGCGGGCCAGGCCGATTTCACACTTCACCCGTCCATTCTTGTAGTGGAAGTTCAGCGGCACTAGCGTGTAGCCACGCTGCTCGACCTTGCCGATCAGCTTGCGGATCTCATCGGCGTTGAGCAGCAACTTGCGCGTGCGCACAGGGTCTGCGTGCACGTGCGTCGAGGCGGTCTGCAACGGGCTGATGTGCGTGCCGATCAAAAACAGCTCGCCGTTGCGTATGACAACATAGCCTTCCTTGATCTGGCCGCGCCCGGCGCGCAGTGCTTTGACCTCCCAGCCCTCAAGCACGAGCCCCGCCTCGTAGCGTTCTTCGATGAAGTAATCAAAGAAGGCTTTCTTGTTGTCGATGATGCTCATGAATGGGTTTGACCAACTCAGATAAAATTACGATTTTAGCAAAGCGACTCGGCGCCGAAGGCCGCGTCGCGTCCGCGCGTGCTCTCTGGGCTCGCCGCGACGCGCGCGGCGCCACGCGCCTCCTCGATGCCCTTTTATGGCAGACGTCCAGAAAACCGTCTTAATTCGTTATTCCGCCGAACGCATGTTCGACCTTGTGACTGACGTCGCCGACTATCCAAACTTTCTGCCTTGGTGCGGCAGCGTCGAGATCCGACACCAGGACGAGACAAGCATGGAAGCACGGATCGACATCCGCTTCAAGGGTATTCATCAGCATTTCGCCACACATAACAAGCAACGGCGCCCGGAACGGATCGATATGGAGTTTACCGAAGGGCCTTTCAAGCGGTTCACTGGCTATTGGAACTTTATCCCGCTGCGGGACGATGCGTGCAAGGTTGAGTTCGCGTTGCACTATGAGTTTTCCAGCATCATCTTAGAGAAATTGATCGGACCGGTGTTCAATCACATCACGAACACGTTCGTCGAATCGTTCGTCAAGCGGGCAGGAGAGCGCTATGGCAAGCGTTGATCCGGCGGCGCTGGGCGGCGGCGCCGGGGCCATGCTCGAGGTGCAAGTTTGTTATGCGCTGCCCGACACCCAAACGCTCGTCGATTTGCGACTGCCGATCGGCGCGACGCTGCGTGAGGCCATCGAGGCCAGCGGGATCGTCGCGATACATCCGCAGATCGACCTGGCCCAGCAGCGCGTCGGCGTGTTCGGACGCATCCGCGTGCTGGACTCGACGCTCGAGCATGGTGACCGCGTGGAGATCTATCGGCCGTTGACCGTCGATCCGAAGCTCGCGCGGCAGCGCCGCGTCGACAAGTCCCGCCACAGTGGTTCGCTCGAAGGACGCAAATGGCGTGCGAAAGACGCGCGCTGAAGCGTGCCGCGCATGATGCGCTCCCGTTGGTGGCGCTCGGCACGTCAGTGCGCCGAGACTGGCGTGTTCTCCTCGATCGCGTGCCGCGACTTGCCGGGGGGCGACGGTTGACTCGCGTGCTGGCGGACTGACCTGCCCACGCCCGCAACCAGCAGCCCAATCGCGCCCCATTCGAGTGCGTGCGGCCAGCGCTGCGCGTAGATGAACCCGTACACGAGCGCGAACAGCGTCTCGAACACGATCAACTAGCCTGACAGCGTCCAGGGCAGGTGTTTCGCCGCAGCGTTCCATAACGCATTGCCCCACCATGAACAGCCGATGGCGATGGCCAGGTTGAGCGCCCAGAACAGTTGCCAGCGTTCGGCATTGAGCGCTGGCTGCCCGGCTGCGGTTCATTCGTGATGTTTGTCGAATCCTGCAATGGGCGCAACGCTCACGTCGGCCCGGGCAAAAAATGGGGTCATAGATGTAACTGGCTGTTCAGACAGTGAAAATCCAGGTAACTATCGGTATAATTCGGTTTTGCGCCTATAGGATTTGCCATGCGTCTGATCCAAAAAGCACTCACATTCGATGATGTGCTCCTCGTGCCGGCGTACTCGAACGTACTGCCGCGCGACACCCGTCTCACAACCCGCCTGACTCGCAATATCTCACTGAACATGCCGCTGATTTCGGCCGCGATGGACACGGTGACCGAAGGGCGGCTTGCGATTGCGATGGCGCAGCAGGGTGGAATCGGCATCGTGCACAAGAATCTAACGGCGGCCGAACAGGCGCGTGAAGTCGCGAAGGTCAAGCGGTTCGAGTCTGGCGTGCTGCGGGACCCGATCACTGTGCCGCCTGATATGAGGGTGCACGACGTGATTGCGCTGTCGCGCCAGCATGGCATTTCCGGCTTCCCGGTCGTCGACGGCGCGAAACTCATCGGCATCGTGACGAACCGCGACCTGCGCTTTGAGGAGCGGCTAAACGAGCCGGTGCGCGCGATCATGACGCCTCGTGAGCGGCTGGTCACGGTCAGCGAGGGGACGTCGCTCGCGCAAGCCAAGGCGCTGATGCACCGCCACCGCCTGGAGCGTGTGCTGGTCGTCAACGACGCGTTCGAGCTACGCGGATTGATGACGGTTAAGGATATCACGAAGGCGACCGAGCACCCGGACGCCTGCAAGGACGAGCACGGCAAGCTGCGGGTCGGTGCCGCCGTTGGCGTCGGTCCGGAGAACGTGGCGCGCGTCGAGGCGCTGGCGGCGGCGGGTGTCGATGTGATCGTGGTTGACACCGCGCACGGGCACAGCCAGGGTGTGCTAGAACGGGTGCGCTGGGTCAAGCAGCATTTTCCGCATATCGATGTGGTGGGGGGCAACATCGCGACTGCTGAAGCGGCTAAGGCGCTGGTCGAGTACGGCGCCGACGGCGTGAAGGTTGGCATCGGTCCGGGTTCGATCTGCACCACGCGGATCGTCGCGGGCGTCGGCGTGCCGCAGATCACCGCGATCGCGAACGTGGCTGACGCGCTGCGGGGCAGCGGCGTGCCGGTGATCGCCGACGGCGGCGTGCGCTACTCCGGGGATGTATCGAAGGCGTTGGCCGCGGGCGCCGACGCGGTGATGATGGGCAGCATGCTGGCCGGCACCGAGGAATCGCCCGGCGACGTGTTCCTGTTCCAGGGACGCCAATACAAATCGTATCGCGGCATGGGTTCGGTTGGCGCGATGAAAGATGGTGCGGCGGACCGCTACTTTCAGGAAGACAATTCGGCCAACGTCGACAAGCTGGTGCCTGAAGGGATTGAAGGTCGCGTCGCGTACAAGGGTGGCGTCAACGCGATCCTGTTCCAATTGATTGGCGGGGTGCGCGCGAGCATGGGCTACTGTGGTTGCCGCACGATCGACGAGTTGCACGAGAAAGCCGCGTTCGTCGAGATCACGGCGGCCGGCGTCCGCGAGTCGCACGTGCATGACGTGCAGATCACGAAGGAAGCGCCGAACTACCACGTCGAGTGAGCGGACGCATGAAAGCCCTGTTGCGCGCGGTACTGATCGTCGATGTGTTGGTAACGGCGGCGTTCGGTCTATTGATGATCGCGACCCCATGGCGGTCGCTGTACGACATGCTGCAGTTGGTGCAAGTGTCGCCAGCGATGGTGGGACAGTTATTCGGCATCGTGTTGTTGGCACTGGCCGGATTGCAATTGCGCGCGGCGATTCATGGCGCGCTGACCGCGCCGGTTGCCGGTGCCAGTGGCCACGCGCTGTGGGCCTGTGGCGTGCTGATGCTCGTCTGGTTGGTCGCGGTGCGTTCGCCGTCGCTGGCCGGCCTCGGCCTCTGGATCGGACCGCTGGTGGGTGTCGCGTTGCTGCTGTATGGGCTGATTAACGTCCGGCTGGCTGCCGCGGTACGGCGGCGCGACCGGGCCGCCGCACAGGGTGCGGCCTCAGCGGAGCGTGCGCGCCAACGTGCCGCCGCGACGACGCCAATGACACCGGCTCAGGCCGCAGACATGTTGACCAGTCCGGCGAAATCAGCCGGCCGGGTGCCGGCGATGACGCGGCCCGGCGCATCGGCAACCAACGCATCGCCATCCACCGCGTCGATACCCGAGGCCGGTCCCGGCGCCGGCGAACGTCGCGAGCCGTTCGTGCGCGGTGACAATGACACGGATCGCAGCTGAACGGCGCGTCGATATCCGCTTGGAACGTGCCTCCGGCCGTATTGCACGCCGTGCTGCCGTCGGGTCCGCGCACAGCGCGGTTTGTCCCGTTTTTACTCTATTGAGATTCACCCATTGCCATGCATGACAAGATCCTGATCCTCGACTTTGGCTCCCAAGTCACGCAGTTGATCGCGCGCCGAGTGCGCGAGGCGCATGTCTACTCCGAGGTTCATCCATACGATGTTGATGACGCATTCGTGCGCGAATTCAAGCCAAAGGGTGTGATTTTGTCCGGCGGTCCGAGCTCGGTTACCGCTACGGATACGCCACGCGTGCCGCAGGCCGTGTTTGATCTGGGTGTGCCGGTACTGGGCATTTGTTATGGCATGCAGGCGATGGCATTGCAACTGGGCGGCAAGGTCGAACTCGGTCATGTGCGCGAGTTCGGCTACGCCGAGGTACGTGCGCGTAACCATACGAAGCTGCTGGAGGCGATCGAGGATTTCACGACGCCGGAAGGCCATGGCATGCTGAAGGTCTGGATGAGCCACGGTGACAAGGTGGCTGAGATGCCGCCCGGTTTCAAGCTCATGGCGTCAACTGAGTCATGCCCGATTGCGGCGATGGCCGATGAAGACCGCCGATTCTACGGGTTGCAGTGGCATCCGGAAGTCACGCATACGATCAAGGGCCGTGACATGCTGAACCGGTTCGTGCTCGAGTTGTGCGGCGCGAAGCCGGATTGGGAAATGGGGCACTACATCGCCGAGGCGGTGGAGCAGATCCGCGCGCAGGTCGGTAATGAGCAGGTGATTCTCGGATTGTCTGGCGGCGTTGATTCGTCGGTTGCGGCGGCACTGCTGCACCGTGCGATCGGTGACCAGTTGACGTGCGTGTTCGTCGACCACGGCTTGCTGCGGCTCAACGAAGCGGAGCAGGTCATGGAGACGTTCGGACGGCACCTTGGGGTAAAGGTGATTCACGTCGACGCCAGCGACGCATTCATGAGCAAGCTTGCCGGCGTGACGGATCCGGAGCACAAACGCAAAATCATCGGTGCGGAATTCGTCGAGGTGTTCCAGAACGAGGCCCGCAAGCTGACCGACGCGAAATGGCTCGCGCAAGGCACGATCTATCCGGATGTGATCGAGTCGGCTGGCAAAGGTAAGAAGGGCGCGCATACGATCAAGAGCCACCACAATGTGGGCGGATTACCGGAAACGCTGAATCTGAAACTGCTCGAGCCGCTGCGCGAGTTGTTCAAGGACGAAGTGCGCGAGCTCGGCGTGAAGCTCGGCTTGCCGCCGTCGATGGTGTATCGACATCCATTCCCCGGGCCGGGGCTGGGCGTGCGGATTCTAGGCGAGGTCAAGCGCGAGTTTGCCGATTTGCTGCGCAAAGCCGATGCGATTTTCATCGAAACGTTGCGTACGACGATTGATCTGGATAGCGGCAAGTCGTGGTATGAGCTGACCAGCCAAGCGTTTGCGGTCTTCCTGCCGGTGCGCAGCGTTGGCGTGATGGGCGATGGCCGGACGTATGACTATGTCGTCGCGTTGCGCGCGGTGCAGACGCACGATTTCATGACCGCGCATTGGGCACATTTGCCGCATGAATTGCTTGGGCATGTGTCGAATCGCATCATTAATGAGGTGCGGGGTATCAATCGCGTTGTGTACGATATTTCAGGCAAGCCGCCGGCGACGATTGAGTGGGAGTGATTGGGCGTCTAGTGACAGTTGGCACCGATGGCAGAAGGGTTGCGCACAGCGTCGCGGAGGACGAGATGTTCGACTTGCACGAACGCATGATGCGGTAACGTTATTGGGCGGATGAGCAGAAACACTAGCGTCACGCGACGCTGAAAGCATGCTTGAGCCGATCAAGGAACCAGCGGCCCGCGAAACCCGGCGGCGTGTCCTTACGGTAGATCGCAAACATCGCGATCGGCGGGGTTTGTGGCTGAAAGTGCTCGATTTGCAGCGGTACCAACTCGCCGGAAACGATATCGTTATGCACCATTGGCGCCGGCATGTGCCCCCATCCGAAGCCGGCGCGCAGAAACGCGTGCTTCGCACCCAGATCGGCGAGTCGCCAGATCAGCGGCGACAGGACGCCGAACGTCTTGCACTCGGTCAACGTCGTACGATCAGTCAACACAAGCTGCACGTGTTCTTCAAGTTCGCGCAGTCGGATCACCCGTTTGATCGACGCCAACGGATGGGCTGGAGCCGCGACAGTGACCATCGGGACATCGAGCAGCTTTTCTGCATCCACCGTTTCGGGCATGGCTGGCATCGAACCACTGATACCAAGCCGACACTCGTGATCGAGTACCGGCCGCATCACCGCGCCCAGCGCTTCCACGTAGAGCCGCAATGGTGTGTGGGGAAACGTATCGCGGAACTCGCCGACGGCGGCCGTCAGCGTGGCCATCGGATACATGACGTCCACTACGACCGACAACTCGGGTTCAAGCCCTTGCGCAATGGCTCGCGCCTTTAACTTGAAATCGTCCATTGCGCTGACAACGAGGCGTGCTTGTGCAAGCAGCGCAGTGCCTTGCTCGGTCAAGCGCGGATAGCGGCTTCTCCGGTCGAACAGCTGCACATCGATCTGTTCTTCGAGGTTTGCGAGTGTCTGGCTCACAACGGATTGCGCCCTGTGCAGCTTTCGGCCGGCGGCGGAGAAACTGCCTTCGCCTGCTGCGGCAATGAAGGTGCGCAACTGATCCAGGGATACGCCGTCTAGCATAGACCGGTTCCTTAGATGACTTTTATCGAGAAGTATAGGCTTCCACGAAAGATGTCAAGAATTTAATTTTGCCCATGCCATCACCGAAGGAGATGTCCATGGAGCACGCCCCAGATAGCGTTCAGCAACGGGTAACTCGATCTGCGTACATCGACGATTATCGACTATGCAGCGGATGATTTCGAGCGTACTGTGTCTAGCGTCGATATCGTGCTCCACCTCGTGGGAGGCGATACGCCATCGCGTTCATGGTCCGTGCCCAGGCGGAATGGGGGCTTGTTTCAACGGTTAGCCTGCCGGATACGAAGCGCGGCCAAGGTGTCGGCGCCATCGGCAAGCATTTCGCCGTGTGCTCCGACGGCACTCGGTTGTCCGTAATTGTGTCGCTTTATGAATCAGGAGGTCTAATCATTGATATGAATTCCGTGTATCCGCTCGCCCGTGCTAGCGAAGCGATGGCAAGAGGCATGGCGCGTCATGTCCGCGGGAAGATCGTTATTTAAGCGACCAGCTGAGGTGCTCAACCATTAAAACCATTTTGATTGAGAATCGGAGCGCATGAGCCAACCGATTATGCACGCTTATCCTGCGTTCGGCCACGCTCAACGAGGACCGGAGTCATGGCGTTTTTCTATTTGAAAACTGATCAATAAACTCGTGTTTGATTCAAGCCAGTGGGCGAGCGCGGCCATCGCTGATAAGGGCTGTTCCTGGCACCGACCGTACCCACTCTGAAGAGGACTAGACCATGAATGCGTCGACAGGTTTGCACGATATCACGGTGGCGGTGGCACGCGCTGCGCAACAGCCTTTCACCATCGAACCGGCGCGTATCCGGGGGCCACAGGGGGACGAAGTTCTGGTGCGCGTGGTTGCCACTGGCTTGTGCCACACCGATCTAATCGTGCGTGACCAGTACTATCCTGTACCGCTGCCGGCCGTACTCGGCCATGAAGGCGCGGGGGTCGTCGAGCAGGTCGGCCCGAGCGTCAAGGATTTGAAGGCCGGCGACCATGTGGTACTGACCTACGGCGCCTGTGGTCATTGCAGCCTTTGTGCCAGCGGCCACGAAGCCTACTGCAAGGATTTCTATCCGCTCAACTTCGGCGGCAGCGATGCCCACGGCCATACCGCACTGCAGACCCCCGAGGGTGAACCGCTACACGATCATTTCTTCGCCCAGTCCTCTTTTGCCACTTACGCACTCGCGCGCGAGCACAACGCCATCAAGGTGCCCACCGATGCTCCGCTGGCGTTGCTCGGCCCCTTGGGATGCGGCATCCAGACCGGCGCAGGCGCGGTGATCAATTCGATGAAGGTGCGCCCGGGCAGCAGCTTTGTCGCCTATGGCGCCGGTGCGGTGGGGTTAAGCGCGGTGATGGCCGCGCGCGTGGCCGGTGCGACCACCATCATTGCCATTGATATCGTGTCTTCGCGGCGGGTACTAGCAAGGGAACTGGGGGCCACCCACACGGTGAATAGCCAAGAGGCCAATATCGTCGAGGCAGTACGCGAGATAACCGGCAGTGGTGCCGATTTCGCACTCGAATCCACTGGCAGGCCGGAAGTGCTCGAAGCCGGCATCGACGCGCTGAGTGGCTTGGGTACCATCGGTATCGTCGGCGCGCCCAAGCTTGGCACCCGGGCCAGCTTCGACGTCAACAACCTGCTGCTGGGCGGACGCAGCATCCGTGGCATCGTCGAGGGCGACAGCGTCCCTCAGGTGTTCATCCCTCAATTGGTCAGGCTCTATCAGCAGGGCCGGTTCCCATTCGATCGCCTGGTCAAGTTCTATTCTCTGGAACAGATCAATCAGGCCGCTGAAGACAGTACCAAGGGGGTCACCCTGAAGCCCATCCTACGCATGGCCGCGAACTGAGCGGTGCACGATGGCATCGAACGCCTCAATTGGGCGAGCCGGTCATTTCCACATCGACTTGGCAATGCCTAGGGTGATGGGCATTGTCAATATGACACCCGATTCATTCCTCGATGGGAGCGCCATGACTCCACCCGTGCGGCACTGCCGAAAGGCGAGGATCTGATACGTAGCGGTGCGCCTATCCTTCTGCCGTATTTTCGAGCGCTCAATGGCTTCGGCGCGCGCAACCATCCGATCCTCGGAGTTCAAGGACACACGCACACACGCTGCTTCTTGCGGCGACCGTGCTCGGTTAGTGCATGTGGAAGTCGTAGACGCCGTGCCGTGCTCTTGCGCTGCGGCAGGAATGCTCATGGTGCAGGGTGTGGATATCCCAAATGAGGGAAACCATGGCGAGAGCCGATTGAAAAACGTCTTTGGAAATCGATCAATGATGTGTCGATGGCGGAGAGAGGGGGATTCGAACCCCCGATAGGCTATTAACCTATACACGCTTTCCAGGCGTGCGACTTAAACCACTCATCCATCTCTCCGGAACAGGGAATTTTACCAGCATCGGAAATCCTAAACAAGGAGGACATAGACCACGCTCGCGAGCGCCGAACCGACTGCGCGCCGACGAAGAGGCTCGTCATGTAAATCGAGTTCAGCCGATTGCGGCTATATGCGTCGAGCACGTAGATTGCCCGCTGTCCGAGCACCCTGTTCATCTGCGCCGCGAAGTCGAGCAGGACCCCGGTTGCGACGAGCCCAGCGACGCCGACGCCCGGTATGAGCAAGACGGGCACGAAGCTGACTGCTGCGAGTCCCAGCGCGACGATGGTCGCGCGCCGCGTATGGCCGGCGTCGGCTAGGCGGCCGGCCACGGGGATCAACATTCGCTCATCGCAGGGGCGCTGCTGAGCGGGGATGCGAAAGGAAGTCTCATGGGACGGATATATCGCGATCGATATCCGGCTAAAATCGCTGCCCATGAAAAGACTGATCCATTGTCTCGTGGCCCTCGCGTGTGCCACATCCATTGCCGAAGCGGCGCCTGTGCGCATTCAGAACGCGACGGTCGATACGTATTTCTCGCCGGACGGCGGTGCGGGCGCCGCCGCGGCGGCGCTGATCGACGGCGCCAAGCGCCGGGTCTGGCTGGCCGGCTATTCATTCACATCGCCCGACATCGCGAAGGCCCTGCGCAACGCGCGCGTGCGCGGTGTCCAGGTGCGCGTAGTATTGGACAAATCAAATGAGACCGGCAAATATAGTGGAGCAACCTATTTGGCCAATGCCGGCATCGACGTGCGGATCGACTCGCGCTATCCCATCATGCACCACAAGTTCATCGTGGCGGACGATGTGGTAGCGCTGGGTTCGATGAACTTTACCCGGGCGGGCGATCGCAAGAACGCGGAAAACTTCAACGTGTTCCGTGGTGCGCCGGCGCTGGCCAGCGCCTACGCCGCGGAGTTCGATCGACTGTATGCCGAATCCGCCCCGTACCGCCGCTAAAGCGGGTGCGCGCGGCGGATGGCCGTCAGCGGCCGGCCGCACCACGCACTCGGTCGAGCAACGCGAGGGCGGCAGCGGGATGGCGGCGCAGCCCCGCGGTCAATGAAGGCGCATTGCAGTGCGCTTAACGACGCAACAGCCTGAGCCCGTTGCCCACGACCAACAGGCTTGCGCCGACATCGGCGAACACGGCCATCCACATCGTACCGTAGCCGGCCAGCGTGAGCGCCAGAAATGTGCCCTTGAGCCCCAGCGCGATGACGATATTCTGCGTCAGGACGCGACGCGTGGCCTTCGATAGCCGGACGAATACGGCAACCTTGCGCAGATCATCGTCCATCAGGGCGACGTCGGCGGTCTCGATCGCGGCGCCAGCGCCCAATGCGCCCATGGCAAAGCCGATATCGGCGCGCGCGAGCGCGGGCGCGTCGTTGATGCCATCACCCACCATGCCCACCGCATGGCGCGCTCCGGTCAGTGACTCGATCGCGCGGCGCTTGTCGTCTGGCAACTGGTTGCCGCGAACCTCGTCGATACCGGCCTGGGCCGCGATGGTCCGCGCGGTATGCGGATTATCACCACTCAGGATGAGCGTGCGCACGCCGAGCCGATGCAACTGTGCGACGGCCTCACGACTGGTGGGCTTCAGGGTGTCGGCGAGCGCGAACAAGGCGAGAACGCGGTGTTCGTCCATTAGCATCACGATCGTCTTACCTTGCTGCTCCAGACTGTTCAGCTTCGCGTCGAGCTTCGCATCGCAGCATCCGAGCGTTTCAGCCAGGCGGCGGTTGCCGAGCCAGTAGCGCACGCTGTCGATAGTGCCGTGCACGCCGCGCCCGGGCAGCGAGCCGAAGTCGTCGACGACTAAGTGTTGCGGGCCGGCGGCACCGGCGGCGGCGATCGCGGCGGAGACCGGGTGGTCCGAGCGGGCAGCAAGGCTCGTCGCCAACAGACGACAGCGCGCGGCATCGACTGCCGCACAAGGCTCAAAATCGGTTTGCTGCGGACGCCCTACGGTCAGGGTGCCGGTCTTGTCCAATGCGAGCCATGCCAGGCGGTGCCCTTGCTCCAGGTAGCGGCCGCCTTTGACCAGGATGCCGTGGCGGGCGGCGACCGCCAGTGCGCTGACAATCGTGACAGGGGTGGAGATGACTAGCGCGCATGGGCAGGCGATCACCAGCAGCACCAGTGCTTTGTAGACCGACGCCGTCCACGCTGCTTGGCCAAGCAGCGGCGGCACGGCCGCGACCAGCAGCGCCAATGCCAGCACAATGGGCGTGTACACGCGCGCAAAGCGGTCGACGAAACGCTGGGTCGGCGCCTTAGACGCTTGTGCTTGCTCGACCGCTTGCACAATGCGGGCCAGTGTGCTCTGTGTGGCAGGGGCGGTAACGCGATAGTCAAAAGAACCCGATGCATTGAGGGTCCCGGCATACACCGCGTCGCCGACTTGCTTGTCCACCGGTAGGCTCTCGCCGGTAATCGAGGCTTGATCGACCGCTGAGCGGCCGGACACGACACAGCCATCAAGCGCGATCCGCTCGCCTGGTTTCACACGCACCCGTGCACCGGTTGGCACGGTGCGCGCGTCCACGACGCGCCAACTGCCGTCGGCTTGCTGCATAGTCGCCTTGTCGGGCGCGAGCGCAACCAAACGTTCAATCGCACGCCGTGCGCGCTCCAGCGAGCCAGCCTCGATGCGTTCGGCGATTGTAAACAGCACCATCACCATGGCGGCTTCCGGCCATTGGCCTAGCGCGAAGGCGCCGGTCACCGCGACGCTCATCAACGCGTTAATATTCAGATTACCGTTGCGGATCGCGATCCAGCCTTTGTGGTATGTGCGCAGGCCAGCACCGAGCACGGCGAGCGCCGCGAGCGACGCCGTAATCCAGCCGGGTGCACCGAGCCAGGTTGCTGCCTCAGCGGCCAGTGCGGCGATGCCGGCCGCCACGAGCGGCCAGCGCCGTGCTGTAGGCGTTGGCGCTGGCGGCGGCACGGTACGCGTGTCGTCGCGCGGTTGTACCTCAGGGGTGAAGCCGAGTGAGGCGAGCGCGGCGACGATGTCATCCAGCGCGCTGCACGGGTGCTCAACGGTCAATACACGTTGCAGCAAGTTGAACTCGAGTCGTTCGGCGGGAACAATTTTGTGCAGCTTCGAGCGGATCAGTGTTTCCTCGGTCGGGCAGTCCATTTGTTGGATACGGATCTGCGTGCGTACCGTGTCGCTAGCAGCTATCTCGCCGCCGTCGCGCGCGTGTGCCGCCGAAGACGAATCCGCGCCTGGACTGGACGCTGCTCGTGCGCGGGCAGCGGCATGGCAAACATCGGCGTGCGGCCGGTTGCCAGTGTGCGGGCCGGCACAGCATGTGTCGTGCTCTCGCGGAGCAGCATGAGTGTGGCACGACGCTTGCGCACAGCGCTGATGGCCGGTATCGACTGACGTCGCTTGTGTGTCTTTGGCGCAATGGCGGTCGATCATGCTGGATTCCTCGAGTGATTTATGCTGTAGTACACACCCTAAAGCCACTTCAAGGTCAAGTCGACCCATGCGGGACAAGGATGAAAATTGGCGAATTGGCAAAGCGGGCCGGATGCACGCCTGAAACGGTTCGTTTCTACGAGAAAGAAGGGTTGCTGCCGGTAGCGGCGCGCACAGGCGCCAATTACCGCGCATATGGCGAAGCGCATTTGGACCGGTTGCGCTTCGTGCGCAATTGCCGGGCACTGGACATGACGCACGACGAAATTCGCGTGTTGTTGCAGGCCGCGGACGCCCCGGCGCGCGATTGTGGCGCGATCGATGCGCTCGTCGATGACCATTTGCGGCACGTCAGCATGCGAATCGACGAGTTGCAGCAGTTGCGCGCACAATTGAGCGCGCTCCGCGAGCGGTGTCGCGGCGCGCAATCCGTCCAGGATTGCGGCATCATGCGCGGCTTGGCGGCTATGGACAATCCTGCCCGTGTGTCCAGGCAGACTCATCTGGGCTGAACATGCAATGTGCGAGTTGTAGCTTTGTGCGGGCCACCGCGCATTGACGGAGCTAGTAACAGGTCGCAACTGCTATTCCCGCGAATCTGGCCTCTCGGCGTGGACGTTCGGCATGGACGCCGCGCCGGCCAACACCTCGTGCGTCACAAAGAGCCGGGGCGCCCCAGGTGTTACACTTCGGCCATCTGCGAGCCCATCTGTCCCGTCCCTGATGAGCGGTTTTCCCCGACGCGCTTGCCGCCTGAATGATCCCGTTCCGGTTCTACGTTGTCTGTGCCTGCTGATCATGCTGATGGCGCTTACCGCTTGCAGCACGTTCGATCAACAAAGCCCGGCACCGATCGTCGAAGGCACGGTGCAGGCGGTGCCCGTGCCTGAAGCGGCGCCGCCGGAACCGGTCGTGCCGCCGGCGCAACCCGAGCCCGAGCTGCATGACGCGAAGGCGGATAATGACCGCGCGGCGCCAAAAAAGCTGCACCGATCGCCGCAACGCGCCACGGCGGCCGCGCCTTCGCCGCCGCCAGCGCAGCCGGCGCCGGCGCCGCTGATCGCGTCGCGGCTGCTGTATCCGGGCCAGGTTAAGGGCTTGCTGGATACCGAGGTGCAACGGCCAGATGGCAAGGTCATCGGCCATGCCGTGGACTTGGTGGTCGACGCCAACGGGACGCCGCGCGAGATCGTCGTCAACTTGACAGGGTTTATGGGGGTCGGGGATCGCAAGGTCAATTTCCCACTTGGCGCGCTGCGGGTCAAGCCGGTGGGGCCGCGTGTGGCTGGAGCGTTGGAGCTCGTGCCATCGCGCACGCCGCCGATCGATCCGGCCAAGCCGGCGCAGGCCGGCAGCGCGCCATCGGGCACTGTGCCGCTGATGGACGCCACTATGCAGCGCACCAACGGCTCGAAGGTGGGGCGCGTCGTTGACGTGCTGATCGATGCGGGGCTGCGGCCGCAGGCCGCGGTGCTCGAGTTGGGTAACCTGATCAGTCCGGATCGGCGGCGGATCGCCGCCGATTGGTCAGCGCTGCGCTTCGCGACCCGGGACAAGGCCATCCAACTGCTGCTGGACTTGTCGGACCCACAGCTTGATGCCTCGCCGTTTTATGCGGCCGACCAGCCGATCCGGGTGGTATCGCCTGCGCCCGCCGCTGCGCGCGGCACGCCGGACGCGGCGCGACAGCCGGCGGTCCCGGCAGGGCGGACATCCCGATGAGCAAGACTGTCATGCTGAATGCACGGAGCCTGCGTGCGCTAGATGGCCTGAACTTTTTCCTTGCAAACGTCCAGACGGGGTTCGGACCGTTCATCGCCTCGTACCTGGCCACGCACAAATGGACCCAGGGAGAAATCGGCATCGCGCTGTCGGTGGGCACGATCACCGCAATGGTCAGCCAGGTACCGGCCGGTGCGTTGATCGACGCGACGCAGAACAAGCGTGCCGCGGCGATAGCCGCGATCGTTGCGATCGCGATCTGCGCATTGCTGCTGGCCGGCAGCCCGACGACGATCCCCGTGCTCGCTGCGGAGGTATTCCACGGCTTTGCTAGCTGCATGTTGACGCCGGCCCTCGCGGCGTTGTCGCTCGCGCTGGTCGGCCGCCACGCGTTGGGCGACCGGCTGGGCCGTAACGCGCGGTTTGCGTCAATTGGCAGCGCGGTGGCGGCCGGGTTGATGGGATTGTTGGGTGAATATGTGTCAGTACGCTCGGTGTTCTGGTTGACGGCTGCACTGACGTTGCCAGCCATTGTCGCGTTATACATGATCGATCCGCTTCATCTGGGTCCGGCGCGCGCCGCGCGCGACCTGCCACGGCGGTCCCTGCCGACGGAAACGGCGTCGCCGCCGCGCGAGAGCATCGGCGAGCTGTTGCGGGATCGGCGCATGCTAACCTGCGCCGTGTGCATCGTGTTGTTTCACTTGTCCAATGCGGCCATGTTGAACCTGGCCGCCGGTGAAGTCACCGCGCATATGGGCGACAACGTGCAACTGGTGATTGCCGCGTGCATCATCGTGCCGCAGATCATCGTGGCACTGCTCTCGCCGTGGGTTGGGCGCTCGGCGCAGCGATGGGGGCGGCGGCCGATCCTGTTGCTGGGCTTTGCCGCGTTACCGGTGCGGGCGCTGCTGTTCGCTGGCGTCACCACGCCGAGCCTGCTGGTGCCAGTGCAAATCTTTGACGGACTGAGCGCCGCGGTGTTTGGCGTGATGCTGCCGTTAATCGCGGCCGATGTGGCCGGTGGCAAGGGACGCTACAACCTGTGCATCGGCGTGTTCGGCCTGGCCGCCGGCATCGGCGCAACGCTGAGCACCGCGCTCGCCGGACTGGTCGCAGACCATTTCGGCAACGGCGTGAGCTTCATCGGCTTGGCGGCGGCCGGCGCGCTGGCCGTGCTGCTAGTGTGGCTGGCAATGCCCGAAACGCGCGAGGCCGACGCAACGGACGCCGACACGACGCCGCTCGCGCGTGACGCGTGAAAGCATTGACGAGTGAAGACGCGGAACTCAATGGCATAATACACGGCTGTACCAATTGCGCAGCGCTTCGTCTTGACGACGGGCGGTGCGCGGCGGGTTCTCGGCCCGCCTTGCTCGTTCACCCATCCTCCTCGTACTGATGCAGCCATCGACTGCTCGCTTGGCCGAGCTCGACTTTTTTCGTGGCCTTGTATTATTGATTATCGTCGTCGATCACATCGGCGGCAGCATGTTGTCACGTGTAACGCTGCACACCTACGCGCTGTGCGATGCGGCCGAGGTATTCGTATTCCTGGGCGGCTATGCCACCGCCATCGCGTGGACCACGCTTGTCGCGCGTCGCGATGAGGCCGCCGCTCGACGGCGTTTCATCCGCCGTGCGTGGGAGATTTACCGTGCTTTCCTCGTTACCGCCGGTTTGATGTTACTCTCCAGCGCGATTTTGCGCGCGTTCAGCATCGACGCGCCGAACATGGCGTTGTCTGATCTGGACAGGCTGATTGAGTCGCCTGCGGTGGTGGTACGCGACATCTTGTTGTTTCGACGGCAGCCCTATCTGGCGTCCGTGTTGCCGATGTATGTGTTCTTTGCGCTAGCGGTACCGGTGATCATCCCGCTCGCGTGCAGCCGGCCTTGGTTGCTGGCGGCGTGCTCGTTCACGCTGTGGTGTCTAGCCGGCGACGCATACTGGCTGCTGCCAGCCGCACCGGAGAACCGGTGGGACTTCAATCCGTTCGCCTGGCAAGCGATGTTCACGCTCGGCGCGCTGGCGCGCTGCCAGCCGATCTACGCTGGCCTGCGTCGTTCGAGCGCAGACTGGGTCGTCAGCGTCGTCGCGCTGATGACAGTGCTCGTCTGTGCGTATTATAAATTGTCCGTCGATGGGGCGTCATACAGTGTGATGAAGCGCGACTTGCAATGGCCTCGCGTGGTCAATTTCATTGCGCTCGTCTGGCTGGTGACGAACATGATGCAATATGGCTGGATGCGTCGGCTGGCCGGACGGGTGCCGTGGATCAGCACTGCTGGACGCAAGGGCCTGTTGTGCTTCGTGGCGGGTACGGTGATTTCGCTCAGTGTCGATTCGGTACTCTATTGGTGGACCGACGGGTGGCTCGATGTGCCGCTCGGGCTCGTCGCCGACGCGGTGGCAATCGCCTCGTTGCTGTTCGTGGCTCGCTGCGCGGATCTGCTCAAGCGGTGGCTCGGGGCAGCTGGTGCGCGCCGCACGGTCGGCACGGCTTGAGCGCGTGCGTATCACATCAAGGAGGGCGGGCTCGATGCGCATCTTGCTGGGATGGCTGGTCGCGATGCTCAGTTTGATGACTGGGGCGCCTGCGATGGCCAGTACCGTGCTGATCCGCTCATTTCATTCGGAAGCCCTGAACCGGGACTGGTCGTACACAATCTATTTGCCGACTGGCTATGATCAAGGCGGCCCACGATTGCCGGTCATCTACCTGTTGCACGGGAACAATGGCAATGCAAACGACTGGATTTTGCAGGGCTGCCTGCAGGCGAGCGTCGACGCGCTAATCGAGCGCAAAGACATTGCACCGATCGTCATTGTGATGCCGCAGGGTGGTACGGACTGGTACGTGGACCGGAAGGAGGCGATCGAAACCGCGTTTTTCTCCGAGCTGATGCCGGAAATCGACGCGCGTTTCAGGGTTTCCCGGCAGCGCGACGAACGGGTGGTCGGCGGTGTATCGATGGGGGGATTCGGCGCGCTGCGCTATGCGATGACCCGGCCGGACATATTCGGTTCGGCGATCCTACTGAGCCCTGCTATCTACGCGAACGAACCGCCGCCGGGCTCGTCGGCGCGCTGGGTCGGGGTATTCGGCGCGACGCAGTTCGACCCGCGGGTCTGGCACGCGTTGAACTATCCGGCGCAGTGGCGTGCCTACCTGCGGCAACCGTTGCGTGTGCCCATGTTCATCGCGTTCGGTGACGACGATTTCGCGATCCAGGCCGAGGCGTGCAAACTGTACACGCACTTACGCGCGTGCGGCAATCCGGCAGCGCTGCGCATCGTCGATGGCGGCCATACATGGGCCGTATGGCGCAACCTGCTCGGAGACGCCTTGCGCTATGCGCTAGTCCGGCCACGAAGCCGCTAGTACCGTGTCGCGCGCGTCCCGGCTCGTGCCTACACGTTGCGGTTCAGCGTGTGCGCCAGCCGCTCCAGTTGTTGCTTGATCGCCTAGCATGTCGACAAGTGAGCAATTGAGCGCACAGGCAATATTGCCTGGCACCCCTCAACTCCGCGACCGTCAAGCCACGGTGTCAGAGGACGACCCGCGATGATGCGCGCGGGTCACAAGTATGCGCGCGCGACGTTGATCAACTGCACGCGGTTTCTCACGTTGAACAACGTACGCAATCGTCGCATGTGATAGTCGACATTGTGCGGCGATAGGCCAAGGAAATAGGCAATTTCCTTGTCGCGACGACCTTGCACGACGGCTTGCAGGATCGATTGTTGCACCTCGGACAGCGCGATCCCTTCGCGTTGTGGTGCCGGCGCCAAGCCAATCGCGCCTTGTGCGTGCGTCCAAATGAACTCATGAATGGCATGCGCGAACATCAACGTCTGGGCAACGAGCGTATCGCTGAGCCAGCGGGTGTCGTCCATGTTTGAATTGAAACACAGGCAGGCCGTCGTATCGACGCGCGGCAGCGGGAAGCGGAACACCAGTCCGCTATGTCGCTTGCCTTCCTCCAGCAACTCAATCAGCTGCCTGATGCGTTGGCTGCGCGATGGCGCGCGGGGCAAATTCACGCGCAGTTGCGCGGCGCTCCACGGCGACGGCAGGCCGGTGGGCGATGCGCCGTGGATCCTCGGGTCAAGATCGAAATAGCGCTCGCGGAAGTAGCGTGACAACCAACTGCGCGACTCGTAGTCCGCCAGCACAAACATTGACTTGTGATCGCCGATTTCGCGCAGCACGAGATAACTAAGTGAATTGAATCCCAATTGCGCAAGCTTGCGCCGCATGAATTCCACACGATCGTGCACGCTGGCGTAGCGCAGCAGGGGGCTGATCGCAATGGGCTGGCGGGGGTCGGCCTTGGGGGTGCCGATGTCCTGCTCTGTAAACAGCGTAAGGACGCCGCCGGGTTGCGGCTCTACATGAGCCGTCGCGGCCATTGCGCCGCCTGGCGGGTATTGCTGTTCGCCGGATGCCGGCCGAGTAAGCCAGTACGGCAGCGTTTCGCATTCTTGCTCCATGGAACGATAGCTCCAGCGTCGGTCGTGATGATGGGACGGCAACATCTAACGATCTTTTTTTCGATTTGTACGGGCGCAACACGCGAGTGACACACGCTTGACGGCACACGCCGACGCGGGGCGCGGCGTTCGGTGGGCGAGCCTGAGCGTCGTCAAACTTCGGGTGGCGTGCAACACGCTGCGACCCGTATAGTGAACCAATATGGCGAAGTCTGCAGGTTTCGGTGTGCGGTCCGTCGTGCCGGTGCACCTGGGGGCTGATCCATCCTTGCAGCGCCGCACCAGGCTTGGTGTCGTCAACCAGGTATGTCCGGCTGGCTCCCTCAGAGTCGGAATGCGTGGCGCCAGAAACACATCTAATGAGTATTCCAGAAGTGTCGTGAACCGGTGCATACGAGGTTTCGTAGTGGCGCGACATCGGAAGGGCCGCCGCCTCCGAACCGCTCTCATGACGGCAGATCCGCGACTGAGGTCGCCAGGCCGCGGTGGCGGACAGCACGGGGCTCGCGCGGCAGCGCAGTGTAGGCGCAACGACATAAGCATTGGCAAGGCGGAACACGTCAGTTCGTTGGCCGCCGGGCGCATAGTGTGTCAGGCGCGAGACAGGGCGCCGCACCGCTCACGGGCATGGCGGGCACGATCAATGCTTAATTTTTTCAAGTTTATTAGTGAGTCATATTGTGCAAAAAACCATGACCCTTAGCTGCTGCGCGGCGATCCTAGGCTCGGCTCTCAACTGCGATTTTTTTGCTGCTTCCGCTCGATTGTCGGCAAGCGTTCGTTAGGACTTGTCGCTCTAACCGTGCACTATCAAAATTGTCCACTATCAGGATTTTTATTGCTTTGAGCATGGCCTCGCGCGAAAACGTTTGACTGTATGCATCATCTCGCGTATCGTTGCTGACTGAAGTTTTCAAGATGTCCGATTGCTGTTCATCATCTGTCCGCGACCCACGCGGTACGCTCGTTGTCCTCTCCCTCTTGATCGCTTCCGTACTGCCGCACTAAGCGGGAAACATTTATTTTTTCTTTTGAGGGATTCTTCCATGGATACCGGTATCGTTAAGTGGTTCAACGACAGCAAGGGTTTTGGTTTCATCACGCCGGACGCGGGTGGTGAAGACCTGTTCGCGCATTTCTCCGAAATCACCGGAGAGGGATTCAAGACGCTGGTAGAAAACCAACGCGTCAGCTATCAAGTCAAGCGTGGCCCGAAGGGTCTGCAGGCCGCGAACATCAAGCCGTTGTAAGCTTCATACGTCCGGATCTGTCCGGACGACAGGCTGCCTCGCGTCCGTGGGGCAGTAGTATTGCCCGCCAGTCTCCCGCGCCGTGCCGTCTTCCGACCGCGCGGCCGTCGATCCAGCGCTTCGCGCTCCCATCTGAATGCGCGCGCCCACCCTGGGTATCGCCCCATTCATGGCCACTGGCCGGCTGTGTCAAATCATAACGACAATGCACAATCAAACTATTCGGATGTACCGCGGTTATGCGGTGCAGCCTTCCGCGCATCGGTTGCCCGATGGCTGTTTTTCTTCTAACGTGACGCTGGAGCGGGCAAATTCGCCGTTGTCGTCACCGTTGACGGCGGTGACGAGCGCCGCGACGTTATACTATTTTTATTCGCTCGATTACTTTAATTCCGAGCAAGAGGCGGTCCGCTATTCGAATCGCTGGGCCCGGCAGTGGATCGACATGCGTGGCTGAGCTGAGCACCGCCGCCCGCAGCCGCCCCGCGTATCGCGCATCAGCTGATCGAGGCACGGCGGGTTTCACGCGTCCAGCAGCGCCATGGTGCGGCCGGCTTCCCAGTCCGATTCGAAAGGGCCCATGCCATGTTGCTGCAGCAGCGTCCGGACGGCATAAAACATTAGAAAACGGTTCATATCGACTTCGTGACGGCGGCCGACAAGCAACTCGTCCAACTCAACGCTGGCGCCGCTTCGCAGGTACTGCTCGACGATAGCGGACCCCATCGTTGCGAATTCATTTCAGCAAATCGTTCCTGTTCATCTCGACTCTTGGCGAGATCGTGCCCGATCCGGTGCCGATCCGAGGACAGGAGCATTGGATTGACGGATTTCAACGTTTGGAGTTGGAACGCACGAGTGTTTCCCAGGATCGACCCGCTGCCGGTGCGCCGCGGCGATCGTGTGCGGATTCGCTTCGGCAACTTGACGATGACCCATCATCCTATCCATCTGCACGGGTACGCATTCGAGGTGACGGGAACCGATGGGGGCTGGATCGCGCCCGCGCGGTAGCGCGATGGCCGGAAGTGACCGTGGATGTCGGCGTTGGGCAGATGCGGGTGATCGAGTTCGATGCATCGCGCCCAGGAGATTGGGCGTTCTATTGTCACAAGTCGCACCATACGATGAATGCGATGGGCCACCAAGTGCCAAACATGATCGGCGTGCCGCAACAGGACTTGGCCAAGCGTATCAACAAGCTGGTGCCCGACTATATGGCAATGGGCAGCACCGGCGGATCGATGGGTGAGATGCAGATGCCATTGCCGGATAACACGCTGCCGATGATGACCGGGCAGGGACCGTTTGGTGCGCTCGAGATGGGCGGGATGTTCACTGTTGTGAAGGTCCGCGAGGGCTTGGACCGCGACGACTACCGGGATCCGGGCTGGTACCGGCACCCTAGGGGAACGGTCGCGTACGAATACGCGCAGGACCCGACCGCCACGCGCGGGAGTTAATTTTTCTTTAAAATCCTAGTAATTATCTTTGCTTGTTTCCACAAGGAAAAAGAACAATCGTTCTCTGCATCAAGTAAGGCTGTTGGGCAACAGCCTTGTCTGCTTCGACTAACAAAAGGAAAGCTAATGCGTTACTGTCGCTCCCGTCGCGCGCTGCTGCGCGCCTGTGCAATGCTCCCGTGGATGCCGGCACTGGCAGCGTGCACGGCGCGGGGACCGTGCGCCTCGGCACCAGGGCCGTCCGCGTTGCGAGGGTCGGCCACATTGCAAGAGCCGGCCGCGTTGCAACTCGAGGCGTTTGCGGTATTGGAGGCGCGCATGCGCGGGCGCCTCGGGGTTTGCGCGATCGACACGGGTAGCGGCGCGCAACTCGTACACCGTGCAGCGGAGCGTTTCCCGTTCTGCAGTACATTCAAGGCGGTGCTGGCGGCAGCCGTACTGGCCCGCAGCGGGGATACGCCCGACTGGTTGTCGCAGCGCGTCCGATATGGCTTAGCTGATGTGGTCAGCTATTCGCCGATCAGCGGGCAACATGCCGGCGACGGAATGCGCATTGATGACATGTGCGCGGCAACGCTGCAGTACAGTGATAATACGGCAGCAAATCAGTTGATAAAGGTGCTGGGTGGACTGGGTGCGGTGACGGCATTCGCCCGTTCGATAGGCGATGCCACCTTCCGGCTGGATCGCTGGGAGCCGGAGTTGAACACGGCGATACCCGGGGACGTGCGCGACACATCGACGCCGGCGGCGATGGCGCACACGCTGCGCGCGGTGATGCTGGGCGATGTGTTGCGTCCGTGGCAGCGACAGCGATTGCAGCAATGGATGCTGGGCAACCGCACAGGCGACAAGCGAATCCGTGCTGGTGTGCCTGCGCAGTGGCGCGTTGCCGACAAGACGGGTACCGGTGAGCACGGCACGACTAACGACATCGGGGTCCTTTGGCCGCCCGGACGAGCGCCGATTGTGCTGTCCGTCTATTTCACACAGCCGCGGCGGGATGCGCCGGCGCGCGATGAGGCGATCGAGCAAGCCACGCGTATCGTGGTCGACGCGCTGAGTTGAATGCATGCCTATGCTCGACGGTGCCCGCTCGTCTTATTGAACAGGAGACCCTGAGCGAAACCCATGCTTGTGACCCTGTCATCATCGACAGCCACATTGTACTCGCGTCCGCCGGCGTGCTGGTACAACCGCACGACGGCCCCGAGTCGGGGCGGCACGCTGCGCGTCCGCGCCTGCTGTGCTAGAGCGTGTCTTACGCGCCGGCGTGCGGATGGTCTCCAGCCGGCTCGCTGCGGCTAGCAACGACTGGCCGGTCGGCGTAAGCATCGGGCGGCGGTGTCCTTCGGCAAGCTCTTCCAACTCGACGAGTTGCCGCTCGAGCAGTGTGTCTAGTTCGACACGGCTCATGTCGATCTGCTCCGGTGCGCTGCGGACCAGCATCAACGTGGCGAATTCGTGTGGACTCAGCACCTTCGTCTCCCAATCGTTCATCAAGCTGCGATCTTGTCGCCTGGGATCGCAAGATAAAGCGGCGAGATGACAGACCGATGACAGCGGCTGCCAAGCACCCCGATGCGATTGCGCATCGGGGTGCGAGCCGTCGAGCGGACACGGGTCCGCTCGCCCCCTGACGGCGTTCAGCCGATGCTGACGTCGATCCGGCGGGGCTTGGCCTCGTCGCGGCGTGGGATGGTCAGCTTCAGCACGCCGTCGCGCAACTGCGCGTCGATGTGTGACGCATCCAGATCTGCGCCCAACGCGAACGTGCGGGCGAAATGCGGATCGCGCAATTCGGCGTGCTGGACTCGCAAGCCGGCGGGCGTCGGCACGACGGCCTCGGCCTCGATCGACAGCGTGCTGTCCTGCACGCTCACGTGCAGCTTGTCGCGTGGTACGCCGGGCAGGTCAACCAACAGCGTGACGCCGTTGTGGTCCTCAAAGATATCCACGGTGGGCGCCACTGTCGCTCGGCGCGGTTGCGACGCCGTTGCGCCTTGTGCGGCCACACTGGCGTCTTGCTGGGTGGGACGTTCGACCAGTTCAGTGGTGTTGCTCATGGTGTGCTCCTGGTTTGCGTCAATGCGGGTCAACAGGTCATTGCACCGTGATCGCTCGTGGCTTGGAGGCCTCGAGCTTGCCGATGGTCACGCTCAGGCAGCCGTTCACATAGCGCGCCTGGACCTTGTCCGGATCGGCCTGGTGCGGCAGTTCGATGATGCGGCGGAACGTGCCGCTGAAACGCTCCTGCAGATAGGTCCGCGTGTCGTCGGCGCGCTCCGGTTGCACGCGCTTGCGCTCGCCGCTGAGGATCAGCAAGCCGTTGTCGATCGACACATCGATCTGCGCAGGATCGAGCCCGGGGGCAAATGCGACGATTTCGATCGACTCGTCTGTGCTGCCGATGTTGACCGCGGGGAATGTCCCGACGCGCGACGCGCGCAGGCTAGTCGGCATGTTGGCGAACAGATTCGCAAACTGCCGTTGCAGACGGTCGATGTCGTTGAAGATGTCCGTGCTGAAAAACAAATCACTCATGGCTTGCTCCTTCGATCCTTCGTCGAAGGGGCGAACCGGGCTACGCGCTCCAGTCCGCCCGCCAACGTGGATCAGTCGACAAACAAATCGAAACACGCAGCGCGTAATACGCACGCGGCTGCCTAAGCAATTCATAACATAGTCATGCCGCACGGAATTTCAAGAGGGGCGGTCGACGCAGGCGCGGGCCGGCGGAAAGTTGGCGGTAGGTTGGCGGTAGGTCGGTAACAAGTTGGCGATAGGCCGGTAGCAAATTAGCGGTAAGTCAGTGGTAAATCGTCGCGGCAGGCGACACGGCGTGTCGCCGGTGCACGCGGCATCCGAGCCGACATGGGGGCGACGCCGATTTGGTACGATTCAGCCTTTCATCGAACGGTAGCCGAGTGTGAGACGCACGGACATTGCCCTGCTGCGCGCGTGGTGTGCCGCCCTGCTGGCCCGTGTGGGGCCGCCCGCCGCGAGGCTCTGGCGGCGCGCGCGGCATCCGGGCCGGCGTGAGTTGGCCTGGGCGGCCGCGGCGGTGCCTGCCGCGATGGCGCTGTACGTGCTGGTCTTGGTGCCGTTCACGCCCGGCATTGGCGATATCCGCAAGGCGAAGGTCGAGCAACCGGCGCAGGTGTTGTCTGCGGACGGCAAGTTGCTGGCCCAGTTCAAGCCGTCCAATCGTGAATGGGTCGCTTTGTCCGACATCTCGCCGCACGTGCTCGATGCGTTGATCGCGACGGAGGACCATCGGTTCTATCAGCATCATGGCCTGGATTGGCGACGCACGGCAGCAGCGGCCGCGCAGACGTTTTCCGGTGACCGGCAAGGCGGCTCGACCCTCACGCAGCAGCTTGCCCGCAACCTGTACCCGGATGAGATTGGGCGGGCGCCGACGCTCACGCGCAAACTCAAAGAGGCCATTACCGCCTTGAAGATCGAGGCCGTGTACACGAAAGCCGAGATCCTGGAAACCTATTTGAACACCGTCCCGTTCCTGTACAACGCGTATGGGATCGAGATGGCGGCCCGCACCTATTTCGACAAGTCAGCCAGTAAATTGGACGTGTTGCAAAGTGCGACGCTGGTCGGCATGCTCAAGGGCAATAGCTACTACAATCCGGTCATCAACCCGGAGCGCGCGTTGCAGCGGCGCAACACGGTGCTCGCGCAGATGGCCAAGTACGGCAAGTTGACGCCGCACGCGTACGAATCGCTGGCGCGCCGGCCGTTGCGGCTGGATTTCGAGCGACAGGTCGAGCCGCCCGGCCCCGCGCCCCATTTTGCGCAGCAATTGCGCAAATGGTTAATCGCGTGGGCGGATCGCCACGACTACAATATTTACTCCGACGGCTTGGTCGTGCGCACGACCATTGATTCGCGGCTGCAGGCGATGGCCACGCAATCCGTCGTGCTGCACGGCAATCAATTACAGGCCATTGCCAATGCCGCTTGGTCGACCGCTTCGGCGTGCGTAAGCAGTCACGATTTCGTACAGACCTTTGTGCGCGACACGCCGGACTACCGGGCGGCGCTTGACGCAGGATTGACGAGCCAGCAGGCGCTAAAGCGGCTGCTGGCCGATCGCGGTTTCATGCAGGCGTTGTGTGACGAAAAAACGCGTGTACAGGCGGACTTCGTCGCGATCGATCCGCGCGATGGCGCAATCAAGGCATGGGTGGGCAGCCGTGATTTCAACAAGGATCCATTCGACCACGTGCAACAGGCGCGGCGGCAACCCGGCTCAACGTTTAAGCCGTTCGTCTATGCCGCCGCGTTCGAGCAGGGCGCCCGTGCCGACGATACGATTGTCGACCAGCCAGTGTCAATCGCGCTGCGGGGGGGAGAAACCTGGCGTCCCGCCGACGACGTCCCACCCAGTGGGCAGCCCATGACGCTGCGCGACGCTCTGGCGTACTCGCGCAACCGCATCACCGCCCAATTGATGCAGTCGGTCGGGCCTGCGAAGGTGGTCAAGCTTGCACAGGCGATGGGCGTGCGCGACAGCATGTTGAACCCCGTGCCGTCGCTGGCGCTCGGCACGAGTCCTGTCACGCTCAAGGAGATGGTGTCTGCATACAGTACCATCGCCGATGGCGGCCGCTATGTGCAGCCGATGATGGTCACACGTATCGAGGACCGGGACGGCAATGTGTTAGCGCAATTCGCGCCGGACGCAGGCAAGCAGGTGCTGCCTGCTGAGGTCGCATGGACGTTGCTCGACGTGATGCGGGGTGTGATCGATCGGGGCACTGGTACCGCGATCCGCACCCGCTTCGGCATTCGCGCGGACGTAGCCGGCAAGACAGGCACGACGCAGGACAACGCTGATGGCTGGTTCATCCTGATGCACCCGCAGTTGGTTGCCGGCGCATGGGTCGGCTTCAATGACAGCCGCGTGACGCTGCGCAGCGATTACTGGGGGCAGGGCGCGCACAGCGCGCTGCCGATCGTTGGTGACTTTTACCAGCGCGCGTTGCACGCGCGGCTCGTCGATCCGCGCCTGCGGTTCGCGAGCGAACCGCCGCCCGGTCTCTTTCAGCGCTCGCTCGCGCAAGTTCGCGCCTGGCTCGCGCAAGTGTTCCCGGCGATGCACCAGGCCAAGCCTTTTGCACCGCCGCGCCGGGTGCCGCGACGGATCGAGCCGTTCGCGAGTGACGTTGCCGTGCTGCTGCCGGCGAGCGGTGTCGCCGTGGACGGCGCGAGCATGGGGCTGCCGATGCGCTTGCCGGTATCATCGACGGCATCCGTCGCGTCGGCCTCGTCAGCCGTGTCGGCTAGCGTGCCGCCGACATCGATGCCGGGTTCGATGCCCGAGGTGCCCGTCGCGCCTGCTGAGTCGCCGGCGGCGGCTTCTGGGGCGCCGGGTGCAGCAGCGTCGGTCGGCTCTGGCGGCGTAGCCGGCAGGCCGGCCACGTCGCCCAGCCCGTCGTCGCCGGAACCGGCTGCCTCGCGTGGCGTGTCCTCGTTCGGCAATGAGTTGCCGTGGGCGCCGACGCCAAGCCCTGACGCAATGGATTCGGATATCGCCGGCCCACGCGCCGAGGAGTACCCACGCGCCAGCGAGTAAAACGCCTGCGCCGGCGAGCGGCCGTGCTAGCCGGGCCTGCCGCTCAACCCCGCGAACACGACGCGGGTTTCGCGCCGTGCCGATACCGGTGCCCATCGCCCCAGACTGCATCGTCCAGATCACGATGCCATAACCGATACGACGGATCTGTTTTGGCGATGAGTTGCATCTTGCATTTTCATTGGATCGCCGGCGGCTGAACCCGTATGCTACGAACATGCCTTTCCGGCGTCCGTGCTGCCGGATGCATCGATCTGGTCAGGCATTGACACGATCCGCCACCAGGAGCCCATCATGAACCCTTCGCATTCTTCACTGAAGACCGGCGATGCTCGAAGCCGTGCGGCCGCGTTCTGCAGCCAATTTGAACTGTCGGCGCCGATCCTGCTGGCGCCGATGGCGGGCGCGTGCCCGCCGGCATTGTCGATTGCCGTGGCCAATGCAGGCGGCATGGGTGCCATGGGGGCATTGCTGACGCCACCGGAAGGTATCGTGCAATGGGCCGACGCGTTTCGCCGCGGCAGCACCGGGCGCTTCCAATTGAATCTATGGATTCCCGATCCGCCGCCTGAACGCGACCGGGACAACGAGCAGCGTGTGCGCGCATTCCTGGCGCAGTGGGGGCCTGGCGTGCCCGAGTCAGCGGGCGATGCGGTGCCACCGGATTTTGCCGCGCAATGCGACGCGCTGATCGAGGCGCGGCCGGATGTCGTCACCTCGATCATGGGGGTATTTCCGCCCGCATACGTGAAGCGCTTGAAGGAGCACGGCATTGCCTGGTTCGCGACGGTCACGACGCTGGACGAAGCCCGCCAGGCACAGGCAGCGGGAGCCGATGCGATCATTGCGCAAGGCTTCGAGGCGGGCGGTCACCGTGGCGCGTTTGATGCGGCTCGGGCAGAACGGCAGGCCGTGGGTTTGTTTGCGCTGCTGCCTCGCCTGGCCGACCACATTCGCGTACCGCTGATTGCCGCCGGCGGTATCGGCGATGACCGTACGCTGGCGGCCGCGCTGATCCTCGGCGCGAGCGCGGTGCAACTCGGTACTGCCTTCCTGCGTTGCCCGGAGGCGGCGTTGAACCCCGCATGGGCGGACGCGCTGGACGGATTGGAGCCGGAGGACACCGTACCGACGCGCGCGTTCACCGGCCGTCTCGGCCGTTCGGTGGCGACCGATTACGTGCTTGCAGCAGCGGCGCCGGATGCCCCGCATCCGGCGCCGTATCCAGTACAGCGCGCGCTGACCGCATCGATGAAAGAGGCCGGCGCAGCGGCGCGCGACTATCATCGAATGCAGGTATGGGCCGGGCAGGCTGCCGCAATGGCGCGAGCGGTCCCCGCGGCCGACGTGGTGCGCGACGTGTGGGTTGGCGCACAGCGCTATTTGTAAAAGCAGCAACGCTGACCCCGGCGACAGTCGAAAAATCCATGGTTTTCCGTGGGAATGAAAAAACCGCTTTGGTGGGCGGATAGGCGTTTTGCAGTGCACAAGTCTCGATATGGACTTGTGTTACATTTGTGAGTTTTGTTGCAGTAAGACGACTACCTCATGCGTAGACTCCTCCATCTCGATGGGATCCGAGGCCTGTTGGCTCTGTCCGTAGCGGCAAGCCATATCTATGGACCAATTTACCACTGGTCGAATGATCGTCCCTTCATCGGCGCATATCTGGCGGTCGATTTCTTCTTCATCCTCTCGGGCTACGTGCTTTCCTATACGCTTTCGAAGGGCGACTCGGTGTCGTGGGGCAAGTTCATCGCCAAGCGTCTCTTCCGACTGTGGCCGCTGCACGCACTTTGCCTGATCGCGGTCATTGCCGTCGTCAGTAACAACATGCTCATACATCAGTACGTGCCTGGATGGTGGGGTAATCTGACCGCACGGCAATTGTTGGCGAATGTCCTGTTCCTTCAGAACGTCGGCGTGAGCAACGTGCCGGTCATGAACGATCCGTCGTGGTCGATCTCGATCGAGTTTTGGGTGTCGTCGATGCTGCTTTTCCCGATCGCGCGACAGAGGTCGACGTGGCTTCCGTTGGGGCTTGCGTTCGCAGCGTGGGCATTCATCTTCGCGCTGCATGGTCCGAATCTGATGACGCAGTCAGACTATACGCGTTACGTGAACTTTGGCGTTATGCGCGGTATTGGCGGGATGCTGTTCGGCAACCTGCTGTTCAGGTTGCGCTCGACGCCTGTCGCACCGAGCCTGCGCCTCTTGAGCGCGCAGCCGGTTCAGGTGGCGCTCGTCATGGTCGTGGGATGGGCCGTCTTCTATCAGGACAGCCGCGCGTGGTTAGACGTGTCGATCATTCTGGCGTTCGGCTGCATTGTACTGTTTATGGAGGGAGCGGTATCGGACGTATCTTCTCGCTTGCTCCGCTGGTGTGGCTCGGAGAGATCAGCTTCGCCGTCTACCTGTGTCACACCGCTGTGATTCTCGTCGCGCCGCCGCTCTACTACGTCAAGAAGTTCGGCATCTTTGCACCTGCTGTTCTGCTCGGCGCGGTGGTCATCGTCGCGTACATGCTGCACATAACCATAGAGCGCCCGTCGCGCCGCTTCCTCTACGGCCTTGTGAAGGCTCAAGCAGTCACGCCCTAGTACCTGGCAACTAACGATCAGTGATACTCAAGACGATCACTTCTTCAGGAGCGCCAGGCGCGCCTTCCGCTCCTGAAGATAGGCCATTGAGTATGTCGCCCGCACCGGCGCCTAATCCATAGCCGGCTACTGGACTACCTGCTGTCCAAAATCCAATATCCATAGCAGACATGCCACCCCAACGTCCGAATCCGGTTCTAGAATTTGTCCAAGTTCGCGACATGGTGCGGATGCGGGGCAAGGTCCGCCCGGGTTAAGCCGTCTGTAAGGCTAGTGCCGGGCGCTCAGATAGATATGCTCGGGCCGGATGCGTTGCACTGTGTTCAGCCGCAGCAAGCTCTCTCGTATGCGACGCACTGAAGCTTGACTGGTGCCGCGAATCCGCACCGTCTGGCTCAGTTGCGAGCCGGTACGCACCACTTTCCATGCTTGCGCGGAAGGGTCCGAGTTCGCGGATACACCGTAATACCCCACCCACGCTGTCCAACTCGGACGACGACGTGATGTCGAGCACGTGTTCCAATCGACTGCTGGGGAACGAGCAGTCCCGGTAGACCGCTTCAGTTGCGGGTGACGGCGCGACAGCGCGGGCGTCAGAGGTCTGCCGCGCGCCTGGTCGGCGCAGTACGTTCGTCCTCATGCCTTCGCTAGGCGCGATGCCGGCTCGCGCCTGCGATGCATCAATGCTCGCTTTCGCTCATGATCCGGCAACGTTCGTGGACGGCGCGACACAACGGTTTGCTTCAGCCCGCCGCCGTGGCGCAATAACGTGTCGACTCCCGAACCTGAACTTCAGCTTTGTTCTAAACACCACGAGAATCAATTCGGACGTGGTTCATAGCGATGATTACGAACAGACAGACCTGTATTGTCGAGTGTTAATAGCGATACGGCCAGCCTGCCTGTGGTGATCACCATTCTCTTCATCGAGCAGGAGAAGCAATGAAAAAGCACCTGTTGAAAGCGATAGCCCTGTCAGCCATGAGCGTTGGTCTCTGCGGGCAGGTGTTCGGCGAAGGCGTGTATGCGCCTTATGTCGATATGACGGCATGGCCCACGCCCTCGCTTGACGAGATTGGCGTGCAGCAAGGGATCCAGCAGTTCACGATGGCGTTCGTGTTGTCCGGCGGCAACCAATGCGTGCCGTCGTGGGGCGGCGTGCAGCCGATTGGACGCGGCCAGACGTCAGATTTGCTGACTGCCATCGCCAAGTCGATCAACAATTATCGAGCCAAGGGCGGTGAGGTATCGATTTCATTCGGCGGCCAAGCTGGCATGCCGTTGATGCAGGCATGCAGCAGCGCATCAGCGTTGGCCGCGGCGTATCAGACGGTGATCGATACGTATTCGTTGACGCATATCGATTTCGATATCGAAGGCGCGGCGCAAACGGACAGCACGGCGCTGACGCGCAATTTCCGGGCTGTACGGCAACTGCAGCACACGATGCGTACTAACGGCAAGACACTGCATGTGACGTTGACCCTCCCGGTGATGCCATCGGGGCTTACCGCCGATGGCTTGCGCGTACTCAACGCAGCACTGGACAATGGTGTGACGCTGAACACGGTCAACATCATGGCAATGGATTATGGCAAGAGCATAACGGACATGGGTGCGGCGGCGAAACGGGCTGCCACGTCGGTCTACGCGCAGTTGGATGCGGCGTACAAGGCGGCGGGCAGCCCGAAGACCGACACCCAATTGTGGCAAATGATCGGCGTGACGCCGATGATCGGCAAGAACGACGTGCAAGGCGAGACGTTCTCGCTGGCAGATGCGAAGGCGCTGCTCGACAAGGCTCGCTCGGATAATATCGGGCTGCTCAGCAACTGGTCGATCGGCCGGGACAAGGCTTGCGCGAGCAATAGCGGTGGCGCATCGCCCAGTTGTTCCGGCGTCTCGCAGCAACCGTATGCATTCACGCAGGTATTCCGGCAACTGGGCGGCCATTGGGGCACGGGCGTGACGCAGGACCCGTCATATGGTGGCGGCTCGCACGGTGGCAAACCGGCGCCGGGCGCGCAATGGTCCAGCTCGCAGATCTATACAGCTGGAATGACTGTCAAGTACCATGGCGTGACGTATCGCGCAAAGTGGTGGACGCAAGGCGACGTGCCGGGCCAGTCTGAGGTGTGGGCGAAGGTCTGAGTATGCCGCTGTTACGACCCGCGCCATGGCATACGCGCTGGAGTCCGCAAATCGAGCGGTAAAAGGGGCCCGTCGGCGGGAGGCAGCCGGCTGGCCAGGCTGCTCTGGCACATCACGGCCTGTGCCAAAACCGCAGAGGAACGTGCAGCACGCCGGGCTCGGCGTGGTACGACGCGTTGCCAAGGCCCGAGCCTGGCCCGCGCGCTTGCCACACTAGAATTTGTAGGACAGTGCCAGCAACGTGATGAGCGGGTCGGCGTTCAACTTTACCTTGGACGTCGCCAGCGTGGCGCCGTTCGCCGCGTTGATCGTCGTGCTCGGCTAGATTGTCAGCGGCATGTACGATATCGACGCGGTCAACGACTCCTACGTATTGAGTGCGTGATTCAATCCGAGGTTGAAGCTCGGTGCGAGCGACGAAGCTGTACACATATACAGGTATACTATCGCCGTTTAGCATCATACAGCCGCCATTCCGATTACCATGGTCCCGACGCGCCGGATCGCCCATCTCGACATGGATGCTTTTTACGCATCCGTCGAATTGTTGCGCTATCCCGAGTTGCGCGGCAAGGCGGTGGTGATCGGCGGTGGACGGAAGGCGGCGCCGCAAGCGCTGCCGGACGGCACGCGCCGGTTCGCCCGCTTGCGCGATTATGCTGGGCGCGGTGTGGTCACTACGTCCACGTATGAGGCACGCGCGCTCGGTGTGTTTTCCGCAATGGGCATGATGAAGGCCGCGCAGCTCGCGCCCGATGCCATTTTGCTGCCCACCGACTTCGACTTGTATCGCCACTATTCACGGCTGTTTAAAGCTGCGGTGGCGACATTCACTGATCAGGTCCAGGATCGCGGGATCGATGAGATCTACATCGACTTGACGGCGTTGCCCGACGACACGCGAGCGCTGGCGATGCACATCAAGGAGGCGGTGCGCGACGCGACCGGACTCACGTGCTCGATCTGCGTTGCGCCGAATAAGCTGCTCGCCAAGATCGGCTCGGAGTTGGACAAGCCGGACGGCATGACGATTTTATCCATTGCCGACCTGCCGACGCGGATCTGGCCGCTGCCGGTGCGCAAGATTAACGGTATTGGCCCGAAGGCGGGCGAGAAGCTTGTGTCGCTGGGCATTGCCACCGTCGGCGATCTGGCGAAGGCTGACCCCGGACTGTTGCAAGAGCATTTTGGCCACAGTTATGCTGCCTGGTTGGCCGATGTCGCCCACGGCATCGATGAGCGGCCGGTGCAAGTCACGTCGGAGCCGAAATCGATGAGCCGCGAAACCACGTTTGAGCGCGATATGCACGTGCGCCACGACCGAGCCACGCTCTCGGCGATCTTCACGGACCTGTGCGTGCGCGTGGCGCAAGACTTGACGCGCAAGGGCTATGTCGGACGCACGGTCGGGCTGAAGCTGCGCTATGCGGATTTTCGCACCGTCACGCGCGATGTCAGCTTGCCGGAGCCCACTGCGAACGCGGCCGTGATCCGACGCGCCGCCACCGAATGTCTGAAGCGCGTGCCGCTGGACAAGCGGCTCAGGCTGCTCGGTGTGCGGGTCAGTGCGCTGCGGCCGACGCACGCGCAGCGCTTGGCGCGTGCGCCGGTGCAACATGAACTGCCATTTGCCGAAGCGGGGACCCCAATGCAATGAACTGCCCCCGTGCTCCATTTGGGACGGACAGGCAGGCTGCGCCGCGCTGCAAAGCGCGAACGGGCGCGCTATCACTAGCTGACTGGGAATCCGACGCGCTCCATGGTGCCGATGTGGCGTGACAGCAATTGAGCGGCGCGCTCGAGATCATGGCCTTTCAACGCGTCGATGATCAGTTGATGATCGTGGTTCGAGCGCGATTGCCAACCGCGCGCCCGGCCGACGGCGAGTACGAAGCGCGAACTGGTCAATTGCAGCACGTCCAGCGTTGCCAGCAGGCGGGGCATCGCGCAATGACGCACCAGCGCGTGGTGGAACGCACGGTTGGCCGCATCCCACGACGCAAGCGAATTGGCAGCGTCGCAAGCGGCGTGGGCGCTTTCGAGCGCCTCGAAATGCTCGGCGCGCAAGTGTGGCATGGCGTGGCGCAGCGCGAGCGGTTCGAGCACCGCCCGCATGTCAGCCGCTTCCTTGATGGCGGCACGGTCCAATGCGGTGACGCGCACGCCGCGCCTGTGCAGGATCGTTACCAGTCCGATTGCCTGCAATCGCTGAAACGCTTCGCGCACGGGCACATGGCTCGCCCCAAATTCCTTGGCGATGTGATCCTGCCGAAGAGCGGTACCGCCGGCCAACTCCCCGCTGACAATACGCTCGCGCAACCGGTCGACGATATGCTCGACCAAGCTCGGCGTGTGAGTCTCGCTTAGACGCACGATGTCCATTTCATAGATTATCTATTTTCAAGTATAGGTAAATTGACGCCAATTTCGTTATAACATCCAGGATTCTATCGGCGTGAGCGTTGTAAATAGATAGATTATCTATTATTTAAGCCGGGTGGTCCACACCATCACGGCCATGACGCGCCAGCGACGCGCGTCACGCTTATCTGTGGCCCCCGGGCCGTTTGAGTTCCCACTCGCACAGGAGTCTCTGCATATGTTGATTAGGACAACAGAATCGTCTGCCCATTCCTTCAAGCTGTCCGGCGACGACGCAGCGTTGTACAGCGACGACGCAGCGCCGATCCGGCATGACTGGACGCGCGAGCAAATTGCAGCGTTGTTCGATTTGCCATTTGATGATCTGCTATATCGCGCGCAGACCGTGCAGCGACGCTATCATGCCGGCCGCGGCTTACAAATTTCGCAATTGTTATCCATCAAGACGGGCGGATGTCCAGAGGACTGTGGCTACTGCAGTCAATCGGTCCATGCCGAGACCAACTTGAAAGCGAGCGCATTGATGAGCGTGGACGCGGTGCTGCAGGCCGCCGCGCAGGCAAAGGCCGCCGGCGTGCAGCGCTTTTGCATGGGAGCCGCATGGCGCAGTCCGCGCGAGCGCGATTTGGAGCGAGTCTGCGCGATGGTCGAGGGCGTGAAGGCGCTGGGTTTGGAGACCTGCGTGACGCTCGGCATGCTGACCGACGCACAAGCGCAGCGCCTAGCAGACTCCGGCCTGGACTACTACAACCACAACATTGACACGAGTCCCGAATACTATCCATCGGTGATCACCACGCGTACGTTGCAGGAGCGGCTTGACACACTCGAGCACGTGCGCAACGCGGGCCTGAAAGTTTGCTGCGGCGGCATCGTCGGCATGGGGGAGTCGCGCGAGGATCGAGTCGGCATGTTGCAGACATTGGCCAATTTGCCGGCACACCCGGAGTCGGTGCCGGTCAATTCCCTGATGCGGATCGAAGGCACGCGGCTCGCGCACGAGCGCGCCGTCGACGGGTTGGAGTTCGTGCGCACGATCGCGGTGGCCCGCATCGTGATGCCGACGTCCGTGATACGGCTCTCGGCCGGGCGTGAGCATATGAGCGACGAGCTTCAGGCGCTGTGCCTGTTCGCTGGCGCCGGCTCGGTGTTCATCGGCGAGAAGCTATTGACCACACCTAATCCCGCTCCCAGTCAGGACCGTGAGTTGATCGACCGGCTTGGCGTGACGAGCCAGGAGTCGACCCCGATCCAATGGTTCGCCAAATCACGGCAATGAACTCCAGGAACACTCGCGTGAAGCTGATCGAATCACTCGGGCGTGGCTTGTCGGACCTCGATGCAGACCACTTGCGCCGGCATCGGCGCATTGCCGACAGTGCGCGCAGCGCGCGGATGAGCGTGGACGGGCGACGCATCGTGGGTTTTGCGAGTAACGACTACCTGGGATTTGCCGCGCATCCAGCGTTGATCCAGGCGTTGGGCGACGGGGCGCGACGCTATGGCGCCAGCAGCGGGGGCCCCACCTGCTGGGCGGTCATTCGCGCGCGCATGCGCAGGCCGAGCAAGACCTGGCCGCGTTCTGTGGCGGCTTTGTCGACGACGCTCGTGCATTGTATTTTTGCACCGGCTACATGGCGAACCTGGCCGTACTGACCGCGCTGGCTACTTGCGACGCGGCGATTTTCTCCGATGCGCTGAACCATGCGTCGCTGATCGACGGCACGCGGCTGTCCCGTGCGCGCGTGCAGATCTATCCGCATTGCGATACCGAGACCCTGGATGCGATGTTGGGCGCGAGCGACACGGCGACCAAAGTGATCGTCAGCGATGCGGTGTTCAGCATGGATAGCGATGTCGCGCCGCTCGCGCCATTGGCCGCGCTGGCTGAGCGGCACAGCGCGTGGCTGGTGCTGGACGATGCCTACGGCTTTGGCGTGCTGGGCCGGGACGGCCGGGGCTCGCTCGACGCAAGCGGCGTGCACAGCGAGCATATCCTCTACGTCGGCACGCTGGGAAAGGCGGCTGGAGTTGCCGGCGCGTTCGTGGTGGCCCATCCGGACGTGATCGAATGGTTTGTGCAGGGAGCGCGAACGTACATCTTCACCACGGCCGCGCCCCCCGCAATCGCGCATGCAGCATACTCGCGGCGACGTTGGACGACGCGGGTCTGTGGGTGCCGGCCATCCGGCCGCCGACGGTTCCGCCTGGCACGTCGCGGCTGCGGATCTCGCTGTCGGCCGCGCTCGTAGGCGAGGCGCGAAACGTACCATTTAGATTGTCAACGTGCCGGCGTGCGAATCAATGCCGACATAGGCGCTGCGGCCAAACAGTCGGTTGTTCTGTCCGAGCACGCCCGTGGACGGACCGAATCCATTTTCCAGCAAGAACGCCGCGCGCATGCCACCCCCTAAGTCCTCCGCTGCGCGCAGCCCCCAGCGCGAGCCTTGTGTGGCGCCGCTTTGCAGCTGAAAGTTGTGTCCTCCGTTCTGGTTGATGGTGTACGTCAGGCCTTCGTCGACGATCCCGTACAGTGTGACGCTGCTTTGCGCGAGGCAAGGCGCTGCCGCACCGATACAAGTACAGGCCAGCGCAAGCGTCATTATATTTTTCATCTGACTTCCTTCGATCAATGCTCGCTTGTGCCAGCGGAGCAGATAGGTAGGTGCCCGACGGCACCCACGCAGAACGATGGGCGTGTCGGAAAGGCCAGCCCAATCTAGGCGCCGGTACACAAAAAAATAATGAAAATTCCAGGCCGTTATAGTTCAAACGGTAATATCAGCCGACCGGTCTGATCGACGGCCCGCACTGCGGGGCGCTTACGCTGTACGCGGATGATCGGGATCGCACATTTCTGCGTTACGCTACGGGGGCCGGCCAAGGGAATGTGCCGGCGTGCCCTTGCTTGGGCCGATATATGGAGGATCGACGAGACTTCACGATGAACGAAAACGTACGCCAACCCTTGCCGCACATCCATAAGCTCACGCACGTTTCGCTGTCGCGCAAACTCAAGTTGCAGCAGTTGATTCTAATCGCCAAGGTCATTGACAGTGGGTCACTGCTGCGCGCTGCTAATGAATTGAGCATGACGCAGCCGGCATTGACCAAGTCCATCCAGGAATTGGAGGCATTCTTCGGCGAGGCATTGTTCGAGCGCACGAACCGCGGCGTCGTGCCAACAGAACTGGGTCGGCTACTGGGCCGTCGCGCTAAATCGATGATCACCGAACTGCGTTACCTGACCGATGAGGTCAATGCTCTGCAAAGCGGCACGGCCGGGCACGTAATCGTTGGCACTTTAATATCGGCGTCGGCCCGACTGCTGCCGGTGGCGATCCGCAAATTGAAGGAGCAGGCGCCCGATATGCTGATCACGGTGCGCGAGGGGGGGACCGCGCAGTTGTTCCCGGCGCTGGCGACCGGCGAGCTGGATATCGTGGTCGGCCGCTTGCCCGAGCGCGAGTTGCCGCTCGCCAATGCGTTCCCGTTGCAGCACGAGGTCCTATTCCAGGAATCGATGTGTGTGGTGGTCGGTGCCCGGCATGCGGCAGGCCTGCCCGCGCAACCAGGCCTTGCCGACTTGACGCACTTGCCGTGGATCGTGCCACTTGGCGATTCTCCAGTCCGCTTGCGGGCTGAACGGCTGTTTCATGACGCCGGCTTGCCGATGCCGGTCGATCGTGTCGAGTCGCTGTCAATGCTGACCAATCTCGGCTTGTTGCTTGAGCGACCCTGCGCGGCGCTGATGCCGCGCGCCGCCGCACGTCAGTTCATCGATGCGGGTTTGTTGGCGATTGTCGAGATCACCGAGGCGGCAGACTTTGGCGCCGTAGGGTTTTCGGTCCGGGCCAACAAAAAAATCAGTCCTGCGTGCATGCGCTTCGTCGCCTGCCTTCGGGAAAGCGCGGCCCTGGTTTAGGGCGCGCTCGACGGCGGATAGATCGCTATAACGATAAGGAATAGCGCATCCTGAAAAGGTTATTATTGTTTATGGTCAACGCCGCTTAGACTGGCTGCACTGATCTGATTCGTAGACCTGGTGCGCGGCTCGGGCAGGTCGCCGCGGGGATGTGGCGACGACATACCGGGACCCGGCCGCCGTGCCGTCCGCTGAATCGATATAACAGCCTCGTCAGGAGACCCACGCATGACCGACCGAGTCGATCACTCCGCGCTGTGGTGCTGCGGCGCCCGCATGCTGATTGCGCTGACTGCTGCCATACTGTACTCAATGCCAGCGCAAGCGGCCGAGCCGGGGCCGCTAAAAATCGGCTTCCTCGGGACATTGTCAGGACCCGGCGGCGCGCTCGGCCAGGACCAATACGATGCATTCATGCTGGCTGTCGAGCAAAAAGGCGGCAAGCTGGGCGGTGTACCGGTCCAGGTGCTGCGCAAGGACGACCAACTCAAACCGGATGTCGCGCTCCAGGAAGCCCAACAACTGATCAAACGCGATGGGGTAAAAATCATCACCGGCGTGACGTTTTCCAACGTGATGATGGCGATCCACAAACCGGTGACCCGCGCCGGCGTGTTTTTGATCGGTTCCAATGCCGGCCCCACGCAACTTGCCGGACCGGGGTGTTCGCCGCTGTTTTTCTCGACCTCATGGAACAACGACGAACTGCATGAGGCAGGGGGCCAATTGGTGCAGGACTTGGGCTATAAGCACGTCTATGTGATGGCCCCGAACTACCAGGCAGGACGTGACGCGATCACGGGCTTCAAACGCGATTACCACGGCACGATCATCAACGAGGTGTACACGCAGGTCAACCAGCCTGATTACTCGGCCGAATTGGCTCAGTTGCAGGCTGCGCGCCCGGACGCTGTCTATGTGTTCTATCCGGGGGGCATGGGCGTGAACTTCGTCAAGCAGTATCGGCAGGCTGGTTTGCTGGGCAAGATCCCGTTGATTTCGGCCTCGACGATCGATGGCACGACATTGCCGGCGCTCAAAGAGATCGCGGTCGGCGCGATTACCGTCGCACCGTATGCGCCTGATCTGAAAAACGCCCAGAATGCGCAATTCGCCTCGTCGTTCGAGTCTAAGTACGGGCGCAAGCCATCGATGTACGCGGCGCAGTCCTATGATGCGGCGAACCTGCTCGATGCGGCGCTGTCGGCTGTCAAGGGCAACGTGGCGGATCGCGATGCGCTACGTGCCGCACTGCGCACCGCGCATTTTCAATCGGTGCGGGGCGCCTTCAGCCTGAAATCCAACCAATTTCCCCGTGCCGGCTTCTATCGCGTCGACGTCGTACGCACTGCCGCCGGTGCCGCGTTTGAGAGCAAGAATCCGGTCGTGCCGAAGTCCCGCACGCCAGTCTTGCAACAGTGCAAAATGAACTGAGCGGATGCCACAATGAACCTGACGTTGGCGATCATGCAGTGCCTCAATGGCCTGCAGCTCGGCATCCTATTGTTCTTAATGGCGGCCGGCCTCACGCTTGTGTTCGGTATTGCGAACTTCGTCAACCTGGCGCACGGCTCGCTTTACATGATGGGCGCTTTTGTCGGCGCGCTTGTGTACAACCTGACAAGTTCGTTCATGTTGGCGACGCTGGCCGTTGTTCCCGCCATGATGGTAGTGGGCATCGCGCTGGAAGCGGGGATATTCCGCCGTCTCTACACACGGAGCCATCTCGATCAGGTGCTTGCCACGTTCGGGCTGATCTTGTTCTTCAACGAACTGGCCCGCATTTTATGGGGGCCTTCTCCTTATTATATGGAAGTGCCGCCTTCGTTGTCCGGCGCCATCGACGTATTCGGCATCAATTACCCCGCCTATCGGCTGCTCATCGTGGCCGCCGGTATTGGCATTGCCCTGAGCTGCTACGTCGTCATTCATCGCACCCGCGTGGGCATGCTGATTCGCGCGGGCGCGACACATCGTGACATCGTCGCCGCGCTGGGCGTTAACATGGGATTGCTCAATGCGTTGTTGTTCGGCGTTGCCGCTGTGCTGGCGGGCGTTGCCGGGTTGCTTGCCGGTCCGATCTTGTCCGTGCAGCCTGGCATGGGCGAGCCCGTTCTGATCCTGACGATGGTGGTCATCGTCATCGGCGGGATTGGATCGATCCGTGGCGCTTTCTACGCGGCACTGATCGTCGGCGTGGTCGATACGCTCGGCCGTACGCTGCTGCCGGTAACGCTGCGCGCGCTGCTGGAGCGCAGCGCTGCCGACAGCGCTGGGCCTGCGCTCGCATCGATGCTGATCTATATCCTGATGGCAGCCGTGCTCGCGTGGCGTCCGCAAGGGCTTTTTCCGGTCAAATACTGAACAGGCGCACGATCATGTCGATCCCTTTAGCCGCGCGCCGTACGGCGCGCTCAACATCGAGCAGCCACGACCTAGGCACGCGCGCGACGCTCGCCGGCAGGATGTCATGGTTGGTCGTGGCCGCGTTGATCGCGGTGCCGCTTTACGCACAGGCGACCCATCAACCGTTCTTACTGACACTGGTCACGCGCATCGCGATTTTCGCCATCGCCGCCATGTCGCTGGATCTGATATTGGGCGTCGGCGGTCTCGTGAGCTTTGGACACGCGCTGTTCTTTGGGCTGGGCGCTTATGCCACCGGGATGCTCGCGCAACACGGCGTGACCAGCGGCTGGCTGCATTTGCTTTGCGCGGTCGCGGTCAGTGCGCTGGTGGCTGCGGTGACTGGGGCCATCGCACTGCGCACCCGCGGCATCGCATTCATCATGATTACGCTGGCGTTTGCGCAGATGTTTTACTTTTTTGCGGTCGGTCTTCGCGAGTATGGGGGCGACGATGGCTTCGCGCTGGCTGCCGGCAGCCAGTTCGGCGCCGTGCAGTTGACTGACCCGCTCACGCTATACGTCGTATCCGCATGCCTGCTGATAGCGCTGCTCGCGTTCGGCAGACGCTTCCTGCACACTGCAATGGGCCTGACACTGGGTGGCATTCGGATCAATGAGCGCCGGATGCAGGCGCTTGGCATACCCACTACGCGATGCAAACGGGCCGTTTATGTCGTTGCCGCGGCATTGGCGAGCATCGCTGGCATGCTGTTCGCGAACCTGACCCAATTCGTGGCTCCGTCGTATCTGTCCTGGACGATGTCCGGCGACCTGATCGTGATGGTGGTGATCGGCGGCGCCGGCACGTTCATCGGCGCAGTGCTCGGCACGTTTGCGATCGTGTTGGCAGAAGAGGGGCTCAAAGCGATGACCGAGCACTGGATGCTCGTCATGGGGCCGTTGATCGTGGTGGCGGTGCTCGTCAATCGCCACGGGCTCGCAGGGCTGCTCGAGTCGTTCGGCGCACGCATGGGCCGCGGCCCCCAGGTGTCGGGAGAGCAGACATGAGTTTGTTGCAAGTGACGGAATTGGTCAAGCGTTATGGCGGCTTTGTCGCGACCGACCATTTCAGCATGACGATCGAACCGGGCGAGATCCATGCGGTCATTGGGCCGAACGGGGCAGGCAAGAGCACGCTGATCGCGCAACTGGCCGGTGAGTTGCGCCCGGACGCAGGCACGATCATGTTTGACGGCCGCGACGTGACATCGACAAGCATGAGTCAACGGGCGCGGCGCGGCTTGACACGCTCATACCAGATCACGTCTGTGCTCCCGGACTATACCGCTCTGCAGAATGTCATGCTCGCGGTCAATGCGCTCGGGCCACGGCGTTTCGGCTGCTGGGGGGCACTTGCGCGCCAAAGCCGTGTACGCGAGCCCGCGCTGGAGTTGCTCGAGCGTGTCGGGTTGGCGCAGCGCGCGCATGTAAGCGCGGCGCGGATGGCACATGGCGAGCACCGTCAGTTGGAACTGGCGATGGCGCTCGCCGGCCGGCCCAAGCTGCTGTTGCTCGATGAGCCCATGGCCGGCATGAGCCAGGCCGAGTCAGAGAACATGACGGCACAGCTGCACGAACTCAAAAGCCGTCATGCGATGTTGCTGGTGGAGCACGATATGGACGCGGTCTTTGCACTGGCTGACAGAGTCACTGTATTGGTCTACGGCAAGTCGATCGCGACGGGGCATGCCGACGAGATCCGCACGGATCCCCGCGTGCGCGAAGCCTACCTCGGTGATGACACGGCGCCGCATGGCAAGGAGGAACACGCATGACGGGCCGATTGCTTGAAGTCGAATCGCTGGTAGCGTTTTATGGCCGCAGCCAAGCGTTATTCGGTGTCGATCTGTTGGTCGACGACGGTCAGTTCGTGACACTGCTGGGTCGTAACGGGATGGGCAAGTCCACGACAGTCAAGTCGATCACCGGCTTGCTGCACAGTTGCAAGGGCGTCGTTCGCCTCGGTGGCAAGCCGGTGCATTCAAGCGCGTCCTATCAGATCGCGCGGGCCGGCATCGGCCTCGTGCCGGAGGGCCGACACGTTTTCCCGACCTTGACGGTGCGCGAGAACCTTGTTGCGACGGCGCGCGCCAGCCACCCGCGGCAACGGGGGCAGTGGACGCTGGAGCGTGTCTACCAGCTGTTTCCAAGGCTCAAGGAGCGCGAGCGTCATCTCGCTTCGAACCTGTCCGGTGGGGAGCAGCAGATGCTTGCCATCGGCCGCGCCTTGCTCACCAATCCGCGCTTGCTGATCCTGGACGAAGCGACAGAAGGATTGGCGCCGTTGATTCGCGCGGAAATCTGGCGATGCCTTGCTGAACTGAAGCGGACCGGATTGGCGATCCTTTGCATCGACAAGCACCTCGCATCGCAACTGGCGATTGCCGACCATCACTATCTGATGTCCAAGGGGCGCGTGGTCTGGCACGGCGACTCGGCACAGCTACGGGCACAGGCGGACAAGTTGAGCGCGCACCTAAGCATTTAGCGACGCGGCAGCTGGCGCGTCGTATCATGCATTTCAAACTGACAGCGGGATCATCATGTCGTTTGACTTGACATTTTCCGACCTTGCCGAGCGCGCGGTTCAGTACAATGCTCGCGCGTCCGTGGCCGACTTCGATGCGCAAATGCGCCTATACGCGCAGCTAGCCGAACGGTCCCGGCAAGCCTGCCCGGCGATACTCGACCAACGCTATGGCATGGGACAGGCCGAGCGCATCGATATCTTTCCGGCCGTCGCGGCCGGCCAGCCCGCGCCGCTCTTTGTCTACATCCACGGTGGGTATTGGCGTTCGCAGCGCAAGGAAGATGCGTGCTCGATGGCACAAGCGCTGACGAGCCATGGCGTGGCGGTGGCGATGGTTGAATACACGCTGTTGCCCGAGGCGACGCTTGCCGAAGTCGTTCGCGAGGTGCGCAGCGCGGTCGCATGGCTGTATCGCCATGGCGGAACATATGGCATTGATGTCCAGCGGATCATCGTCTGCGGCAGCTCGGCGGGAGCGCATCTGGCGGGCATGCTGTATGGCGATGACTGGCAACGTGCGTTCGAGGTTCCGACCAACGTCATCAAGGGGATTGTTGGTCTGAGCGGGCTCTACGATATCCGGCCGTTATGCGACATCAACGTCAACGAATGGCTACGGCTCCATCCGGAGCAAGCAGCGTTGCTCAGCCCAGCGTTGCGGCTGCCGCACGACGGACCGCCGGTGGTATTGGCGCTCGGAGGCCTGGAGACAGCCGGCTTCAAACACCAGACCTATCATTTCCATGAACTGCTGGTCGCAAGAGGATTGCCGGTACAACTGGTGCAGCAGCCGGATTGCCATCACTTCAATCTAGTCAACGAGCTCGCCGATCCATCCAGCAAACTGTTCCGCACCGCGCTGACCCTGCTGCAGTAGAGCAGGGCAGCCGCGGCCGGTGATACGTCATGCCGCGCCGGCAGGACGCGACATGACGTGATCGGGTAACAAGCCGGGTAACGCGCCTACCCGCTGTAGCGATAACTCGCCTGGCCGAATACGTTGCGCGGCGATATTGCCCATCGATGACATGCGCGCATTTCACATTCAAGTATAGCGACGACGATTTGCCGCGCGCCGAAACCATCCCCTGCCCGCACGCGTACTTTGCCTAGCGCCGCAGGCAGCGGTGCCGTCCCAACAGTCATTTGCCCGAGCGTGAAGAGCTCGCGCAGGATATCGGCTGTCAGATACGGTGTTACGGTGCGGGGCTGGCTCTCGTTGCTCAGGTCAGAGCGCAGGCACGCCAACACGACCATGTTTGGCCGCTTGCGCACGTTGCTGCGCCGCGATGTCGTCCACACGCTCATGCCGATGTCCTAGCACGGAGGGGCCATAACGGAGAAGCCATAGTCGGCGTTTAGCACTGACGTCAGCGTGTAGCCGGCCATGCCGCCGGGTCGGTATGCGACCAGCGTCGGCGAAGCGCCGAACAACGCTGGCGGGATGGGTGCAAGAGTCGTCCGGCATACCCGAGCCCGGGTCCTAGAGTGACCATTCCCCGGCAGCGAGTTGAAAATCCTGGATGAACAGGGCCGCAGTGTGCGCCGTGGCTCGATCGGAGAGCTGTTCATCGGCGGCGCAGGTGTGGGGCTAGGATATATTACCCATGATTCGCGCATGGCCGGCCGCTACTTGAGAGCCTTGCCGGGCCAGCGGCCGGGCCGCTGGTACCGCACGGGCGACCTCGCGTCATTCGATGGCAAGTACTACAAGCTACACGGCAGAGCGGATGCGCGGATCAAGGTCAAAGGCCGGTTCGTTGATCTCGTCGAGGTCGAAGGCGTGCTACGCGAGCATTGCGACGTGCTCGATTGCGCGATAACGACCGTACCCGACGGGGATGAACTCAACTTGGCGGTCGCCATCGCGACCGCACCGGGCGCCGTCCCGAATCCCGGCCAGTTGAGCGATTTCCTGCAGCGAAAGACCGGCCAAGCGGTCATGGCCAATCATATTTGGTTCGTGCCGAAGCTGCCTGCGACACTGAGCGGGAAAGTCGATCGTCGCGCGCTGCATGTGCTGGCCACAGGACAATTGATGGGAGGTGCGTGATGAGAGTGCTACAGATTGGTGCGGGACCTTGCGGGGTGACGGCTTTTCGACAGCTATACAAACGGCTCAACGCAAGCTGCGACTGGCTCGACTACGTGATCGCCGATGCCGGCACGCCAGGCAGCGGCTTGGCTTTTGGGACGCAGTTCAACACCCATATCCTGAACCTGCCTGCCTCGACAATGAGCGTGGATCCGGACAATCCGCTGGAATTCGTGCAATGGCGCTCGCACTACCAGGCTTTCTGGGACGATGGCAGCTATACAGGTGATGACGCCTGGTCGGAATTTCCGCCGCGCCGCTTGTTTGGTCAGTACGCTAGCAGCGTGATGCACCGGTTACTGAACGGCGCTAGCAACGCATCGCTAGTCAAGCGGCGTGTCTGCTCGGTCAGCGAGGTGGCGGGTTGCAATAAATTAGTGGTGCAATACGACTCGGGCGAATCCGAACTGTTCGACAAGGTGATCCTGTGCGTCGGGCACTTGCCGGTATCGCCTTTGTTCAGCGCCGATCATGCCCGATACCGTCCATCACCCTATGTCAGTCTTGATGTCCCGCCGCACGCATCGGTCGGGATCATCGGATCGACGCTCACGGCCATCGATGCCGTGCTTGCGTTGAAGGAATCGGGTCATGTTGGCAATGTGACCATGATGTCCCGTAGCGGTAAGTTGCCCAAAGTTATTGACCTAAGACCCCCATCGTACGATTCTCAAGCATTTTTAAAATGCCTGCAAGCGGACCCTCGGACCTCGTCAAAGTCGCTTATTGAAATGCACCGAATGGAAATCGAGCGCGTCGCGGGTGGGCCGGCAGCACTGCGAAAGCAAGCGTTGGCCTCCTCACCGATGCGGCATCGCTTAGGGCGACGCTAGATGGGCTGGGAGAAGGGAACGATTGGCAGAACGTGCTGCTCGCTTCGTATGGCGTTGTCGATAAACTCTGGGGTAGGCTGGATGAGCATGACAAAGCAGATTTCCTACGGCGACACTACGGGTTGTGGATGACTTATCTAGCGGCATTCCCGCCCGTGAGCGCGCGAAGGTTGCTTGAGCAGATGGAGCAGGGACGGCTGAGCTTGAGCGGGGGCCTGGCCAGCACCGAACCCGTGCACGGCGGCTTCGAATTGGTCACGGAGGACGGCTCCAGGCAGTTTGTCGAGTATCTAATTGACGGACGAGGCGTCGGCTACGGCGTTGACGAGTTGAAGCGCGATCTGCTCACGGGGCCTTTGATGGAGCAAGGATTGATCAACCCGCACCCGCATGGCGGCCTCCAGATCGATCGCATGACGTACGAGGCGATTGGCAAGACAGGCGAAGTCACCCGAAATTTTCATATTCTTGGTGACTTGACCAAAGGGGAGTTCCTGGCAACTACCGATGTCGGCCGATGCGTTGCTCATAGTGTCCGGCTTGCTGACGCGATAGCACGATAGTGTAACGTCGCCGGTAGCGTCGAGAGCCCGAGGGCATCATCACGGCAAGCCACGCGCTGCCGCTGGTCATTCAGAGGAGCCGCCTTTATTGCGATGGGGTTGCTCTTCAAGACTGGCGCAGCCTACCCGCGCCCGGGCATCCAGGTTTCATTGGCCATACTATCGTGGCCGAAGGCCAACGACTGTCGCCTCAACCTGCCTTATTCGGTAGATCGTACCCCTTCGAATGCGGGGCGCCGCTCGATGCGGGGCGGCGCGCCCGTGCGTCTATGCTAAGCGTGACGGCACCCTGGTTCGTCCTGAGCCCGACTTACGACGGACGCAGTTGCTCCGAGAAAAACGAGCGGGTACGCTCGGCGATGACTTCTTTGTCAAAGTCGAGGGTCGCGACGTGGAAAGAATTTTGAAGCACTAACAGCCGTTGGTCAGTCGAACTGATGCCATTCAGGATGACCTGCCCATTCGCCGGCGGCACGACATGATCTTCCGGGGAAACCATGACCAGAGTCGGACAAACGACTTTCGGCAGCAGATCTCGTGTCACGTTCATCAAGCCATAGATTTCCTTGATCGTAGATACCGGGATTTCGCGGTATGCCACCTCGGTAACATCCGGGTCCTTGACGTCGTTGCCTACACCGACAACGTAGTCCGGCGCCTCTTTTTTGTATGCCAGCTCAGCCAGCGCGTGAGTTCCGAAATAAAGGCACGCGTTGATCGGCACAACGGCCTTGATCTGCTGAGCGTACTGTGCGGCCATGTACAAGGTGAGGCAACCGCCCATTGACAGTCCCGCCATGAAAATTGTCGTACATCGCTGGGAAAGTAGCGCCAGCCCGTCTTCCAGCGAGCGGATCCAGTCGGTCGCCGTTGTTTCAGCCATTGCGGCAGGCGAGTCGCCATGCCCTTTGAGCCGCGGCGCGTGGACCGTCCAGCCTTCCTTGTTGTGCAGATACTCGCCCCAGATACCGCATTCCCGATGTCGTGCCGGTGTAGCCGTGTGACAGCAGCACACCCACTTCATTTCCTTCCAGTAGGAAGGGCTGTCCGTTTTCTCGATAGATTTCCGGCGTCATGATTGTCGTGCTCCTGTGGTGATTGTGTTACTTACGATGGCGGCAAAGGTGATGGCCAGTCGCCGAATAGTGAATTTACCGAACTCCTTGGCCTCCACTACGGTGCGCGTCGGGCAGAACAGGGCAAACGTCATCACGGCAACTACCGGATTCGATCGTGGGCGCCCCCGACATCATGGAGGCGACGGACAAAGACTAAGTCGTGCAGGCGGAGCTGACCGAATTTCCTATGTTTCCGATGGAGTCCGCCGGTCAAGTCAACATCTCAAACGTGCTTAAAAATTTTATTTTTTCAAAAGGGTTAATTGTCTAGATATAGATAACGTAATTGTTGCATAATTTTTCTTCTACTGCTGCTTCCAGTTAACATTCCATGCTGCTTACGTGCTTTTCTATACTGATTCTGGCGTTTTGGCAAAATAAAAATTGCTTGGCTGGTTTTCGATTTAAGTCTATAGTGACTTCACCTCATCGGAAAACTATGCACGTGAGAACGGGACTTCATTCTCGTACACGGTGCGGGGTATCAAAAGAATGGGGTGATTCGTCGGCAGTCGCGACTGCCGTTTCATACAGGCGATGTCTGGAGAACGCAATGACGAAGTACCCTAACTTAGCCCCCATTACGTTGTCCTTATGCGGTGCGCCCGTTTTTCTATCTCTCTAGTCTCGAACCGCTCTAAAAACTTTGACGCAATGATGCTTTAATGCGTTACGCATTTGAGAAATGGCTTGCATGAGCGGAAATATATTAAATTCCCTGAATTTTAATCGTAACCTGATGCATTACAGCGTCCGACTGAAGGTGCGATATTTTATAGAATTTAGATGATTTTATAAGTGGGTAAGTAATTGTTGCATTTTTAAACGGATCGGCGGGCAGCAAAACAGAGAGTGAAATGTTGATTTGATAAGCAAGGAATAACGCCAGCTTCAATTGCACAATCAATGTCGGTCTCAACGGGTTAAGCGGCAGTGTAAAGCAGGTTTACATCTGAGCAGGAAGTGCTGCACTCATCATCGAATGCGCGTGTGCCACAATGAAATGCGTGGCGCACGCTGGATGCTAAGTGGTCAACCCATTCCTTTATATTAGAAAATTGCAAATTGATATGAATGATAGAATTTCTGAGCTTGAAACTTCCGGCCCAACTGAAGTGGTTCATTCCTTTTCATCCGGAGCGCAAAGTCATGCGCTACAGACTAACGAGCATTCGGCTCCATTGCGCCGGTGTGCAATGGTGGGCAGCACTACATTAGCTGTACACTGTGCGCAGCAACTTGTTGCCTCAGGGTATGTCATCCAAGTGGTATTGACAACCGACGCAGTGTTAAAAACCTGGGCAGCTCATGAGGGGATTCTTTGTGTCGATACGGTCGATGCGTTAAACACCCACATCAAACAGTATCCTGTAGAGTGGCTATTTTCGGTTGTCAATCCGTTTATTCTGCCAGCGCCACTCATTGAGAAAATCCGCAATGGCGCGTTTAATTACCACGATGCGCCATTGCCCCGTTATGCAGGCACTCATGCCACTTCCTGGGCGTTATTGGCTCATGAGCCTCATTACGCGATTACCTGGCATTACCTTACCGCTGCGGTGGATGCCGGGGATATTGCAGTCCAACGTCCTGTCGCAATCGATGCAGACGAGACCGCACTGACATTAAACCTAAAATGCTATCAGGCAGCGCAAGAAGGTTTTAATGAATTGTTGTCAGGTTTGAGCCAACGCTCATTAATCGTACGCTCGCAAGATCCAACCCAGCGCAGCTTCTATGCCAAACACCGTCGTCCTCCGGGCGGCGCCTATTTGCGCTGGACGAGTTCAGCTCGGGATTTATCTGCATTGGTACGCGCGTTGACGTTTGGCGAGCTTTATCTCAATCCGTTGGGCTGTCCGAAGTTGTTGCTTCAACAAGGTACGGTACAGGTGGCTCGAGTCACGAGACTGGATCAGCGCTCGAGCACTGTGGCAGGTACGGTGATTAGCGTCAAGCCCCATGCCTGGCAAATCTCGACAGGTAGCGAAGATGTGTTGGTTAGTGGCTTTTCCACCCTCGAGGGGGAGCCTTTGCCTGCACAGGATTTAGCAATACAGTCAGGCATTAGTCAAGGCGATAGACTACCCGAGCTGGCCCAAGAACAATCCGATTCGATCACTGAGATTCATGAAAGGTTGGCACCCCATGAAGCTTTCTGGCAACAACGCTTGGCATGCCTACAGCCTTTACAGTTGCCTTTTGAACAACGTGAACATAGCACCGAACCTAAATGGGCGGCGAGCGCATGGTGCCTGCCCTTGCAAGAGAAAGATGCATCGAATCAGCCAGCGACAGCGCTACTTACTGTATTGGCGATTTATCTGGCTCGTCTGACGGCGCAAACGCAATTTCAGATTGGCTGGCACGTCAATGACGCCCACAACTCGTTGGAGGCCCTCGCTTGTTTGGCGTCAGTGGTGCCCATGGACATCGTGGCAGAGTTAGATGAGCCTTTTGCCAAAAATATGGTCAACATTAAGGCAGAGTGCGCTCGCCTTGAGAAACATCATACATTTGTGCGCGACCTAGTCGCCCGTTCCCCAGTACTTCGAGATTTGCCCGCCTTGCGAGCAAAACATCCTTGGCCAGTGGCAGTGTCTGTATTACTCGATGACACGCAGCCTTATCTTATTTATAGCACGGACGCAGTTGGTACGCTGATAACGCTTCAAATTAATTCACTCGGAGCATTTCGCTGGGTATATGATGCCAACCGTTTGGATGTCGTTCAGGTTCAGCGTATCAGTGAGCATTTACGCGAGTTGGGCCATGCGTCGCTAAGTGCCGATAATGCTGACATGCCAGCTAAAAAACTGAACTTACTGCCAGCAGCCGAGCGAGAACTGTTGCTAAACACATGGAACGCAACGGAACGAGATTACCCAGCACATTTGTGTATCCATCAGTTGTTCGAGGCGCAGGTGGTTCGACTACCCGAGGCTACGGCACTGGTGCATGAAGGCCAAGCGCTTAACTATACTGAACTTAATGCTCGGGCGAATCGCTTGGCGCATCAGTTGATCGAGTTGGGCGTGAAGCCCGATGAGCGGGTGGCGATTTGCGTGGAACGCAGCCCTGCAATGGTGGTGGGATTGCTGGCGGCTTTGAAGGCTGGAAGCGCCTATGTGCCGCTGGATCCGGCGTATCCGAAAGAGCGGCTCGCGCACATCTTGCAAGATGCGGCACCGCAGATCGTGTTGGCCGATGCATTGGGGCGCGCCGCGCTGGATGATGCGGCACTGGCCAACCGTACCGTGGTGGATCCGAACACACTGTTCGATCAGCCTGACACGAATCCGCAGGTACCGGGCCTAAATTCAAGTCATTTGGCGTATGTAGTCTATACGTCGGGTTCCACTGGTACGCCTAAGGGCGTGATGGCGCATCATCAAGGCGTGGTCCGGCTGGTCCGAGAAACCGATTACATACAGGTTGAGCCGAAAGCGGTCTTCGCGTTTGCGTCGAACATAGCATTCGATGCAGCGACTTTCGAAATTTGGGCACCCCTATTAAACGGAGCCCGCATCGAGATTCTTGATCGGGAAAGCTTACTTTCTCCGTCTGCCCTAGCTCGTAAACTTAAACAGCGTGGGGTGACAGTGCTCTTTTTGACAACGGCGCTTTTTAACCAAATTGCTAAAGAACAGGCTGATGCATTTAGTGATCTGCATTATCTGTTATTCGGAGGAGAGGCGGCAGATGCCCAATGTGTGTCCCGCGTTTTGGAGGAAGCAAAACCGCAGCACTTGCTGCATGTGTATGGGCCAACGGAAACGGTGACCTATGCGAGTTGGCATGAAGTGCGCAGTGTCACTCCGGGTCGGAGTATTCCGATTGGCCGACCGATTGCGAACACGAGCATTTACTTGCTCGATGCCTACGGTCAGCCGGTGCCGCTGGGTGCGGTCGGCGAATTGTATATCGGCGGCGCAGGTGTTTCTCGCGGCTATCTGAACCGGCCGGATCTCACGGCCGAGCGCTTTGTGCCTGATCCGTTTTCAGCTACCCTTAATGCCCGGATGTACAAGACGGGCGATTTAGCGCGTTATTTGCCCGATGGCAATTTAGAGTTCCTAGGTCGCAACGACCATCAGGTCAAGATTCGTGGCTTTCGGATTGAATTGGGCGAGATCGAGGCTTGCTTGGCCCAACATGCACAGGTACGCGACGCGGTAGTGTTGGCGCTGGGCGATGACAGCAAAAAGCGTCTGGTGGCGTATGTGGTGGCGGAGGCTGATGAAGCGCTGTCCAGCACCTTGCGCGCACATGTTTCTGCGAGTTTGCCTGAGTACATGGTGCCCAGCGCATTCGTGCGGCTCAATACGTTGCCGCTGACGCCAAACGGCAAGCTCGATCGGCGCGCACTGCCAGTGCCGGATGCGGAGGCATTCGCGCGTCAAGCGTATGAGGCGCCACAGGGCAAGCTCGAGACCACGCTGGCTCAAATCTGGTCTGAACTGCTCGGTGTCGAACGCGTGGGCCGTCACGACAGCTTCTTCGCGCTCGGCGGGCATTCGCTGCTCGCTGTGCAGATGATTGAACGTCTCAGACGCCTCGACCTTACCGTATCGGTACGCACACTATTCAACACGCCCACACTCAGCAAGCTGGCCCAATCGCTAGGCCAACACTGTGAAGTGGCCGTGCCGCCCAATCTCATTACACTCGAGACTGCAACGCTGACCCCCCAGTTGCTGCCATTGATCAACCTTAGCCAGACTGACATTGACCGGATTGTCCAACAGGTCCCAGGTGGCGTCGCAAATATCCAAGACATTTATGCGTTGTCGCCGATGCAGGACGGTATTTTATTTCACCATCTGCTATCGACCGATGGCGATCCGTATCTGTTGATCGCCCAAATGGCTTTTGATGACAGGGCGACGCTCGACCGTTACTTGAATGCGGTCCAACAAGTGGTTAATCGACACGATATTCTGCGTACCGCGTTTTTCTGGGAAGGCCTATCCACCCCTGCGCAGGTCGTTTGGCGTCACGCGCCGTTGTCAATCACCGAACTCGCTCTCGATCCGGACGAGGGACCGATCACTGAACAATTGGCCCAACGGTTCGATCCCCGGCAACACTGTCTTGATCTGACCCAAGCTCCGTTGTTGCGGTTTATGGTTACGCAGAACAATGACGGTCGTTGGTTGCTGGTTCAGCTATTGCACCATCTAGTTCACGACCACTCGACGCTAGAAGTCATGCACGCGGAAGTCAAGGCCTTTATCGAAGGTCGGGGCGATATGCTGCCACCCGCACAGCCGTTTCGCAACTTGGTTGCGCAAGCGTACCTGGGCGTATCAAAAGTCGAGCACGAGCGTTTCTTTACCGAGATGCTTGCCGACGTGGAAGAACCGACGCTGCCGTTCGGACTGGCCAACGTGCATCACGACGGCACTCAAATTACCGAGGCACGCCAAAGGCTACCGCAGGCTTTAAATGATCGGTTGCGCGCCCAAGCCAAACGGTTAGACGTCAGTTTAGCCAGTTTGTGTCATCTGGCCTGGGCGCAGGTGCTCGCCCGCGCAAGTGGACAGCGACGTGTGGTATTTGGCACTGTGTTGTTTGGACGGATGCACGCAGGCGACGGCGCAGACAGCGCAATGGGGCTATTTGTCAATACATTGCCGTTGCGCGTGGATTTAGACAGTGACAACGTTGCAGATAGTGTGCGAAACACGCAAGCGCGGCTGGCTGCGCTGCTCGAGCATGAACATGCGTCGCTGACGCTTGCACAACGCTGCAGTAGTGTACTAGCGGGTACACCACTTTTTAGTGCGCTGTTGAACTACCGCCACGATGCAATACAGACGGTCGAGAGCGAAACGACGTCCGGCATTGAATTCCTAAGTTTTGAGGAACGTACCAATTATCCTCTTATAATGTCGGTGGACGATTTTGGCACTGCGCTGGGATTGGCAGCTCAAATTGCACAACCGTTCGATCCTGCCCGCATATGCGGTTATATGCAACAGGCACTGGAGAGCTTAGTCGAAGGGCTCGAATACACGCCCGATATGCCAGTTTGGCAATTGGGAATATTATCCAGCGAGGAACGAGAACATTTGCTCAAAACGTGGAATGCGACTGCAAAGCCGTATCCAAAGCACATGTGTATCCACCAGCTGTTCGAAGCCCAGGTGGAATGCACGCCGCAGGCCACCGCACTGGTATGCGACGAGCAAACACTCAGCTATGCACAATTGAATGCTCAGGCCAACCGCCTTGCACATCGTCTGATCGAACTGGGCGTTCAACCAGACGTGCGTGTCGCAATTTGTGTAGAACGCAGCCTTGCAATGGTCGTGGGGTTGCTCGCGATCTTAAAGGCGGGTGGCGCTTATGTGCCGCTTGACCCAGGGCATCCCTCTGAGCGCCTTGCCTATTGCCTGAAAGATGCGGCACCAGCAATTCTGCTGGCCGATGCGGCTGGCCGTGCCGCATTGGGCAATATAACGCTCCATTCGCTGACCGTGCTCGATCCGGCTGTGTTGCCAGAATCCTCCAGCATCAACCCCAATGTTCCCGAGCTGACCTCTCGTCATCTCGCGTATGTGATTTATACATCCGGCTCGACCGGTGCTCCGAAGGGTGTGATGATCGAGCATGCACAAATTGTGCGCCTTTTTGAAACCCAACCCTCTACAGAAAATCAAGCACTGGCAAGCTCTCAACGGGCGTATAGCTTAACGCCTACTGATCGTGTTTTGCAAAAAACACCTTTTAGTTTTGACGTTTCTCTCTGGGAAATTTTCTGGCCCTTAATGAACGGCGCTACGCTTGTGGTAGCGGCACCGGACGCGCACAAAGATCCGTTTGCACTAGTGGATTTGATTATAAGGCAGCGAATCACCACCGTTCACTTTGTGCCGTCCATGCTTCGTATTTTTTTGAACAGTGGAAGCATCCAACACTGTACGTCTTTAAAGCAATTAATTTGCAGTGGAGAAGCGTTGTCAAGTGCAGATATTCAAATTTGCCGAGCACTGCTTCCCCAGGTGCAACTGCATAATTTGTATGGTCCCACCGAAACCTCTATTGGCACAACGGTTTGGAGCTGCCCAGTAACATGGACAGAAGGACAGGTTTCGATTGGTCGACCGATTGCGAATACGCGAATCTACCTGCTCGACGCTCGTGGCCAGCCAGTGCCATTAGGTGCAGTGGGCGAATTATATATTGGCGGAGAAGGCGTGGCACGCGGTTATCTGAACCGTCCGCAGCTTACCGCAGAACGCTTTGTACATGATCCATTCTCGGATCAACCCGATGCACGCATGTACAAGACGGGGGACTTAGCACGCTACTTGCCCGACGGCAATTTGGTGTTCCTGGGCCGCAACGACCATCAGGTCAAAATTCGTGGCTTCCGAATTGAATTGGGTGAAATCGAGGCATGCCTGGTTCGGCATGCGCAGGTACGCGATGCGGTGGTACTGGCGACAGGCGAGGATCAGGATAAACGCTTAGTAGCTTATGTGATAGCGGATGCAGACGAACAACTGGCCAACACGCTCCGCATACATCTAGCCGATAGCTTGCCTGAGTACATGGTGCCCAGTGCGTTCGTACAACTTAATGCGTTTCCACTCACGCCGAGCGGCAAGCTGGATCGTCGCGCGTTGCCGGCACCTGACACGGGGGCCATCGCGCTTCAAAAATATGAAGCGCCACAGGGCCAACTCGAGACTACGCTTGCTGAGGTCTGGGGCGAATTGCTGGGCGTGGAGCGAGTAGGGCGTCAGGACAGCTTCTTCGCGCTCGGGGGGCATTCACTGCTCGCTATTCGGATGATTGAACGCATCCGCATGACATTGGGTATTGAGATTACTATTCTCTCACTGTTTGAAACGCCCACCATCGCGGGACTGGTACAGCGCTTATTCCAACGAACGGGTATTCGCGATGACGCATTCGCTGTTTTGCTGCCTATTCAACCCAATGGCACCCGGCCACCTCTTTTTTGCGTTCACCCTGTCAGTGGTTTGAGCTGGCTCTATAGGAATTTGACAAATTACTTAGGTGCTGATCAACCCATCTATGGCTTACAAGCCCGAGGACTCAATGGCGCGTCACCACTTGCGCAAACAATCGATGAAATGGCGGCGGACTACATCAAGCAAATTCGCCGCATTCAGCGTAACGGACCGTACCATCTGCTAGGGTGGTCTTTCGGTGGCAATGTAGTTCATAGTATGGCGGCGCAGCTAGAGAAACAAGGTGAAAGTGTGGCGTTGCTGGCTTTGCTGGATAGCTATCCAGATTATGCTCAGCGGGTCGATGATCCAGAGAAGATTCAAAAGGAATTTTATATCGAGCTACTGACCCGGTATGGGAATGACAGCATTCCCAATGTGGGGGAATATTTATGGGACAAAACTCAGGATGTTATCAAAAATAATCATCTTCTTTTAAAAGAAGCTTCAATACCTATCTATTGTGGTAAAGCTCTGTTTTTTTATGCAACGATAGCGGAAGATGATTCAATTCCGCTAGCCTCTCCTGATCTGTGGAAACCTTATATTCTTAAAAATATTGAAATATGCAATATACATTGCAAACATAGAGACATGGGGGGGCCGGGACCATCCACCGAAATTGGTCAGATTCTGGCCCAGAGGTTGGGGAGTCTATATGTCAGCGCGAATTCCAACGCATCTGACGTGAGCGGGTGAAGAAGCATGAGCGAGTGAAGAAGCTCACAATTGCGTCCGCAACCACGAACTTGCGGACGCAATCCATGATGAGGTTCGTCAGCGTCCGCTTGGCCGTTCCGGCATCCAGCTGGTTGTTACTCGGCTTCGACCGCCGCCGCGACACGGGACCTTGCGGTCCGTGTTCGCGTAGCGTTCAACCAGACGGCGAATCTGTCGTGTCGTCAACTTGAGTCGTTGCGCCGCGCGCCACGGCTTGAGTTTCCCGGCCACCACATCGCCCAAGATGCAAAGGGACACGAGGTATTGCGTAAGAAGCTTTCGCGGGCACAGCTACTGCCGTTCTTCAGCAATTTCAAGGCGGTTACCGTATTTTGGCATCGTTGTTCCTCTATTAAAGGCCACGCTACGCAGGCTGCCTGATGCGCTTCTTCTTCATTCTGTGAATTTCCTCAACGAGACAATCCGTCGAACTAGCGACGCTAGAATGGGTGACATGGTATAACCATCATCGGCTGAGGGAACCACTCGGCTATATCTCACCCGCTGAAGCTGAGGCAAACTACTACAGGCAACTCAGAAATACCGCTGACGTGCCCGTATTAACTTAAACCAACCGGCCTCCATGATTCCCGGCGCGGTTCACAAGACAGTGCGATGTCCGATGATTTTTGCATTATTGTGCGCATCAACAACGTGTCCATGATGACGTCATGATCGCACTTAATTTAGCGATGTCAAGTGCATTGTTTCATGGCGGCTTGCTTTTAAAGCAGGGCAGCTGTGCCTGCATTGCTAACTCTTTCAATGATGGCGGTTCAATTCATGATTTGTTTGGACAATGAGATAAATGCGGTATATAGTGTTTTTGTCTTTTTCAGCCCGTCTAGCGTTCCGGCTGCATGAGTACATGGGATAGGTTTAGTACACAGGCAGGAGCAGAAACCTTTGTAGGATAGCAGTCGACGTGCCTTAGGCGGGGAACACAGCTGCCGCAGGTCAAGGAGAGTGCAATGCAGCATTTGCTGAGATGGATCGCACCCTATGGTGTTCTATTCATTGTAGGGATTGCGTTGGGTTGGGGCATGAGCTCGGTCATCGCTGGTAGACGGCTGGCTGAAGAACAAGCTGTGCGAGCCCGGGATCATGAGCAGCATGCCGAACAAATGAAAGCGATTTCAGACGCAGCCTTGGCCGCGCAACAGAAAGCGACCGCTGTGAGCGAGATCCAAGCCCGCAGGATCGAAACGCTGGATGCACAACTGAGTCAGGAGCGCCAAGCCCATGAAAATGAAAATCAACGTCTGCGCGATGCTCTTGCTGCCGGCACTGAGCGGCTGCGTGTCGCCGTCATCAACTGTTCAACCCCTAGCCGCGGCGTGTCCGACTTTGCCTCCACCACCGGAATGGGCAATGGTTCCCCCACCTACGCAGACCTCGACCCAACGGTTGCAGAACGCATTTTCCGGGTCGCTGACGACGACCAACGAGAAATAGATAAGCTCAAGGCCTTGCAAGCTTACGTGTGCACGGTGCGACCTGAAACCGCAGAGTGTTCCGTGACCGGGCTTCAGTCGACGGTACCATGACAAAGTGTCTTAAACGACTGCTCACCAATTAAGCGAAATGCGTTGGTTGCCGAGATGGACCGCCCAAACAATGTCCATGCGATACGTAGGCATAGCCCGAACAGCTGGATACCGGATACGCGAACGTATAGCAAGGGTAGAGCATGACGTGGTAGCGGCTCGCGCCATGTGAGCACGAGATCAAGAATCTCGCATGTGTTGTAAGCCGCGATGAAGGAGGGTGCATAAGCATTGGCCTGGGCCACCGTGCTGATGCCACGCAGCCGCAGCTCCTTGACCAATCGGTCCTGCAACGTCAAGTGTGCGCGTTCCACGCGCCCCTTGGCTGAACTGCTGTTCGCGCAGAACGCTCGCTTTGTCACTGTACAGCGCGCTAGGCTTGCCGTGGCGTTCGATGTAGGCCCGCGTCGCCTCAAAGTAGCTAAAGGTCGATTCAGTGGCCGTGAAGTGCAGATGCATCAGCCGGCTCGTCGCATCGTCCACGTACACTAGCAACGTGCATTGTGGCGCTCGATCCTCAAACCACGCATGTTCGCTGCCGTCGATCTGCACCAACTCGCCCAGGCATGCGCGCCGTGCTCGCGGCTGATAGACTTTTGGCGGACGCTGCCGTCGTGGCACCCACAAGCCGGCCTCTGTCATCAGCCGGCGAACCGTCTCCTTGGCCAGTCGAATACCGTGGCATTCCCACAGCTTCTCGCAGGCCAGCGTCGGCCCGAAATCGGCATAGCGCTCTCGGATGATCGAGAGCGTGCGCTCGGCTATTTTGGCATCTAACCGGTTGTTGCTCAGTTTCGACCGCCGCCGCGACACGAGACCTTGCGGGCCGTGTTCGCGTAGTCGTTCGACCAGACGACGAATCTGTCGGGTTGTCAACTCGAGTCGTTGCGCCGCGCGCCACGGCTTGAGTTTGCCCTCCACCACATCCTGAATGACCCTGAGTCGGTCTAGCTCACGCATCGTCATGGTTATCCGCTTGGTCGTTGCCATCGAACCCTCCGGCACTGGATTGCCAGCCGCCGGTTAGCTTACGATGGACCGAAAAGCGGACATCTGAACTTAGCCCAAAGCGGACATAATGAGATGGCCAGCCCGATCCCAGCGATCGTTCTACCATGAGAGGTTCGGGCCAACGTAGAGGAGGGCGCCATGAATGAGGTCACGCTGATCGGCATCGATTTGGGCAAGCATGTTTTTCATCTGCACGCGCAAGATGGAAGGGACATGAGGTATTGCGCAAGAAGCTTTCGCGGGCACAGCTACTGCTGTTCTTCAGCAATTTCAAGGCGGTTACCGTAGTCATGGAGGCGTGCGCCGGCTCGCACTGGTTGGCACGTAAGCTTAACGAAATGGGCCATGTTGCCAGGCATGCGCTTCGTCGAGCCTCGAACGCAAGCGCAGCAGCTTCTGGCCGCCCTGCATCGGGTCCGCGAGAGCCTCGTGGTCGAACGTACGGCCACTATTAACCGGATTCACGCAATTTTGCTCGAGTTTGACATCGTTGTTCCTCTATCAAGGCCACGCTACGCAGGCTGCCTGATGCGCTTACGGTGCATGATTTGCCGCCGCGGTTAATCCAGCTTATCTACCGACTTCATTCTCACTATCTTTACCTCGATCAGCAGGTTGATGACGTCGAGCGAGAACTGACGGTACAGCTTCGCGAAGACGAGAACGCAACTCGGCTGCTGTCAATTCCAGGGATCGGCGCCATCACAGCGAGTCTGCTGGTTTCGCAGATCGGCAACGTCGCGCAGTTTGAGGGCGGTAGAAACTTTGCAGCCTTAATCGGGCTGGTGCCACGGCAGCACAGCACAGGTGGCCGAAGTATCCTGTGTGGAATAAGCAAGCGTGGCGACAAGCATTTACGCCACCTGCTCGTGCAAGGCGCCCGAGCGGTCATACAGCGTGCAGACCAACGAACCGACCGGCTCGGTGAGTGGATTAGGTCAATGCTGACACGACGGCACGCGAACGTAGTAGCGTGCGCCGTCGCCAACAAGCTCGCGCGAATCGCTTGGACGGTGCTGACAAAACACACCACTTACGATGCATCGCGCCTGAAGCTTGCGGGCTGATTTTTCGTATTGCCCCAACCAGGTTTTGCGACTGCTGTAACTCTGATGATTCAACGGCACAGCGACCGGACGAAGAACCTGACAAGTTGTACAGCTCTTAGCAGCTGCCGACATTTTGAGGATCGACCGGTGCGGTTTTCATCGTGGAACGAGGTTCAACCTCAGATTCCGGATAGATTTGCGCAAGCCAAAGACGTCAGAACCAGAGGTTGCAAAATTCGGGCTGGCCATAGATTACAACGTAGCCGCTACAGTCCTAAAATGCGATAATTCACGTTATGTAAAATTATGATGTTGACGACTCCACGCAACATGCCACGGCGCTAATTGGGTGCCATAGACTGGCTGGACCAGCAAAGCAAGCGGCTATTCGGGAATCCACTCCACACTTCGCTTTTAAGCCCTCGATCATAACTATCGTGCGTATTGTCAATGTCATACAGGCTTGCTCTTGCGAGGGAAAATGCGTATCAGTGATTTGCTGAACCCGGCGAGCGTCTCACCACGCGCCCAAGAGGGAAAACAGAAAGAAGCCAACGTGCAACCGAGAAACTTACAGTCTAATGCCCGCTTAGACACGCTCGGAGATCGCGATGGCCGTATTACCAAAAGAAAGAAAAGCGCTGACTCCACTCAATCCACCATTAAGCAGATGTCGGGTCGATTTGCGCTGAAATCGTCTAGTCAGGCCGGTGCGACGGCGTCATCAAACAGAAGCGCAGGTGACCCCGCTCTCTTGGTACTGGATTTTACGCCGAAGCGGCCTCGCTCAAAAACTGAAGAATTGATCAGGATACTTCGTCAGCGTAGTTCTGCCCCCCAGGTGGCGAAGAAGTATGTAGCCCAATTGCGCCATTTTGCAAAATGGGCCGCGGAAGATCCAAGTCGAGAAAAGCTGGATGATGTAATAAACTCGGAATTAACGCCAAAGCATCAGCCTGTTATCCAAGCTTGGCGGAACGATCCACACAACGCTTACGCTCGCGAAGGTTATGCCGCGTTTAATGCCTTACGGGCAGTGCACGGTAAAACGGTGGATCCACCACGCAAAGCGCCCCCACAACCTTACGATACAGTGGTGAACCTAAACGACTCTTAACGGCAAGCCTGCCCCTGTGGATTGGCTGCTGGCCGTTGGAACCGCTTTGCCGCGCGCCGGTTTGGGCGGTAAAGCGGCCTGCCCGACCTAGGCTCGCACCGCTGGCGCGACGTAAGGACATTCGTAGCGACGTCGCACCGTGCCGTTCTCATCGACGCTTTCCAGGCGCACATTAAACTGCCACAGCCGTGCCATGTGTTTAAGCACCTCTTCGGTGTCGCTGGCCAGATGTCGATTGTCGGTCATGAAGTGACGCAACGTGAGACTGCGATCACCTCGTGTATTCACTGACCATACTTGGATATTGGGCTCGCGGTGATGGATATCATACTGACGCGAAAGCGCTTGCCGGACGTATTGGTAGCCACTTTCGTCATGGATCGCGGAGATTTCCAACGCCTCTTTTGAATCGTCGTCCAGAATCGAGAACAACCGCATGCCCCGGATTAATGACGGCGACAAATATTGGGCAACAAAGCTCTCATCCTTGAAGTTGCGCATCGCATAGTCGAGCGCCTCGAGCCACGGGCTGCCCGCCAAGTCCGGAAACCACCGCCGATCCTCGTCGGTTGGCTGCTCACAGATGCGGCGAATATCCGCCATCATCGAAAACCCCAGCGCATACGGGTTGATCCCGCTGTAATACGGTTTGGTCACCGGTGGCTGATAGACGACATTGCTGTGCGAATGCAGGAACTCGAGCATGAAGCCGTCAGCCAGCTTGCCTTCGTTGTACAGCGTATTGAGCAGTGTGTAGTGCCAGAAGCAGGCCCAGCCTTCATTCATCACCTGGGTTTGCCGCTGCGGATAGAAGTACTGTCCGACCTTGCGCACGATTCGTATGACTTCACGTTCCCAAGGCTCTAATAGCGGCGCATTCTTTTCGGCAAAATACAACAGGTTTTCCTGCGGCTCGGGTGGATAGCGGGTGTCATCCGCGTCGTCCACGGTTTCGGGCTTGGAGTGCGCTGGCAGTGTGCGCCATAATTCGTTAACCTGCGTCTGCAAATACGCGTCGCGCTCGCGTTGCCGTTCTAGTTCCCGCTGTAAGGACAGCTTTTGGGGACGCTTATAGCGGTCCACGCCGTAGTGCATCAGTGCATGGCATGAATCGAGCAACTCCTCGACGCGGTCCAGGCCGTAGCGCTCCTCGCATTCGGCAATGTAGTGCTTGGCATAAACTAGATAATCGATGATCGCGTGAGCGTCGGTCCACAGTCGGAATAGATAATTGCCCTTAAAGAACGAATTGTGGCCGTAGGCCGCATGCGCGATCACAAGTGCCTGCATCGTCATCGTATTTTCTTCCATCAGATAGGCGATGCAGGGATTCGAATTGATGACGATTTCGTAGGCCAGTCCCATCTGGCCGCGCCGATAGCTTTTTTCGGTCGCAAGGAAGTGCTTGCCGAAAGACCAGTGCCGGTAATTGACCGGCATGCCAACCGATGCATACGCATCCATCATCTGCTCGGCACTGATCAATTCCAACTGGATCGGATAGGTGTCGAGCTTGTAGTGCTCTGCCACGCGCGCAATTTCAGCGTCATAGCGCTCGATTAGCTCGAAGGTCCAATCCGACGGGTTCGGCAATGGCCGGTGACCCTGGCCATGGTCGCTCGGTCGCATGCGGGCACGCCCGTTAGCATCGTCACCGACCATCGCGACACATTCGTCACCCGGCTTGCGAGATTTCGCAGTGGAGTTCATGCGGCCACCTGTTTTTCGAACAATTCACGGAATACTGGATAGATGTCCGCCGCGTCATCGACCTTTTTCATCGTGAAATGAGGCGTTCCGTTAGCTAACTGGCCGTATTCGACCCACAGGTTCTGCTCTTCCGGGCTCACCTGGATATACGCAAAGTACCGCGTTTTCGGCAGGATGTCGTTTTCCAGCAGTTTGCGGCACTTTGGCGAATCATCCGTCCAATTGTCGCCATCGGACGCCTGTGCGCCGTAGATATTCCATTCCGTCGGTGAGTAGCGCTCATCGATGATCTTCTTCATCAACTCCAACGCGCTGGAGACTACGGTGCCCCCACTTTCGGTCGAGTGAAAAAAAGTATCCTCGTCGACCTCTTCCGCACGCGTGTGGTGCCGGATGAACACCACCTCGATCTTTTCATAGTTACGCGTCAGAAACAGGTATAGCAGGATGAAGAAGCGCTTGGCCAGGTCCTTGCGCTGCTCGTCCATCGAACCGGAAACGTCCATCACGCAAAACATGACCGCCTGGCTGGATGGAGTGGGTTGTTTGACGCGATTCACGTAGCGCAGGTCGAATGGGTCAATGAACGGAATCCGCCAGATGCGCCCCTTCACATGATGGATTTCGTCCTCAAGCTGTTTGATCTCGGCCCGACGATCACCCGGGTCGTTCTTCAACTCGTCCAGCTGCACCTCGAGTTCACGCAACTGGTTGACTAACGGCGAGCCGAGCGCGATGCGCCGACTCAGCGCGCTGCGCAATGAGCGCACGACGTCGATGTTGTTCGGCGTGCCTTCGGTGGCCCAGCCGGCACGCTGGTTCTTCCAACTTGGTACCGCCATTAGATGCGTCTTAACCAACCGCGGTAGTTCCAAGTCGTCGAAGAAATACTGCATGAATTCCTCGCGGGACAACTCGAACACGAAGTCGTCCTGCCCCTCGCCTTCGTTGCTTGCCTGCCCCCCGCCTCCACTCCCGCCGCCACCGGGCGGACGTGGGAGCTTGTCGCCCTTCACGTAGTCCGCGTTACCCGGATGAACAATTTCGCGCCGCCCGCCCGGCGCATGATGGAACATCGGCTCACCGATATCCTTCTTCGGAATCGTGATGCGCTTCGTACTCTGGATGTCCTTGATACTACGGTCACGCACGGCCTCGGACACCGCTTCGCGGATATAGTGCTTGACCCGTCGCAAGAAGCGTTCGCGATTCGCAATGCTCTTATTCTTGCCGGCGAGTCTGCGGTCGATGATCTGATGAAGCACGTTGCCGTCCCCCCGCTGTCGTGAAAGGCGCGGCCCGCGCACGCGGCGCGGCACCCGCGGTGATGCGCCGTTGCGCCGGCACTGCCTGGTACGCAGGACGCCGCGCTGCTTATGGCGCCCGTACGTTATGCACGCTTGCCGTCAGGAAGACTTGCGCACGCGCAGATACCAGTCACACAGCAGGCGGACCTGCTTGGGCGTGTAACCCTTGGCGACCATCCGGTTGACAAAGTCCTCATGCTTGCGTTGCTCCTCGGCGGAGCCCTTTGCGTTGAACGAGATAACCGGCAGAAGTTCCTCCGTGTTGGAGAACATTTTCTTCTCGATCACGACACGTAGCTTTTCGTAGCTGATCCACGCCGGATTCTTGCCACCATTAGCCGCGCGCGCGCGCAAGACGAAGTTGACGATCTCGTTGCGGAAATCCTTCGGATTGCTGATTCCCGCTGGCTTTTCGATTTTCTCCAATTCCGCGTTCAACGCCGCGCGATCGAAGCTCTCACCGGTGTCGTGATCCCGGAACTCCTGATCCTGAATCCAGAAGTCCGCATAGGTCACATAACGGTCAAAAATGTTTTGCCCGTATTCGGAATACGATTCCAGGTAGGCAGTCTGGATCTCCTTGCCGATGAACTCCGCGTAGCGCGACGCCAGCAATTCCTTGACGAACGATAGGTATTTTTGTTCGACTTCCGGTGGGAATTGCTCGCGTTCAATCTGTTGCTCGAGCACGTACATCAGGTGCACCGGGTTGGCGGCCACCTCGGTCGTGTCGAAGTTGAATACTCGCGACAGGATCTTGAACGCGAAGCGTGTCGAAATACCCGTCATGCCTTCGTCAACGCCAGCGTAGTCGCGATACTCTTGATACGACTTCGCTTTCGGGTCGGTGTCCTTCAGGTTTTCGCCGTCATAGACCAGCATCTTCGAAAACAGACTGGAGTTTTCCGGCTCGTGCAAGCGCGTCAGCACGGCGAACTGCGCCATCATCTTCAGCGTACCCGGTGCGCAGACGGCGGAAGCGAGCGACGAGTTCCGAACCAGTTTGTCATAAATCTTAATCTCTTCCGAGTAGCGCAGGCAGTATGGCACCTTGATCACGAAAATCCGGTCGAGCAGCGCCTCATTATTCTTGTTGTTCCGGAATGCTTTCCATTCCGATTCGTTCGAGTGCGCAAGGATAATACCGTCGAACGGAATCGCACCGAAGCCCTCCGTCCCCTTGAAGTTGCCTTCCTGCGTGGCAGTCAACAACGGGTGCAGCACCTTGATCGGAGCCTTAAACATTTCGACGAACTCGAGCAGGCCCTGGTTCGCCAAGCACAGCCCCCCTGAGTAGCTGTACGCGTCGGCATCGTCCTGCGCATATTGCTCCAGCTTGCGGATGTCGACCTTGCCAACCAGCGACGAAATGTCCTGGTTGTTCTCGTCACCCGGTTCGGTTTTAGCAATCCCAATTTGACGCAGCACCGACGGGTAGCGCTTGACCACGCGGAACCGACGGATGTCGCCGTTATACTCGTGCAGCCGCTTGACGGCCCACGGGGACAGGATGCTCTTTAGGTAGCGGCGAGGTATTCCATACTGCTCTTCGAGAATTGGGCCATCCTCATCGTAGTCGAACAGGCCAAGCGGTGACTCGTTGACCGGCGAGCCTTTAATCGAGTAGAACGGTACCCGCTCCATTAATTGCTTCAGACGCTCGGCGATCGACGATTTACCGCCGCCGACCGGCCCGAGCAGATACAGGATCTGTTTCTTTTCCTCGAGCCCCTGTGCAGAATGGCGGAAATAGGCGACGACCTGCTCGATCACCTCTTCCATGCCATAGAACTCGCGGAACGCCGGGTAGATCTTGATGACCTTGTTGGCGAAAATACGCGACAACCGCGGATCATTGCGGGTATCGACGTGTTCCGGCTCCCCGATCGCCATCAACATGCGTTCGCCAGCCGTAGCGTACGCGGCAGGATTGTTCTTGCACAGTTCGAGATACTCTTCCAACGAAAACTCTTCTTCTCTCGTCTTTTCGAAGCGGGTCGCGAAACTGTTGTAAATATCCATACCACCTCCTCGCCGATATTCAACGAGAGCTGCCGGTCGAGCGCCGCAGTGCACGCGTCGTGTCACGCGCTCGGGCGCATCATCGGCATGCCCTTAGACTCATGCTAATCCTATTTCAAGAGAATTTCACCCACTGCAAGTAGATGTTTACCTAAGATAATTTGACCTCTAGCGCGCTCTACGTCGAGACCCTACAATATTGAGCCTGCATCGTCCGATGTGCAACGTCATCATGACATCGGATCGGCTTGTTTTTCGCCCTGGCTTTTGCCTCTTTCCAGTGGCTTGCGTCTCTTTCTGCCATCATGCACCTCTCCCGGGCGACCATCACCTGGGGCTCGTTGACTCGCCCCGCTGTGCTACGTTCGTGCGTCTAGGCTCGACCCTGCCGATCAGCGCGGTTCGTGTGTGGCCGCGGTGACGCATTGGCAGTCCCGCCCATAACGCCGAAGCGCCCTCGCTCGCCCGGCATGCTGCGTTCAGAACGTTTTCCAGTCATAGGATGACGATGTCGGTTCGACCCAGGCGCAGTCGACGCGGTGGCCCGCGATGCAGGCGCCGCCGTCACGGCGAGCGCCGCGGCGGTGCCGGCGCGCCTTTGCGCCCTTGCGCTGGCCCAATGACGTTGCCTCGACTCCGATTGCCGGCTTCCGTTGAATCCGTCGGCACCCTTGCGCCGGGAGCCGCTGCCGTGCGCACTGGCGTGGCGGCTTGACGCAAACACGCATTGCCGGTGACGGCCGAGCGGTGGCCGCTAGCATGGGGGAAGCAAGCCTGCGCGTTGCTCGCGCTTATTCATCCTGGCTCGGTTCCGTTGCCGTTCATTGACAACCGGAGCGCTGTGGCGCGTGGGTAGCGAAGTGGCGGTCGATCAGCGACAGCAGCGTATCGACGTCCACCGGCTTGACCTGATGGTGGTTGAAACCGGCAGCACGGCTGCGGGCGATGTCATCGAACTCGCTCAGCCCCGTCAACGCGATGATCAGCGCGTCACGTGTTGCCGGATGTCCACGCAGGCGGCGGGCGACATCGTAGCCGCTCATGCGCGGCATCGCCAAATCGAGCAACACGATATGTGGGGCGAAATGCGTGGCGCATTCCACTGCGGTGGGGCCATCGAGCGTCGCTTCGACCTGGAATCCCTCGATTTGCAGCAGCAATGCCAGCCCCTCGCAAGCGTCTTCGGCATCATCGACCACAAGCACGCGCAAACCGCTTCGGGCAAGGGACCCACCGGCCGCGGCCGTGGCGGGTGACACGGAACTGGAGAGCTGGACAGGCTGCGATGCCATTGCGAAATCGGACGTTAGACAAATGAACAGTAGAGATGCTGTACCGCGCAATGCCGTGCGGCCGGCGGTCCTTAAGTAAGTAAGCAAACCTTGTTCCAATGTGAAGGCAATGGCCGTAATCTGCGTTAAGACATTCACTTGCCATCGTGCCATGTGCACCCACGACGCCCTGCGCGCCGCGCCGAGATGGCGCCGTGGCCGTCGGTCTGCGCGCACGATAGGGCACCTTTACATCGGCTTTGCAGAACTTACCAGTCAGACTTTTGTAATACTGAGCGGCACAGACCGATACGATGCGCCATTGCTGCGCATAAGCTGCCGGCGCGACGCGCAAGACCTTCGCGAAAAGTTACCTGAACGCCAAGCCGACGGGCTGACGCATGTCGCCTGAGGAGCGCATCGCGGCGGATACGGCCGCTCATGGTGCGGTGCACCGTGTGCGGCGCCGTCAAATTTTCTATGATCGGGATACGGTGGCCTATTTAAGCCTAATGGCCGGTTGATGGCTGCACACCGGCGCCGTTATTTTGTAACCGCACACCGAATGGGGACGGAGGCGCGTGATGGCATGGAGACCGAACCGCTGGATCAGGCGCTGGCTGATCGCCACGTTTGCATGGGCAGTGCCCGTCGCACTGATCGCGATCCACGAGATCCAGGTCGAGATGACCTACCACCGCGCCGATCTGCGGCGCGCGCTCGAAGATTGGAAACTCAGCGTGCCCGAGCGTGCGATGGACTCGTCCGGCCGTTGCGCCGGGACAGCGGAGCAGGCCCGGGCAGCCGGATGCCCGGTGGCCATTGTGTCGGCGCATGCGCCGGCGTTGCAAGCAGCGCAGGACGACTATGCGAGACGCCGGCGCACGTTGCTGTCGTACCTGAGCCAGGCCATTTTCGGCTATTGGGTTGTGCCTTCATCGTTTGTCTTCACTGTCGGCCTAGTTGTCGTATTCGTGCGTTTGGCGTTGCGACGCCCCTCGCTCAAGCGGCCGGAGCGTACAATGACTTCGTCATCCGCGTCGTCTGGCGCACCGGCACCCACCCGCTCCTCTGCCGTGCCGGACTCGGCGCCCACGCCAGGACCGGTGGAATCGACAGTTAAGACGCACGCGCATTGATTTCGCATCGCGCAACCGGGCAGCCGTCCGGGTTATTTGGGGAACCATTACGCAGTTGGCCCGCTCCATGCTTTAATGCCATGGCAGTTTCCCGCAAGCAACCCAGGAGAATGAGATGGAAAGAAGAAAGTTCATAGTGACAACCTCCGCCCTGCTCGCATCAGGCGGTCTCGCGCTCACCGGTTGCACGACGACCACCCAGACTGCTGCATCGACGGCATCCGGCAATGCAAGCAAGCGCCAGAGTATCAATACTTCGGTCAATGAAACGTTGGCACGCCTCTATACGACCGCCAACGGTTCGCGGGAGCTGGTCGCGAAAGCCCGTGGCGTGCTGGTGTTCCCGTCCGTCGTGTCCGCAGCCTTCATCGTCGGGGGGCAGTATGGCGAAGGCGCGCTGCGTATCGGTGGTGAGACGGCGGGCTATTACAGTACCGCAGCGGGATCGTTCGGCTTGCAGGCCGGTGCGCAATCCAAGGCGCTGATTTTCCTGTTCATGACGCAGGACTCGCTGGACAAGTTCCGCAACAGCGAAGGCTGGGCCGTGGGCGCCGATGCGACTGTGGCGGTGCTGAAAGTCGGCGTGAACGGCAAAATCGATACCACCACGGCCACCGCGCCAGTGCAGGCGTTCGTGCTGACGAACGCGGGCCTGATGGCCGGCGTGTCTTTGGAAGGCACGAAGGTGACGAAACTGAAGATGTGAGCCGCGCTCGCTCATGAGCCTGACCTTGACTCATGAGCGATGAGCGTGACAGCAGGTCCGGTGGCGGCGCGGATTGCCGGCTCCTGATCCTGTTGATACCGGCCCATCGCGCAGCCAGGCTTGCTTGTCGCGCCGGCGGCATGCCACGCAAGGTGGCGTTGCCGCGTTAGCTTGCTCCGTACGCCGCTTCGCTGTGCTGTTTGGGCGGCGCCGCGCAATCGATGACTTTGAAGCGCGCGCGCCGTTGCGCGCGCATGAGCGCATGGTAGGCTTCTAGATACTGCTGCGCCATGCGGCGCGACGTGAAGCGTCGCTCGAAGCATGCTCGCACGCGTTCACGTGACAACGTGCCAAGGCGGTTGACCGCCGCGACCGCACTGATTTCGTCCTCTACGATAAAGCCAGACTGCGCTTCGTCGATCACTTCTGACACCGAACCTCGGTTGAACGCAATGATCGGCGTGCCGCAGGCCATCGCCTCGATCATGACCAGACCGAACGGCTCAGGCCAGTCGATCGGAAACAGTAGCGCATGCGCGCCGGACAGGAAGTGCGCTTTTTGCTCGTCAGCGATCTCGCCAATGAACTCGACGTGCGGCAGCGCCAGCAATGGTCGTATGTCGCGCTCGAAATACTGCTGGTCAGCGGCGTCGACTTTGGCGGCGATGCGAATCTTCATGCCACAGAGCCCGGCGATCCGGATCGCGATATCGACACGTTTTTCCGGCGATATCCGGCCGAGGAACGCCAGGTACCGCGGCTGTACGGGCTGCGGCGTGTACAGCTTCTCGGGCAGACCATGGTAGACGGTCGTCAGCCACTTCGCCTGCGGCAGCGGCTCGCGCTGGGCGTTCGAGATCGATACGACCGCCGCGTTCGAGAAGGTGTCGAAGATCGGCTGTTGCTCCGGCAGGTCCAGCCGCCCGTGCAGCGTAGTGATAAAGGGCGTGTCCTGACGGCCGAACAGCGAGAACGAGTAATAGTCCATGTGAAAATGCAGCACGTCGAATGCTCTCGCTTGCTGCCGCACCCGTTCCATCAACAGCATATGCGGAGCGATCCGGTCGCGAATGGCAGGATCGAGCCGCAGCGCCCGCGGCCAAACCGGTACGAGCTTCGCTCGAGTTTCCGAATCCGCGCTGGCGAACAGCGTCACATCGTGGCCGAGATCGACCAACGCTTCGGTGATATACGAGACGACGCGCTCCGTGCCGCCATACAGCTTGGGCGGCACGGACTCGGTCAGTGGCGCAATCTGGGCAATCCTCATGCTTATCTCCGACTTGGAAATACCCTTGGTGACCGGTCATTGGACCCGCAACCGGGCGCACCAGTATGACACACTGCACGCGCACGTTAGCGGCCTATTTCACCGCCCCAACTGCTGCAATGTTTCACCCCCGAAGCCGTTGCGGCATGCGCGCCTGCCGTGATCGGCCCGGTGTCGATGATGACCGATCGCGACGCCCGCCCATGCCGCTGGATATTGCAACGCCAAATTGCGTTACACTCGCGCAACGTCGGCGCCATGGTCGGTTAATGTTGCCCCGGTACTGCGCGTGCGTGCCCTCGCAAATCGGCGATGAAGGTGTCGCGCCAGACACCCAGGTCATGATCGCGCAGGTTTTGCATGTTGGTCTGGTAGCGCTCCTGTCGCTCCACCCGTGGCATCGCCAACGCGTGCTCAAGAGCCTCGGACATACCGACGATATCGTGCGGGTTAATGATCAGCGCGCCCGGCAACTCCAGCGCCGCGCCGGCAAAGCGCGACAGGACCAGCACGCCAGGATCGTCCGGATTTTGGGCGGCAACATACTCCTTGGCCACCAGGTTCATTCCGTCACGTAGGGGCGTGACGAGGCCGATTTGTGATTCGCGGAATAGCGACATCAGTTTCCAACGGTCATAGCGCTGGTTCAAATATCGGATTGGCGTGTAGTCCAGGCCGGAAAACCGGCCGTTGATCCGGCCGGCCTCGTATTCCAGGCTTTGCCTAATTTCCTGATACGTTTGGACGTCCGAGCGCGTGGGCGGGGCCACCTGAACGAGCGTGACGTTGCCGCGCCAGTGCGGCGCACGCTCCAGCAATTGCTCGAATGCACGGAAGCGTTCGACAAGCCCCTTCGAATAATCGAGCCGGTCCACGCTCATAATCAGCTTGCGCCCTTCCAAGCTCTGCTTCAGTTCCAGCACGTGTTGCCGGCTCTCGTGGCGTCGCGCTTGCTCGGCGATGTCATCGGGAAAAACGCCGATTGGATAGGCCGCACCGTGCAATACGCGCCCGTATGCTTCGATCCGGCCGTTGTCCCACGCTTTGCCGTGCGCGTACCGCTCGACATAATCGGCGAACGCACGCAGGTCGACTGCAGTTTGGAAACCCACCACGTCATAGCTGCACAGCGCGCGCACCAGTTCGTCGTGCGGCGGGATGTTCAGCAAAATCTGCGGCGATGGAAACGGGATATGCAGAAAAAAGCCGATCCGGTTCTGCACACCCAACTGACGCAGCGCGTCGCCGAATGGGATCAAGTGATAATCGTGGACCCAGATCACATCGTCAGAGCGCAGCAAAGGCAGTAGCTTCTGCGCAAGCCAGCGATTCACGCGCAGATACCCTGCATAGTCTGCGCGGTCGTAGACAGCCAGGTCATTACGATAGTGAAACACCGGCCACAGCGTCGCATTCGAAAAACCACGATAGTACTGGTCATAGTCCTTACGCGTCAGCCCGACGGTCGCGAATGTGACCTTGCCGTCCTCCACGAGCGTCAGCGCGGCGTTTGAGACCGTTTCGCCGACTACGTCGCCACTCCAGCCGAACCAGACCCCGCCCGCATCCTTCAGCGCGCCGAACACGCCGACGGCGAGTCCACCGGCGGATCCCTTGCTTTCAGTGGGGGTGGCGACGCGATTCGACACTACGACTAGTCGGCTCATTCGCTTGTTCTCCGTCAGTTTCTGAATGGGACATGTCGGTTATGACCGATAGCGCGCCGCTGCGGTTCACTCAATGCGCGTCAACCGTCGCGGCGCATCGCCACTGGGTCGGCCTCCGTATGGGCGGCGGTCTTGGACGCCTCCGGTCGTGTGGCCTCGCGCGTCGGCTGCGGCTCGGCCTGCAGCGCACGTTCACGTTCAGTGGACAGATCCGCCCGCATCTTCGGCAGGCATTCCGGATAGTAGCGCTGGATGAAGGCAATCAATCCTTCTCGCACGCGGCAACGCAAATCCCAATTCAAGCCCGAATCACTCGAGCTGACCAGTACCCGCAATTGCATCGCGCGATCGGTCGCGTCGGTGACTTGCAATACTTGGACGCGTCCATCCCATTCCGGGGCATTATTGACGATACGTGACAGTTCCTCGCGCAACGGCGGCAATGGCATCTTGTAGTCAACAAATAGGAATACCGTGCCGATGATCTGCGAACTGCTGCGGGTCCAGTTCGTGAACGGATTTTCGATCAGCCACTGCAGCGGCACGATCAGCCGCCGCTGATCCCAGAGTCGAACGGCGACGTAGGTGCCGGTGATTTCCTCGATCCGCCCCCACTCGCCCTGGATCACCACCACGTCGTCGAGTCGGATCGGCTGGGACAGCGCAATTTGCAATCCAGCGATCATATTGGCCAGCACCGGGCGCGCTGCGATACCGGCGACCAGACCGGCGACGCCCGCCGAAGCGAGCAGGCTCGTGCCGACCTGCCGGACGTTGGGAAACATCATGAGCATCGACGCGATGCCAAGCATCACGATCAACGTCATCACCGACCGGGTAAGCACGCGCGTCTGCGTGTGGATGCGTCGCGCATGCAGATTGTCGGCCGTGTCCAGCGGGTTCGCGGTGACGATTGCATCGCCCACGCCGGCCACCGAGCGTACGGCCAGCAGCGTCAGCATGCCGATCAACGTCAGGCCCCCGACGTCGCGCGCGACGCGGATCAACGCCAACTCGTCCGGCGCCTCGTGCAGCACCAGTTCGATCGCCAGCATCGCCAGCGCGTAAAGCGATGGCCACTCGATCGCCCCCGTCACGACAGCTAGGATTGGATAGGGCCGCGTCACGCGACGCATGATTCGGGCGCCGGCCCAGTGCCCCGCGCGCACGCATGCCACCGCGATCACGGTAACAACGATCAGGCCGGTCCACGAATGCAGCGGCGCAGCAGCAATGTTGCTGATCGGTTCAAGCCAACTCACCCACACCCCATCACTTGTTTGTCGAGCATGGATAGCTCTTGCCCAACCCCAGTGCGACGACCGTACTGGCGTTGTATTCTCTTGCGTTTGGCGTATTCGCCAAATATTTGCGCACCGCGTCGGTCAACTCCGCCGCTTTCACGTTGTCGGGCAAGCAAAAGTACTGCCCCACACGCGGCCCTGTCGTGCCGCCGATGGCTTCGATCGTGTTGAATACACCATCCGCCGCACCTTCGATGTAGGCTTCGCACGACACGCGCGATTTCACATCGGTACGCTGGCACAGACGGTCCAGGTCCGCGCCGGTGAACGCATGAACGCTCATTGGCACACTAATCGCAAACATCGCGGTGGCGCGGAGCAATGTCCGTAGCATGGTGTTCCTTATGTTGTGGTCAACAAGATCCGGCACGGCGCACCGCCGTGCCGGGCCGGTTATTCTGCACTGCCCGTACTACCTGCGCTACCTGGACTACCGTCGGCTGTAGCAGGCGGGCGTGAATCCTTGTGTCTTTGTTGCGCCTGTATTTTCTCCAATCGCGCGGCTAGGCCGTCCGCGATGTCTTTCTGGTTGTACTGTTTCGCGAAATCAATCGCGGTCAATCCCAACTGGTTCTTCAGCGTCAAGTCGGCGCCCTCGTCGAGCAGCAGCTTCACTGTTGTGATATGGCCGCCGCGCACGGCCATCATCAGCGGCGTGGTGCCGTTCGGCGACGCGGCATCGATGTACGCGCAATGATCGATCAGCAGCTTAACGATCTTATCCTGGCCAGTCGTCGCCGCGTAATGCAGCGGTGTCCAGCCTGACTTGTTGACTTCGGCCCCCTTCTCGATCAGATGCTTGACCAGCCCGATCTGGCCATTGAGCGCGGCCAACATCATCGCATTCTCGCCGGCACGATCCAGTTTCTCCAGGTCGGTCTTGGGTTGGTCCGCCAATAGCGCGGCGACCTTTTCGGACTTTTCCCGCGCGGCGAGCACCAGCATCGGCATGCCGCCGGCATCGACCAGGTTCGGATCGATACCGCCGGCGAGCAACTTGCGCACCGCGTTGACATCGTCGAACTTCACCGCCTTGATCATCGTGTCGGCCGGGCTCGCTTGCGCCGTTGATGGGATCGTGGCCCCTATCCCCATCATCAACACGCACGCAAACCATGCCCGGACCAGCCAGCGCGCTGAGCGATGGCGCGATACCCGGGCGACGGCGGCCAACGAAGAGCGGATGACATCAAAAAACCCAGCGAAATTATTCGTACATGACATGAGTTTATTTGTCTAATTTATTGATTGATAGCAACTAGACCTCAACATTTTGCGCTGCGGAACAGGCGAAAGAAGTTGGCCGACGTCGCCGCGCCAAGTTGCTCCACGTCGATGCCGCGCAGCTGCGCGACGAAACGTCCGACATGGCTGACGTACGCAGGTTCATTGGGCTTGCCTCGGTACGGCACAGGCGCCAGGTAAGGCGAGTCCGTTTCGATCAACAAGCGTTCGAGCGGCACTTTACGAGCGACTTCCTGAATTTGCGTCGCGTTCTTGAATGTCACAATGCCCGACAGCGAAATGAAAAAATTTTGCTCGAGTGCCGCCTGCGCAACTTCCCAGGTTTCGGTAAAACAATGCATCACGCCGCCGACTGCGGCGGCGCCCTCTTCCTGCATGATTCGCAGCGTATCCTGTGCGGCGGCACGCGTGTGGACGATCAATGGCTTGCCGGCAGCGTGCGCGGCTTGGATGTGCGTGCGAAACCGTTGCCGTTGCCATGCCATGTCGTCCAGCGTGCGACCTTCGAGCCGGTAGTAATCCAACCCGGTTTCGCCCATCGCGACAACCTTCGGATCCTGCGCAAGCGAGACCAATTCGGCAACGTCCGGCTCGCGCGCGTGCTCGTGATCCGGATGCACGCCCACTGACGCGAAGATATGGGGATGCGCATGGGCGATCGCCAGCACGGACGGGAACGTCTCAAGATCGATGCTGACGCATAGCGCATGGGTCACCGCATTGACGCGCATCTGTTCAAGCACGTCCGGCAGGCGCTGGGCCATTCCGTCGAAGTTGATGTGGCAATGTGAATCGATAAACATCGGTACCCCGCGGCGCCGCCACGCGGCGCGCTATTGAAACTGACTTTACGCGCCAGCGGTGAGCCGGCGCCCGACGATAACCCCGTCGCGCTCAATGCCATCCAGTGTCGCGATCCGCGGCAACCGGCCCCCGTCATCGAAGCCGTAACGGTGGAACAAGCGCAGGCTGGACTCATTGTGGCCGAAGACGATCGCGCTCCACGACCCACAGCGGACGCCGGTCCGGGGCATGTGCGTTGAACCAGTCGTGCCGGCTGCCAACACTGACGGGCTCCAAGTCAGCCGTCACTTGCCTGGATGAAACCGTCGAATTATAAATCGCGACGATCGCCGGTAGATCGGCACGTATAGCGACGCGATACGGCGCTTGCGTCATGGGTGGCTCCCGAACATGCCCCGATAATGGATAAACAGCTCCTCGAAAACCAGTCGGCCATTCAGCGGATGCTGTTCCACGGCCCGTTGTTGCGTAATTCGCTTCAAGCACTGGGCGACCTGCAAAGGCGTGGCACCTTGTGCAACGTGCTCGAGCGCGTTGCGGTGTGCTGGAAAGTAGCGTGGCGCGCCGCTCGTCTGCATGGCCAGCACGTCATAGAGCCAGCGTTGCAGCCAGCCGAGCACCGACGGCACCGGCGCCTTTTGCAGGGCTTCGCCGCAGGCGAATGCATCGCACGCCGGGCCGGCCGCAAGTTGCTCAAGCGTGAAGCGCTTGAGCGGCGCATGCTCGTCGCGGGCAACGGCCAGCGCGGCCAATGGCGCGCCACCGGCTTCCGCGAGCGCGCCCATCGGATCGTCAATGGACTGGCCACGGAGCCAGTCCAAGGCACTCGCCGCGTCGGGCATCGCCAGTGGCCATTGCCTGCAGCGGCTCACGATGGTCGGCAGCAAACGCTCCACATTCGCGCTCACGAGCAGGAACACCACGCCGGACGGCGGCTCCTCCAGCGTCTTGAGCAGGGCGTTGGCTGCCGCCACGTTCAGTGCCTCGGCCGGGAACAATACCACTACGCGCTGGCCGCCGCGGTGTGAGCCAATACTGCAGAAATCGAGTAACGCCCTGACCTGCTCGATCCTGATCTCCTTGCTCGGCGCCTTGGATTTCTTGCTGCCCGCGCTTGCGCCATCGTCGTCGCTCGTGCGCCCACCGTTGGCATTTTTGCCGGTATCACTGTCCGCTTGCGGCGGTGTGGCCTCGGCGGCGACGGCCTCGGGGCAGACGAGCCTAAAATCCGGGTGGTTGCGTTGCAGGAACCAGGTGCATGCGGCGCACTGCCCGCACGCGCGTGCGTCATCACGAGGCTGCTCGCACAACAGACTCTGCGCGAGCTCGCAAGCGAAATCCACTTTGCCGATGCCGGCCTGCCCGTACAGCAACAGTGCGTGAGGCCAATGTTCGCGCAGTGCCTGGATACGTGTCCAGTCGTCGTATTGCCATGGATACGGCATCTTTTATCGATCAAAGGGTGATGAGAATGGCTTCGAGTTGCTCGCGCACTTCGGCGATCGAGCCTGTCGCATCGACGATCGCAAACCGCGCCGGTGCCTGTGCGGCGCGGCGCAGGTATTCGGCACGGGTATGCGTGAAGAATGCGTCCGACTCGCTCTCGAACTTATCGGGTGCGCGAGCCCCGCCACGCCTTGCACTGGCGGTATCGGTCGGCACGTCGAACAGCACGGTGCGATCCGGTTGCAGCCCTGCCTGCACCCAGTGCTCGAGCACCTGCAACTTGTCGATCGACAAGCCGCGCCCGCCGCCTTGGTAGGCAAAAGTCGCATCCGTGAAGCGATCGGACAGCACCCAGTCGCCACGGGCAAGCGTCGGCTCGATCACCGCGGCAATATGCTCGCGACGCGCCGCAAACATCAGCAATGCCTCCGTTTCTAGATGCATCGGCTGGCGCAGCAGGATTTCCCGCAGCGCCTCGCCCAGCGGCGTGCCACCCGGCTCGCGCGTGACGATGACACTGGCGCCCTGCCGCGCGGCACGCTCGGACAGCCGGTCGCAAAACCACGTCAGGTGAGTCGTCTTGCCGGCGCCATCGATCCCTTCGAACGTAATGAACTTGCCGCGCGGCCGGGGCCCGTCGTGGCGACTGGTCGTGATATCCGTCATGTCACTGACCCCTGATGTATTTGTCGACGGCCTTGTTGTGATCGCCGAGATTGTCGGAAAAATGACTGCTGCCATCGCCGCGCGCGACGAAGTACAACGCGCTGCTGACAGCCGGGTGCAGCGCGGCTTCCAATGACGCGTTGCCGGGCAGCGCGATCGGCGTGGGCGGAAGCCCGCCGCGCATATAGGTATTGTACGGGGTGTCAGTCTGCAAGTCCTGCTTGCGCAACCGGCCAGCGTACGAGGTGCCCAGCCCGTAGATCACAGTCGGATCAGTTTGCAATGGCATCGACAGACGCAACCGGTTGACAAGTACCGCAGCCACCAGCGGCCGGTCTTGCGCGTGGCCGGTCTCCTTCTCGACAATCGAGGCCATTTTCAGTGCATCGTAGGGCGTCGCATAGGGTAGCCCCAGCGCGCGGCCCTCCCATGCCTGCTGCACCCGCAGATACATCAACCGGTATGCGCGGCGGTAAATGTCCAGGTCGCTGGTATTCTTGTCAAATAGGTATGTATCCGGGAAGAACAGGCCCTCGGGCTCCTGCGCAGGCGCACCTTGCAGCGCCAGCATGCGATGCGCAGGCGGCGATGCCGGCGACGTGCCCGCCGCGCGTGGATCGGTAGGTGCGATGTCGGCCAAAATCGCGCGCATCAATTGCGCGTCGCTGAGCGCGGCGGAATCATGGCGCAACGCCGGGTGCGCGTTGATCTCGTCGCGCATGCGGCGAAACGTCCAGCCTTCGATGATCGTGACGACGTATTGGTTGACGTCACCGCGCGCCACCTTCTGCAACACGCCGTATGGCGTGACCCCGGCCGAGAACGCGTAATTGCCGGATTTCAATTGCGTGGACAGGCCCAGCACGCGGGCCATCAGCACGAACAAGCGCGGCTCGATGGGCACGCCGTCGTGGCGCAATTGGACGGCGACGCTGCGCAGGCTGCTGCGCGGCTTGATCGTGACATCGAGTGGCGAAGGCGTGATCTGAAGGGGCGTGCGAGCCCAATACCCAACGGCGCCACACGCCGCGACGACGGCGACTGTCGCGACCGCCGCCGTGGCGAACAGCACTTTCTTGAACAGGGACATGCGAAACAGGGTTGAGCAAGACTCAATATAATACTTGCTTGCCTAAGCCAAAGTCAGAATTGACAACGCAGCTTGAACATGAATATATCCTCTAAAGCTACTGTGCCAGGCCATGGCGATGCCGGGCGTGACACCGACGCGTTGGCGCGCGTGGAGGCCGACGCGTTCGCCGCCCTTCACGCTGAACGGGGCGCTTATATGGTGCTCGATCAGTTCGGCGTAATCGATGTGCACGGTGACGATGCAGCCAGCTTCCTGCACGGTCAACTGACCAACGATATTCAAACGCTGGAAGCGGGCAGCGTGCGGCTGGCCGGCTTTTGCTCACCTAAGGGGCGACTGCTCGCCACGTTGCTGGTTTGGCGTGCCGGCGATGCGGTGCGCATGCTGGTTTGCGCGGATCTGGTCACGTCGCTTCAGAAGCGATTGTCGATGTTTGTGCTACGCGCGAAAGCGCGGCTGATCAACGCCACCGACGGTCTTACCGTGGTCGGCTTTGCCGGCGATGTCCGTGCCACGCTATCGCAGTGCTTCGAGGCGTTGCCCGACGGCGTGCACGTGAAGATTGACGCGTCCTGCGGGGAATTGATCCGCGTGCCGGATGCGAACGGCGTGCCACGTTTCCTGTGGGTCGGGCCGAAGGCCGCGGTTGACGCGAAGCTTGCCGCACTGGATGCGACGCATCGCGCGCGACGGGCCGCCCCCGCACTGTGGGACTGGCTTGACATCCGCGCGGGCGAGCCGCGTGTGAATGCCGCGACGAGCGAGCAGTTCGTGCCACAAATGATCAATTTCGAACTCGTCGGTGGCGTCAACTTTCGCAAGGGCTGCTATCCGGGGCAGGAAGTGGTCGCCCGTTCTCAGTATCGCGGCACGATCAAGCGCCGCACGGTGTTGGCGCACGCCGCGCAGGCGCACGCCGGCGTCGAGGTGTTTCATTCAGAGGACCCTGGCCAACCGTGCGGGATGGTCGTCAATGCCGCCGCGGCCCCCGAGGGCGGTGTCGATTGCCTGGTCCAGCTCAAGCTTGGCGCACTCGATACCGGCTCGGTCCACGTCGGGTCCCCGCACGGCCCGACGCTGGCGTTCCTGCCGCTGCCGTATCCGTTGCCGGCGCAAACGCCTTGAGCGATCCGACGCAGACGCAAACGGGCTGCGGTCTGTGTCGGGCGCCGTCACGATGTGTCTGGGATGGCTTCAGAAGTTTGCTCATTTTCTGCTCCTTTCGCGTTCAACATCCCCCAAAAAGTGCCTCACCATCTGTTCCGTTCCGCCGTTGAAAAAACACAGTGTGTCTTGAGGGTCATCGCTTTGTGAGATACAATGTATCTCACATGATAGGAGGTTGTAATGGCTACAACGACAATGGTTCACATCCGTATTGACGAGACCGTCAAAGCGCAGGCTGCGCAAACGTTAGCCTCGATGGGGCTGACTGTCTCCGATGCCATTCGAGTCTTCCTGACGCGCATCGTGGCAGACAAGGCGCTGCCCTTTGCGATCCAAGCGCCCAATGCGGCCAGCCGTGCCGCTATGGCTGAAGCTCGCGAAATCATCGAGCGCCGCCACGTTCGCTTTGCAACTTCCGACGCCTTGATGAATGATATTGAAAAGAACACCCGCAAGTAAGCGGGCCACTCTGCCCCGCGCGTCAGATTACACCAAAGCATTTCTCAAGGACTGGCAACGCCTGTCTTACTCTGGCCGGTACGATATGAACCGGTTGAAAGAGGCCATGACGCTGCTTGTTGCCAATGATGGCCCACTCCCTGCTGAGTGGTTGGATCACTCGCTTGCAGGCGAGTGGGACAATCATCGGGAGTGTCACATTGGCGGTGATTTTCTGCTTATCTATAAGCTCGCTGACATTGGCAAGCATGGCTTAGTGGTTTTCGTCCGGGCGGGCACGCATTCCGAACTTTTTTCTTAGCAGACGAGAGGACCTTCACCGCGCGCTCGACATGTCAACGGCCGGCGCTATTGCGCTCGCCCGAGCCGCGCAGCGTCTTGAGGGAACTGAGCGACCAGACGCGGGACGATAAATGGCTCAGCTGCCCTTGCTTCGATGTATCCCACCCAATCGCGCAACAAGTAAGTGGTATGGCTACCTTGTGAAGCTTTGGACCGCCACGCTCCTTGCCAGCCGATGAGTTCGGTGCGCTCGCGCTGGTACGAGAATGTCGTTGTATCTTGCACAATGAGAACAGGGCCCTGTGTCGCCCTCAAACGCTCAGCATTACCTGAAAGTGCCCGCTCAGGATATCGTGTTCATTGACACGCTTGTTGCACAGGAAACGATAGGCCGCTTTGGTTGAAGTCCAATTCTGGCACGCAAATGGAATCGTCTGGCCCATGCCGTTCCATAATTGGATCAAAAGCTTGCCCAAACGCTTGCGTAGCCGCGAGTGCGCAAATTCGCTTTCTTCAACTTCATGCTCAAACCATGCTTGATTATCGGCCTTTCGGTTCCCTGCCATCTCGTTCGCACGCCGGTTGAATCTTAACGACGCTACTATTTGATCACGCGTAGCAGTCGTCGAGAAAGAAGTGTTCTCATGTCGCGGCGAATGTCACAAACGAGGTGGATGTAAATAATGGTGTCCTTAACCTCATAGAGGATACGGTCCATGCCAGAGATAACTTGGCGGTACTGTCGAGTATTACAGTCAACAAGCTCTTCAGGAATAACGCCGCTTTGGGGGAAAATCAAAATGTCTCGAACGGAATCCTTGATGTGTTGATAAGTCTCTTGCCAAGTTGATCGGCCAAAGCTTGCAATGATGTAGCGGCGAAGCTCCTTCAAGTCTTCTTCAGCGCCTTCAAGAAAAACAACTTTCACCCGTGGTCTTCCTTGTCCAGATCGGCAAAGACGTCCTCCGCATCGCGAAAGCGGCTTTGAGAAATGTCCTGATTACCCATGGCAAGGATTTTTAGAAGGGCGAGGGTATCTTCTTGTCGCTCGTAGGAGCGAACGTCCATGACCACCAGCTTGGCTTCCCCGTTTTGAGTGATCAGCATGGGTTCCTGGGATTCGGAAATGTTCTTGACGATGTCGGCTGCGTGGCTCTTAAGGTAGCTGATAGGCTTAATTTGAGTTGAGAATTTCACGACGCATTCCTGGCTCACTGACTGACGATAAGGCTAAATATAGTCCAAATTCGGTCCTTCGTATAGTCCGTTGAGCAGCTACTCTAGGGAACGGCCGCGCAGCAGACATGCTACGCGCGCTGCCGCTGGGTGACCACGCTCTCTTCTATCTGCACAAGGCCTGCGCGCCTCTCTGAGGTCGCCCACGGCATCATGGGCGACTTCTCGCGGCGCCTGGGCCCGGATGGACAGGACCAGTGGTGGCTCGACATCGTGGGTAAAGGGCAACGCGCGCGGCGCATGGCCGCGTCGCCCGAATTGCTTATCGAGCTGCCCCGCCGGGCCGAGGCCACGCCGCTGGTCGTGCCCTTTCGAGGCGCGCGCCGCGGCCTGTCGCGCTCAGCCCTGCATGATGCGCTCAAGCGTGTCTTGAACGGCGCCGCGTTGTGGCTACGCGCGCGCCCGCCTTCGCCGATCGGGCCGACGAACGGGTGTGCGCGTCGGCGCATTGGCTGCGGCATACCGCCGGCTCGCATCAGGCCGACGCCGGCCTCGATCTGCGCACGGTGCGCGACAACCTCGGGCACGTGTCGCAGAACACTACAAGCTTGTACTTGCACGAAGAAGAGGAAGCCACAGCGCTGATTGCCGGCGCCCCCTGAGGCGTTCCCTTAGCTATCCTTTTCTGGTGCGCGATCGCGAATGCGCCCCCCTTACCGGGCGAAGCACGGCATACGATCGAATATTTCGCGCTGGTCTTCTTCCACGCCGCGCCAATATCGTAGCCGGCTGCCTGAACGCGAAAGTCGGGGGCTTTTCCGGTGTTGCCCCTGTCGTTGGAAACCACACGGGCCGCCCGTGCCGAATGGGGACATGGCCGACTCGGCATTCCCGCGTGACGGCTTCAGGTTGCGCGCGGTCTGTGAAATGACCTACAGTACATCAGGATGACTATGCTTTTCCACACGAAGCCGCCGGTGCCCACGCTCGTATCCGTGCTACTGCCCGTGCTGGCGCGCGCTTAGACCAGCTTGACCAGTTGCTTACCGGAATTTCGGCCTTTGAGTAAGCCGATGAAGGCGTGGCCGCGCATGTATGGATCGACGGACAGGTAGTGATTGCGCACGCGAACTTGGCCAGGTGCGAGTGGCTCCAGCGGCGTTTGCACGAGCCGGAAATTGTCGTGCGACGGCTCTGCAGCCGGACGCGACACCAGCCAAATCTGGCGATTCACTGACGCTTGATTCGATGCATTCATGATTTCCGTCCTGGAGGGGGAATGTCAGTCGTGCGCCGGCGCCGTCGCCGGGTCGGCGCCCAGCCCAGCCGGTTGCAGTGCCCTCCGCTGGCGGGTGATCTCGCGACCCACGGCCAATGCGCTCAGGTACTTGAATGTGCCCAGCGCCTTGGCAACGAAGCGTCCGTCGCTATCATGGACCTCGCCCTCGCAATAGGCCATCGTCGCGGAGCGGTGTAGCACCCGCGCCCGGGCCCGAAGTTCGCCGCATCCGGGTTGCATGAAGTTGGTCTTCATCTCGACGGTGACCACGCCCGCGCCGCTGCTCAACGAGCGCGCCGCCAGTGCCAGACCCACGTCGAGCAGCGTCATCGTCACGCCGCCGTGCGCCACCTCCCATGTATTCAGGTGCAACGCCGCGAGCGGCAGTACCACTTCGCTGCGCCCGTGCGCCGCATGGACGAGCCGCACGCCCAAATGGTCGGCGAACGGACTGCCCAGCCCTTGCACCGCGGCCGTCGGGGTGTCATGTGCCACGGGCGCGGTATCAGGCTTCATAGTCGATGCACTGCCGCGCGTCGCGCACACTCGCGACAAACGCCTTAATTTTCTCATGCTCGGGATGGGCCGCATAGGCGTCAAGCGCGGCCTGGTCATCGAACTCGGACACGAGCACCACGTCGTAGGTGGCCTCAAGCCCCGGCGTCGCGACGCCGACCTCGAAGCGGCGCATGCCGGGCACGATGTTCCGACAGCCCTCGAGCATCGCTTTCAGCCGCACTGCGTTTGTTGCGCGATCCGCACCTTCGGCTCGCTCCTTCAGTTTCCACATGACAATATGTTTCAGCACCTCTGCCTCCTTGGCCGCTGATCCGATCATTGAACCTGCGTCGCATTGCATCGCGACGCGGGGTGGGCCCGCAAGCCCGCCATTTTGCCTCTGATCGGCGATTCTGTCGCATGCCGCCGTGCGGCGCCTACGTGGCAGCCATCGTGCATTGGCGGCCCGTCGATGCGGTTGGACAGGCAGTATAAATTGGACACGCAGTATAACCGTGGGCTACGGCATTGCCGTGCCCGCACGGCTCGCCAGGGATCGGCAAGCCGGCGGGGAACGATTTACAATAGAGGCTATTACGACACCGGAGCGCTCATGGCGTTTTCCCAAGGCGACACCGTTGTTCACGCACAGCCGGCATTCGCAAGCGCAATCGATCCGAATCGGCCCGGCGCATTCTCCCGGCTCGGCACGCAGTTCGTCACGCGGCAAAGCGCCACGCCGTTGCCTGATCCGTATGTGGTCGCTGTTTCCGCCGACCTCGCGCATGAACTTGGCCTAGGTGCCGCGGCGCTGACCGACCCCGCGTTCGCCGACTATTTCTGCGGTAATCTGACGCGATACTTGGAGCACGCGGCGTTGCCTTTCGCCAGCGTGTACTCCGGACACCAGTTCGGCGTCTGGGCCGGCCAACTCGGCGACGGCCGTGCGTTGACGCTCGGCGAGACCGAACATCGTGGACAGCGTCACGAGATACAGATCAAGGGCGGTGGCCGGACCCCCTACTCTCGCATGGGCGATGGCCGAGCGGTGCTGCGCTCGTCCGTCCGCGAATTCTTGTGCTCGGAGGCGATGCATTTTCTCGGCATTCCGACCACGCGCGCGTTGTGTGTGATCGGCTCGGACGCACCAGTCTATCGTGAAACGGTAGAAACGGCGGCGGTCACGACGCGTGTCGCGCCGACATTCATTCGGTTTGGCCATTTCGAGCACTTTTATTCGACCGGCCAGGTGGAGGCATTGCGCCGGCTGGCAGACCATGTGATCGAGCATGCATTCCCGTCCTGCCGCGACGCGCAGGACCCGTATCTCGCATTGCTGGCGGCCGTCTGCGAGCGCACAGCCGCGTTGATAGCGCATTGGCAGGCGGTGGGTTTCTGCCATGGCGTGATGAATACCGACAATATGTCGATCATTGGACTGACGATCGATTATGGGCCGTTCGGCTTTATCGACGGCTTCGACGCAAACCATATCTGCAACCACTCCGACACGTCCGGGCGATATGCGTACCAGCAACAGCCGCACGTGGGCCGCTGGAATCTGATTTGTCTGGCGCAGGCGCTGATGCCGTTGATCGGCGCGCACCGGGGCACGGCCGGGGACGAGCGCGCGATCGCCGAGGCGCGCGATGCGTTGCAGGTGTACGAGGCCCATTTCGGCCCGGCACTGGAGGCGCGTTTCCGTGCCAAGCTTGGACTGAGCACGGCCGAGCCAGCCGATATCGCGTTGGTCAATCGCCTGTTGGCACTCATGCACACGAACCACGCGGACTTCACGTTGACCTTCCGGCGCATGGCACGCGTGTCGCAACACGACGCGTCCGGTGACGCGCCCGTGCGGGACTTGTTCGTCGATCGCGCGGCGTTCGACGCCTGGGCGGTCGATTATCGACAGCGGCTGAAAACCGAGCCCGCAGACGATGCAGCGCGTCGCGCGGCGATGAACCGCGTCAATCCGAAATACGTGCTGCGCAACCATTTGGCTGAGCAGGCGGTGCGCGCAGCGAACGAAAAGGACTTCACCGAAATTGTGCGGCTATTGCAGGTCTTGTCACGCCCGTTCGACGAGCAACCCGAGTACGAGGCCTACGCGGCTTTGCCACCGGATTGGGCCGCCTCGCTTTCGGTGAGCTGTTCATCCTGAGCGGCTGACACGTAAAACATGCAACCGCCGCTGCGGCAGCCGCACCGGCGGCAACCGCGCTGGTGACGGCGGCACGATCCGCGTGGTCGTCGCTGGCAAGCATGTCCGCGCTCTTTCATTAGCAGGAGGCATTCCATCATGGCTGATATCGCTAACCCTTCTCATCCTGCAGGCCAGGCACACCCGGCCGCGTCCGCCGCGGCAGGCGAGTCACCTGCTGCTGCGGCGCCGCATACGACGGTGCATCAGTCCGACGTCGAGTGGCGTGAGCAACTCGCGCCGATGGCTTTCGAAGTCACCCGCCGCGCGGCGACCGAGCGTGCGTTCACCGGCGAGTATTGGGATCACTGGGAGCGCGGCGTCTATCATTGCGTTTGCTGCGGCACGCCGCTGTTCGAATCGTCGACGAAATTCGATGCAGGCTGCGGCTGGCCTAGCTACTTCAAGCCGATCAATGGCGAAGTCATCATCGAGAAGACGGACCGCTCGCATGGCATGCTGCGCATCGAGGTGCGCTGCAAGGTGTGCGACGCGCACCTCGGGCACGTGTTCAACGATGGTCCCGCGCCAACCGGGCTACGTTATTGCATCAACTCGGCTGCGTTACAATTCGACCCCAGCTAAACCGATGCCGTTTGTCACACCCGCCACCATGAAACTCTTGTTCGACCTGCTGCCAATCGCGCTTTTCTTCATTGTCTTCAAAGTGTGGAATATCTATGTCGCGACCGGCGTGGCGATCGCCGCTGTGCTGGTGCAGGTCGCGTGGTCGGCGTTTCGCCATCGGCGCGTCGACCCAATGCTGTGGGTGAGCCTAGTCATCGTCGTCATATTTGGTGGCGCAACCCTGGTGCTGCATAACGACACGTTCATCAAGTGGAAGCCGACCGTGCTGTACTGGGCGTTCTCGCTGGCCATGCTGTTTTCGCAATGCGTGCTGCGCAAGAATCTGATTCAGAAGGCCATGAGCGCGCAAATCAAGCTGCCCTCACCCGTCTGGGACCAACTCAACGTCGCCTGGGCGCTGTTCTTCGCGGCACTGGGCATCGCCAACTTGTTTGTCGCGTATCGGTTCTCGACCGATATCTGGGTCGACTTCAAGCTGTTCGGCACAACTGGCGCGATGCTCGTGTTCATCGTCGCGCAGAGCCTGTGGCTCGCCCGGTACATGAAGGAAGAATAAGCCGATGACCGATGCATTCCTGAACGCCTCAACTGAGCAGCGCATCGCGCTGATCCGCGAGCGCCTGGGCGCCGCGCTGTCGCCACTTGCGTTGGAGGTGCGCGACGACAGCGCACAGCACGCCGGACACGCCGGCGCGGCCGCCGGCGGCCACTATACGGTGACAATCGTTTCGGCCGCGTTCGACGGCCGTACCCGGGTGGCCCGGCACCGGCTGGTGTATGATGCACTCTCTGATGCGATGCAGCGCGGCATCCATGCGCTGTCGATCCATGCATGCACGCCAGAAGAATTCCATTCGTCTCCCCGTTAGGACGTTCTGATGATCTTGAGAAAAGCCCGCTTGTGGGTCGCGCTCGCAGGTTGCGTGGCGGCGCCCGCATTTGCCCAGAACATTGCCGTAGTGAATGGCACACCGATACCGAAGGCGCGCGCCGACGCGCTGGTCAAGGAACTGACGCGCCAAGGGCAGCAGGACTCGCCGCAGTTGCAAGTGATGGTCCGCGAGGAACTGGTCAATCGCGAGTTGCTGATGGAGGAAGCGCTGCGGCGCGGCATCGCAAACCGGCCCGATGTGAAGGCGCAGATTGCGCTGGCCGACCAGAGCGTCGTGATCCGCGCGTTGATCGACGATTTCCTGAAAAGCAACAAGCCGAGCGACGACGAAATCAAGGCGCGCTATGAGCAGTTGATCAAGCAGGCCGGCGGCGGTAACGAGCTGCACTTGCATCACATCCTGGTGCTGGACGAGCAGCAGGCGAAGGCGTTGATCGCCAAGATCAATGCGGGTGCACGCTTCGAGGACCTCGCGAAGCAATATTCGAAAGATCCGGGCTCGGCCAAGAACGGCGGAGACCTGGACTGGGCGAACCCGCAAAGCTATGTTCCCGAGTTCGCGGAGGCAGCGAGCAAGCTGCAAAAGGGTGAAGTGACGTCAACGCCCGTTCATACGCAGTTCGGCTGGCATATCATCCGGCTTGACGACTCACGTGCGATCCAGCCGCCGCCGCTGGAGCAGGTCAAGGTGCAGGTTGCGCAGCAGCTGACGCAGGAAAAGCTGCAGCAATTCAACGCTGAATTGCACAAGAACGCGAAGATCCAGTAATACGCGAATACGCGGTCCAGGAGTACGCGAAGAACGCCGCCATGCCGCACGGCGGCGTATCCCAGCCTCCCAGCCTGCAAGTGGCCGCCCCTCAGGCGGCCACTTGCCTATCCAACGCCGCGACAAAGCGGCCGGCGCGACGCGCGCGCGGCCACGCGTGGTCAACCGACCCAGCGCCGCGCGTTGCGGTACAGCCGCAGCCACGGGCTTGCCTCACCCCACTGCTGCGGATGCCAACTCATTTGTACGGTCCGGTGCACGCGCTCGGTATGCGGCATCAGCACGGTGAAGCGTCCGTCCGGCGTGGTTACTGACGTAATACCCTGCGGCGAGCCGTTCGGATTGAATGGGTAGCGCTCGGTTGCCACGCCGTAATGGTCGATATAGCGCATCGCGACCTGCACGCTCGACAAATCTCCTTGTTGCGAAAAGTCCGCATAGCCTTCGCCATGCGCGACAGCGACAGGCAGGCGGGAGCCCTCAAGCCCGGCGAAGAAAATCGACGGCGATTTTTCGATCTGCACAAACGAAAAGCGTGCTTCGAACTTCTCGGAGCGGTTGCGCACGAAGCGCGGCCATGCTTGCGCGCCGGGAATCATCGACGCGAGGCTGCTCATCATCTGGCAGCCATTGCAGATGCCAAGCGCAAACGTATCGGGGCGCGTAAAGAATGCGGCAAACATGTCCGACAAGCGTGCATTGAAGCGAATCGTCTTCGCCCAGCCCTCGCCAGCGCCCAACACGTCGCCGTACGAGAACCCGCCGCACGCTACCGCACCGGCAAATTGCGCGAGATCGGCGCGCCCCTCGAGCAGGTCGCTCATATGCACGTCATGCGCGTCGAAGCCGGCACGGTCGAACGCGTAAGCGGTTTCCAGATGGGAGTTCACACCTTGTTCGCGCAGAATGGCCACGCGTGGCCGTTTACCGCTCGAGATGAATGGCGCCGCTACGTCCTCTTGCGGGTCAAACGTCAGGTGCGGCACGATGCCCGGATCTGACGCATCGCTCAACGCGTCATACTCGGCATCCGCGCAGGCGGGATTGTCGCGCAGCCGCGAAATGCGCCAGCTGACTTCGCTCCAGACCCGTTGCAACTCGGCGCGGGGCGCCTCGTAGATCTTCTTCGCGTCGCGATAAATCTCGATCACTTCGCGCTCGTTCAGCTTGCCAATCACGTGGCTCGCGCTCGACAAGCCGAATTCGCGCAGCGTCGCCAGCACGCGATCACGCTCGACGGCGCGCACCTGCAGCACCGCGCCGAGCTCTTCGCAGAACAGCGCGCGCAGCGTCAGGTCGTCGCGGCGTCCCGCCGTCTGACGCGCCCAATCCTTTGCGTCACCATAGTCGAATTCGTGCCCCTGCTCGAGCGTGAGCATATCTACGTTCAGCGACACGCCAACGTGGCCGGCAAAGGCCATCTCCGCCACCGTCGCAAATAGGCCACCATCGGAGCGGTCATGATAAGCGAGCAGCCGGCCATCGTGGTTGAGCGACTGAATTGCGTCGAAGAAACGCTTCAGGTCCTGTGCATCGTCCACGTCTGGCACACTGTCGCCGACCTGTTGCGTAACCTGTGCGAGGATACTGCCGCCAAGACGGTTGCGGCCGCGTCCCAGATCGACCAGGATCAGCACCGAGTCGCCGACGTCGGCCACGCTGCGCAACTGCGGCGTCAGGTGGCCGCGCACGTCCTCCACAGGCGCGAATGCGGAAACGATCAGCGATACCGGCGCGACGACCTCCTTGTCGACGCCGTCCTCGCGCCACTGCGTGCGCATCGACAACGAGTCTTTGCCGACCGGAATGTCGATGCCCAGCGCCGGGCACAATTCCATGCCAATCGCCTTGACGGTGTCGAACAACGCGGCGTCCTCGCCGGCGCTACCGCATGCGGCCATCCAGTTCGCTGACAATTTCAGGCGATCCAACGACGCGATTGGCGCGGCAGCGATGTTTGTGATCGCCTCGCCGACAGCCATCCGCCCCGAGGCCGGCGCATCGATCACCGCGAGCGGCGCACGTTCGGCCATCGTCATCGCTTCGCCACGGAAACCAGCATAGTCCATTGCGGTAATGGCACAGTCGGCCACTGGCACCTGCCAAGGGCCGACCATCTGGTCGCGCACGGACAGGCCACCGACCGTGCGGTCGCCGATCGTAATCAGGAAGGACTTGCTTGCGACGCTCGGGTGCCTCAGTACCTGTGCGGCCACGTCCGACAGGTTCAAGCCGGTGACCTCTACCGGCGCGAACGAGCGATGCACGCGCGTGACATCGCGATGCATCCGCGGCGCCTTGCCCAGCAGCACATCCATTGGCATGTTGACCGGCATGCGCGCCGGGTCGGCGGCATCGGGCACCGCGTCGTCGATCAATTGCAACTGGCGTTCGTTGGTCGCGACGCCGACCACCGCCATCGGGCAGCGTTCGCGCCGGCAGATCGCCTCGAACGCGGGCAGGTCATCGGCCGCGATCGCAAGCACGTATCGCTCCTGCGCCTCGTTCGACCAGATCTCGCGCGGCGACAGCCCGCTCTCCTCGAGCGGCACGCGTCGCAATTCAAAGCGCGCCCCCTTGCCGGCGCCGTCGACAATCTCCGGAAACGCATTGGACAAGCCGCCTGCGCCGACGTCGTGGATCGACAGGATCGGATTGTCGTCCCCGCGTTGCCAGCACACGTTAATGACTTCCTGCGCGCGGCGCTGGATCTCCGGGTTGCCTCGCTGCACTGAATCAAAATCGAGCTCGGCGGTGTTAGCTCCGGTGGCCATCGAGCTGGCAGCGCCGCCGCCCATGCCGATGCGCATGCCGGGGCCGCCGATCTGCACCAGCAGCGCGCCGGCCGGCACGTCGTGCTTGTGCGTATGCGCGTGCGAGATATTGCCAATGCCGCCAGCGATCATGATCGGCTTATGGTAGCCGCACACGCGCCCGCCAACGTTCTGCTCGTAGACACGGAAATAGCCGCCCAGATTAGGCCGGCCGAACTCATTGTTGAACGCGGCGCCGCCGATCGGCCCATCGATCATGATCTGCAGTGGCGACGCAATGCGCTCGGGCCGGCCATAGCGGCCGGCGGCGTCATCGGGGCGGCGCTCGGCGAGCGGCTGCGCGGCGTCGCGCGCGTTTTCCCACGCCTCAATTGCATCTGGCAACTCCAGATTGGACACCGAGAAGCCGGTCAGCCCGGCCTTGGGCCGCGCGCCGCGTCCAGTCGCCCCCTCGTCGCGGATCTCGCCGCCGGCGCCCGTCGCCGCCCCCGAGAATGGCGAAATCGCCGTCGGGTGATTGTGCGTCTCGACCTTCATCAGCGTGTGGGTCAGCGCCTGCACCGGCGCATAGCGCTGCGTGTCGCCACTGGCGAACCAGCGCTGCGTGAGGCCGCCTTCCATCACCGCAGCGTTGTCCGAATAGGCGACGATCGTGCGTTGGCCGCTGAGCCGGTGCGTGTTCTTGATCATCTGGAACAGCGACATGTCCTGGGGCTGGCCGTCGATGGTCCACTGCGCGTTAAAGATCTTGTGCCGGCAATGCTCGCTGTTGGCCTGCGCGAACATCATCAATTCCACGTCCGTCGGGTTACGCGCGAGTTTCGTGAACGCCTCGACCAGATAGTCAATCTCGTCATTGGCAAGCGCGAGTCCGAGTTCGGCATTGACCGCCACCAGCGCGGCCCGTCCCTGCCCGATCACATCCACCGACTGCAGCGGCTTGCCGGGCAGCGTGTCGAATAGCTGGCGCGCCTCGTCATGGGTGGCCACCACGCTTTCGGTCATCCGGTCGTGCAACACGGCGGCGATCTGAGCCCGAACCTCGCCGCTCAACGTCTTTTTCGTGCCAAGCAGCCCAGACAGGCCGCTTTTGAGCGTCACTGCGTACTCAATGCCACGCTCGATGCGGTGCACGTTGTCCAGCCCACAGTGCCGGGCGATATCGGTAGCCTTGGACGCCCATGGCGAAATCGTGCCGAGCCGCGGAATCACCAGGAAGGTTTCGCCGCCGTCATCGGCTGGCGCCGGCTCGCCGTACTGAAGCAACGCGGCGAGCCGCGCCGTATCGGCATCGCCGAGCTCAGCATGCGCATGAACGAAATGGACGTAGCGCGCACGCACGCCGGCCACGGCCGGTTCGATGGCTTGCAGCGTTTGCAAGAGGCGGTTCTGACGGAAATCGGACAGTGCCGAAGCGCCGGAGAAGCACGAAAAGTGAGCCATGGGGCGTTGCATCGAAGGTTGCTGATCGTCTTGTCGACCAAAGCACGCTGCGCGGTATGCCGGGCGGCATGGCGCCACGCGCCGGGGGAAACCGCGATTATACCGCGCCGCGCCTGCCGACTGCGACAGCGATCGCGGTCCGCGGCGCCAATCTATGATTGCGCTCCCTTCGCGCGCGGCGCGCCGGCCCCGCCGGCCCCGCCGGCCTGGCGGCGGGGCTACAGGGGTGCGGGATTAGGACAACACAGAATTTGCGCACGGCCCTGCCGCCTGGGCGCTGTCGCTGGGCTCTGCTACAGTGATAGCAGATTTCGTGTTGAGGAAACCGCCCGCCTTGCCGGCTGCGTCACTAACGGCGCGCTCGCCTGGGCGATTCGCCGGCTCGCGGCGCTGACGACCGACTCGTGCGCTCGCGCGGCGATGCCTGCCCCGTTGCTCATTGAAGGCCTTGCATGACTGATCCTGTTCTGTCCGCCGCCGGATGCAGTACACGCGCTGCGCTGACAATCGATGCACGCGACCGTGCGGTGCCACTGTACGACGTGGCTTCGCTGCGCCAGATCGAGGCGCAGGCCACCCGCTCGCTGCCCGCCCACACGTTGATGGCGCGTGCCGGCCATGCGGCCGCAGCCGTGCTGCTTGACGGCCAGGTGCCAGCGCGCGCCGCGTGGATCGCAGTGGGGCCCGGCAACAACGGCGGTGATGCATTGGTCGCCGCGTGCGAGTTGCATCGCGCCGGCGTGCGCGTGCATGCGTGCATGCCGCGTCAAGTGGTCCCGGACGACGCGCGCTGGGCGTTGCAGCTCGCACGCGAAGCCGGTGTGCCGATCGACACGACGATTCCGGATACGCTGCAAGGGTTCGACTGGGCGCTCGACGGGTTGTTCGGCATCGGCCTGGGCCGTGCGCTGGACGGCGAATTCGCGCGCATCGCCGCGCTATTGTCCGAGCATGCGCGCCAAGGCGCGCGTGTGCTGGCGCTCGATGTGCCGAGCGGGCTGGATAGCGATACCGGCAACGTGGCCCATGATGGTGCCGCGGTGCGCGCCACCGATACCCTCACGTTCATTGGCGCGAAACCAGGACTGTACATGGCGCATGGGCCGGACCTGGCGGGACGCGTGCGTATTGCGTCACTCGAGTTGAGCGCCGCGCTCACAACGCCTGCCGGCCTCCTGCCATCCGACGTGCCAAGGCTGAACGCGCCAGCGCTGTTCGCGTCGCGACTGCCCGAGCGCGCGTTGGGCTCGCACAAGGGCACGTTCGGCACACTGACCGTAATCGGGGGCGCGACAGGCATGTGTGGCGCCCCCATCCTGGCCGCGCGCGCTGCACTACACTGCGGTGCCGGCAAGATCCACGTTGGCTTGCTCGGTGACGGCGCGCCGCCCTATGATCCCGTCCATCCGGAATTGATGCTTGGCCCGATCCACACGCTAGCCCTGGATACGACAAGTGCCGTGGCCATCGGACCGGGGATGGGGCGGGACGAGCGCGCGACACGCGTGCTCGTCGACGTCCTGTCGTTGAACGCGCCGATCGTCGTGGACGCCGATGCGCTGAATCTGCTTGCCCACGACGCCAGCCTGGCGGCCCGGTTCGCGCGCCGGCAGGCTGCGGTGATCATCACACCGCATCCGCTAGAGGCAGCGCGACTGCTCGGCGTGGATGCGGCGAGCGTACAGCGTGACCGGCTCGGCGCTGCCCGGCGTCTGGCCGAGCGGCTAAACGCGGTAGTGGTCCTTAAGGGGAACGGTACCGTGATCGCTGAGGCGCGTGGTCCGAGTCATGGGCCGCTGACGATCAACCCGACCGGCAATGCTGCCTTGGCGACCGCAGGCACCGGTGACGTGCTGTGCGGAATGATTGGCGCGTTTGCCGCGCAGCGCATGCCGCCGTATGAAGCCGCCCTCACGGCGGTTTATTTGCACGGCGCGGCGGCCGAATCGCTGTGCGCGGATGGCGACGGGCCGGCCGGGTGCACCGCCGGCGAGCTCGCGCCGCGGGTACGACGGCTGCTGAATACCCGCTTCTACACGACGCGTTGATCGCGGCCGAACGGACGACTCGAAGATGCCGCCGGGCATCGTTATACTTGATGCCAACGCGTCACGATCCGCCATCGCCCGCGCCGGCACGCGCAAAGACGCGGACTGGCGGCGGCTTTTCTTTCGTCACAGAGACAAGCAACGTCTATGAGTCTGCATTCGCTTCCCGCCTGGTCCGCCCTTGCTGCCCACTATGAATCGATTCGCGACGCTCATATGCGCGACTGGTTCGCCCCCGAAAACGATCCGGCGCCCACGCGGGCGGAACGCTTTACCGTTAGCGGCGGCGGGCTGACGTTGGATTTCTCGAAGAACCGCGTGACCGACGAGACGATCGCATTGTTCGTGCAGCTTGCTCACGAAACCGGCGTGCAGGTGCGACGCGACGCGATGTTCGCCGGCGAGATCGTGAATCCAACAGAGCGCCGCGCCGCACTGCACACGGCTTTGCGGGCCTCGGACGCGAATGCGCCGTACGCTGCACAGGTCAACGCTGAACGCACGAAAATGGCGGCCTTTGCTGAGCGGGTGCGCAGCGGCCAATGGTTGGGCCACACCGGCAAACCGATTCGGCACGTCGTCAATATCGGCATTGGGGGCTCGGATCTGGGGCCGAAGATGGTGACGCACGCATTGCATCACCTCGCCACGCCGAAGATCCGCACACACTACGTATCCAATATCGACGGCGCTGACCTGCAGCGCGTGCTGGAACAAATCGATCCCGAACAGACGTTGGCGATTGTCGTATCGAAGACGTTCACGACGTTGGAGACGATGACCAACGCGCGCTCGCTGCGCGACTGGTTCCTGCGCAGCGGCTGTGCGCCGGACCAGTTGGCCCGGCATTTCGTCGGCGTGTCGGCGAATCCACAGGAAGTGGTACGTTTTGGCATTGCACCCGACAATGTGTTTGAGATGTGGGATTGGGTCGGCGGACGCTATTCGTTGTGGTCGGCGGTTGGGTTGTCCGTGATGATTGCGATCGGTCCCGAACACTTCGATCGATTGCTCGCGGGCGCTCATCGAATGGATGAGCATTTTCGCCATGCGCCATTGGAGCGCAACCTGCCGGTGCTGCTCGGGCTGCTCGGCATCTGGTACCGCAATTTCTTCGGCTCGCAAAGCTACGTTGTCGCGCCCTATTCGCAGGCGCTGCACTTTCTGCCGGCGTATCTACAGCAACTGGAGATGGAGAGCAACGGCAAGTCTGCGACGCTGGATGGGCACTTCGTCGATTATCCGACTTCGGCGGTGACCTGGGGCGAGCCCGGCACAAACGGCCAGCACGCGTTCTTTCAAATGCTTCATCAGGGGCCAACGATCGTGCCCATCGACTTCATTGTATCGCTCACGCCCGAGCATTCCCTGGCCGGTCATCACGAAAAACTGCTGGCGAATTGTTTTGCGCAAAGCGAAGCGCTGATGCTGGGGCGCACGCAGGCACAGGCGGAACGCATCGCCGGGCCTGAGCAAGCGGCGCTCGTGCCACACCTCGTTTTCCCGGGCAATCGGCCAACGAACACGATCCTGCTCGATGAGTTGAATCCCCAATCGCTCGGGGCCCTGATCGCGCTGTACGAGCACAAGACACTCGTGCAGGCCACCGTGTGGAACATTAACCCGTTCGACCAATGGGGCGTCGAACTGGGCAAGATGCTCGGCAAGGTCGTCGAGGCAGACCTGGTCTGCGCGTCGTCAGTCGATCTGCGCAAGCACGACTCGTCCACCAGCGCGTTGATTGCCCGCGCGCGCGCGAAGCTCCGATCCTGAAAAGCGTCATTGTATTCGGGTGCGCCGGTGAGGCATCCAGGCTTTTCGACCCAAAGCCTTATTAACCGGCGTCGCTGCTGGGCCTTGAAGCGGGCCCGCGTCATTGGGTTGGCGACGCCATTGGGATAGCCGGGATGCCTCGATCAGCGCGTCATCGCTGCCGGCCGTCCGCCACCATTGCACCAACAAGTTGACTGTCAGCCAATGCGGGCATGCGAATTGCAATAGCACCGCGGGGCGGCGACTTTACATGCTCGCTGGGAAGCGCAGCTCATCGATCGAACGGGATGACCGCTCAGCCGTTCAATCCGATGCCGCCGTCCTCGAATGGTCTGACGCTGAGCGCTTTTATAAGGAGTAAACATGAAACACTTGCCGATTCTCGCCGTGTCGGTCGCCGTTGCCGCTTGTGCGGCTCAACCACCGGCGGGCGTACAGCCGGTTGGCAAGAGTGCACGCTCGCCACAACAGATCGCGCAATGCGTGTCGCAGCAATGGGCCGACAAGTCGCAGCAGCCTGTTACGCTACAAAACAGGCTCGCGAACGATCAGGCGTTCGACGTGCTGCTGCCAGGGGAACTTCCGGGGGGCGCCGCGTTGGTCATCCAACCTGACCCGTCCGGCAAGGGGTCGTGGGTCGGTATCCGCGGCAGCGGTTATCGGGATGCGACGGCTGACGTGAACGGCTGCCTGTAGCAGCGCGCCGCGCAGCCGCCGCTGACGTAGCGGCCGCCGCTGCGCGGCGTCACGGGTTCGCCGCGGCTGGCGTGCCGTACAGCTTCACCCGTGAGTGGGCGCGCAGCGCATTAACATAGCTGCTCCATTCAGCGTCGCCAAGCACTTGGCCGATTTGCAATTGTGCGCCGCTCAAGCGTTGCGCGTCGATGCTGGACGGCATATTCACCGCGTTCACGCGGTAGATCGCATAGCCAGTCTCACCTAGATCAACGCCAACGTAAGCGGGTAGCTTGTGCGAATCCACTTTGAATATCGCCGCAACCGCTTGCGGTGGCACCCCTTGCGTATCGAACCGCGTCACTTTGGTGACTGCCGAAAATTCCGCCGTGGACGCCGATTTCTGGACTTCGGCTAGTTTCGCTTCGCCTTGTTGGCGAGCCATGTCCGCCGACAGTTGCGCGATCACCTTTTGCCGCACTTGCGCAGCGACCACGTCGTACGGCTGAACGGAGGCCGGCTTATAGTCCACCACGCGCGCCGATACGAGCGTATTGTTGCCGACGTCGATCGCCGGTGTGTTGTGCTTGGCCTTGACGGAGTCGTCATTGAACACGGCGGCAAGCAGCTTCGGATTGTTCAGCGGGCTCGTGGGTGGCAATGCCGGATTGCCTCCCCGCGTCAATGTCGCGTTCTGGATCATCAATTTGAACTTGTCCGCAGCCGGCTTCAGGCTGTCGGCCTGCTCGTAGACCGTGTTCGTGAACGCCTCGGCTTGTTCCGCGTAGGCCTGATTGGCCTGCTCGACCTTCAACTCGGTCGCGATCGCCGCTTTGACTTCGTTAAACGGCTTAATCTGTTCCGGCTTGATGTCCGTCACCTTGATGATGTGATAGCCGAAATCGCTTTGCACGATGCCGCTGACCTGGTTCTTTTTCAGCTTGAAAGCGGCGTCGGAGAACGGCTTGACCATCATGCCCGGCCCAAAGAAGCCGAGGTCGCCGCCTTTGGCCTTAGAGCCGGGGTCGTCCGAATGCTGTTGCGCCAGCTTGGCAAACTGATCCGGTTGCGCGGTGAGCTGAGCAAGAATCGACTCGGCTTTGTGCCGCGCCTTGTCGTGCTCCGCCTTGCTCGCACTGGCGGCGACCGCGATCAGGATGTGACTGGCACGCACTTCGCCGGGTGTCTTGAACTTTGCCGCGTTGTCATCGTAATACTGCTTCAGTTCCGCCTCGCTCGGCTGCGCGCGCTGCGCGAGCGCATCGGCCGACAACGTCAGATACTCAACGCTCGCGCGCTCAGGCGTCGTGAACGCATCATGGTGCGCATCGTAGTACTGCTTGAGCTGTACGTCGCTCGGTTGCACCTTGTCCACATAGTCGGTCGCACGCAGTGCCAGGCCCTGCACTTCACGGCTTTGTTCCGATAAGCTCGCCAGTTGTTGAGCCAGGGCCTTGGGCGCGAACGCGCTTGACTGGATGCCGTCCGGCAACTGGCGGCTCGCCAATTGGTAGCGTACACGCTCGTCGAACGATTCCGGCGTCATGCCTTGCATTGCCAGCAATTGCTTGTACTGGTCCACGTCATACGTGCCGTCGGGCTTACGCAACGCGGCGATCGCCGGGATGCTCTGCTCTGCGCGCAGCACTGCCTGGTCAGACGCGCTTAGGTGCAGATCCTCGGTCGCTTTGTCCAGCACGCGCTGTTGTACCAGGCTGTCAAGGATCGCACGACGCATTTCCGGCGTATCGATTGCCTGTGCATCGAAGCTTGCGCCCAGTACCTGGCGCGCGCGATCGAGTTGCTCGCGCATTGCGCCCTCGTATTCGGCCCGCGTGATCTTGCGGCCGGCGACACTCGCGACGTCCGCGCTGTCGTCAAAGAAGTTGCGAAAGCCCTGAACGCCGACAAAACCGAGCCCTGGTACGATGAGAATCACCAGGAGGAACATCATCAGGCGCTTGTGGTTACGAAAGAAATCGAGCATGAGATCGGTTGGGTACGTTACGCAGCCGGCAAGGCCGACAATCAACAAACGCTCGATATTACCTTACCACGGCGAACGGGCAAATCGCGTGGGCGGCAAAGCGCCTGACTCCGTCCGCTGAAACGGGCGCGGCAGTACCGCGCAGTGTCGTGCCCTGCCTATGCAGTGGCGGCCATGGAGCCGGTTTGGTTCGTTGACGTCCGCCGTCACGGGGGCCGTCGCTCACGCGGCGTTACTGCGGTCCCCGGCCAGCGGGTCGCCGCGCCGGCCGTGCTGCTCGGTTATGCCATGCAGCGTATCGTGATCCCACCCGGATGATGGGCGGATGCGCGATCCTGGCCGTCCTCGTCAGGGAGCGCCGGTCGGCACATCATCGAGCCGGGAGCGCGGCGACAGCGCTTTGATCAGCAGTTTGCCAATCGGTTGGCGGAGTGGACGGGGCTCGAACCCGCGACCCCCGGCGTGACAGGCCGGTATTCTGACCAACTGAACTACCACTCCGTATTCCAAGTGCGACGCTTTACCGGCGCTGGCTGGACAACTCACCTCTGCGTCACCATCCGCCCAACATCGCTAACGATGTCGCGCGAGCCCGGCATTGTACCGGCCTCGATCGCGCTCGCGCAAGCGTGTTGAGTAACGACTGCGTTGGCGTGGGCATCATCGCGGCGCTTGACACGTTCATGCTGTATCTGACGCAGGAAAGTTCAAGCTTGCCATAGCGACTGCGTCTTCGTTCGGTTGCCTCGACATAGATACACGGACCCTTGTCCGGCTGCAAAAACCGCGGTGTCGTTCAAACCGGCGTGCCGCGCCTATTCGCCGCCGCAAAACCAGCCAGCGCGAGCGTTGCCAGTGCAAGTGGAACAAACGACAGCCAGAGTACTGTGTTCCATCCGTATGTCGCCAGCAGGCCACCTGACAGGAAGGAGCCAAAGGCCATCGTTCCGAACACGATAAAGTCATTAAGCGACTGCACCCGCACCTTCTCTTCCGGCCGATGGCATTCGAGCACGAGGGCTGACGCTCCCACAAAGCTGAAGTTCCACCCAACGCCGAGCAGAATAAGCGTGACCCAGAAATGCGCCACCTCGACGCCGAGCAAGCCTGTCGCGGCTGAAAGCGCGATGAGCACCAGCCCCGACGTGACGACCCGTTGTGCACCGAACCGCGCAATCAGGCTGCCCGTAAAGAAGCCTGGCGCGTACATCGCGATCACATGCCATTGGACGCCAAGATTGGACGACGCCTGCGACAGGCCGCACATTTGCATCGCCAAAGGGGCGGCTGTCATCAGAAAGTTCATCAACAAATAAGAGACGACCGCGCAGATCACCGCGGTAATGAACCGAGGCTGGCGGACGATCATCGTGAGCGAACGGCCGCCGGCAACCTCTGCCATGGTCGGCTTCGGAAGACGGACGCCTTGCAGGAGGAATGCAGACAACACACCCACCGCCGCTTGCGCCAGAAAGGTCGCCGCGAATGGGTACGGTATCCACAGGCTCATGGTCCAGATGACCAGCTGGGGACCGATGACCCCAGCGAAAACCCCGCCTGCCATGACGAACGACAGTGCACGTGAGCGCTGCTCGTGCGGCACGCAATCTGCGGCGGCGAAGCGGAAGGAAAGCACCACGGCCGCATAAGCGCCGCCGAAGAACGTCGCGACGCAAAATAGCCAGAATGAGCCCAACATGACAGCCCAGGCCGCAAGCAGGCCAGCCAGCACGCCGCATCCGGCACCGATCATGAAGGCGGCACGGCGGCCCCAGCGTTGGGCGATCGCCCCGGCTGGCAGCGATGATGCGGCCATCCCGACGACAAAGATCGAGATCGGCAACGTTGCCAGAGCCTGACTGGGCGCGAGCGTGTTTCCGACGATTGCCCCCGTCGCATAGATGACGGTCGAATTCGCGCCGGCGAGTGCTTGCGCGATGGTGAGTCTGGTGACATTGCCCTTTGCATGCGCGTAAAGAGCCGCCGACGACGCGTTAATCATGTTCCCAGCATTGACTTCTGACATGGAATTCAGCCTGATAATGGCGGCCTCGCCGACCTGGGTCATTCAGGAACCGCACTCCCGATTCGGTAAAGCCATCACTACGCGCCGATAACGCGGTCACTACCGGTGATGTCAAACGGGCACGAATTGGCAGCCGGACTTCGTTGCTTGCGATGCTTTTTATCTCGACGGCACACAATAAAAAACCCGCAGAGCCAATAGTCATGCGGGTTTTCGGTACGACGGCAGTCTTTTTCAGACCACGTTGGACAGCTTCGTGAAACGGAATGGTGGGTGCTGAGGGGTTCGAACCCCCGACCTACGCCTTGTAAGGGCGCCGCTCTACCAGCTGAGCTAAGCACCCGTTCGCCGTCGCGTCCAACAGAGCGGATCAGTATAACGCAACTTTCAGCGCTTTACCAGCATTTAGGGTGCTATGGGTACACGGCATTCTACCCACTGGGCCAAGCATCTGTTCGCCGTCGCGTCCAACAGAGGCCATTAGTTTAACGCATCTTTCAGCGCTTTCCCCGGCCGAAATTTGGGTACTGTGGTCGCTTTGATGTTGATCACGGCACCGGTGCGGGGATTGCGTCCTGTGCGTGCAGTGCGCTTGCCCACCGCAAACGTGCCGAAGCCAGCGAGTGTAATGCTGCCGCCCTTCTTTAAAGTCCCCTTAATACCATCGATCAACGCGTCCAACGCGCGTCCCGCAGCGGCCTTCGAGATATCCGCGTGTGCTGCAATATGATCAATTAGGTCCGTCTTGTTCATGTTCGCCCCTAGCATGAGTTGGGCATGGGTTGCGGGCGCATTGAGTGTACGCCCGGGGTGATGCGCCGGCCACAAGCCGCGCGGAGCCATTAAAAGCATCCGAAACCGTCGTGTCAAGACGATTCGCAGGCATATGCGGAACATTGCTGAATCCAAAGCAAACACCCCGCAGCTCACGCATGCGGGGTGTTCGCTAACACGACTGAGCCACGGCAAGCGGCTCGCTGCAAGTTCTTTGCGCTGTGTGTCGCACTGCGGCGCGCGCAGCGCACGGTGTCACGCGGATCTCAGTGCTTGACGACTTCGCTGCCCGCCTCCTTCGTCTGGCCATCCGCGACCGGTGCAGGCTTGGTATCGTCTTCAGGCAGCGCATCCGGCATCCGCTCGAGTGCTAGTTCCAACACCTTGTCGATCCAACGCACCGGCACGATCTCAATGCTGTTCTTCACCGCGTCCGGAATCTCGGCAAGATCCTTCACATTCTCTTCCGGAATCAGCACGAGCTTGATGCCGCCGCGGTGCGCAGCTAGCAACTTTTCCTTCAGTCCACCGATCGGTAGTACTTCGCCACGCAGCGTGATCTCGCCGGTCATCGCGACATCGGCGCGCACCGGAATGCCGGTCAGCCCCGATACCAGCGCGGTCGTCATCGCGATGCCCGCGGACGGACCGTCCTTGGGCGTCGCGCCTTCCGGCACGTGGATGTGGATATCCTTCTTCTCGAACGCCTCATCCGTGATACCCAACCGACGCGAGCGCGAACGCACGACCGAGCGGGCAGCCTCGACGGACTCCTTCATCACGTCGCCGAGCGAGCCGGTACGAATCACGTTGCCCTTGCCAGGCATCAGCGCCGCCTCAATCGTCAGTAAATCGCCGCCGACTTCGGTCCATGCCAACCCCGTGACCTGGCCAATCTGGTTTTCCTTCGCCGCCAGCCCGAAGTCGAACTTGCGCACGCCCAGGAACGTATCCAGGTTGCCGCCATCGATCGTGATCGCGCCGTCCGCCTTCTTCAGCAGCAGCATCTTCACGACCTTGCGACAGATCTTCGACACTTCGCGCTCGAGTGAGCGTACACCCGCCTCGCGCGTGTAGTACCGGATAATGTCGCGAATTGCCGCTTCGGTCACGTCGATCTCGCCTTCTTTCAGCCCATTGTTGCGCTTTTGCTTAGGCAGCAGGTAGCGCTGTGCGATGCTGACCTTTTCGTCCTCCGTGTAGCCGGACAGCCGGATTACTTCCATCCGGTCCAGCAACGGCGCCGGAATATTCAGCGAATTCGACGTTGCCACGAACATCACGTCCGACAGATCGAAATCGACCTCGACATAGTGATCCGCGAACGTGTGGTTCTGCTCCGGATCCAGCACCTCGAGCAACGCGGACGACGGGTCGCCACGGTAGTCCATCCCCATCTTATCGACTTCGTCGAGCAGGAACAGGGGATTGCGTACGCCCACCTTCGTCAGGCTCTGCAAGATCTTGCCCGGCATCGATCCGATGTAAGTGCGACGGTGGCCGCGGATCTCGCTCTCATCATGCACGCCGCCAAGCGCCATACGCACGAACTTGCGATTTGTCGCGCGTGCGATCGACTGCCCAAGCGAGGTCTTACCCACACCGGGCGGCCCAACCAGGCACAGAATCGGCGCCTTCACCTTGTCCACGCGTTGCTGGACCGCCAGATACTCGAGGATGCGCTCCTTCACCTTTTCGAGACCGAAATGGTCCTCGTCCAGCACGCGCTCGGCATTCGCCAGGTCGTTATTGACCTTGCTCTTCTTGCGCCACGGCAGGCCAATCAACGTCTCGATGTAGTTGCGCACCACCGTGGCTTCAGCAGACATCGGCGACATCAGCTTCAGCTTCTTGAGCTCGGCATCCGCCTTTTTCTTTGCCTCCTTCGGCATACGCGCAGCCGTGATCCGCTTCTCGAGCTCCTCGATGTCGGCACCATCCTCGCCCTCACCGAGCTCCTTCTGGATCGCCTTGACCTGCTCGTTCAGATAATACTCGCGCTGACTCTTTTCCATCTGGCGCTTCACGCGCCCACGGATGCGCTTCTCGACCTGCAGGATGTCGATTTCGGCCTCGAGTTGCGCAAGCAAGTGTTCCAGGCGCTCAACAACAGCAAACATCTCCAGGATGTGCTGCTTCTGATCCAGCTTCAGCGGCAGATGTGCGGCAATCGTATCGGCCAGGCGCCCTGCCTCGTCGATTCCGGACAGTGACGTCAGGATCTCGGGAGGGATCTTCTTATTGAGTTTCACATACTGGTCGAATTGCGACACGATGGCGCGTCGCAGCGCCTCGGTCTCCGCGCTATCGGCGCGGTCTGGCTCCATCGGCATCAACTCGCACGAGAACATCGTCTCCTGCTCTTCGATCGACAACGTCTTCGCGCGCTGTAGCCCTTCGACGAGCACCTTCACCGTGCCGTCCGGTAGCTTCAGCATTTGCAGGATATTGGCGACACATCCGACCTCGTAGAGATCTTTTTCGGTCGGTTCGTCCTTCGCAGCGGCCTTTTGCGCGACTAGCATAATGTGCTTGCCGCCTTCCATTGCCGCTTCGAGGGCCTTAATCGATTTCGGGCGGCCAACAAATAGCGGTATCACCATGTGCGGGAACACGACCACATCTCGCAGCGGAAGCAGCGGCAAAGTGGTGCGTTCAGTCGGGAGAAGTTGGCTTCCTGACATTTCTATCCCCAGTGTGGAATCAGTTCGTTCGAAAGTTGAGGCAATAACGCCGTATTGCAAGCCTCGGGGCGCGGACAGATGCAGAAACTTCCAATCCGAGTTGCAGGATGCGCAAAAGTTTTGGATCGCTCCACTTTAAACGAAAAAAGCCGTCCACGTCGCCATGAACGGCCCTCGCCACGCAGGCGCGTCACCGATCAATTGCTCCCAGCCACCTTCGGCGTGTCTTCATAGATCAGCAAGGGCTTGCCATCACCGTCGATGACGTTCTCTTCGATGATAATCTTGCTGATCCCTTTAAGCGTCGGCAGCTCGTACATCACATCTAGCAATGCCTGTTCCAGGATCGAGCGCAAGCCGCGCGCGCCAGTCTTGCGGCGAATCGCCTTTTTCGCGACCGCTTGCAGCGCCGCAGGCCGAATCTCGAGTTCCACTCGCTCCATGTTGAACAGCTTATGGTACTGCTTGATCAACGCGTTCTTCGGCTCGACCAGGATTTTCATCAGCGCGGCCTCGTCGAGCTTGCCCAGCGTCGCAACAACAGGCAAGCGGCCGATGAGTTCGGGAATCAAGCCGAATTTGATCAAATCCTCCGGCTCGACATCGCGCAGTACGTCACCTGCGTCGCGGTCCTGCTTGCTCTTCACACTGGCCCCAAAACCAATGCCGGTCTTTTCGGTACGGTCCGTGATCACTTTTTCGAGGCCATCGAACGCTCCCCCGCAAATGAACAGGATGTTGGTCGTATCGACCTGGATGAAGTCCTGATTCGGATGCTTGCGGCCACCTTGCGGCGGCACCGACGCCATCGTGCCCTCGATCAGCTTGAGCAGCGCCTGCTGCACCCCTTCGCCCGATACATCACGGGTGATCGACGGGTTGTCCGATTTACGGCTGATCTTGTCAATCTCGTCAATATAGACGATGCCGCGCTGTGCCTTTTCGACCTCGTAGTTACAATTTTGCAGCAGCTTCTGAATAATGTTCTCGACATCCTCGCCGACGTAGCCCGCCTCAGTCAGCGTGGTCGCGTCCGCGATCACGAACGGCACGTTCAGCAGTCTTGCAAGCGTTTGCGCGAGCAGCGTCTTGCCTGACCCAGTCGGCCCGATCAACAAAATGTTGCTCTTGGACAATTCGACGTCATCCTTCTTGTCGAGATGCTTCAGACGCTTGTAGTGGTTGTACACCGCCACCGCAAGAATCTTCTTCGCGCGCTCCTGCCCGATCACGTACTGATCGAGAATCTCTCGTATTTCCAGCGGGCTGGGCAGGTCCGACCGGGTGATACCCGCGTCGCCGGACGCGCCGGCTGCCTCGTCACGGATGATTTCGTTGCACAGGTCAATGCATTCGTCGCAAATGAAGACCGACGGTCCCGCAATCAGCTTCTTGACCTCGTGCTGACTCTTTCCGCAAAACGAGCAGTACAGCAGCTTCTCGCTATTCGAACCTTTCTTGTCCGCCATAAATATATTAAGCCTCCGGACACTTCTTTCACATCATACGCCGATTGACCACCCCCGGCAGTGCGGAACCGATCATCAGTCCATTGTCGGCGGTTTTCTGGCGGCACCTATCGGTGAAATCCCGCCCGACATAACAGCGGGCCCCTTTAACGCGTGCCCCATTACGGACGCTTATGCAGCACCTGGTCGATCAATCCATAGGCCTGCGCGTCCTCAGCTGACATGAAATTGTCGCGATCGGTATCCCGCTGGATCTGCTCGACCGGTTGCCCAGTATGCTGCGCGAGCAGGTTGTTCAGGCGCTCCTTCAGGAACAGGATTTCGCGCGCCTGGATTTCGATATCGGACGCCTGGCCACGCGCGCCGCCCAGCGGCTGGTGAATCATCACGCGCGCATTGGGTAGCGCAATACGCTTGCCTTTCGCACCGGCGGCGAGCAAAAACGCGCCCATGCTGGCCGCCAGACCCATGCACAGCGTGGTCACATCCGGCTTGATGAACTGCATCGTATCGTAGATCGCCATGCCGGCCGACACCGAGCCGCCCGGGCTGTTAATGTACAGGCTGATGTCCTTGTCCGGATTTTCGCTCTCGAGAAACAGCAATTGAGCGACGACCAAATTCGCGGCCTGGTCATTCACCTCGCCCACCAGAAAGACCAGCCGCTCCTTGAGCAAGCGCGAGTAGATATCGTAGGCACGCTCACCCCGGCCGCTCGTCTCGACGACCATCGGCACAAGGCCCAGCGCCTGGGCCTCGAAATCCCGGGGCGCGTGCGTGGCGAGTTGATTCAGCAAATCTGCGCGGAACGTCATGCGTCTGTCCTTCTGTCTGGAGTTGTTCGATGCTTCGGTGATGCAACGATAACCGGAATGCGAAAACTGCGCACAAATAATAAGCGGCGTTCGAAACCGTCTATTCGACCGTTTCGCCCGCCGCCCTGTTGCGCCGCCGTTACGCTTGAGCCGCCTGCGAGGCGTTCGCCAGTTCCTCGAAGCCGACTTCCTTATCGGTCACCTTCGCCTTGCCCAGCACGAAGTCGACAACGTTGCTCTCGACCACGTACGCTTCCATCTCGGCAAGGCGCTGCTGGTCTGAATAATACCAGCGCACGACTTCCTTCGGGTCCTCGTAGCTCTTCGCGAATTCGTCCACCTCGGCCCGGATCTGCTCAGGTTTCGCCTCCAGCTTATGCTCCTTGACCAACTCGGCCAGGATCAACCCGAGTTTCACGCGGCGCTCGGCCTGCTCCTTGAACATCTCGGCCGGGATCGGGGCTTTCGCCGCATCGGGCACGCCGCGTTGTGCCAAATCCTGACGCGCCATTTCGACCAGGCGCTGCTGATCCTGTTCGATCAGCGCAGTCGGTGCATCCAACTCAGCGAGCTTTAACAGCGTATCCATCACCTGATTCTTCAGGAGGGCCTGCGTGCGGCGCTTCGCCTCGCGTTCCAGATTATCCTTGATCTCCGCGCGCATCTTCACCAAGTCACCATCCGCGATGCCGAGCGACTTCGCAAATTCCGCGTCGATTTCGGGCTGATGCGGCCATTCGACCTTTTTGGCGGTGATCGTGAAGCGCGCGGTCTTGCCGGCCACGTCCTTGCCATGATAATCATCGGGAAACTTCAGGTCGAACTCTTTCGACTCGCCTGCTTTCAGGCCCAGCGCCGCCTGCTCGAACTCCGGCAGCATCCGACCTTCGCCGAGCACGAACGCAAAGTCCTCCGCGCTGCCGCCGGCAAATGCGTCGCCATCGATCTTGCCGACGAAATCGACTGTCACGCGATCGCCGTTCTGCGCGCTGACATCGTCGCCGCCCGCGCCATGCTCGCCCGCCTCGCCACGAGGGTGGAAATGCACCCGCTGCTTGCGCAAAATTTCGAGGGTACGGTCGATCTCCGCATCGCTGATGGTCGTCGTCTTGCGCTCAATTTCCGCGCTCGAGATGTCGCCAAGCTGCACTTGCGGATAGACTTCGAACGTCGCATCAAACGCATACGCGTCGTCCTGCGCCGACTGCTGCTTCGCCGCGAAGCTCGGTTGCCCCGCCACGCGCAGGTTCTGCGCGCGGCTGATGTCGAAGAACTCCTTGCCAATCTTGTCGCTGAGCACTTCCGCTTCAACCTGGCCGGCGTACTGCTGCGTGACCATCTTCAGCGGCACCTTGCCGGGACGGAAACCAGGCATGCGGACATTCTTCGCCAGCTTGCGGATACGCGCGTCGATTTCCTTTTGAACGACATCCTTCGGCAGCGAAATCGTCACGCGCCGTTCGAGTTTGCCGAGGTTTTCTACAACGTTAGCCATGAATTCAATCCGTCCTAAAGTGTTCGAGCGTCTGGTTCTCCGTGCGCCAGGCGACCGGCGGCCCGATACCAGGGCACGCGCGCGGTGGCACAGCCAGTCGGGTCTGGAAAGCCGGATAGTTTAGCAAACTATTGACGCGTAACATCGGAAATCGCAGTTTTACCCCGTCTGACGCACGTTTTTGCCGTATGCCGCGTGCTATCGCGCCGGCTCCCAGATGGCAGCGCGGGCCGCGTTTGATAAGCTTTCGGTTCACGCCGTTGTCAACCGGCCAACCCAAGACGCTAGGAGACTGGTTGTTCCGATGCCCGCTTCGTCATCTCATCGCATTGACGCCCGCCTGCAGGCCGCCGCGGCTGTGCAGTCATCCCGTGCCGGGGCCCGCATCCGGCACGCCGCGTCGGTGATCGTCGTGGCGCCGGATTCGTTCAAGGGCTCACTGGGTGTCAACCAGACCGCGTGGGCGGCCAAGCGCCGGCGCAGCGGGCGACCTCGGCTATGCGTTACCGATGCTTGGCGCACCACTGCGCCCCGGCGCCGAACTCGTCGCGGACCCAATCGGCTTGGACGATGCACGGGTAGACGCCGTCTAATTGAACACCGGCGAAGGCTGTTCCGATGCCTAAACGCTGTATGGCAAAGCGCCGTTTATCGCCTGCCAGCGCGCCGCGCATGCGGGCGTGCCGGCCACGGTGCTGTCGGCGCGCCCAATGCCGACGCGCCGCCGCGGCTGAGCGAGCATTTCGCCGGCTGCTTTTCGCCGGTGTCGGCCCCCATGTCGCTGGATGCGACCATTCGCAACGCGCCGACGCTGCTCAGCGATGCCGCGAAGCAGCTTGTGCGAGTCAAATTGACGTTTCTACACTAGACTCTTCAACAGGAGCAACATGACTTCCGCCGATCAATCCGGCCTGACCCAATTTCTTACCTACCGCGTACACGTGCTCAACAAGCTATCCGAACGCGGCATTAGCGAGCTCTACCAGCGCAAAATCGGCATATCGATTGCCGAGGCACGCGTGATTGCAGCCGTCGGCGCATTCGGGCCGTTCTCGGTCATCGAGCTGGCCCGGCACGCCAATCTCGACAAAAGCCAGGCAAGCCGCGCCGCGGAAGCTTTGATGCGGCGTGCGCTACTGCAGCGCCAGGCAAGCCGCGACGATGGACGTATCGTCGTCGTATCACTGACCCCGGCCGGGCGCGCGCTGTATCGCAAAATCATGCCGATCGCACGGCGCTGGAACGACGACTTGTTCGCCATGCTTGGCGAGCGCGAGCATGCCCAACTGAGCCGGCTGCTCGACAAAGTGATTGCCGCGGCACGCGACGCGGAGGCAGCGAAGGCACAGAAAACGGCCAAACCGCGCGCCAAACGCGCGAGTGCGTCGACACGCTAGCCGCGCTCGCGGCGCTCGCCGCGGGCATCGGGCGCAAGCCGGGCGGCCGCCTTGACGCCAGCGTCGAGCGCATACTCGGCGGCGGCATTCTGGTTGTCGAATACCGCATCGATCGCCTGCCGCACGACCCACCCCTCGCGTAACTTCGCGTCAAGCCGGGAAATAAAATAAGTGGACGTCCATTCGCCCGGCCGCGTCGAACTCTGCATGGTGCGAACGATAAAGTTGCCGACGATCCTTTCGGCCATCTGATTATCCTGCAAAGGGGGAGCGGGTTGCCGACGATGACGGCACAACTGGCACGCGGGCACAGCGCGGCCCAGTACACGTTGCGCTGCGCGCGCACGGCCGTCGCCGGCGCCCTGATGACGGCCGCGAGGCACGCCGGCGGTGGATCGATGGTGCGAGGAAGGGGACTCGAACCCCTACACCCTTGCGGGCGTCAGGACCTAAACCTGGTGCGTCTACCAATTTCGCCATCCTCGCATCCAGGGGCGCATTGCACGCCGCCCGGTTGTCTGTTTTGCCTCGCCGAAAGATCGGTCAGCCCGATCTGGACGCTGCAAGCGCAAGATTCTAACCGATTCGCCGCCCGTTGTCTGCACCGCGTGTATGATCAATGCTAAACTTTGATGCCTTGCACGCGGCACACGCCGCGCGCGCTCTTGCACGTTTCGCCTCGCTTGAACATCGACGATTATTGCCAGCAAAAGGCAGCCCCGGCCGGAACCAGCATGTACTATGCGCTACGGCGGGCGCCGTTGACCGCGCAGCCGTTGTTGACCGCGCTGTACGCATTGCATCGGGAACTGGCCGAAAGCGTCAGCGAAGTCAGTGATCCAGCTGTCGGGCGCGCCAAGCTCGCCTGGTGGCAACGCGAGTTCGGTGCCCTCGCACAGGGCGCGCCAACCCATCCGGTGACGCAGGCGATCGCCCGCCATTATGCCAGCACGGTGCCAATCGGAGCGTTCATGACGTGGCTGTCTGGTTACCAGATGGACCTGGACCAGGCACGCTATCTCGATTTCGCAGGACTGGACCGTTACGTGGAGCAGGTAGGCGCCGCATTGGCCAATGCCGTGGCCGAAGTCACCGCTCGCGAGCCGGCCAGCCTGGTGTCATGGGCCCCGGCGCTTGGGCGGGCGTTGCTGCTTGCCGATATCGTCGAGCGCACCGGCGAGCACGCGCGACGCGGCCGCATCTACATCCCGATCGACGAAATGCAGCGATTCGGCGTGACAGCCGCCGACATCCTGCATCGTCGCTACGGCGAACGCTTCACGCAATTGATGTCATTCCAGGTCGAGCGTGCGCGTAGCACGCTCACCGATGCGCTCGGCGCGATGCCGGCCGCCGAGCGCCGAACACAGCGCATGCTCCGCGCGCAAGCCGCCATGTCGCTGGCGCTGCTGCGCGAACTCGAGGCGGAAGACTATCGCGTGCTGCATCAGCGCATCGCGCTGACGCCGCTGCGCAAGTTGTGGATTGCCTGGCGCACGCGCTGACGCATTTGCGCCCGCAACGGCACGCATCCCTAGACGCCCGTCATCTCCGGGCCCCTGCTCAACGCAACAGCCCCGGCAACATATCGAACCGTGCACCGAGCACGGGGGCTGCCTCGATACCCCACCCCTGCTGCAACACCGTCGCATAGAGCGAGCGGAAATCGATACCAACGGGCAGATGGCCGTCACCATCGAGTTGGCTCAGTTGCGGCGCGACACCATAGAATCCGCCCCGCACGCGTGCACCGGCAACGAAGTGCGCGGCGACGGTACCGTGTTCGGTGCCCCCATCGGCGTTTTCGTCGGCACGGCGGCCGAATTCCGCATGCGTCATGATCAGCGCTGACTTCCAGCGGCCGAGCTCAGTCAGCGCGCCGCGCAGCGCGACCATGCCGTCGGCCAATTGCGCCAGCAACGCGGCATGCTGTGCCGGCTGGTTATGGTGGGTGTCGAAACCGTTCAACGCGAGCCGGATCACGGGTGGGACGTGCGTCGGATCGTGGCGCGCGAGCGCAAGCTGCTGCATGGCGCGACGGATCGCCACGCCGAACGCGCCACGGGCAAAGCGGGTTGCAAACCGATAGCCGTGAGCCCCATGGTCGGGCGATGGCCCCTGCGTGGAGAGTCGGCCCTGCCCTCGCGAGCGTCCCGGCCCTGGTGGTCCCTGTCCTGGCAGCGACAGCTGCGCTGGCCATGGTGAGCGCACTGGCAACAGCGGTTGCCCCGCTGATGGCGCGAAGGCCCGGGCCAGCCAGTCGTCACGCCGGTATTCGTGCGATGCCGATGCAGTTTCCCAGATTTCCCGTGAACGGTAGTGGGACAGGTTCGGCCACGGGTAGCCCACGCCTTGCACGATGGCGAGCGACGCGTCGTCCCACCACGGCTTCAGCGCGACCAGCGACGGATGCAGGCCGGTGCGCCCGTTGAGCGGAATCACTCGCTCGCGCGCAATCCCGATCGTCGGCCTCAGTTGCCGATAACGCGGGTCCTCATACGGAATGACCGTGTTCAACGCATCGTTGCCGCCACTGAGCTCGATCAAGATCAACGTCATCCGGTGGACCGGCGCTTCGCGGCCACGCGCGGCAACCGCCGCATGGGGCGCCCGCGCCGCAAGCCGCCCCGGCGAGCCGGGCGCGCCCAGCGCGCATAGCGCGGCGCCACCCACGGTAAGAAATTGTCTCCGATGCACGATCTAGCCAGGTTGGCTGGGGTTCAAAACGCTTGGCGGGAATCCGTCGGCGCCGCCGCGACGTCCATGATCGCGCGGCAGCCAAGCTTATCGCTTGTACAGTTCGCGCACCGCATCTTCGATATGCTGGCGCAGCAGTTGCCGCTCTTCCGGTGTCATGCGCCCATCGCGTCTGCGCTGCTGGTCGAACTCGGCAGGCACGGCCAAGCGATCCGCCGCCACGCTGGCGGGCGGCTGGCTCGGCTTGGGCGGTGTGTACCGGTCTAGTCCGTTGGGAGGCGACGGCCGCTCACGATTACCTTGCGCGAACGCCGGGCTCACGTGGACGATCGTGCCGGTTACGGCGCCGCCCAGGGCAAGTCCGAGCGCGCCTGCCCTCACGTATCGCACCCACCCCGTCATGTCGTTCCCTTCGTGACTTGCGACAATATCTTGCTCTTCGTTGCAACCATAAGTCCCTTGCTTATAACGAAGTCTACGCGTGGCCGGTTTACCACATGTGCCGGCATGGGTAAATTTTGTAACCTTGTGTAACCCTATAATTAAGCCCCACTCGTGTCCGGTCCTAACGCGCTAAGATTCCGCCATGGAAACCAAAAGCCCATCCAAAATCCTCGTGGTCGATGACGATCCCCGTTTGCGCGACCTGTTGCGTCGCTATCTAGGCGAACAGGGTTTCAACGTATACGTGGCGGAAAACGCGCCTTCGATGAACAAACTGTGGGTCCGCGAGCGCTTCGACCTACTCGTGCTCGATCTGATGCTGCCTGGCGAGGACGGCCTGTCAATCTGCCGCCGCTTGCGCGGCAGCAACGACCGCACGCCGATCATCATGCTCACGGCAAAGGGGGAAGATGTGGATCGCATCGTTGGCCTCGAGATGGGTGCAGACGATTATCTCCCGAAACCGTTCAATCCTCGCGAACTCGTTGCGCGCATTCATGCGGTATTGCGTCGCCAAGCGCCATCGGAGTTGCCCGGCGCGCCATCGGAGACGGCGGAAGTGTTCGAGTTCGGCGAGTTCGCGCTGAACCTGGCCACCCGCACGCTGACCAAGAACGGCCAGGAGATCCCGCTGACCACCGGCGAGTTTTCGGTGCTGAAGGTGTTTGCGCGCCATCCGCGTCAGCCGCTGTCGCGAGAAAAGCTGATGGAACTGGCGCGCGGCCGCGAATACGAGGTGTTCGACCGCAGCCTCGACGTGCAGATTTCGCGGCTGCGTAAGCTCATCGAGCCCGATCCGGGCAGCCCGCGCTTCATCCAGACCGTATGGGGCCTGGGCTACGTGTTCATTCCCGATGGCGCCGCCTAAGCACGCACCGTGCGCCGCCCACCCCAGCTTGATGGATCGTCTCACTGACGCCCTCCTGTGATGCGCATTGATCGTCGGTTACTGACACTCGCGTTCGGCGGCTTATTCTGGCGCACCTTCCTGCTGATTGCTTTGTTGATCGCGGTGAGCCTAGCCGCATGGTTCCAGAGCTTTCGAGTGATTGAGCGCGAGCCGCGCGCCGAGCGCGTCGCGATGCAACTGGTGGCGATCGTCAAGCTCACGCGCACTGCGCTGCTGTACTCCGACCCGGATCTGCGGCGCGCGCTACTGCAGGACCTAGAAAGCAACGAGGGCATCCGGGTCTACCCGCGTGAGACCACCGACCAGTACACGCTGCAGCCGGACGAATCATTAACACGGCTGATCGAGAAGAATATTCGCGCACGGCTCAGCGAGGATACCGTCATCGCCCAGTCGGTCAATGACATACCGGGCGTGTGGATCAGCTTCAAGATCGATGACGACGACTACTGGGTTGCGCTGGATCGAGATCAACTCGACAACGTCACCGGCCTGCAATGGTTCGGCTGGGGCACGTTTGCGCTGGCACTGTCGCTGCTCGGGGCGGCATTCATCACGAGTCTGGTGAACCGACCGTTCTCGCGGCTGGCGATGGCGGCGCGCCGGGTCGGCCAGGGGCACACGCCAGCGCCGCTGCCCGAGCGTGGGCTTGGCGTCGCGGCAGAGACAAACCGCAGCTTTAACCAAATGGTTCGCGATTTGCAGCAACTCGAGGCGGACCGCGCGCTGATGCTCGCCGGCATCTCGCATGATTTGCGCACGCCGCTGGCCCGCCTGCGGCTCGAAACCGAAATGAGTCCGTCGGACGACGTGACGAAGGCCGCGATGATCGATGATATCGAGCAGATGGACAGGATCATCGGTCGTTTCCTCGACTATGCGCGTCCGATGCAGCAGGCGCCAGAGCGTGTCGACCTGTCGTTGGTCGCCAGCGAAGCGGTCGCGCGCATGGCGTCGGAAGACGACGTGCGCATCACCACGCGGCTGTCGCAAGGCGCGCTGGTCGACGCGGACGCGACCGATCTGCGTCGCGTGGTCGGCAACTTGATCGAAAACGCACGCAAGTACGGGCGCAGCGCCGAGGATGGCATCCCGCACATCACGATAGAGACGCAACTCGTGCATGCCCGCGTCGAGTTGTCGGTGTTGGACGAGGGCCCGGGCATCCCGGAGGACCAACTTAGCCTGGTGACCCGCCCGTTCTACCGCGTCGACACGGCCCGCAGTCAGGCGGATGGCACCGGGCTGGGCATGGCGATCGTGCAGCGGCTGGTTAGCCGCCATCACGGCTCTGTGCGGCTGCGCAACCGCGTGCCCGGTCCCGGGCTAGAGGTCACGATCGATTTTCCGCTCAGCCGCAATGGCCGTCCGGAGCCGGTCTGATACGCGCATCGGCGCATGAGCCCGCTTGGCGTGACGCCCAAGCACAGCCCCATTGCACGATGGGCGGATGCCAGCGGGCGGCAGCACCCGACGCCCCCCTTTGCCGCAACCGCAGCCGCAGCGCCTCAGTGGCTGGCGAGCAGCACCACGGCCTGCGCCTCAATGGCCTCGCCGCGGCCGAGATAGCCCAGCTTTTCGTTAGTCTTCGCCTTGACGTTGACCGCGTTGCTGTCCAGGCCAAGATCCGCTGCAATGTTCTCGCACATCGCTGGAATGTGTTTGCTTAGCTTAGGTTGCTGCACGATTACCGTGCTGTCCACGTTGACGACGCGATAGCCTGCCTGCGCCACCCGCCGCGCCGCCTCGCGCAGCAGCACGCGACTGTTGGCGCCGGCAAAGTGTGGATCCGTATCGGGGAAATGGCGGCCGATGTCGCCCAACGCCGCGGCGCCGAGCAGCGCATCGGTGATCGCGTGCAGCAGCGCATCGGCGTCCGAATGGCCAAGCAGCCCGCGTTCGTAGGGGACCGTCACACCGCCGAGCACCAGCGGCCGCCCCGGCACGAGTGCATGCACGTCGTAGCCCTGGCCAATTCGCAAATTCATTCGTCGTTCTCCTGCTGGGTTGAATGGACTGAGCGCCGCAGCAAGCTGAGCGCGGCGTGACCGGCGTGGCAGTGTTCAGCGCGCCGCATCATGTTTGAGGAGCGCTTCGGCCAACGCGAAATCTTCCGGGTACGTCACCTTGAAGTTGCATAGGCTGCCTTGCACAACCCGGGGCGCGTAGCCCAGCGATTCGAGCGCGGAAGCCTCGTCGGTCACCGCATGGCCACGCGCCTGTGCCTGTACAAGCGCCTCGCGCAGCGTGCCGATGCGGAACATCTGTGGCGTCTGCGCCTGCCATAGGTTATCGCGCGGCTCGGTCGCGCCGATACGCGGCGTCGCCGCGCCGTCGCCGCCTGCGGGACACTGCGACGAATTGACCCGCTTGAGCGTGTCGGCCACCGGCATCGCCACGATGCCGCCAACAGGATCGTCCCGCACGGCAGCCACCAGCGCACGGATCAATTCGGGCGTGATGCCCGGTCGCGCCGCGTCGTGGACCAAGACCCAGTCATCGTCGCGCGCGCCGAATTCGGCCAGCGCAAGCAGTCCGTTGTGCACCGATGCGTGCCGGGTTTCACCGCCGCAGCGCCTGACCGCGTAGCGCAACGCGCCGAAGCGCCGCGGATCAAAATACCCGTCGTCGGGTGCGAGCACCACCAGGGTTTGAGTGAACTCCGAGCATGCATCGAATGCCGCCAGCGAGTAGTACAACAGGTTGCGTCCGGCAATCGTCCGGTACTGCTTCGGGATGGGCGAGCCCGCGCGCGAGCCAGTGCCAGCGCAGGGAATCAAAGCAAACAGGCGAGAGGTCACGAAAGTCGCACAATCCGTGCAGAGTCAAAATGAAAGACGGATTTTATAATAGTCGATTCAAGTTGCCGCCCGCAGCCCTCATTGCCTGCTCATGCCAGATTATTCCGCTACCCCGCCCGATTCACCGTCCGCCCCGTTCGCCTGCCCCGTTCCATTCATCAAGGAGGGCCAGCGCTATGTGTTCGATGGCGCATCGGGGTCCGCCGATGCGCTGGCGATTGCGCGCTATTATTTGGCGTATCGCGACCGCATACCGATGCTCGCGCTGATCTGCGCGAGCGCGGTCGATGCGCAGCGCCTGCAGCAGGAAATCGGCTGCTTCGCGCCCGGCGTGCGCGTGCAGCTTTTACCCGACTGGGAAACCCTGCCGTACGATACTTTCTCGCCGCACCAGGACCTGATTTCGGAGCGACTCGCCACGTTGCACGACCTGGGCGAAGGACGTTGCGACATTCTGGTCGTGCCGGCCACGACCGCGTTGTACCGGATGCCACCAGCCACGTTCATGGCTGCGTACACCTTCGAGTTCAAGCAAGGCCAGCGGCTGGACGAAGCCAAGTTCAAGTCGCGGCTCATGCTGGCCGGCTACGAGCCCGTGAGCCAGGTCGTGCGTCCGGGCGAATACTGTGTGCGCGGCTCGCTGATCGATTTGTTCCCGATGGGTTCGTCGTTGCCGTACCGGATCGACCTGTTCGACGACCAGGTTGATTCGATTCGCGCGTTCGATCCCGATACGCAGCGCAGTCTTTACCCGGTGCGCGAAGTACGCCTGCTGCCGGGACGCGAGTTCCCGTTCGATGAGGCCGCGCGCACTGCATTTCGCAGTCGATGGCGCGCTGAATTCGAAGGCGATCCGTCCCGTGCGCCGATCTACAAGGACATCGGCAATGGCGTGGCGGCGGCGGGTATCGAATACTACCTGCCACTGTTCTTCGAGGACACCGCGACGCTATTCCACTACCTGCCCAAGCACACGCAGTTGGTGCTAGTCGGCGATATCGAGGCGTCGATCCGGCATTTCAGCGCCGAGACGAAGCAGCGGCACGCATTTTTGTCACATGACCGCGAGCGTCCGATCCTGGCGCCCGCGCGACTGTTCCTATCCGAGCAGGACTTCTTCACGTTGGCCAAGCCGTTTGCGCGGCTCTCGCTCGGTGCGAAGCCCTCGGATGACGCCGAGCGCTGGTCGATGCCGCTGCCATCGCTGGCAATCGACCGGCACGCACACGATCCGGTCGCCGCACTGCGCCGCTATCTCGACACGGCGGGCCAGCGGGTTCTGCTTGTCGCGGAGTCAGCCGGACGCCGCGAGACCATCGCCCAATTGCTCGCCGATCACCATCTGCGGGTGTCGCTGTTCGATTCGTTCGACGCGTTCGTACAAGGCAACGCGCCGTTCGGGCTGGCCGTTGCGCCCGTGGCGTCCGGCTTCGTGCTACCGGCTGAGCATATTGCGCTGGTCACCGAAACCGAGCTGTATGGGCCGCTTGCGCGCCGCGCCAGCCGTCGGCGCCAGGAACAGGCCAGCGACGTCGATTCGATGGTGCGCGATCTGTCTGAGTTGAAGGTCGGCGACCCTGTCGTTCACAGCCAGCACGGCGTCGGACGGTACATGGGCCTGGTGACGATGGATCTGGGCGAAGGCGACACCGAGTTCCTGCACTTGGCATATCAAGGCGACAGCAAGCTGTACGTGCCGGTGTCGCAGTTGCACGTGATCGCTCGCTACGGCGGTGCCGATCCGGACAGCGCGCCACTGCACGCACTCGGCTCGGGCCAATGGGAAAAAGCCAAGCGGCGCGCCGCCCAGCAGATCCGCGATACCGCAGCGGAGCTGCTGAACCTGTATGCCCGCCGCGCGGCGCGCCAGGGCCACGCGTTCGCACTGGACCCGCGCGACTACGTACGCTTTGCAGAAAGCTTCGGCTTCGACGAGACGCCGGATCAGGCCGCCGCCATTGCCGCGGTAATCGGCGATATGACCAGTGGCAAGCCGATGGACCGGCTGGTGTGCGGCGACGTCGGGTTCGGCAAGACCGAAGTGGCGCTGCGTGCAGCCTTCATCGCGGTGCTTGGCGGCAAACAGGTGGCGTTGTTGTCGCCGACGACGCTGCTGGCCGAGCAGCACGTGCAGACCTTCACCGACCGTTTTGCCGACTGGCCGGTGCGCATCGCTGAGTTGTCGCGCTTCAAGTCCGCCAAGGAGGTCAGTGCCGCCATCCAGGCAATCAACGACGGCAACGTCGACATTGTGATCGGCACCCACAAGCTGCTGTCCGCGAATGTGCGCTTCAAGCGCCTGGGACTCGTGATCATCGACGAGGAGCACCGCTTCGGTGTGCGGCAAAAGGAGGCCCTCAAGGCGCTGCGCGCGGAAGTGGACGTGCTGACCTTGACCGCTACGCCGATCCCTCGCACGCTGGGCATGGCCCTGGAAGGGCTGCGGGACTTCTCGGTGATCGCCACCGCGCCGCAAAAGCGCCTGGCGATCAAGACCTTTGTGCGGCGTGAGGAAGACAGCGTGATCCGCGAGGCCATGTTGCGCGAGCTCAAGCGCGGTGGCCAGGTCTACTTTCTGCATAACGAAGTGGAGTCAATCGACAGCCGTCGTGCGGCGCTCGAAGCGCTGGTGCCCGAAGCCCGCATCGCGGTGGCGCACGGCCAAATGCACGAGCGCGAGCTCGAGCGCGTGATGCGCGACTTTGTGGCGCAACGGGCCAACGTGCTGCTGTGCACGACGATTATCGAAACCGGGATCGACGTGCCGAGCGCCAACACGATCTTGATTCATCGCGCCGATAAATTTGGCTTGGCCCAACTGCACCAGTTGCGGGGCCGTGTCGGTCGCTCCCATCACCAAGCGTACGCCTACTTGCTGGTCAACGACCCACAGTCGCTGACCCGGCAGGCGCAGCGCCGCCTCGAGGCGATCCAACAAATGGAGGAACTGGGGGCCGGCTTCTATCTCGCGATGCATGATCTGGAGATCCGCGGCACTGGGGAGGTGTTGGGCGACAAGCAGTCCGGCGACATCCAAGAAATTGGCTTCCAACTCTATACCGATATGCTCAATGACGCCGTGCGCGCGTTGAAGGATGGCCGCGAGCCGGACTTGAACGCACCGCTGGCCGCCACGACCGAGATCAACTTGCATGTGCCAGCCATCCTGCCAGCCGATTATTGCAGCGATGTGCAGGAGCGCCTGTCGCTGTACAAGCGCCTGGCCAATTGCGAAGTAAGCGAGGCCATTGACGGCATCCATGAAGAGCTGGTCGACCGCTTCGGCAAGCTGCCAGCGCAGGCGCAGGCGCTGATTGAAACGCATCGACTGCGGCTGGCCGCCAAGCCGCTGGGCATCGTCAAGATCGACGCGGCGGAAAGCGCGATTGGGCTGCAATTCGCGCCGAATCCGCCAATCGACGCAATGCGCATCATCGAAATGGTGCAGAAGCACCGGCACATCAAGCTGGCGGGGCAGGACAAGTTGCGGATCGAGTGGCACAGTCCTGAGCTGGCGAGCCGGGTCGCCATGGTCAAGGAAACGCTGCGGTCGCTGAGCGCGCCGGGCAAGCAACGGGCCAACGCGTGAGCGGCGTCACACTATGTCGCGCTCGCACGTCGCGCAACCGCCTGAGTCAAGTCGCGCAACTCCCTGAGTCAAATTCCGTGTGCACGGTGCTAGGGGAATTTACGCCACGCGGCTTTGGAACGGATTCGTTTTTGGGTATGATCAACTCATAACCACTTGGAGCCACACCATGTCTGCATCCGCGACATCGGCGCCGGCCGGTTCATCAGCCGCAGTGCTAGGTACGCCGTCCTCGCCCGAGCTACCCGCCAGTGCCGCCGCCATTGCGTGGACCGAAAAGCTGATTGGCTTCGATACCACGAGCCGCCTACCCAATCTCGGCTTGATTGAAACAGTACGCGACTACCTACGCTCAGTCGGTCTGGACGCGGCGCTTACGTACGACGAAACAGGCCAATGGGCCAACCTGTTCGCCACCGTGCCGGCCCATGATGGCACCTCGCACGGCGGCATCGTGCTGTCCGGCCACACCGACGTAGTACCGGTCGACGGACAGCACTGGGACAGCGATCCGTTCGTTGCCCGCGTCCACGACGGTAAGCTTTACGGGCGCGGCAGCTGCGATATGAAAGGGTTCATTGGCACCGCGCTCGCCCTGCTGCCGCAAATGCAGGCGGCAAAGCTCGCCAAGCCGATTCATTTCGCGCTGTCGTTCGACGAGGAAGTGGGTTGCGCCGGCGCCCCCCTGCTGCTCGCGGATCTGCAAAAGCGCGGCCTGCGGCCCGAAGGCTGCATCGTCGGCGAGCCAACCAGCATGCGCCCGATCATCGCCCACAAGGGAATCAATGCATACCGCTGTTGTGTGCGCGGGCACGCGGCCCACTCATCGCTGACACCACAGGGACTCAATGCAATCGAGTATGCGGCGCGGCTGATTTGCCACATACGCGACGTCGCGCAGCGCTACCGCTCGCACGGGCCGTTCGACACGCTCTACGATGTGCCGTTTACGACCGCGCAGACCAGTACGATCATCGGTGGCAACGCGATCAACACGGTCCCGGCGCACTGCGAATTCCAGTTCGAATTCCGCAACCTGCCGACGATGGATCCGCAGGCCATCCTGGCGCAGATCGAGACGTATGCGCGTGATACGTTGCTGCCGCAGATGCGCCGCGAGCATCCGGACGCCGCTATCGAGATCTCGGAGATCGCCGCCGCCCCGGGGCTGGACGCCAGCGAGCAGGCGGCGATCACGCAACTGGTACGGGCGCTGACCGCCGACCAGGACAAGCGCAAGGTCGCCTATGGCACCGAGGCCGGCCTGTTCCAGCGCGCCGGGATCCCGACCGTCGTCTGCGGGCCGGGCAATATTGAGCAGGCCCATAAGCCAAACGAATTTGTTTCGCTCGAGCAACTGGGCGCGAGCGAGTCGTTCATTCGCCAACTGATCACCAGTCTCGAGGTTCATACGCATGTCTGACTGGGCCGCGCCGCCGCCTGTTTCCAAGCCATTGGCCGCGTCCGCGGTGAACGTATCGACCACGCCCGCGTTGATTGATGGCCAACGCGTGCCGACGTTGGATGATATCGCCACGCAGCACCTGGCGCTCGCCCCGTGGGTGATTCGTACGCCGACCTTCGATCGCAGCGATTTTCCGTCCCTCGAAGGCACAACCATCAACTTCAAGTTCGAATTATTCCAGGCCGCGGGCTCCTTCAAAGTGCGTGGCGCGTTCTCCAACCTGTTGGCGCTGAACGACGCACAGCGCAGCGCCGGCGTCACGTGCGTAAGCGCCGGCAATCACGCGGCCGCCGTCGCACACGCCGCGATGCGCCTGGGCATCAGCGCTAAGGTGGTGATGCTCAAGACGGCCTGCCCGGCGCGCGTCGAGCTGTGTCGCCAGTATGGTGCCGAAGTGGTGTTCGCCGACGACGGCGCGCAGGCATTCGACAAAGTCCGACGCATCGAGGCGGACGAGCGGCGCTACTTCATCCACCCGTTCAATGGGTATCGCACCGTGCTCGGCACCGCGACGCTCGGCTACGAATGGGCCACGCAGACGCCGGCACTGGACGCGGTGATCGTGCCGGTCGGCGGCGGCGGGCTCGGCGCGGGTGTCTCCACCGCGTTGCGCGTGGTGAACCCACGCATTCATGTCTATGGCGTCGAGCCGGAAGGGGCCGACGCGATGAGCAAGAGCTTCGCGGCAAACCATACGGTGAAGATGGGCCCGATGCGCAGTGTCGCCGATTCGCTGCTAGCGCCGCACACCGAGGAGTACAGCTACGTGTTGTGCCGCCGGCACATCGATCGAATGGTCACCGTATCCGATAACCAGCTGCGCGTAGCCATGCTGCGCTTGTTTGAGCAACTGAAACTGGCTGTCGAGCCTGCGTGCGCGGCGGCGCTCGCCGCACTGCTCGGGCCGCTGCGCGACGCGCTCGAAGGCAAGCGCGTCGGCGTGCTGCTGTGCGGCACCAACACCGACCCCGATACGCTGTACCAGCACCTGACCTACGCACGCACGCTCTCGAGCTAGCCGCCCGCCGTCTCCCACGGGGGCGCTGCATTATGCGGCCGGTGCGACGCGCCGCCGCTGCTGCACTTGCATCGCACGGTTGACGACGATCACTGCAATCGTGACGACAGAGATGAACAGCGTCGCCAACGCGTTCATTTCCGGATTCAGCCCCAGTCGCACACGCGAGCACACCACCAGCGGCAACGTCGTCGAGCCGGGGCCGGGGCCGGACGCACGGCTGGTACGGCAGCATCGATTCCCAGCTAGCCTATCCACTGGTGCGCCTGCGGGGCGGCGGCAGTGGACGGCCCCGACTGGCGACAGCATCTCATGGTAAGCGGGAATAGCCAAAGTGGAAAGTGGATTAAGATGCAGGTTTGCCGCTTCCCGTCTTTTACGGTGTCACCGATGAGTTCTCCCCTTCACTCCCAGCCGGACAGCCCATGCATCGGCGTATGCTCCACCTTGTTCGACGAAGTCTGCAAAGGCTGTGGCCGGACGGCGGAGGAGGTGTCGAACTGGGTGTTCATGACCGACGAAGAAAAGCGCGCGGTCTGGGAGCGCATCACACGCGATGGAACTGCGATGCGTTTCACACGCGCCCCCGATTGAACCGCAGGTCGATGCGGCACCGATGAACATGCGCCGCGAACCCGTTGGCCGTTGCACCGGGGACAACCCGCATACGCGCTAACCAAACGGCTCAGAGCAGTGCTGCTGAGCAACGGAAACTGCGCCTGCTCATTGACGAAGCAAGTTTGCAAGCCTTCACCGTGGCATCGGGTTGATCGAATCGGTCCATCGCCGTCGAGGGCACGCTTGTTGCGCATGAACCGATCGTCGGGGCCCATCGGGCCGCCGCGTTTCCGGGAGATCGGTATGGTTACTTTATCCAAAGGCGACAAAGTCCAATGGCAAACTTCGCAGGGACGCACGGACGGCGTCGTCACCCGTAAGGTGACAGGTACCGCTAAGGCGGGCCGCCATATTGTCAAGGCGTCTGCGCGCGAGCCTCAGTACGAAGTCAAAAGCGCGCGTACCGGCAAAACGGCAATCCACAAGGCGGATGCGCTGAAGAAAGTGAGCTAACGGCCCATGGCTACAGCGCCACGTGGCCCTGGCTGTGCGGTGACATCTGGGTTGCGAGCCGCGCGCCAGTGCGTATAATACTGTATATCCATACAGTATTGCCATCGCGATGGAATTGCTGAAGAAGCTCGAAATTTTGGCCGACGCGGCTAAATACGATGCGTCATGCGCCAGTAGCGGCGCGCCTGAACGAGATGCGCAAGCGCATGCTGGGCTTGGTGCCAGCGTAGGCGCTGGCATTTGTCATAGTTATACGCCAGATGGCCGGTGTGTGTCGTTGCTGAAGATTTTGCTGACCAATTTCTGCCAGTACGATTGCCAGTATTGCGTGAACCGGCGCTCTAGCAATGTCCCGCGCGCGCGTTTTTTGCCGCAAGAGGTGGTCAATCTGACGATGGACTTCTACCGGCGCAATTACATCGACGGCCTATTCCTCAGTTCCGGCGTGATCCGCAGCGCCGACTACACGATGGAGCAATTGGTCCATGTGGCGCGGTCGCTGCGTGAAGAGCACCAATTTCGCGGTTATATTCATTTGAAGACGATCCCGGACGCCGATCCACGGCTCATCTCGGAGGCTGGCCAATATGCCGACCGGCTTAGCGTGAACATCGAACTGCCGACCGAGCACGGCCTACAACGGCTGGCGCCCGAGAAGAACGCGTCGACAATCAAGCGCGCCATGGGAGCAATCCGTCTGGCTCGGGAACAAGCGCAGAGCGAGAAACAGGCGCCACTGAGCGCGCCGGCCGGGCAAAGCACGCAAATGATCGTGGGTGCCGATGATGCCAACGACCGCACCATTTTACGCACCGCCCAAACGCTGTACGGCGCCTACCAATTGAAACGCGTGTATTACTCCGCTTTCAGCCCGATCCCGGACAGCCCGTCCGCGCTCCCTTCGCAAGCTCCACCGCTTCTACGCGAACATCGGCTGTATCAAGCGGACTTCTTGTTGCGCGGTTATGGCTTCCGTGCCGAGGAACTGTTTCAAAACGACGGCGACCTGCCGTTGGATATCAATCCAAAGCTGGCTTGGGCGTTGGCGCACCGCGAATCGTTTCCAGTCGATTTGAATCGCGCGCCACCATGGATGCTCGCCCGCGTACCGGGCATTGGCGTACGCAATGCAAAGCGGCTGGCGCAGTTGCGTCGCGTGCGCGCGATCCGCTATCACGATTTGATTCGTCTGCGTTGCGTGATGGATCAGGTCAGATCGTTTATCGTGGTGCAGGACTACAGACCCGCACGAGTCGATATGCCATCGGAACAGCTGCGGCACACACTGTCGCGCGCCCCCGTGCAATTGGCATTGCTATGAGCGGCGCGTGCCCGTCCACGCTGCTAGTCAACGGCGGCTACGCCAGCTGGCGATCTCAGGCGTTGCGCGCGCTTGTGGCGGGTTGGCCCCCAGAGGCCGTGACATGGGTTGAACACGGTTCGGTAACCAGCGTCACCACGGCACAAATGCCGCTGGACTATCCGACAGCCGCACCGGCCGTATGCGACGATCGGACGCGGGGATTGGGTGCGGACAACGGCAGCGCCGGCTTGCGCGTAAGCATCTCGAGCGCGTTGGCGTCGCTGCTGCAAGACGCCGCGCTGTATCGTTCACCGCAACGTTGGGCACTTTTGTACCGGGTCCTATGGCGATGGTGGCATGGCGATCGGGCGGTGGCGTCAGCGGCCGACGAAGACGGTGCACGGCTGCACGCGATGGCCAAGTCCGTGCGGCGTGCCAAACACGACATGATCGCGTACGTGCGCTTTCATCGACGTGACGGCGCTGGCATACCGGAATACCTGGCCTGGTACGAGCCCGATCACGATGTGTTAGCGTACGCGGCAGAGCATTTTGCGCGTCGCATGGGAACGTCGTCCTGGTGGATCGGCACGCCACAGGGCGCGGCGCTGTGGAATGGCGCGACGCTACAGTTGTCGGCCGTATCTGGCGATGCGGCGACAATACGGGCCGGTGCCGCTGTTGACGAAGTCGAGTCGCTGTGGCTCGCCTATTACAAGAGCACTTTCAATCCGGCGCGGCTGAACGAAACGGCGCTGCACCAGCATATGCCAGTGCGCTTTTGGAAGCATTTACCCGAGGGGCCGTTGATACCGGCAATGATCGCCGACGCGCGAAGTGGCGCGCGCCGTGTCGCACAGGCCGAAGCAGTGCGCGCGATGACAGGCAAGCAGGTCGCCGTGGACGCGCGGCGCGCGCGGCCATTACGGCCGGTCCCGTCTTCGCTCGACGAATGCCGTCGCTGCGGCTTGTGGCGCAGTGCCACGCAGGCAGTGCCAGGCCACGGTCCGGAAACCGCCCGGATGATGTTGATCGGCGAACAACCGGGCGATCACGAGGATTTGGCCGGCCGCGCGTTCGTGGGCCCCGCCGGTCAGATACTGGACGAGGCGCTGCACCGCGCCGGTGTGCCGCGCCACACGGTCTTCCTGACCAACGCGGTCAAGCACTTCAAATGGATTGCGCGCGGCAAGCGACGCATGCACAAAACGCCCGCGCAACGCGAGGTTCACGCTTGTGCTCATTGGCTAGAGCAGGAACTGGCGCGTGTGCGGCCGGCCGTCATCGTCACGCTGGGGGCCACGGCGCTCTGCGCGGTCCTGCGCCGCAACGTCAACCTGCGGGACTACCTGCACGCGCCTGTGCGACTCGGTGACGCGTGGTTGGTCGCCACGTGGCACCCGTCCTATGCGCTGCGGGTAGGCGACGCTGCGGCGCGGGAAGACATCGTTGCGGCAATGGAAAAAGCCATCGCGTGCGCACAGCAGTTGGCCACGGCGGCTGTTGACACGCATTGACGCGGGATGCGTGCTAGACGGCTGCCGCGTCAGGGGGCACCCGGCACGCTCACGTCACCTCTGCGCGTTCGATCTCCCGTAACAATTCATCCAGCCGAGCCGGCTTGACTAAATGCAGATTGAATCCAGCATCGGATGCGGCCTGCTTGTCGCTCTGCTGCCCATAACCAGTCAATGCGATCAGCAGCGCGCGTGCGGTCCGCGGTTGCGCACGCAGCGCTTTGGCCACCTGATAGCCATTTGCATGCGGCAACCCAATATCCAGTATCGCCACTTGGGGTTCGAACGTTTGCGCCATTTCGATTGCCGACACGCCGTCGTGCGCGACCCGCACGGTATGGCCCGACAACTCCAGCAACACTTGCAGAGACATCGCCGCATCGGTATTGTCGTCGGCGATCAGCACCCGTCGCTGGTTTGCAGCAGCGTAAGCGGCGGACTCACGCGACGCCTTGTCGGCGCACTCGCGCTGCGCCACGTCGGCCAGCGGCAACCGAATCACAAAGCGCGAGCCCCGTCCGGGCCCGTCCGAATACGCAGTCGCCGATCCGCCGTGCAACTCCGCAAGCTCGCGCACCAACGCCAGTCCGATGCCCAGGCCCCCGCCCGCCTGTTCCATCGATTTGCGCGACTGCATAAACGGGTCAAACACAGACGGTAGTTCCTCCGACGATATGCCGATGCCGTTGTCCTGCACACAAACGGCAACATCGGTGTCGCCAAGATCAAGCCGAAGCTCGATCCGGCCACCATCGGGTGTGTACTTTGCCGCGTTCGACAGCAGGTTGCCGATGATTTGTGCGATGCGGATGCCGTCACCGACGACCGGGCACGCTGTAGTCGGCATGGTCACCGACAACGTGTGTCCCTTGCTGTCGAGCAACGGCTTACTCGTTTCGATCGCCGTCTCGACGACGGCCTTCAAGTCCAGCGCAGCGATTTGCAGCACGATCTTTCCGTACGAAATGCGGGACACGTCCAGCAGATCGTCAACCAGCCGCCCCAAATGCGCCAGCTGGCGACTGGCGATCAGTCGGGCATCCGCACGCATTGCCTCGGTTGCTCCGTACTTGGGATCGAGCAATTCGATTGCATTGCGAAGTGGTGCGAGAGGGTTGCGCAATTCGTGTGCAAGCGTCGCGAGGAACCGGTCTTTACGCCGGTCCGTCTCCCGAAGCGCTTTCTCGGCCGCATGTAGCCGCAGCAATGCCCGTACGTTGGCGACCAGCTCAGCTGCATCGACCGGTTCGGTCAAGTAGCTGTCCGCACCGCCGTCTAGCGCGAGAATCTTGTCATGCGGCTGCACAGCAGCCGCTGACGTTTGTAGCACAAGCGTCGAACTCGTTGCCGCGTCCTGCTTGATCAGTTTGCACACCTCGATGCCACTGATGTCCGGCAGTCTCACGTCGAGCAACACAAGCGCCGGCTCGCGCTCACGCACGGCCTGCAGCGCGTCATATCCGGTTGACGCGTTGATCACCGCAAATCCCGCGTGGCTTAGAATGCGCGACTTCACATAGCGAGCGCCCTCATTGTCATCGACATTGAGGATCAGTGTCGCTGCAGTGCTCATGCTGCTTGCCCTCCGCTACTTCCATGCATGTGCATCGTCCCGGCCGCGGCATGCGGCGCTTCCCCCGCTTGTACCAGACAGACTGGCACGGTGACGTAAAACGTCGAGCCCGCACCCAGTTCGCTGCATACGCGCACGTCGCCGCCAAGCAACATGGCCAGCTTGCGACACAGCGGCAAACCGAGTCCCGTTCCCTTTGTACGTTGTTGGAGACGATTCTGCACCTGGCTGAACTCTTCGAAGATGATCTGGTGATGCTCCGGCGCAATACCAATGCCGGTATCTGAAACGAAGAACGTGACGCGATCGCCGTCTGGCTCCATTCGCGCGCCGACCTCGATTCGGCCATGCTCCGTGTATTTGAGCGCGTTCGATACAAAGTTGCGCAATATTTGCGTGAGCTTAGGTTCATCGGTATACAGCTTGGGCAAACCCGCCACCGACGCAAATTCGAGCTGCACGTGCGGTGTGTTGAGCAGCGGCGCCAACATCGCGCGAAGTGCCGCAAACAGACCCGCGGCGTCGAACCATACGGGTACCACATCGGTCTTGCCCGCTTCAATCTTGGCCAGATCGAGCAAATCGTTGACCATCTCGGCAAGATGCTCCGCCGCACTGAGGATCAAGGTAACTTGCCGCTCCTGTTCGCCCGTCAAGTCGCCATCAAGCCGGTTCAGCAGCAACTTCGCCAACGCTCGAATCGAACTGAGCGGCGTGCGAAGCTCATGGCTCATATTTGACAAAAACCGTGTCTTCATCGCGTCTGCACGACGCAGTTCCTCCGCACGCTCGTCCAGTTCCCCATAAAGCGCGACCACGCCGCGGTTGGTTGCTTCCAACTCCTGCGTCAAGCGCAGCAGGTCCTGCTGGCGTTGCCCAAACTCGGCAAGCGTGCTCACCAGTTCGCGGTTCAGTTGTCGCAGTTCATCAAAGGCCTCGGTTTGCGCAACCGCTGGGGCAAGCTCATGCATTAGCTGGCTCGCGACATCGACAGATACGGCAGCGCGATCGGCGGGCAGTGAATCGACCATGGTCACGAGTGTGCCGTCGCCATCACGCGACTGAATCGAAAAATGGCCGATCAGGCATCGCGCACCGGCAACGCCAGTGCGCATGCCCGCCTGCGCGCCGCCGATGCCTTCCAGCACAGCTTGCAGGTCGCGGATGCCCGGCCCCCAGTCGCGCACCTCGATGCGCAGCGCGTGCGGGTGCGTCGTATCGTCGATGACGAACGTCACTTCCCCGCCGCCCGCATAATCGAGTGCATTGCAGCTGATCTCCAGCACCGCGCTTGCTATGCGGGCCTGATCCAATGGCGATAAGCCCAGCGCCGCCGCCAGTTCGCGCGCGCGTCGGCGTGCGACGATGGCATCTTGCTCACACTCGAGCCGGATTGGTAGCAAACGCATCGTCATGACTCAACTGTGCTTGCGTGCGGGCCTTCACGACCACGACCGTCGCGTCGTCGCGCCGACGCGAAAAATCACGATAAAGCACTGCGGCAATGATCGCTGCCGGTTGCCGGGAGAGTCCCGGATAATCGGACAAGTCCCACCGGGTGCCCACGCCGTCCGAATGCAATACGAGCATCGCGTCGGCGTTCCACGCCATTTCGAACTCCTGCGTACCACGCATCGTATGCCCAACGATGCCGTTGCGCGATATCAATGGGTAGCGCTCGCGCGGCGCACCAGCACGGTCGCCGGCATGGTGCTGAGGATGCCCGGTGCCGTGCGCAACCGCCGAAATGTTTCCCGTGCCGCAAAACGTCACGCACGCATTCACCCAATCCACGCGTACGAGTGCAATTGCAGCACCGCGTGTACATTGCAGCGCCGCGTCGGCCTGCTCCATCAGCCTGGCCGGCGAAATACCGGCGCCGCGCTGCACAACTTCCACGACCCCGTACGCCGCTACATGCGCGTCGGCACCATGCCCAAGGCCATCGGCCAACGCGAGCGTCATGCCGCGCGGATCGAATTGTGCGTGCCAGGCATCGCCGCACACCTGTTGTCCGGGACAGGGTACGCAAACGCCGCCGATCTGCAGCCCAGACAGCGTGGCATGTGCGGGTGGCTTGCGGGCCTCGCACAGCAACACCCGCACCACCGTACCCACGCCCGGTTGCGAATATAAAGCGAATTGATCAGCCAGCCGACGAATCGCACCCAGGCCAGTGCCGGCCGTGCCAGCCGTGGAATGACCATCCATGAGTGCGGCCCGCACATCGTGCATTCCAGGGCCGCGGTCCATCGCAATTAACTCGACTGCCCCGTCTAGTGGCCGCATCAGCACTTCGCCGTGCCGCGCGTGTTTCAAGATGTTCGTCGTGGCCTCGGTGGTCACGATCGCCAAGCGGCCGGCATCCACCTCTGCGAAGCCGGCCTTGCGCGCCGCTTCAGCGGATGTGCGGCGCGCAAATGCGACCGCGCTCGCATCCGCGATCTCCAGCGAACAGTGAGCGCCACCGCTTGGCAACGCCGCACCTAGCGTGTTTTCCATTTTGTGATCACCACCGTCGTACCGTTTCCGAGCTGCGATTCGATCGTGAATTCGTCACATAGGCGACGCGAGCCCCCCAGCCCCAGACCGAGCCCTGTTCCGGTACTGAAGCCATCCCCCAGCGCCCGCTCAACGTCCGCGATACCTGGACCAGCGTCGGTGAACGTCAGCCGCAGGCCGACACGCGCGCCATTGACCACTACGTGCAGCTGAGCCGTACCGCCGCCGCCATGCTGTAGCGTGTTACGAGCCAATTCACTGGCTGCAGTCACGAACTTGGTCTGGTCGATCAACGAGAAACCATGCGCGATGGCCTGGTCGCGCACCACCTGCCGCAGCCGGACGATTTCCTCGTCTGAGCGCAGGCTTAATTCAGCCACCCGCTGCGGCGTCACGTCGTTGACACCGATCATCGATACGTTTGGCATGTCAACGCCGACGCTGCTGGAGCAGCGCCATGCCCTTTTCGATGTTCAGCGCCGTACGCACACCATTGAGCGTGAGCCCCAACTCGACCAGCGTAATCGCAACGGACGGCTGCATGCCCACTACGACCGTCTGCGCATCGAGCACGGTCGCCATTGCCGCGGTATGACTGATCATCCGACCAATAAAGGAGTCCACGACATCGAGTGCGGAGATGTCGATCAGCACGCCTTTAGCACCGTCCTTGACAATGCGGTCGGTCAAATCATCCTGCAGCGACAGAGCGAGACGATCGTGCATATCGACCTGAATGGTGACAATCAGGTAATCGCCCAAGCGCAGAATCGGAATCCGGTCCATCATCTGACCTTACGCGGCGGGACGAACCGGCGTCACCGTCGAATCGGTGCGCTGCAACGCCACCACAAAAGCATCTGCAAGCGTCGATTTGGTCGTCACATTGGTCAAATCGACGCCAAGATGGACAATCGTCTGCGCAATCTGGGGACGGATGCCACTGATAATGCAATCTGCACCCATCAATCGCGCTGCCGCCACGGTCTTGAGCAGATGCTGAGCCACCAGCGTATCGACGGTTGGCACGCCCGTGATGTCGATGATGGCCAGACTCGCGCCAGTTTCCACAATTTTCTGCAGCAGGCTTTCCATCACCACTTGAGTGCGACCTGAGTCGAGCGTACCGATCAATGGCAACGCCAGAATGCCATGCCACAATTGCACGACGGGCGTTGACAACTCCAGCAGTTCCTCCTGCTGCCGAGAGATGATCGCTTCGCGGCTGCGCTGGTAGATTTCAGTCGTATAAAGACCCAACGCGTCAAGCAATTCGTTCACCGCCCAGCCGGTATCAGCGAGCATGGTGGGATTGTCAGCGAATTGTGCGCTCAGTCGCGCGTACAGCGGCCGCTTCAACGAGAACACAAACGTCGCCGTCTCGACCGGCGTGAACCCAATCTTAGCGCGGTGCGCGGACATTTCGGCAAGAAACGCACGCACCGGCTCCCACTGCGCATCCCCTGCGTCCAACGATGACGTGCACTCGAGCGTATCGAGAAACACATCGAGAAACCCACGGAATTGATCCCGGGCCTCGGCTTCCGTAGCCAACCCTCGACGCAATGCGACCGGCAAATGCTGATCGACCCATTCGGATAACAGCACAGCGCGATGTTGACGAAGTATGTCAGCGAGGCCCGCTCCGCTGGCAGTATTCATGCGATCTCCGCTTAGCAGATAGTCAATGATGCGGTTAAAAATAGAAGGGCAGCACCTTACTATAGTTCTTCACGACAATAAATGTTGCGAGCACAAATGTCCGGATTTGCATCATGGGTGACGGGCACACATCCAGTGATCGGGTAATCCGCCCAAAAATTCGGTGGGTCAGCATGAGAATTGCAATAGCAACTCGAATCGTTCAACGGCACGTTGCAGGCCGATGCCTATGGCGGATACCAGGCGGTTTACAGAACCAAGCGAGTCGCCGAAGCGGCTTGTTGGGCGCATGTCGGGCGGCAACTCTGCAAACTGCATGCTGCGCGGCCGAATGCCTTGAACACCGAAGCGCTGGAACGCATCGGCGCGCCGGTTGCGTGAACATGACCAGATGGATTTGTCGTAGTCAACTCATTTCGGACAGTCAGATAGTTTCTTTCTCCGCCGATTTCGCCTCAAAGGCAGCGGGCAACAGATAGCCCAATGTTGAATGCAACCGCACGCAGTTGTAGAAGCGGACGATGTACTGGCTGATGTCACGCCGTGCTTCATCGTGGTTGGCATACTGGCGCTGCCAGACGCGTTCCATCTTCAAGTTTAGGAAGAAGCGCTACTTGTGCTTCCAACTTGCGCGCAAGCGCGCCTCGCGCATAAGCGCACGCCCCTGGTAGCGCCCGATACGCAGCCCTTGCTCTCGCAGCGCGTACATCACTCGGCCGCTGCCATAGCTGCCACCGCTGGCCGCGAACGCCGCGTTCACGTGGAGCTGTTGCTGCACGCGGGCGGCACTAGGCTTGGCTCGCCGATGCGCGTAAGAGCCAGAGCGGCTCACCTGCAGCACTCGGCAAGCGTGACTGACCGATACGGCCTCTTGCAAGTGCGCCATCACGCGGTAGCTCACTTCCGTTCTCGCGCAAAGAAGGCCGACGCTTTTTTTAGCAGTGCGTTGTCCTCGCGCCATTGCCGATTCTCAGCCTCCAACTGGCCAATGCGCTGCGGCTCGGCCGTCAACGGCTTGCTCGCACCCGCGCCGCCAGCGCGCTGGGCATCGTACTGCGCTACCCAGTGGCGTACCGCTGTCTGCCCAAGCGCCATCGACCGGCATACTTCGCCAATCGACAGGCCCTGCTCGCATACCCTCTGCACCACTTGCAGCTTGAAATCCGTATCAAATTGCCGTCGCGTTCTTCTTGTCATCTCGATGCTCTCCTCGTCGATTCACGATTATCTTCCTATCGACATGTCCGAGGAAATTAGACCATGATACCCAAATTGTTTTAGCTAAGAACGTGCCAAGCCTCGCTGATAGGTTGACACAGTGAATGATTTACCTTACGCTGTTTCTTCCAAGTTTCGGATTTATCTTTTAAATGCTTGTCGTTTAAGCAAGGGTAATGACATTGAGTGCGTCATGGCGGGTGCTTTACAGTCTTTTTTCCAGGCGCTAAGCGTTGCGATTAGCTGAAACTTTGTAGCGGCTTCTGACAGCTGGGCACAGTGTTTGCGAACGTGAAACAATTAACGTCAAGCTGATTGATTATTCAACGGATGCATTGCCGTAGCCGTATGGCTAAATAAAAGTGATGTCTGGAGCGTTATGCTCAGCGTTTCCGCTAAAGCGCGACACAAATTGATTGTGGCATGGTCAGCGGCGGGCCAAGTGACACGAATGGCGCCCTGACGCGTGCCGATGCGTGGCCCTGGTCGCCGCAATGAATGGTTAGGGTGTTGTCGCCGACAAAGGCTACGATAGCGAGGCGCTCGTCAAGCAAATCGAAGCGAGCGGCGCACAAGCGGCCATTGCGCCACGCGCCCATCGGCGCCACCGGCGCACTTTCGATCGTTTGCAGTATCGCTGCCGCAATATCATCAAGCGCTTTTTCAGTCGCATTAAACAGTTTCGCCGTCTCGCTACTCGTTATGACAAACTCGCTCGCAACTTCCTTGCTTTTGTTCAACTCGCCTGCGCCTTTGCCCCCAAGCTTTAATTGAACACGACCTAGTTTTCACACCTATTAAATGTTAGGCTAATTGGCCGACCCAATCGGAGCTTTGTTATGGATGCTAGTGTCACGCCTGTTACGTATGCATTATCCACTGCCCAAACGGAGGTCTGGCTCGCGCAACAGCTTCATCCCGACAGCCCAGTCTACAACCTCGCACAATATACGGTGATCGAAGGCGCGATTGATCCTGACGCCTTTAAAGCGGCATTGCGCCAAGTCATTGACGAGGCCGATACTCTGCGCTTGCAATTTATCGACAGCGATGACGGGCTGCGGCAGAGGATCGGTTCACCCGCCTGGTCAGTGCCGGTGCTGGACCTCACAACAGAAGCCGATCCTCAGGCAGCGGCCCAAGCGTGGATGCGGGCTGATTATCAGCAGCCGGTGAATCTGATGCAGGGACCACTTTTTTGCTATGCGTTGCTAAAAGTTGCGCCTGCGCAATGGATTTGGTATCAGCGTACTCACGCTATCATCATAGACCGGTACACGTTTTTCCTCATCGCGCAGCGTGTCGCCCAAGTGTACAGCGCGATGTGTGAGGGTATCGAGCCTGATCCGTGTACTTTCGGTTCAGTACTGAAGTTCCTGGAAAGCGAAGCACAGTACCAGAATTCCGCCCAGTTAGCACGAGACGAAGCCTATTGGCTCAAGCAGTGTGCGGATTGGCCCCAACCCGCTACGCTGGCGAGCCACAGCGTACCTGCATCGCGGCATCGGCTGCGCCAGACGACTTACTTGACGACACAAGCGGTGGAGGGCTATGCCTCCAATGCAAACCAGCTGGGGCAGCTCTTGAGCGCTGCACTGGCCGCGTATCTGTATCGGATGACTGGCGCGCAGGACGTGGTACTGGGCTTACCGGTCACTGCCGACCCCAGTGCTGACCGGCCCATCCCCGGCACGCTCGCCAATAGGGTTCCCCTGCGGTTCACGCTTGAACCAGACATGAACCTGTCGTCGTTGATGCAGCAGGCAGCGCAGCAGATCCAGCACGGATGCCCGTATCAACGCTATCCGAATAAAGCGTTACGGCGTCAATTCGGCCCTACGGTCAACGTGATGCCGTTCGATTACGGCCTGTCTTTTGGCAAGCACACAGCGAAGCATCATCCTTTGCTCAATGGTCCCGTCGAAGATTTAATGCTTGACGCCTATTGGACACCGGCCAGCCATCAATTACGGATTGGCTTTCATGCTAACCCCACACTTTACAATGAAGATGAGCTGACTATTCACCAACGCCGTTTTATCCAGTTTCTTGAAGCGCTGGCTGTTGAGCCTACACGATCGATCAGCGATATCGATTTGCTTGATGCTGTGGAACGACATCGGTTGCTGGTTGAATGGAACGCCACGGAGCGTGATTATCCATCGGGCCTGGGCATCCATCAGTTATTCGAAGCACAAGTCGCGCGCACGCCGGATGCGGTCGCGCTCGTCCATGAAGGCCAGGCACTGACGTATGCCACACTGAATGCCTGGGCTAACCGTCTTGCGCACCGGCTGATTGAACTGGGGGTGAAACCCGATACACGCGTGGCCGTCTGCATGGAGCGCTCCCCAGCCATGGTCATCGGGCTGCTTGCGATCCTAAAGGCGGGTGGCGCCTATGTGCCGCTCGATCCGGCCTATCCAGCCGAGCGGCTGGCCTACATGCTAGAAGACAGCGTGCCGCAGGCAGTGCTGGTCCAGGCTGTGACACGGGACTTAATCGGCAAGCGGCCGGTACCGGTTATCGATTTAGATGCCAGCGCTGAACGGGACTACCCGGAACATGATCCACGCGTGCCGTCCTTGACACCTCATCACCCAGCATACGTAGTCTATACCTCTGGCTCTACCGGTCAGCCCAAGGGGGTAGAAGCCACCGTCGAGGGGCTGGCTAACCGCCTGCTGTGGTTTGCCCTGGATGTACTAAAAGAACCGCCGGTCACTGCACTAAAAACGAGTATCGGTTTTGTGGATTCGGTCACCGAGGTTTTGGGGACATTGCTTGCTGGCGGCAGCTTGATTGTATTTGACAACGCTACATTTAAAGACGCGTCCTTATTCGCGCGACGCTTGAGGCAAACCGGCGTGTCCCATTTGATTGTCGTGCCGTCGCTGCTCAAATACCTGTTGGAAAATGAGAACGATCAGCTCGACAGGTTGCAAGTCATCATATGCAGTGGCGAGCGGCTAGCGCCTGAGCTGGCACGGCGGGTTGCCGCGCTACGGCCGGACATCCGATTGCTCAATTTTTATGGGTCGTCGGAAGTCAATGGCGACGTCACGTTCTATGAATATGGCAGCGTGGATCAAATACCGCCCCAAACGGTCATTGGGCGTCCCATCGCAAACACGCAAATCTACATTCTTGACCGCTATAGCCGGCCGGTACCACCGGGCGTGGCCGGAGAAATCCATGTCGGTGGGGTGAGTGTCGCCCGAGGCTATTTAAACCGCCCCGAGCTCACCGCCGAGCGTTTCGTCGTCAATCCATTTCAAAACGGCGCTCAAGGACGAATGTACAAGACAGGCGACCTAGGCCGTTGGCTGGCGGATGGCAATATCGAGTACTTGGGCCGCGATGATCATCAGGTCAAGATCCGCGGTTTTAGAATCGAGCTTGGCGAGATCGAAGCACAACTTGCCAGACACCCACTAGTGCGCAATGCTGCCGTGCTCGCGTGCGGCGAGGGTAATGACAGGCGGCTTGTCGCTTATGTCGAAGCCGAGCCCGCCGAACAGCTCGCCGGCACGCTGCGCGCCCAGGTGGCCGCAGCGCTGCCCGACTATATGGTGCCGGCAGCCTTTGTGCGGCTCGATGCGTTCCCCTTAACAGCGAACGGCAAGTTGGACCGGCGTGCGTTGCCCGAGCCCGACGCCGACGCGTTCGTGCATCAAGCGTATGAGGCGCCGCAAGGCGAGCTCGAGACGACGCTGGCGGCGATCTGGGCCGAGCTATTGGGTGTCGAACGTGTGGGCCGGCATGATAGCTTCTTTGCACTGGGCGGCCATTCGCTGCTCGCGGTGCAGTTGATGGAGCGGCTGCGGCGTCAGGGCTTGAGTGTGTCGGTGCGGGCGCTGTTTGACACGCCGGTGCTCAGTGCGTTGGCGCAGCAAGTGGGCCAACACCGGGAAGTGGTGGTGCCTGCGAATGCGATCACGCCCGACACGACTGCGATCACGCCAGCCATGCTGCCGCTGATTGACTTAACGCAGGCTGACATCGACCGGATCGTCGAGCAGGTGCCGCAAGGCGTGGCGAACATCCAGGACATTTATGCGCTCTCGCCGCTGCAGGACGGCATCCTGTTTCACCATCTGCTGGCCACCGAAGGCGATCCGTATTTGCTGACCGCCCAACTGGCCTTTGATAGCCGCGCGCGGCTCGATCAGTATCTGGAAGCTGTCCAGCAGGTCATCCACCGGCACGATATTTTGCGCACCGCGTTTGTGTGGCAGGGCTTATCCACGCCTGCGCAGGTGGTCTGGCGCCGGGCGCGGCTGTCGGTCACTGAGCTCACGTTGGACCCGGCCGATGGACCGATTGCGGAGCAGTTGGCGCAGCGCTTGGATCCGCGGCGCTACCGTGTGGATTTGACGCAGGCGCCGCTGCTGCGCTGTGCGGTGGCGCAAGACACCGATGGCCGCTGGCTGCTCGTCGAGCTACTGCATCATTTAATTGGCGACCGCACAACATGGGAAGTAATGCACACGGAGGTGCAGGCGTTCATCGAGGGCCGAGGTGACGCGCTGCCGCCGGCGCAGCCGTTCCGTCATTTGGTCGCGCAGGCCAGGCTGGGCGTGAGTGAAGCCGAGCATGAGCGTTTCTTCACCGGCATGCTTGCTGACATCGACGAGCCGACGCTGCCGTTTGGGCTCACCGATGTGCATCGCGATGGCCGTGATGTGACCGAGTCACATCGCAAGTTGCCGCCGGCGCTCAATGATCAGTTGCGCGCGCACGCGAAACGCCTGGGGGTGAGCTTGGCGAGCCTGTGTCATCTGGCGTGGGCGCAGGTGCTCGCGCGCGCGAGCGGCCAACCACGCGTGGTATTTGGCACGGTGCTGTTCGGGCGCATGCATGCCGGCGATGGCGCGCACAGCGCGATGGGGCTCTTTATCAATACGCTGCCGCTGTGCGTGGATTTGGACGGCAGCGTCCAGGACAGCGTGCGGCACACGCACGCACGGCTCGCGGCGCTGCTCGAGCATGAACATGCGTCGCTAACGCTGGCGCAGCGCTGCAGTGGCGTGCCGGCGGGCACGCCCCTATTTAATGCGTTGCTCAATTATCGGCACAATGCGATGGATTCGAGCGGGCACAGCGGGCTACCGGGTGTGGAGCTGCTCAGCGCGCAGGAGCGCACCAATTATCCGCTCATACTGTCAGTCGAGGACGATGGACAAACGTTGGGGCTCACGGCGCAGAGCGTGTCGTCGCTGGAGCCCGAGCGGGTGTGCGCGTATATGCAGCAGGCGCTACAAAGCTTGGCCGACGTGCTCGAGGCGGCGCCCGACACCGCGGTGCAGCAGTTGCAGGTGCTGCCCGACGCAGAGCGCCAGTTGCTGCTTGACACGTGGAACGCGACGCAGCAGGACTATCCATCGCACTTATGCATCCATCAGCTGTTCGAGGCGCAGGTGGCGCGCACGCCTGAGGCCACCGCGCTCGTGTACGAAGATCAAACGCTCAGCTATGCGCAGCTCAATGCACGCGCGAACCGCCTCGCGCATCGGTTGATCGAGTTGGGGGTGCAGCCCGACGTGCGGGTGGCGCTGTGTGTCGAGCGCTCGCCGGCGCTGGTGGTGGGGCTGCTGGCGATCCTTAAAGCGGGGGGCGCGTATGTGCCGCTGGATCCGGCGTATCCGGGCGAGCGCTTGGCGTACATTCTGAGTGATGCGGCGCCGGCGATGGTGCTGGCCGATGCGACCGGGCGCGCTGCGTTGGGGGACGCGGCGCTCGCCTCCCGCACCGTGCTCGATCCAAATGCGCTGCCGGCGTTGCCGGACACGAATCCGTCGGTAGCCAAATTGACGGCCCGGCATCTAGCGTATGTAATCTATACGTCGGGTTCCACTGGCACGCCCAAAGGGGTGATGGTCGAGCACCGTAGTGTGGCCAACCTGTGTGCCTGGCATAACCGTACGTTTGGCGTGCAAAGCGGTTGTCGCAGCGCCCTCACGGCAGGCATGGCATTTGACGCCAGCGCATGGGAGCTTTGGCCGAGTCTGATCGGCGGTGGGACGTTGTTTATCCCTTCGCAAGCGGTTTGCAAAGAGGTGCCGGCGCTGCTGCAATGGTGGCAGCAACAACCCTTGGATGTGACTTTTCTGGTCACACCGCTGGCTGAGATGGCATTGGCCGATCAGCGAACGCCTGCCGAGCTGCGTTATTTGCTCACGGGAGGCGAGTGTTTCCCTCAGTTGACGCAGCCCTTACCGGCTGAACTGACCCTGGTCAATCAATACGGTCCGACTGAAACCACGGTCGTGGCAACTTCTGGGCAGCTGAGCGCTGAAGACACGCTTCCTCATATTGGCCGGCCGATTGCGAACACGCGCATTTATTTGCTCGATCGCTACGGGCAGCCGGTGCCGCTGGGCGCGGTCGGGGAGCTCTATATTGGCGGCGCGGGGGTGGCCCGTGGCTATCTGAATCGCCCGGAGCTCACCGCTGAGCGCTTTGTGCCGGATCCGTTCTCAAGTGAAGCGGATGCGCGGCTGTATAAGACCGGGGATATGGCGCGTTACTTGCCCGATGGCAATCTGGTGTTTCTGGGGCGCAACGATGACCAAGTCAAAGTTCGCGGCTTTCGCATTGAGCCGGGTGAGATCGAAGCGTGCTTGACCGCGCACCCGCAGGTGCGGGATGCGGTGGTGCTCGCGTGCGGTGAGGGCTCGGATAAGCGGCTCGTGGCCTATGTGCAAGCCGAAGCGAACGAACAACTCGCGAGCACACTGCGCGCCCATGTCGCAGCCAACTTGCCCGAATATATGGTGCCCAGTGCGTTCGTGCGGCTCGACGCGTGGCCGCTGACGCCAAACGGCAAGCTCGATCGGCGTGCACTGCCCGAGCCCGACGCCGACGCGCTCGCGCATCAAGCGTATGAGGCGCCGCAAGGCGAGCTCGAGACGACGCTGGCCCAAATCTGGTCCAAGCTGTTGGGTGTGGAGCAGGTGGGCCGTCACGACAGCTTTTTTGCGCTGGGCGGCCATTCGTTGCTTGCGGTACAACTTGTCTTGTTAGTACAAAAAAGCTTCAACGTAGAAATTTCTGTACGAATATTGTTTGAGGCCCCCAGTGTTGCAAAGCTCGCTGAACGTCTCGAGTCCAATGCGCTTGACGCAACCCAGACAGAAAACGCTATTGAAACAACACAATTGATGAAGAGCGATGCAGCGCTCACCTCTGATCTCACTAAGCAAACTTTGCCGGGTACGTCCAGAAGCACTTGGCAGCAGGTGCTGTTAACCGGTGCGACGGGATTCGTAGGCCGTTATTTATTAATAGAACTCCTTCGCCAAACCAATGCACATATTATTTGCCTGGTAAAATCTAATAATGAGCATGAGGCCAGGAGCCGGATTTTGTCTGCTTTAGAGGAAATAGGGCAATCCAATCTGGATCAGTGCCGTATTTCAGTGCTCTGTGGGAATCTGGCGCAGGCCAAACTGGGCCTGACAGAAACGCAATTGGCGGGATTGGCGGATAATCTTGACGCGATCATTCATAACGGCGCAATGGTCAATCATTTCTTTTCTTATCGTGAATTGCGTCAAGCCAATGTACTGGCCACTGATACGCTTGTGCGCGTTGCAGCAACCGGTCGAGAAAAAAGTTTACACTACATCTCAACATTATCCGTGGCTCCAGAGAAAGCCCCACTCCCCTTCACCGAGGACAGCGACATATCCATGGAGCCGGTTCCCAATGGTTATGTGCAAAGCAAATGGGTTGCAGAGCATTTGATTAACGTAGCAGCTGCGCAGGGCATTCCTTGCGGGATTCACCGCCTTGCTCATATCACTGCAGATTCTACGACCGGATACTGCAATACGGAAGACAGGGTTTATCGTATGATTCGTGCGATTGCGAGGCTGGGTGTTGCATTTGACGCTAATGAACTTTACCTGCAAACACCCGTGGATCATGCTGCACACGCCATTGTCAAGTTGGCGCTGCATCAAAAAGAATGCCGCCAAGTGACACACATTATGGGTCATCAATCAATGGAATTAGATAAATTCATCTCCCAGATGAATAATAATGGCGTGGAAATTAGCGATAAAAAAGCAAGCCTTCATACATGGCTTGAGAAGCTCAAATATATGGCGGAGAAAACACTGGATGATAATCTGATGAAATTAAGCTCTATTGCGGATGAGATTCTAGATTCTGCTCATGAAGTAAAATCTAATATCAAAGAAGAATCTAACACGTGGTGCGCCAAGAAGACGAGTACAGAACTTTCTAAACTTAATTTTCGCTATCCCGATCTATCCGAATCTTATATTCGATTAATTATAGATTTTCTGGCAAATAAATATCTTAAAAAAGAATTTGATGATAAGGGCTATCAAATAGCTAAATGTCAATTAGAGTAAATTTATTAAAAAGCTTGACCCGATCCGCAAATATGAGAATCCTCATATAAGGTAGAAGGTTCTTTGGTTGGCGGTTTGCGGCTACGTGGACATGAACAAGCGGATCGAGGTCAGCCCATACTCAGAGAATGTCGAGGACCGCCACGACTTTTGAGGTCGGTTCGAACGATGCACTAACCAGACTGAACAGGAACATATTGTGACATTCCCCTACTTTCCTCTGGATACTACAGCTCCCCCATGCAACGAGACGTGCATGACGCACGAGCCGGATGATATATTGCAGTGGTTCGACGCAGATTGCGGCGTGTTCGCGTGGCTCGAGCAGATGATAGCCGAACATCCAGCCGCATTCTTCGCGAGTAGCCAGTTTAAGCAGAACGGCATGCATGCCAACTCCGAAACGACGTTTTCAGGCGTTGAGATACCGGAGATACCTGCATCACCCGATGCACTCGCTACCCACTTACTCGACGACGTATTTAGCCGCGTCATGCCAGTTGCGTCGCCAACCTTCGTCGGGCATATGACCTCGTCACTGCCATCTTTCTTGCCATCGCTCGCGAAGGTGCTGACCGCGCTAAACCAAAACGTTGTGAAACTGGAAACGTCTGCTGCGATGACTGCGCTTGAACGCCAAGTTATCGGAATGCTGCACAAGCTGATCTTCGGCAGAGACGATGAATTTTATCCGGCATACCTGCATAGCGGTGATCACGCACTTGGCGTGTTCTGCTCAGGTGGCACAGTAGCCAATCTCACCGCACTGTGGGCGAGCCGCAACAACTTGCTGCGCGCTCGCGACGGTTTCGCTGGCGTCAGCCACACGGGGCTTGTTCAAGCGCTCCGTCACTATGGCTACGACGGGCTTGCGATTCTCGTATCGGAGCGTGCGCACTACTCGCTGAGTAAGGCAGCGGATGTGCTCGGGATCGGTCGGCATCACCTAATCTCGATTCCGGTGGATAAAGAAGATCGAATCTGCATCGACGCATTGCGCACGGCCATACGTGACCTGCAGTGCCGCAACATTCGCCCGATGGCGATCGTCGGCATTGCGGGAACCACTGAGACGGGGGCGATCGATCCACTTGACGAGCTCGCTGACGTCGCGCAAGAAGCGAACTGCCATTTTCACGTCGACGCGGCATGGGGCGGCGCAAGCCTGATGTCGGAACGCTACCGTCATCGCTTCGCGGGTATCGAGCGTGCAGATTCGGTCGTTATCGACGCACACAAGCAGCTGTATGTTCCGATGGGATCGGGCATGGTGCTGTTCAAGGAGCCGACGTGGACGGCCGAGATCAGTCAGCATGCGAGCTACATCGTGCGCAAGGGCTCAAATGATCTCGGGCGCCACACGCTCGAAGGATCACGCGGTGCGGCATCGGTGATGCTGTATGCGAATCTGCAGCTGCTCGGACGCAAGGGCTACGCATACCTCATTGATCGCAGCATCGACAATGCCCAGTATTTTGCATCACTGATCGAGCGTCAGCCGGATTTCGAGCTTGTCAACACACCGCAGCTATGCATTCTGACCTATCGTTACGTACCAGAGGTCGTACGCTGCGCGCTGAACGATGGCCCAGCATCGCTGCAATGCGAGATTCACGATGCACTCGATGCACTGACCGTCAACATCCAGGAAATGCAGCGCGCTGCTGGCCGCTCGTTTGTATCCAGAACGCGCCTTACGTCGCAGCGGTGGCACCGAAGATCGATTGCCGTGTTTCGCGTGGTATTCGCCAATCCGATGACGACGCGTGCAGTGCTTGACGACATCCTGGCCGAACAGCGTGCGCTGGCTAAAGCAAGTCCATGTCTGCCGAAATTGCTAATGCTTGCGAGTGGCCAGCATGTGTGATGTTTGTTAAACCGCAGCAGCGCGTTTGACTCCCACTGTAAGCCGGTTTCAGCGCGCTGCCCGGGAGGGTTTTTCCATTCTTGCTGGCCTCGCATATCACTTCGGGTATACCGCTTGTCTGACGTAAGCTTACGTCAGTTGTGGCGATGAGCAGTTTGTACACTCAGGAAAGGAAGCGCCATTTCCCTGTCTAATACAAGCAAAGCCATGGCGCGTCCATCACAGGAAGTTAAAATGGCCACTTTGCAATGGGTTGGCTGCTCACTTATCGGCGTTTGCTCGGACCCATTGGTAATATCCTACCTGCCGAAGCCAGTTAGTGTTTGCAACTTAACGAGTCTACAAATTCCCAGTACGATCCAGCTTCAATTCTTCACAGACACCAGAAAATTCGTCATGCGGGAAACCTGAAGCGATCCGACGGTCGATCAATTTTTGAATAGGATCAAGTAACTCGGTGCTAACATTTAAATCATGACTTACTCTTCGAATATCGGCAAGTGCTACCGACATTGGACCAAGCTGAGCTAACACGTTTTGAGTATAGTCGCCAGAGGCGATTTGCTGCGCAAAATGTGGAATAAACTCAGCGATTGATTTCAGGCATGGCATAAGCAGTGACTTGGCGAAATCGGCTATGTCGGTGTTTTCTGTGGCAGTCATGGCCATAGCATGGACCACTCCGCCAATCATTCCAATCACAGCCGCATTCATTGCGAGCTCCAGCAGCGATGCCAAACCCGGATCGGCTCCTACATACCGTGCTTGTCCCATCGCCTTCAATAAAGCGTAATGATTTTCAAAAGTATTTTTGGAGCTGCCACTGTACAGGATAAGTGCCGACTCGGTACCGATTAACGGTGGCACAGCCATAATGCCACCATCAATGTAATCGATATTCCGAGAAGCAGCCCAAGTATTCATGCGCCTGGCTTCATCTGGCTTACCCGTGGTTAGATTAACGAGCACGCGTTTAGAAAGATCTTGTTCAATAGGCTCTAATACAGCACGAACGGCTGAATAATCCAGAACGCAAATAATGATCAGCGAACTTGACCGGACAGCATCGTGTAAAGACTGAACTGGTATTGCCCCTTCCGCAGCAAGTTCTTCATCTTTCCCCGCCGTTCTATTCCAGACCGTTACCTTGTGTCCAGCCTTTAGGAGCGCACGGGACAAGGCTTGCCCCATCGTGCCGAGTCCCAATACAGTTACATCGCTCATCATATTTTCCTATCAATTTTTTGAAAGTTAGTCAAAATTCCCTAAACGAATACGACTTTCATGCCAATTGTGGCTGCCCGCATGCCACACGATTGCCCGGCCTTCACGCGTGACGCGTGAAGGCCGAGCGATTTCCTCGACTTTCTCCGACTCGCCACTCTCGCCTTCAACAACTAACTGGACTCGCATTTTCATCGTTGGCTCCTGTTTATTGCCACCTCCAGATTTCATCCAGACATGGAACTGGTCAACCTCAGCGCCGGCTTCGTTGGATACCGTCACTTTAGCTTCGCGAACGATCACTGAATTATTTGATTTTGACAGCCACGGCCCAAGATCGGCAAGGAAAATCAACATACCATCGTATCCGACCATCAGAAAAAGAGTAGGAAACGTCAGCCTCTGCTCAATGTGCCACCCTCATATGTCTCAATCCCGGCAGTCGCGGTCGGTTGCTTCGTCATACGGCACATTGATCCACGCGCCCCATTCCCCGGCGGTACATCGCTCATATCCACCGACGCACTCGTAACCGCCAGGTGTCGTTGGAGAGATCGGGTACCGACGAAACAGAAGGCCGTTGGTGGTAGCCGCTTCGCCGTTACAGTTGCGCTCGATGTAGAACTTGCCGTCATCGAGCAGCATCAGTTGTTTGTCCATCGGGGTATCAGTGGACTGTTCCATGCTCCCCGAACCCCTCTATCACCTCTACGGATCGACGGCTTCTGCCAAGTTAACAGAGTCAGGTGCTGGACGCGGGCCGTCGTCAATTTTTTGGCCCAGCCGCAGGGGCGATTCATGGCGCACGGCGCGACGGCGTCTGACAAGAAAAACGCAGGTCCAGCTGCGCAAAAAACCGCAAAGTATTATGCGCAGGTGGCACGAGGCGAGCCGATAGGTTAGCTGAACCTCAGGTTGTAAGCCGGGAACCCAAAAATTTCTGTCAGTGCAACGGCTGTGCCACCAGGCGCACGCCCAAGGCAGCGCAAACGCGGCTGATCGTCTCGAAGCGCGGTTCGCTGCCGGGTCGAAGCGCTTTGTACAGGGCTTCGCGTGCGATGCCAGAGTCCTTACTCATCATAAAAACGAAGTACAGTGCAGCCATAGCGACAAAAGTCTGCGTCACGCCACCCCTTCGTATGCAGCGAAGGCCGTCATGAGCTCCGTGGCTAGCGGCGAGCCAATCATCGCACCGCCGCCAAATCCCATGATGGCCATGCCCCGCCGATCTGGGAACCATTTGATTAGTGTACTGACTGGCGAAATGTATCCGAGACCCAGACCAATACCGCCAATCACGCCGGAGCCCAGCAGCATCAGCCAGAACTGGTGTAGGTGGATGCCGAGTGCGGAAAGCAGCATACCGCCGCACCAGCATAGCGCACTGACCACGCCAGCCTTGCGCGGACCGGCTCGTTCAAGCCAGCCGCCCCAAATGGCGGCAGGCAGCCGGTCAGTTAAGCGAACAAGCAGACAATTTATCAACTACAAAACCTAACAGTCCTATTTTTTGCGGTACTGTCACGATACCGCCGACAACCGAGCTGTACACGACATCGCCGGCGGTATCTGCGCTTATACAAAGGTGGTCCGTCTGCCTAGTTAAGCAGCGATCTGACCATTTTATCCAGCACACAGGCGTCAAAAAACTTTTACGTCAAGACAGTTTTGACATTGGGCTTACCCTTCGCCCACTCTTTCGCATACAGCGACACGCAGAATTCTGCAATCACGTCAAACGCTTCGGGTTCGGTCAACAATGTCATATGGCTGGACGAGTCCACCTTGATCATCTCAAAGCTTGGCAATTGTCGTTGCCACTCTTGCCAATAGTTGGTGTGATTGAAGGCCGCGAATTCTCGGCTGTCAGTGGAGAAATAGGGCTCCAAATCTCCCATCCACAAACCACTGGCATTACGGAAGTAATAACAGGCGACTTCGTCGGCCTTCGGCAACGGCAGAATCTGATAATGCTCGACCTGGTAGGATTGTTGAATCCGTGCCACTTGCTCCATCATGTGCTGCAAACGGTCATCACTGATCTTCAGTCCGCGCTGCCGCGCCAACGTCATCAATTGCTGCCGATAGGCTTGAGGCGACAACGACAGATCAATCTCATCCCGGTGAATTAACACTTCGGCAAAACGTTCAGGCGTGTCACTGATCGTCATCTGCAAAGACATATTGACTGCCTGTAGCAGTCGGGTCTTATCGGCCAACTTGGCGGTGCGCTCACCGGTGACATCCGGCGAATCCAGCATCACCAGGGTCGTTACCGTTTCCTCTGATGCCTGCAGTTGCCGGGTCACCTCATAAGCCAGCATGCCACCGAGCGAGTAACCGCCAAGATCGTAGGGGCCATGGGGCTGCACCGATTGGATCGCTTGAACATAGTAAGCCGCCATCGCCTCGATTCCCTGAAGCGGTTCGCGGTCGGTCATCCATCCCTTGGCTTGAAGTCCAAAAAACGGCCGGTCGATGTGACGGGCCAGTTCATGGTATATGTCACTGCCGCCCAGCGCACCATGGAACCAGAAGATGGGCTGGCCATCGTCCACCGTATTGAGTCGCTGCAGCTCCAAAAAGCGCGTTGTCGGACGGGTAAAAAGCTCACTGATTTTGACTGGCAGCACGGGCTCTTTTGCGCTTGCCCGCTCATCCCGTTCGGTCAGCAAATCTAGCAAGTCTTGAATCGTAACGCACTGCTGGATTTTGGCTAACGTTAATTCAGGATCTATTTCCGCTTGTAGCTGCATCGCCAACTGGACCATGACGATGGAGTCAGCCCCATAGACACTGAGAGGCTTGGCCAGCGACAATTCTTCCGGCTGCATACCGAGTAAACCAGCCAACACGCGTAGCCCGCGTTCAGCGGCAGTCTCCTTGTGGCTGGCATGATCATCGGTTACGTTCACAGGCGTACTCGTTGGCGCCTGCTGCGTAACGCTGGCCGCTATAGCGTTGCCGTGCAACGTTGTTGGCGTGTTCGGCTGCTCTAGCCAATAGCGTTTTTTATCAAACGCATAAGTCGGCAATGAGACGATTTTTACGCCATAACCAGCGGCGGTATTTTCCGCCAGCTTGTCCCAAGGAACCTCACCACCCTGCGTCCAGAATAGCGCCAGCTGTTGTCGCTCATCGGCGGCAATCAGGCTGTGGCTTAACGCGTCTGCGCCAGGACCGCATAACAGGCTAGCCGTCGCCGTAGGTACCTCGTCAATATTGCCAAAGAACAACGGCAAATTGAGCTTTGCTAACGCGGCCATCCCATCACTTTGGTTCAACACCTGCTCAATCTCGCATAGCGCCGCACGTAACTCGTCCATGCTTTTCACTAGCAACGCCAGCCGCCACTGCATCGCCTCACGGCCAGTTTGCAGGGTGTAGGCAACGTCGTTGAGCCGTAAATACGGATGGGTATCGAGATGGCGTGCTAACCTCACCACTCCCTGGTGCAACGAGCAGGCGCTTTTCGCCGACATCGGCACGATATAAAGAAGGCCGTTCTCGACCTGCGCTACATCGCCCTGCAGATGTCCTGAGTTTTCCTGATATTTTTGATATTCTTCAAGCACCAGGTGAGCATTGGAGCCGCCCGCACCAAAGGCGCTGAGCGCCGCCCGGCGCGGATATTGTCGCCTCACCCCATCCATGTCGATCACGGGCTGGGGCCAATGGCCTAACTCGCGTTGCAATACAAAAGGCGAATTTTCAAAATCCAGCTTAGGATTAAGCGGGCCGAGCAACAAAGACGGCGCCAGTTGCTGGTGTTGCAACTGTAATACTAGCTTGCTGAGTTGAGACATGCCCGAAGCCGCCTCGGCGTGGCCGATATTCGACTTGACTGAGCCAATTGCACAGGATTGGTTGGCCACGCCGGCTTGGCCAAAGACTCGATTCAACGCACTGATCTCGATGGCATCGCCCATTGCCGATCCATTCGCTGCCGACTCCACATAACTGATTGTGCGCGGATCAACCCCTGCTCGCTTGAAGTTGCTGTCGATCAGCGCCGCCTGCGCCTTGGCACTAGGCATTGAAAAACCATGGGTATGGCCGCCATGATTGACGGCGGTCGACTTGATCACCGCAAGTATCTGATCGCCATCGCGTTCGGCGTCAGCCAGTGTCTTAAGCAAGACTGCGCCGACCCCTTCCGACGGCAAATAACCATCGCCGTCGGCGAAGCTACGGCTGCTGGCGTGGCTGCCAAGCACCTTACCGATACTCAGGCCGATGTACTTTTTCGGATGCAGCGTTAGGTTAACGCCGCCAGCAATCGCCAGCCGGCAATCGCCGTTGTACAACGCGTCACCGGCGGCATGGATTGCAGAGATCGACGACGAACACATCGTGTCGATCGCTAAGCTTGGCCCTTGGAAATCAAAGAAATAAGATACCCGGTTAGCAATCGCGCTGTATGAAGTCACGGACACCAGCGACTCTCTGACGAGGTCCGCTTCAAGCGCTTGATACTGCTGGTACATCACGCCGACAAACACGCCAACCTGCTGCTGATACTGCTGTTTTAACCGTTGCCGGGTAAGCCCGGCGCTTTCCAGTAAGTTCCAGCAAGTTTCGATGAACAACCGGTCGTTGGGGTTGATAATTTCCGCCTCACGAGGCGACAGGTTAAAAAACAGCGGGTCGAATTCTTCAACCCCATCGAGAAAACCACCCCATTTACAATAGGTCTTATCAAACCGGTCGCGCTGTTCAGCAAAATAAGCCTGATGGTCCCAGCGCTGCGCGGGTACTTCGCTAATCAGGTCTTCGCCGCCTGCCAGCTTGTGCCAAAACGTCTCTAGATCTTCGGCGCCAGGGTAGCGCCCGCTGATACCGACGATCGCCAGTTCACGGCTTGGGTTGACGGCCATTGACGGTGTGTGTTGCTGCGTGGCGCGGCGACGGCGCTTGCGCGCGGGCAGCTGCGTCGCAACCGCTATTTGCTCTACCTTCTCTACTTCCTTGATATTTTGTACGTTTTTGGCGGTCGTGCGCTGATTAACCGGCTCGCTCAACACCCGCTGCTGCAGCGCCTCGCGATGATGGTGAATGAAGTACTCACTCAGTTCGCGCACCGTCTGATATTCATACAACAAAGTATTCGGTAGCGAGCCAAAGCTTTGCCCCAGTTTGGTAGTCAGTTCGGTGAGAATGATCGAGTCCACTCCGTAGCGTTCGAAGGAGCCATCGCTGTCGATTTTTTCTATAGGCCGCTTCAGTGTCGTCGATAGCAATTGCTTAAAATAACGGATCGCCGGCTCGGTCAAATCCCGGTGCACTGATTCGTCATTGGCATTGGCCGTCGACGACGCATCAACTAGCACTTGCGCCGTCGGCGCAGCAAGCTGTTCGGCTGCTTCCGGTTCATCAAACATCGCCGCCACCGGCTCATGCCACTGAGCCGCAATAAATGCTTTAATTTTGGCGGTATGACCTTCCAAAATCATCAACCGCTCAGGTGCACTGGTGTCGGCAAGCGCCCGACGCAGCAACTCCAAGCCACCGTGATCACTCAACGGCTGGATGCCAGTCTGCTCGAGCATGAGTTGCTCGCGTTGAGGATCAATCTGCATCCCGCCATTGCGCCATAACGGCCAGTTAACCGCGAGCGTGCGACCATGGCGGTGACCCGCAGCTGTCTGGCGGTTACGCCAGCCGGTAAACTCGTCCAAAAAGGCGTTGGCCAGCGCATAGTCGCCCTGGCCAACATTACCAATCACCGCAGAAACCGACGAAAACAGGACAAAGCAATCTAGCGCGAGATGAGCGCTAGCCCGATCCAGATTCAGCGCCCCTGCCACCTTAGGCATCAGCACCGCCGCACAATCGGCCTCGCTCTTGTTGCTAAGCAGGCTGTCGCGGGTAAGACCGGCACAGTGAAAAATGCCATTAATACCGCCCAACGCCCGCTCGCACGTCACAATTAGCTCGTCAACAGCGGCCCGATCAGCCACGTCCAGCGCCTCGAGCTGCACTTGAGCGCCTAATTTTTTGATATCAGCGATCCGCTTGGCGGTTTTAGACGATAATTGGTCCGCTGAGCGGCTAGCCAGGATCAACTTCGCGCCATGTGCTTCCCGGGCAATCGCTTCGGCCAGCAACAGCCCCAATCCACCTACACCGCCGGTCAGCAAGTAGACGCCGCCGGCGCGCCACGGCGCGGTTCCCGCAGCGGCCAACGCCGTTTCCCGCCAAGACGCCACCTGGCGCTGATACCGGGTCCCAACGCTACCCTGATAACGAACTCGCTCGTCCTGCTGCTCGCTATTCTCAATCAATAACTCCGCCAGCAACTCAGGTGAATTGACTCCAGACACCTCGATGAACTGAGCGGCAGCGATCAGTCCTTCGTTTTTGGCGGTCTTAAGCAGCGCTTGCAGTGAGGTGAAGACTGCGGTGGTGAGTCGTGGGCCATGCTCACTGTCAAGCAGGACCAACTGCACCAAGCTATCTGATCGGTTTTCTTTCAGGTAATCAAGCAAAACGCCAACCAAGGATTGCAACGCGCAGGCGGGATCCTCAGCAGCGGCCGGCAATCGCTCGACGTTGAACTGCCGCCCCGATCTCCGTTCCCGGCAGCAGTCTGCCAGTTCGTCCAGCATGATGGGTTGATTACCCGCCAGTAAGATCAATTGCCGGTTATAGTGCTGTTCACCGTCCTGGCGTGGCGCTTTATCCCGCCAGACCGGCGCCATGACCAGTGGCTTAGCTTGGCTGCTCTCTAATCTTTTCGACGAGAAGCCAAGCAGACGCAGCGCCACCCGGCCCTGGGCGTCACACAGATCCACATCCAACTTGTTAATTCGTCCGGGATGGTGATTAGCGGCATAACGGACCCATGCATAGCAACCGTTGCTAAGCAGGTTCATATCACCGAAAATCACGCCATCCAGCGCAAAGGGCACCAGTGGCTGACGGCGAGCGTCCGACTGAGCCGGAGCCAACAACGCCAGTCCTAACGCCGCCTGCAACGCTGAATCGAGCAAGCCGGGAGGCAAACGCAGCGACTCGTCACACTCATCGGCTTCTGAGGGCTCGCAAAGCAACGCCAATTTAGCCAGCACTTGGCCGTTGCCCGCCTGTAATTCGCTGATCCCGCGGAAGTGCGCTCCATAGTTCAGCCCCATCTCGCTTAAGATTTGGTAGCATTGCTGTGGCTCCAGTCGCTGCTGTTGAGTGGCAGCGGCGATGTCCGGCAGGTTCAACTGCGGTAAGGGTTGAGGAGCGCCGACCAACGCCACACCACGGCAGTAGCTTGGACCATCAACAGTAGCGCCGAGAATCTCGAACAGAATCTCGCCATTGTCTTGCTCTGACAGCTCGATGTCGATTGCCAGCTCGCCACCCTCATGGCGCATCGGTTGCTGCCATGCGATATGCTTGAATTGGACTAGCGCCTCATCATCGGCAAGCGACAACTCAATCGCGGCCCTAGCCATTTCCAAGTAAGCGACCCCTGGCAAGATTTTGACACCATTGACCCGATGCTCGTCAAAGAAAAATTCCTTGCCATTAAATCGGCTGCTGAAACGTTGCCCCGCCAGATCCGAAGTATTACGCTGAACTAAAGGGTGGAGGATCGGCTCGCCCGGGTGCTCGAGCGCCGAAGCGTCGCTAATCCAGTAAATTTCACGGCTAAACGGATAGGTCGGCAGCGGGATCCGACGCGCACGGCCATCTGGATAAAGCTGACGCCAGTCAACGGTTGCACCCCGGCGCCATAACGCGAGCAACGTGTCGCGATCCTGTTGTTGCAGTGCTCTGAGCACATCACCCGTCGCAATGTCGCCAGCCGGTTCATCGCCCTGATCGCCGCCGTGGTCAAGATAGTGTCCGAGCTGAGTCAAAAGGCTATCTCGGCTGTCTGCCGCTATTGCCAGCCGGCATTCCATCGCCTCACGGCCTAACTGCAGACTGGCAGCCAAATCCGGTAACTCAAGCTGAGGCCGGTGTTCTATAAAGTCAATGAACTGCTTGACTCTCGACTTGAGCGCTTCGGGCGTCCTGGCCGATAGCGGAAAGATCGTCGCAGCGCTGCCTTGTGCCATCACGCCGACCGGCGGCTCAACCGCCTCCAGTACGATGTGAGCATTGGTGCCGCCAAAACCGAACGAACTGACGCCTGCACGACGGGGCGTGTCGGACTGCTGCGGCCATTCTCGTGCTTGCTGCAACACTTCGAAAGGGCTGCCGGCCAAGTCGATATAGGGATTGAGCGGCTCGCTATGCAGGCTCTTGGGTAGATAACCGTGCTTGAGGACCAGCAACGTCTTGATTAATCCGGCGATACCGGCAGCAGATTCGAGGTGGCCGATATTGGTTTTGACCGAGCCGAGGTAACAGCGCTGCTCGCTGCGACGACCCAACTCGGCAAACGCCTGCTTGAGCCCGCTAATCTCAATGGGATCTCCGAGACGGGTGCCTGTTCCATGGACCTCGATATAACCTATGCTGTCAATATCAATGCCCCGATAGGTCTGTTTGATCAGATTGGCCTGCGCCGTGGAGTTAGGCGCAGTCAGCGAATTGGCGTGGCCGCCATGGTTTCTCGCCGAGCCAATAATAACAGCCACGATGTTGTCGCCGTCAGCCAGTGCTTGTTGGTAATCCTTGACGATCAATACTCCAACACCTTCGCCCCGCACATAGCCGTCGGCATCGGCGGAAAAGGTTTTGCAAAGGCCGGTAGGGCTTAACATGCCTGCCTTCGCGGCGCCAATGAATACCATGGGCTCAAAACAGAGATTAACCCCACCGGCGACCGCTACCGTGCAGTCACCATTCAGAATGGCTTGCGCCGCTTTATGCACCGCTACCAACGAACTGGAGCAGGCCGTATCGACCGGCGCGCTGGGACCGTGAAAATCGAACAGATAGGAGATACGATTGGCAATGATCGAGTGAGCGTTGCCAGTCGCATCGTGGGCGCCTGCCGCCGTGCGGGCCAATAAGCCGTTATAGTCGGCTGACGATACGCCAATATAAACTCCAGTATTGCTGCCGCGCAGGCTTTGCGGGGGAATCCCCGCGTCTTCAAAAGCAGCCCAGGTTTGCTCCAGCACGATGCGGTGCTGAGGATCCATCGCTTCGGCTTCACGCGCGGAGATTTTAAAGAAATCGGCGTCAAACGCCATCGGGTCCTTGATGAAGCCGCCCGGGCAAGCAAATTCTTTCCGCAGGTGGCGGCGTTCAGCGATGCCTGGCAGGTCCCAATAAGGAAACTCGCCGATGGCCGAGCGCCCCTGCACCAGTAAACGCCAAAATTCCTCGGTATTATCGGCGCCAGGAAAGCGCCCGGCAAAACCAACGATCGCCACTTTGCCAACGTTCGGCCCCGATTTCGCACCGCCGTCTACGCCGCCGATTTGCCGTCGGGTCTGCTGCTGCACGGTTTGCCGTTGTCCGGCACGCCGTTGGGTGGGCAGGCTGATGTCATTGAGATCGTTTGCAGTTGTCTTTTCCATGGCTCCGAACGCCCTTCCCGTTCTGGTGTGCCCGGCAGCATTGCGTACCGGGCTAATACTTCAAATTCAGTCAATCGACTTAGGCGGCTTCCAGTCTTGCCACTAACTCGCCGAGTTGCTGCTTTTCATAAAACAAATCAGGCATCAGTTTTGTACCAAAGCGTTTGTTCACGCTATCGGTCAGCTGCACGACCATAATCGAATCCAACCCTAAATCACGCACCTGGGTTGACTCGCTAATGTCTTGCGCCGCAAAGCCCAACTTGTCCTGCAACTCCTGTTGAATAAAAGAAAGAATGCTTTCGCCCAAGCCCGCTTCGCCCTCGTCGGCCTGCGGCTTAGCATCCTGCTTTCCGACCCTAGCTGCGGTGGGCTGGCCCGCCGGCTCAAGCAATGGCCGGGCGAGAACAGCAGCCGGCATATTGGCCATTTCGACTGACCCGGTCAGTAAGTAGTGCTTTTGATTGACACTCGCTACCGCTTGTTTGTCCAGATACAGGCTGACTTTGTCTACCGTGATGCAAATTTGCTCCCACTCATCCAGCACCAGTAAGCTAAGCGATAGTTCGTTATCGTGCAGCCCAATGCCCGAGAGCACCACGGAAAAGCCACCTGCTGGCGTGTTGTAGCAGCAAAGCCGTTCGATATTACGCACAATGACTCGGCCTTGCGGCAACCCTAGTTCATCCAGCAACAAGTAAAACGCTTTATCAATAGTCGTCGCCAGATAGGGCGATAGCTGAATGTTGCCAGCATAATGGTTGTGACGGTTAACCGCCGGCCGGCCCTTCAGCAACAAGCCGCTGCGGCCAATGACCAATTCGCCCTCGTAATCTAGATAAGGGGCGAAATCATAACCGGCTTGTGCCAGTCGCCGACTGACTTCGGCGGCGCTGAGCTGGCGGCCCGCCTGCAGCGCGTGGCGATTGAGCAACTCGCGGGCATCGTCCAACCATCGCTGCGGTGGCGGCTCGTTGCCGGTCAGTGGATTGATCACGGCAAAGCCTAGGTTGGCGAGCTGTTCATCACTGCGACGGAAATCGAACTCCAGCTCCAGTTGCTCGCTGTCAATTTCGAACAGCCGGTACTCCAGCCCGGTCACCGTCGTCCAGTCGGCGATATAGTGTTCGAAAGCACAGGACACCGACAGCGTGCGAGCGTCGAACAGAGACGCCAATGCCGGCATCGCCAGCGCGACATCGGCAAAGTTGAAAGCGCTAAAGCGCCGGCCGCCTCGTCCACTGTAGACGTAATCCAGCAGTTCATCTTCAACGAAATCGGTGCGGAATATCGCGCCTGGCTGCGGAGTCGAGCAGTTTTTTGCCACCAGTGGATGCAGCTTGTTTTTAAACATCAGCGGATTGACGATCGACGACTCGTAACCCTCCTCGGTGTACCAGCAGCGTACTTTTTCAAAACGGTAAGCTGGCAAGCTGATCCGCACCGGCGGTTGGGCATACAGACTGGTCCAATCAACTTGGCTATCGCCGTTCAGCCACTGGGCCAGCAGTGGCGTCAACGGATCGTCTAAGTCGTACTCCAGCGGCTGTACCGCGTCGCTTTCCTGGAAGCGGTAGAAGATTTTGCTATCCACACTGGATTGATAATGTCCGTCAATACAAGCGTTAAGCGCACGGGACAGCGCCTGGCGGGTGCGACAGCGGATCGCCAGCCGGTTGCGTAGGTTGTTTTTACCTACCTGTAGCGTATAGGCGATTTGCGCCAGCGGTGCCTCACTGCTCGCCAGCCAATCCCTAAAGCTTGTCAGGTTCTCCGCCAACAACGCCAACTTATGCACTGAGAAGACAAACACCAACTGGTCTTCTGGGATTTGTCCGGCGCTGTCCGCTGGCTCTGGATACTCCTCGACGATCATATGGGCATTCATGCCGCCGGCGGCAATCGAGGTGAGCCCCGCTCGACGCGGGAATACCTGCTTGCGGCCATTGACGATGCGCTCCGGCTGGCGCCATTGCGTCAACTGCTGCGGTACCACGAACGGCGTATCCGCAAAGTCGATATCCTGATTGAGCTGACCCGAATGGATCGACGGTGCAATCTGCCTATGCTTGAGCTGCAGCAAGGTTTTAGTCAAGCCAGCAATGCCCGACGCCGCCAGCAGGTGGCCGATATTTGACTTGATCGAACCAAGGTAACAAAACTGCTTGTCGTCAGTAGCCCAGCGAAACGCGTTATTCAGCCCCAACACCTCGATCGGATCCCCTAGCTTAGTGCCAGAGCCATGACCCTCAATATAGGAAATCGAGGACGGGTGCACTTTGGCCTGGTCCATCGCCTGGCGAATCGCCAGGGTTTGCAAATCCGGGTTAGGCACGTTGAAGCCGTTACGCTCGCCGGCGTTAGTCATCGCTGAGCCCTTGATTACGCCATAGATTTGATCCCGATCGGCAATGGCTCGATCCAAACGCTTAAGGAGTACCGCACCGACGCCTTCGCCAATCACCGTACCATCCGCCCCCACCCCGTAGCTGTTGACCGACTCCGAAGTGATTGACGTGAAATTACCTTGGGATGTATTCACCGTGGTGTACGGGTGATACATCAGATTGAGGCCACCCGCCAGCACCATCTTGGTCTCGTCATGCTTGAGCATTTGGCAGGCGGTGTGAATACAAGTCGACGACGACGAGCACATCGTATCGATAAACAGGCTCGGACCCGTGAGGCCGTAAAAATAAGACACCGTCATTGGAATGGTCGCCATGCCAGAGCCGGAAGCCATCGAACCGCGGAATAAGTTGCTCTCGAAACCGTAGTATTGGTAATCATTGGTCATGGTACCCAACAGCACCCCGACATCGCCGTTATAACGGCTCAGCATGGTTTCTTTCGAGTAACCGGCGTCTTCAAAGGTATGCACCGCCACCTGGAGGAACAGTCTCACCTCCGGCGACATATGGTCGGCATAAACCTTGGGCATCTTGAAATAGCTGTAGTCGAACTTGTCAACGTCCTTGATGAAGGAGCCGTTGATGCAGGTGGTCTTGCCTAGCACCTTGCGGTTCTTGTAATAGATCTTGCTATGGTCCCATCGATCTGCAGGAAAGTCGCTCATGCAGTCAACGCCATTGGCTAAGTTTTGCCAAAGCTCATCTATGCTGTCCGCACCCGGGTAATACCCCCCAACGCCGATCACTGCGATATAGCTTTCTAACTCGTTATCTTCGACACGCTCATTGGATGCAACGGGCGTGGCGCTTGGCACTGCGGGGCGATTGGCGTTGGCATGGGCAGCAGCGAAACGATTCAGGGGCAACGGCTGCGCTGACGCAGGCTCGGCGGCGCGTGGTTCAATGGTTGGCACTTGAACAATGGTTGACACTTGAACGCCACGCGGCGTCTCCCGCCGATCTTCGCTACCGCTGAACATTGCGACAAAATGGTCGCGGTATTTCACCGCGAAATGATCAACCATGCCGGCAATATTGACATGCTCGAACAGCAGGGTTTTGGGTAGCGAGCCGAGATGTTTCTCCAACTCATTGGTGACGCCCACCGCCATAATGGAATCAAAGCCATAGACCTCGAATTTCTCCGCCGGATGGATCTTCGCCACATCGATTTGGACCACGTCGGCGATAATTTGGGTGACAAAGGCTTCGATCTTTTTCTTCAGTTCGCTATCGCTAACGCTCGTCGCGCCAGCAGCCTGTCCGGGTGCGGGCTTGGCCAGGGCCTGCGGTTTGGCGTCCACCGGCTGGCCAATGGCCGTCAGCCGCGATGACTCGCCATAAATCACCCAACCCTGAGCGCTGACCGGGTTGTTCAATAGTTGCCCCAGGCTTTTGATGCCCTCCTCCACCGGCATCGGCACGATACCCAACCGTTGCCGCATCTGCTGCTCAATCACCGGAGCCAACTTCATGCCGCCGTCGCGCCACAGCGGCCAATTGATGCTCAGTGAACGGCCCTTACGCTTGCCGTCGCCGGCCAAATTTTGGCGGTACTGCATAAAGGCGTCCATGTAGGCATTAGCGGCGGCATAGTCCACCTGGCCAAGATTGCCCATTGCCGCCTGAGACGAACAACATACAAAGAAGTCCAGCGCACGTTCGTTGATCGCCTGATCGAGCGCCTCGATACCGGCCACCTTTGCCGCGAGCACCTGCTCAAACTCGCTGACACGCTTATTGATAATCATGCTATCGCGGATGACTCCCGCGCTGTGTATCACCCCATGTAGTGAACCTTCTTTGGCATAGATGTCGTCGATCCACTGCCTAACCGCCGCTGCGTTACCGACGTCTAGCGCCTGGTAGTGAACTTGGGCGCCCAGTGCTCGCAACCGATCGGCTTTTTGTTGCAACTGCTGACTGACGGTTGAGCGTCCTGCCAAGTAAAGCACGGGGTTGCGACAGCTGCTCACGATATGTTCAGCGAAAATCAAGCCCAGCCCACCCGCGCCACCGGTGATCGCATAAGTACCGCCGTCGCGCAACGGCATCTGCTCATTCTGTTGCGCGGGTGCTAGCTCACGCCACTGCCTACTATACAGGCTGCCATTGGCGAAGACTCGCACTAGTTCGTTGCTGTGATAACGGCTCTGCTCGACGATCACTTTGACCATCGCGTCATTGCCCATTTCGGTATCGAGCGCGACCAAGCGCGCCTGCAACGCGCTGTTTTCGATCATCGCCGTTTTCAACATCGCATCCAGTGCGGTCAAGCGCAGATCGTCCTGGCCCTGCCCCACAAAGAGCTGAAAATAGCCGCCGACATGATCGCCGAGCAACCGCTGTAACCACTCGAGCAGCGCCAGCGCAGCCGCTTGGTAGGCCGCGGCGTCATTTTTGCCTGGCGCACCCGGCAGTACGCTCACCTGATTGCCAAACTGCCGGCGTATCTCGTCAACCGTCGCCTCCGGCAGTCCAAGCAGAAGCAACTGCGGCTTGGCGTCAGCCGGCAGCCATTCACCAAGGCTGCCGACAGGCTTCCAAAATGGCGTTCGGATCAAGCGACCCAACCCCTCGTCGCTGTCTGCGATGACGGGTGCCTGGACCGGTTGTGGTTCAACGCCCGTTTTGCGTGAGCTAAAACCCTCCAACTGGACTAGACATTGGCCTGCGTCATTGCAAATTTGCACGTCAATTTTCTCGATCGCGCCGCTACCCCGAGCTTCACTGTAAGCAGCGGTGACGGTCAGTGGCCCGGCTCTGAGCGCCTGGTCCACTGAACCGTACAGTCGCAGGCTTTCCAGCGCAAAAGGCAGCATCGGCCCGGCAGCGCCTTGCTGGCGACTCTCCAATGAGGCTGCGATATGCAGTGCGCTGTCGAGTACGCCTGGCGGCAACAAAACGCCTTCTAATTGGGGATCAAGTGCCTCATGGGTCAACTGGCCGATCACTCGGTCGCGGCCGATGCGGATTTGGCCGGCAGCGCGGAATGTCACGCCGTAATGGACTCCCATCGTGTCGAAATCGTGGTACAGCAAGTCATGGCTTCGCTCATTGACATTGCACCGAGTGGCCCATTCTGCTAGATCGACCGGTTGCGGCAACGGTGCGGCGACGGCCGCCAACTGCGCGTCGCCCTGGGCGTGCAATTGCTGCGTCCCAGCGTCCAGGCTGTAAATCTTGAATGACACGCTGTCGCTGCCGTTTACGACCAACTCGCAGTACAGTTCGACCTCACGATCGCTGCCACCGACCGCAAAAGCCAACGGCCGCAGCCACACCACGTTCTGTAGCGTGACTTGCTGCGGCGGCAGCTCGCTAGCCCTGACGATCGCCTCGCGCGCCAGTTCGAGGTACGCGGCACCGGGAAAGATGAGCTGATCGCCGATACGGTGATCGGCCAGGAACGTCTCGCGACCGCTAAAGCGGCTGACAAACCGCTGCGTTGCCAACGTCGAAATATTGTGATGCACCAGCGGGTGCAGCCGGTCCATAGGCTGGCTCGCCACGAGCACGGGCTGTTGTTGACGCCGGCGGACTTCGGGCCAATAGTGCTCACGCGCGAATGGATAGCCCGGCAGCGGCAAACGCGGCGGCATGCTATGAGCACCGTTTTGTGCCGCGCCAAACAGTCGCCGACCATCGATGTCGTAACCCTGGCGATAGAAGTCCGCGAGGCCAAACAACAACTCCCTGGTTTCATCTTTGCTGGCGTTGCGACTGTCGTCCAGCAACTGGTTGATGTAGCGCGCAATCGTCTTCTGCGCAGAGAATTCGCGCTCGACCTCGCCGACAAATAGGTTGGGACGCTTTTCACCCACCCGATACTGCTCAAGGGTGTAAAGCACTTCTTCCAGATCTGCCGCCACTAGCGCCAGGCGATGGCGAAAATGGTGCCGTCCTTCCAACAAGGTATAACTAATCGACGGCAACTGATTATCGCGGTATCCGCCATGCTGCAAGGCCGCGCTCAGTTGTTCGATTTTTTCTTTCAGCGCGTCAGCGGTTTTGGCCGATAGGACAAACAAATAACAGGGCCGTCGGAACGGTGAGGCGTCACGTTCGCGGCTGTAGCTTTCCAGTACGACGTGGGCATTCGTGCCGCTCATGCCGAATGCGCTGACCGCGCCCAACCGCTCACTGTTGCGGCCGGCCGCCGGCCAGGCCTTGTTCGTTTTGTTGACGTAAAACGGGCTTTGCTGCCAGTGGATATAGTCGTTTTCCTGCTCGCAGTGCAGACTGGCCGGAATGGTTTCGTGGCGGAACGCCTGCAACAGGCTAATCACGCTGACCAAGCCCGACGCGGCAAAAGTATGGCCTAGATTGGTTTTGGTGGAAGTCAGTGCGCAGTGACCTGGCTTGTTGCCTCGGAAGGCGTCGTTCAGCGCGTTAATTTCTACCGGATCCCCCAGTTGCGTGCCAGTACCGTGGGTCACAATATATTCGACAGCTTCGGTGTTCATCCCCGCACGCCGGTAAACCTCCTCCAGTAAGCGCTGCTGAGAAGCGCCGCTTGGCGCGGTAATACCGTTGGTCTTGCCGTCGTAGTTGATGCCGCTGCCTCGTAATACGCCGTAGATCGGGTCGCCGTCGGCCTCAGCTCGGCTCAAAGGCTTGAGCACGACGCAGCACACCGCCTCGCCCGGCACCATCCCATTGGCTCGGCGATCGAAGGCAAAACATTTGCCGTCCGGTGACAGCATGCCTGCCTGGGTCATACCAAGAAAAGCGTCCGGCGAAAAAATCAGGTTGACTCCGGCGACAACCGCCATCTCGCATTCGTTATTACGCAGGCTCAACGCTGCTTGGTGCAGCGCCACCAACGCTGAAGAGCAGGCGGTGTTAATCGCCATCGTCGGCCCGGTCAGATTGAGAAAATAGGCTAGCCGGGACGCCAAGATACCATTGTGGCCCGAGGTTAGGCTTTCTTCGCTCGCTAGCCGCTGGAAGTCGCCCTCCTCAACGCCAACGAACATGCCCACCCGTTGCGCCTCAAGGTGACGCGGGCCGATGCCGGCGTCTTCCAGCGCATTCCAGGACTCCTGCAACAACAGCCGCTGCCTGGGATCCAATGTTTTCGCTTCGCGGGGCGAGATCTCAAAAAATAGGGGATCAAACTCACTGACCCCTGACACGCTGCCCATCCAAATACAGCGCGTCTTGCTGGGATCCTCGCGATGATCGCCGTAATAATCGCGCCAGTCATAGCGATCAGTCGGGATCTCGCCCACCACGTCACGCCCCTCAGCCAGCACGCGCCACAGCTCATCGGCATTGCGAGCGCCAGGGAAGCGGCCGCTGATCCCGATAATGGCGATCGTGTCGGCATTCGACGTTGACGCGACGACAGGAGCCGGTATCGGCAACGGCTCAGTTGCGCTGATCACTTCACCGCGATAACACGCTTCGATCGCCTGCCGATGGTGTGCTAGTAAATAGGCGGCGATTTTCGAAAGGGTTGAATGGCTAAAAAACAGCTCTGGGGTCAACTTGAGGCTAAAGTGGCGACTCAACAGTCCGGCGTATTCCGCCAAGCTAATGGAATCAAAGCCGAAGTCCGCCAAGTTGGTGTCTTCGCCAAGCGTATGCCGTTCGGCATTGAGAGGCCGGCTTGCCAAATCCCGCAAATCCCATAATAGAGACTGCTCTACACTCAACCCTTTGAGTTCGGGACGGCTTCGCGTCCGCTCGAGCATCGGTTGGGCCACCGTTGCGTTAACAGTTAGGTTAGCCGTTGCTTTGCGTGCCGGATGATGAATCCCGTCCACTAATTGTTGCAATCTCGCCGGCTCACCCGCTAACACCAGCATGTGATCGGCATCGCTGGCGACAATCTGCTGCAATAACGTCAGGCCTTCAGCGCTTTCCAACATACGCTGACCGCTAGACTTCAAATAAAACTCGGTTGACGCCTGCTCGCCCACTGCCATACCGCCATTGCGCCACAGCGGCCAATGGATCGCCACGACACGCCGAGCGCGCCCGGCCTGCACATAACGCGCATAGGCCTGCTGGAATCGGTTAGCCATTGCATAGCTGCCCGCCCCCATATCGCCAAGCATCGCCGAGCTGGATGAGAAATAACAGATCAATGCCAGCGGTTGCGCCGCCAGCACTTCGTCCAACACAAGCGTGGCCTTGACCTTAGCATGCAATACCGCGTCAAAATCCGCTTGTGCACTGTCAAACAGGCTACCTTGCGCCTTGAGGCCAGCGGCGTGGATCAATCCGTCGATCGGTCCGCTCTGAGGCAGCACCTCGGCCAGCGCAGCGGCCATCGCCTGACGATCAGCACAATCTGCCTGCAAATAGAAAATGTTGCACTTGTCATGACGTAGGCAATCCAGTTGCACCTGCTGGGCCGCCGACAGCGATGAACGGCCGTTCAGGATGAGATTGAGTTGACCGTCGCTGCGGTGCCTCGCTCGGCTTGAAAGCTCGCCGGCTAATAGCGACCCCAAGCCACCCAGCCCTCCGGTGATCAACAGGGTATGGATCTGCTCTAGTGCCAGCGGCTCGACAGCTGCGGTTGCGCGGGTCGGCGCCAGCCTCAACTGGAAACTGCGCCCGCTTTGGTATAGCCTGCTGCCCGCCGCGTCGCCGCTAAGCTGCAGCCCCAGGCGGCGCAACCAGCCACTGTCGTCGCCGGTATTGTCCGGCAAATCAATCGCCACTTCGACCGGGCAATGGGCCATCACTGCGCCGAGCGAACGCTCAATGCCGATCCAAGATTCAAGATAACAGCGCTCGAGCGCGTCGCCAGCCCGGCCGGCTAGCAATAATCGGTCGATTGGCGCCGCCGTGGCAGCCATCGCCTTCAGCAGTGCGACAATCGCGCTGTTGTCGATCATCCAGCGACGGTCGTCCATACTCCATAAATAGAGCACTCGGCTAGCGCCGTGAGCCGACAACACGTGTTGCAGCCCTTCTTGCAACTGCTGCGGATCGTCGACTGCTACACGATAATGGCCATCTTCATCGCGTCCATTTTTGTTATCAGCCGCAATAAATACCAACTCGGTTTGCGCACTGAACGTATTGATTTGTCGGACTAGCTGCTGCCGTAGCCCAGGCTCACCCAGCAAGCAAATCAATCGTTTTATCGGCGTACCCGGCCCCGGTTCATCGGCCTCCTGCCATTGCTCCGTGTAAGTTGCCACTATTGTTTCGGTAGCCGCTCTTTCTCTTCGTTCGGCAGTTACCACCGGCGCATCGAGTTCGGCGGTTACTGCCGGCGCATCGAGCCAGTACCGTTCTTTGGCGAATGCATAGCTTGGTAGACCGATTCGGGCGGGACGCGGCCCGTCGCCATAAAGACATGTCCAGTCAAAGGCTTCCGCCTCTTCAGCGCCAGCAAGCCATTGCGCCGCCAACTGTCGCAGGTCGCCAGCGGCCACGGCCTCTTCGGCCGTCATGCTGGCTACGCCAAAGTCCATGCCCGGCTCGCCGGCAATCCACGCTTGCAGTTGTCGTTGTAACTGCTCCAAGCTATCGACCATGAAAATGGCCCGCGTGGCCATTGCCTCCCGGCCGGTTTGTAGCGTGTAAGCTAAAGCGGCAAGATCGGGCGTGTGTTGCGCAACGTGCGCCAGTAACCGCGCAACCTGCTCTTTCAAGCGTGGCGCATTGCGCGCCGACAACGGAACCAGCACCATTTCGCCCCGGTGCGTGGCGAACTCGCGCTGCTCACGATACTCCTGCAGCACAACATGAGCGTTTGTGCCGGAGAAACCAAAGGAGCTGACGCCAGCGCGCCGCGGTGCACTGTGCTCCGGCCAGTCGCATCCTTCTCGATCGATTACCAGCGGCGAGTCATCAAGCTTGATGTGGGGATTCTGTTGTTTGAAGTGGCCCAACGCCGGCAACTTATGGTGCTTCATCTGCTGCAGCACCTTTATGACGCCCGCGATGCCTGCCGCACCCTCGGTATGACCAATATTGGCTTTAACCGAGCCAATATGGCAAAAACCCCGGTCGTCGGTATAACGTGCAAAGGCCCGCTTGAGCGCATTGATCTCGATCGGATCGCCCAGCTTGGTGCCGGTGCCATGGGCCTCGATATAACTGAGGCTACGAGGATCAATGCCGGCATCTTGCCACGCATGCACGATCACGTTTTCCTCTCCGGCCACGCTCGGCGCAGTCAGTGAAGGCGTGTAGCCACCGTGCAACGCCGCCGAACCCTTGATAATTCCATGAATCGGATCGCCATCAGCCAACGCTTTCGACAGCGGCTTAAGCAGCAGCATCGCCACGCATTCGCCTGGCACGTAACCGTCCGCTTGTGCATCAAAGGTGTGACAGCGCCCCGTCGGCGACAGCGCGCGGATCGCCGAAAAATATCGGTAGTGCCAGGATGACAGCAGTAAGTTGCTGCCGCCCACAAAGGCCATTTCGCACTCGCCATTGCGCAATGAAACACAGGCGGCATGCAACGCCACTAGCGACGACGAGCACGCCGTATTGAACATCAGGCTCGGCCCTTTGAAGTCGAACCAGAATGAAATTCGGTTAGCGGCGATCACCCCACTGCCCGTGGCGATATAGGGGTCCATCGGCAGTCCCAACTCGGTGATCTTGTCAACGTATTCGTTGAAACAGGAACCGATGAATACGCCGGTACGACTGCCCCGTAACTGCCTGATTACGCCGGCGTCCTCGGCGGCAGCGTAAGTGCTTTGCAGTAGCAGCCGTACCTGAGGATCCATCCATTGGGCTTCGCGGCGGGACATATGAAAAAAGTCGGCGTCGAACTTATCGACGTCGTTGATAAAGCTGCCCCACTTGGAATAAGTCTTATCATGCGCTTCAGGATCAGCATCAAACCAACGCGCAACGTCCCAGTGATCTGCCGGCACCTCCTTGATCAGCTCCCGGTCCTGCCAGATATTCTGCCAAAATTGGTCAAGGTCGCTGGCTTCGCCAAACTGTCCTTGTATACCGATGATTGCGATATCCTGCTGACGATCACCGCCGCTGACAGCCCTGGGCGATTCATGGGCGACACACTCGTGCACGGCACAAGTTTCAACCATCGGCACAGCATCACTTGCTTTCACCGGTGCAACGTCAGTCGTCTCGCTACGCTTGGCCAGCAAGGGCATAAAAGCCGCTTTGTGCTCCTGCCATAAAAACGTCGCCAGTTCAGCCACACTGGGATATTCAAAAAATATTGTCGGTTCTAGTTCGATCGCCGCGGCACTTTCAAGCCGACTCGCCAAGTTGACCAGCTGCAGCGACTCCAGTCCCAATTCCATCAAGTTGCGGTGACGCTGCTTTTTACCAATTTGCTTTGCACCGAGGGCTTGCAGCTGCGTCAACAGGTAGTCTTCGATCCCTTCGCGGCTGCAGCCAGTCTCATTGTCGCGCTGCGCTTTATCGTCAACCAATTGGCTGCTCCGCAGCCGCTTCAGCGAGCAACCGCTGAATTCGGCCACCAGCACACCCTCGTCGTCGTACAGCTGTGCGTCGAACAACACCAGCTCGCCGGAATTTTTTGTTAACTTGGTGTGAATCCAGCCCGTTGTCGGGGCTTGGCCACGGTGAAGGACCAGCGATTTAATGCCAAACGGAATAAAATTGCCGTCCAGTTGTTCGCTGGCCAGCAGCGGGATAACCGTCAAAAAGGCGCTGTTGATCAACAACGGATGCAAGCTGTAGTGGCGAGAATCCGCGTCCTCAGAAACAGCCAGCGTCATTTGCGACAGCGCTTCGCCATCATCCTGCCGCTGGTAAAGTGCCTTCAGGGTCCGATAGCTATCGCCGATGTGGATCTGCTCACTAATTTGATAGATTGATGCCAGCGGCTCCACCGCTGTCATGTCAGCCATCAACTCGGCTAAATCCACCTGCCGCCGCTGGGCAGCCACAGCCGACAATTCACCGCTCGCCCTAGGCTGCCAAGGCGCTGACGGCGAATGTCGGCATACCGCCTCGAAGACTCGTCCGTCACGCTGGGATGCGCGGATTGCCACCTCAAGCCGCTCACCTTCAGCCAGCGCGACGGGCGCAGCAAACGTGAGCTTTTTCAACCGCAGCGCCTCACCCTCGGCGAGCTGGCCCAAGCCGCACTCTAGCGCCAGACTGGCATAGGTCAGTCCCAACAGGATCCGCTGCTGATTGAACTGGTGATCCTTAAGATAGTGCTCATCGTAGTGGTAAACAGCGGCTGCAATTGGGTTCTCGATCGCCGGTGGCGCCTGAATCACCCGCTCTGCCTGGTCGCGGCGATAGCTGGCCCGGATCTTTTCAAACTCTTTGGCAGCTTCTTCGACACTGATTTCTTCCCGCTGTATTTTCCGGTGTAGAACCCTAATTTGACTGTCCACTGTTCTCTTCGCTCTCAGATTCGGATATGGCAGGCGGTGTCTAAGCGACTTTGCCGCCCGTGTCCGGTTAGCAACCGGTCAGGTCGAGAAATGCCTTGTTTGAAGGCCGCAAAAACGGCAGGTAGGTTGGCGGCGGCAACTTGCCCACCAGACGCGGCGAGATCCCCTTCGGCCCCATCTCTCGAGCCAACATCGCGATAAACAGCGTGATCTCTAACGCGGCGACATGACGGCCGAGACAGGCATGAGGACCGCCGCCAAACTGGCAGGTTTCCACTTGGTTCGGCGCCCGGTCGATGCCCAGCCAGCGTTCCGGCCTCCAGCTATCCGGATCCGGGTAGCGCTCAGGGTTACGAGAAACATGCAGCAGGCTGACGCCCACCATCGCGCCAACGGGGATCGTATGACCCATCATTTCAAACTCGGTATGCACGTTGCGCATTTCAAACGGCGCGGGGGGATAGAGCCGCAAGGTTTCTCGGAATATCGCTTCAGCCAACGGCACTTGCTTGACCAGCTCCTCATGGGTATAAGGCACGCTGTCTAAGCCGGCGACCTGTTGACACAACTGTTGCCAAACGTGCGGGTGCTGCGACAGCATTAACGCCGACCACGCCATCACCGCGGCGGTTGTTTCCGAGCCGGCAAAACCCAGACCCAGGATGTTGTGTACCAGCTCGACCTCAGACATGCCGTTGCCATTATCGTCGCGGCCGAAGATCATCGCTCCGACCAGACTATCGCGGTCGTTGTTCGCGCGTACCGTGGCGACAATCTGTGACACCCGCTGTTCCAGCCAGCCGCGCGCCTTACGGCAACGCCAAGCAGGGAAGCCCGGCAAGTTGATTTTCAGCGGTATCATGCCGAGAAAAAACTCTTCGTACTGGTGACGCCACTGCTCAAGCTCGTGGGTTTCAATGCCCATAATCCGGAACACCACCTCCAGCGCAATATCCTTGGTCTGCGGGAAAATCGCCAATTTGCGCTCGCTGGTCCAGCGTTTAAGCCGTTGCTCAATGGTTTCCACCACGAACTGGCCCACGCGCGCGCGGGTCAGCCCTTTTGGGGTAAAAGCATCCATGCTAGCGCGACGCGCATTGCGATGACGTTGGCCGTCAAAGGCGTTCATCGCCTCACCCGTGATGACCGGCATCTGCTCGCGCAGATAGGAGTTGTCAGTGTACTTATTTTGAAGGATCGCCAGGCCGTCCTCACTCATAATCTGCAGCACCGGTAGCTTAGCGCCGAAATAAGTCCAGAACATCGGCCCGCAAACCGCTTCAGCCTGGCGCAACTCACTAAGCGCATTCTGACCGATCTTATGGACATGGCCCAGCAATGGAATCTTGCCTGGCATGACCGGAAACCCGTCTTTCATCTTCAAGTTCTCGGCGACCGGGCGTGCCACGTTGACCGGCTGATCATTGCGCTCCATGTCGAGTTCGTTTGCCACCACCTCGCTATGTTGCGCTTCTGTGCCCGCGTCTGCCTGTGCCAACGCGAGCGTATCTTGTTTATGGTTCATTTTATTCCCCGTTATGCATTCGTTAGACTGCTGTGATCAGTTGTTCAAATTGCTCGGCGTTCAGCTCACCGCTGCTGATGCGGCGATAGAGCATGCTATTGAACAACGGTTGCGGCGTTTCGACGGCCTGCGACGGCTGAGCCATCGCGTGTTCAAACTCATATCCCGGCAACGCAACGCGATTGCCGCCTTCCGGGTAAAGCGCGAATGTGTCCAACTGCGCGCCACGGCAATAGGCTGCTGCCATCTGCGCGGGTGTGCCTGACGCGGTCCCAGCGTCGCCCTGCTCAATACCATCGAATGGCGAAATCCAGCAGCAGTCCTGCACCGACAGCTCGTCAGTCAACAACGACTGCAGCCGCGCTACCATCTGTTCCAGGGTGTCGGCCACTACCGCCGCGCGGTGCGTCAATGGGTGCTCACGCTGCGCTAAGCTGTAGGCCAAATCCTGCAGTTCGAGACTTGGATGAGCGATGGTAAATGCGTTGAACGTTTTTAAGTAGGCTAACAAGCTGCGGCGGCTAGCCGCTGCAAAAACCAACAACTGCGTCTGCTCTTGGCGGTGTTTGCGCGGCACTCGACGCTCCAGGTGCTCCTCCACCACCAGACTGGCGTAACTGCCGCCCGCGCCAAAGGAATTGATCAAGCAACGGCGCGGCTCACGCACGCTGTCTGCGCTCACCGGTGCCGGCCAGGGCGACGCCTGCTGTTGCAGATAAAAAGCGCTGCCATCGAGTCGTATATGAGGGTTAGGCGGATCGGCATTGATCGACGGCGCCAATTGCTCGTGCTGTAACTGTAGTAACACCTTGGTGAGTTGGGAGATGCCCGACGCCGCCTCAAGGTGGCCAATATTCGACTTGACTGTGCCAAGCGCGCAACTGGCGGGCCGCGCATCACCAAACACTTTTTTTAGCGCCGCCACCTCGATTGGATCGCCCAACTCAGAGCCATTGGCCGCCGCTTCGACGTAGTTGATTTGCGCCGGTTTCAGGCCGGCCCGCTGGATGGTCTGCGCAATCAGCCGAGATTGCTGTTGAGTATCCGGAGCCGAATACATCAGCCTGCCACCGCCATGATTGACGCTGGAGCTTTTGATCACCCCGTAGATTCGGTCGCCGTCGGCCACGGCTGCGGCCAAAGGTTTGAGCAGCACGGCGCCGGCACCCTCGCCTGGGATCATCCCATCGCCTTGACCGAAGCCGCGGCTAAGCTCGCTACTCCCCAGGTAATGAGCTAGTTTTAGCGTCTGGTACTTGGACGGATCAAGGATCAGATTGACACCGCCGGCAATCGCCATTGCACAGTCGTTCTGCAACAGGCTCTGGCAGGCCAAGTGGATAGCGGTCATCGAGCTGGAGCACGCCGAATTAACTGCTAGGCTTGGACCTTTCAAATCAAAATAATGGGAAATTCGATTGGGTATCTGCCAGTCAGTGACATTTGACTTGATCGCTGCCCGCTCTAGGCTGCTCTCGGCCCACGGCGATTGGTGATACATCGAGCCTATGAAGACCCCGACTCCCGCTGCGTCGCGCTGCTGGATTCGGGCGATCGCATCGCTGTTGTAACCCGCGTCCTCAAAGGTATGCCAAGTCACTTCAAGCATCTGTCGCAACTCTGGCGATAGGTTGCTGACCTCATCGGGAGGAACGCCGAACAGCTGGTAATCAAAATCCTCGACTTGTTCAAGGAAACCGCCATAGTACCGCTCAGTCGCCCACGACTGCGTCCCGGTCAGAGAGTGGGACCAACGCGAACCCGGTGCCTCACTGACACAGTTACGTCCATTGCGCAGGTTATCCCAAAAACACGCCAAGTCGGCGGCCATAGGATAGCGGCCACTGACGCCAATAATCGCAATATCTCGACACGTCGCGGGCTGTTCCACGACCGTCGTGGGCTGTTCGACCGTCGCGGGCTGTTCGACGACGCTTGCTTGCGCGGTCGTCGACATAAGCCGAGCACTATTGGCATGGTTGTCGATTGGCTGGACATGACGAGGGGCGTGACGCGGCGCACGCTCGTGACTAACCGCCGCTGCGGTCACTGGCTGCACCGCAACTGGGCGCTGGCCCTCCTGGCGCACCGCAAAATGCTTGGCCAGCGCAGCGCGATGCTCACTCAGAAGGTAGTCCGTTAGCTGATTGATCGTGTTGTATTCAAACAGTATAGTGCGCGACAACTCACCGGTCGCCTTCTCCAACGCCTGGATCAGGCTGATCTGCAAAATTGAATCGACGCCGTAGCGATCGAAGGCAACATCCCGCTGTAGCCGCTCAGGCGCAATATTGACCAGCTTCGACAACACTTCAGTAATCAGCTGGCGGCACTGCTTGGCTAAGACGGCTTCGTCGACCTCACCCACCGCCATCATCGGCGTCACCACGGGCGCGATGGCTTCGACGGGCGCATCCATCGCCACGTCGGTGACGTCGGCAGCAGGCATGACCCGTTGCTGCGCCGGCAGACGAACTACGCCATCACTCACGGCAACGACAATTTGTTGGCCCAAGCCATGACTGCCCGCGACCGGGAAGGCAATGTCGCCAAAACCCTGCGACTGCAGCAGCCGCTGCCAGCTTTCGGAAGACAGACCGGGACAGCCGTCGATTCTTAGCGCCTCGTCATCATAAAGCCACCATCCTTCGAGTAGACCGAAGGTCAAATGAGTAAACATCGAACGCGCACTGATTTCGTTCAGTAGCAACAAACCGCCATGGCACAGCGTAGCTTTGGCATTTTGCAGCGTACAACGCAAGTCTGGTGTCGCGTGCAACACATTGGTGGCAATGATCAAATCGTAGTGATTCGTGCTAATGCCCTGCTCAAGGCAAGCTTTGCTGACGTCAAAAATGGCAGTGCGCAAATAGGGCGCGTCGGGCGCAAAATGCTGTTCGGCATGGCGCAGAAAAGCCTGCGACAAATCTGTATAGCAATATTCAGCGATCTGATGCCGCCACGGCTGCAGTTTGCTGATCAGTCCAGCGGTCGTGCCGCCGGTGCCCGCGCCGATCTCCAAGATCCGCAGCGGCCGGTTGCCTTCAGCATGTCGGCGGGCGATATCCACCACGACCTCACCGAGCGCCTCGTTGAAATAATCGGAAATCTTGTTGTTTTTATAGATACCCTCTACCAACGACATGGAGCCGCCAGGGAAGATCACCTCGGTGGCCGGCTTCTCGCCGCGCAAGATCGCCGGCAACGCCTGAGAACACGCTTCCACTAGCTGCAACTGAGCACGCAAATCGCCATCCCGGCGCCATTCATCGCTAGCCTGGCGCCACTGCGACCACAATGACGCGGCAGCAGGCAGGGCCGTCAACAACCGCCCTTGATCGTCAATAAAGCCTTTTTGCGTCAACAAGCGCAGGCTTTCCCGCATCCACCGACGATAAAAAGGATAGGCGTCAAGGTTCGCCGCCACCGCCGGATGGGCAGTAATTTGTTGTTCAGTCAGCGGGCCGTCGCCGGCTAGCTCGCCAATGCAGGCGAAGGTCAGGGCCAGCAACAGTCGGTCCATCTCAGCCGCCGCGCGGTGATGTTGCGGCGGCGGGCCTAGCCTTTGAGCCACGTTTGTCCACACATAGGACGCTGGAGGCTTCTCCAACGGGTAACAATGAAGCTGTGTGCTGCTGTCGATACCGGCAATAGCCATCGGCTCAAGCAGTTTGATTAAGCCCAATTGTGGCAGCGCACCGGCTAGCAACTGATCCAGTGCCACCATGCCTTCGTCCGGCTCGATTGAGCCGAGCCCCTGCTCAGCCATCCGTGCTCGATAGCCGGCATTGGCCACCACGCCAACGCTGCCCCAATAGCCCCAGTTGATAACCTTGACAGCGCAACGCCAGTGTTGATTGAGCTGAGCGGCAAAAGCGTCGGCGAACGCGCAGCCGGCGGCGTAATTGCTCTGGCCAGCGGCCCGGCTAAAGGCAATCATCGACGAGAAAAACAACACAAAATCTAGCGTCGGATTGTCGGCTGGCGTAAAGACTTGGGCCATCCGCACGCTGGTTGCCATCTTGGCGTTGAGACAAGTCGTAAATTGCGCTTCGTCCATCTGCTCCAAACGAGCGTCATCCAGCACCAACGCCGAGTGCACCACGCCATGGATTGCGCCAAACGATTCGACCACCTGCCGCCTAGCCTGCGCCAACTGCTCAACATCAGCCGCGTCAGCCTGGATATACAACGGCGCCGGGGCGTTGCATGCTTGACTCATTTGCGCCAGCGCCGCCAGCTTACGATTGATTTCATCGCCAGCAGCACGACGGCCAAGCCAAATGACTCTGGCACGGTAATGACGGATCACGTGACGCGTCCACACTTCACCAATGCCGCCGGCACCGCCTATCACGACGTAGACGCCGCCTTCACGGTAGCTCACGCCGTCATCTATTGGAGCCCGCTGTGCCAGCGGCAATAGCCGTTGGCAAAACCATTCGCCATCACGCCAGGCCAAGCATTCGCCGGGCAGCGTCTGCGCAGGCGTTGCGACCGGCAGCCACTGAGCGTCAGCCGGCAGATCGATCAGTTCAACCCGCCAATGTTCATATTCCTTTGCCAGTGACCCCGCCAAGCCTTGGCAGGCCGCCTGCTCCGGCGCCAACGACTCACCGGTACGCACCGCGACGCTGGCTGTCAAGATCAATTGCAGTTCCAACGCTCGCTGCTGATAACCCAGCTGCAGCAGCGCCTTAATTAACCTAAACAACACCAGCACGCTTTGTTCGTGGCTGTCGATCAACCGTTGATTCGCAAAATCGGCCGACGGTTGCGGCGCCAGCCAAATCAACCGCTGAAACGGCGCGCAAGCAGCCAGCTGAGCGGTAATCCCGTCAATCGTTGTTGCCAGCGACGGCAAGAATTCGATCTGCGGATGTTGCCCGGCCAGCCAGTCGCGCCGATCCCCAACCGCGCCAATTGCCAAGGTGGGCAATACTTGCTTTGTTGTGGATGCGTTGTCGGCAACCAGCCATTGTGGCGCCAGCAGGCTCAGCCCTGCGGGCAATCGACTGTCAGCGGTGAGATGCGCCACTTGTGCGCGCGTGCCGTTCAACGGCCGGGAACTGAAACCGCGGAAACTGACAGCAATGTGCCCTCGCTCATCACACAGCTCGATATCGATCCGCTGCACTGCGCTGCTTTGGCCACGGCGGTCAACGCTGATCAACGCCCACATAGCCGGTCGGCAACGATCATAGACATTCAGTTGCTCCAACGCGAAAGGCAGCAGCGTCTCGTTTGGACCTTCCGTTTGTTGAAGCAATAGTCCGATCGATGCCTGGACTGCTGAGTCCAGCATACCGGGATACATCAACCAGTCGCTGCCCAACCATTGGGAATCCAACTCGAGTCTAGCCAGCAGTCTGCCGTCGCCAAGCCATAGCTGCTTGACACCGCGGTGGCTAGGGCCGTAGTCAATATTGATGAGGTCAAACAACGAGTACAGCTGCGCAGCATCAACGCTACGCTGCCACGGGCCCGCTGCGAGGGCGTCAAGATCTAGTGGCTCCACGGCAGCAGCGTCAGGAATCACTTGCGCGCTGCCTTTGCAATGCTCGACCTCGTCGCCCTGAGCCTGTGAATAGATCCTGAAATTGATTTTTTGCTGCTCCAGCGCCAGCTCAATATGCAACGCGTTGTGCTGCGACGCCAGCGTATAGGGGGCCAACCAAACAATATTTTTGAATTGCAGCCAACCGTCGGCCAATGACGTCTGCCCCCATGATTGGGCGATCGCTGCCCGAGCCATTTCCAGATAGCCGACGCCTGGCATCGTTGGACGGCCGTTGACTTGATGGTCGGCAAACCAACACTCTTGGCCTTGCCAGCGGCTACTGAACCGCTGGCGGTAAAAATCCGACGTATTACGTTCGAGCATCGGGTGCAACCAGCTGCCGCCTGACACTGGATCAGTGACGGGTACAGTCGCCAAATCCGTCACCCAATAACGCTCTTGGGCAAACGGATAGCCTGGCAGGCTGAGACGTTGCATGGAGCGTCCATCGCGATAGAACTGTCGCCAGTCGATCGCCAGCCCCTGCGTCCACAATTCCAGTAATTTGTGATACTTGCGCTTGTCAATCCATGCTGCCAGCGCCGCAGCCATGTCCTCATCCTGACGAAACAGCGCCAGTGCCCGGTTGTCACCTTCGCTACGGCCGCGATAGACAGCCTTGCCGCCGGCAGCGAAATCGGCAAGCTGGCGTTGCAGATCCGTCAAAGAGTCACTCAGCAGCGCTAGCCGCTCTGGCATCGGATCACGGCCAACCTGCAGCGTGTAAGCCAGATCATCGAGGTAATGCTCAGGGTTGAGCTTGGCTTCTGCAGGCTGCGCGGCAATAAACTCGGCCAGGCGACGAGCATATTCACGCAATTGTTCTGGCGTTTTGGCCGACAGCAAGATCGGTCGCGCACCGGACGTCACATCGTGCCGAGGGCGCTGCGGCGGTTGGTATTCCTCCAGCAGGATATGCGCGTTAGCACCGCCAAAGCCGAAGGAGCTCACCCCCGCCCGCCGCGGCAACGCATGGCCATTACTGTCCTTAGCAGCCAGCCAGGGCCGGCTTTGCTGCACGATATAAAACGGACTGTTGTCCAGTTCGATATATGGATTGAGCGCTTCGCAATGCAGGCTCTTAAACAGCACCTTGTGCTTCAATTGCAGCAATACCTTGATCACCCCGGCAATACCGGCCGCCAATTCAAGGTGCCCGACATTCGATTTCACTGAACCCACGCCGCAATAGCCTGGCTGCAGTGGGCCAATGCCCAACTCTTCACTGAGCTCGCGGAACGCCATTTTCAGGCCGTTGATTTCGATCGGATCACCCAGTTCGGTACCGGTGCCATGCGCTTCGATATAGCCGATGCTGCGTGGATCGACACCGGCTTGGCGATAAGCTGCTTTTAGCAGCTCCGCTTGGGCTCGCGGGTTGGGCGCAGTCAACGAATTCGCCTTGCCGCCATGGTTTTCCGCGGTACTGCGGATCAGCGCGTAGATGTGATCGCCGTCAGCCTCGGCCTGCGAACGTTTCTTCAGCACAATCATCCCGACCCCTTCGCCCCGGGCGTAGCCGTTAGCCTGAGCCGAGAAGGTTTTACTGCGCCCATCCAGCGCCAGCATGCCCGCTTTATTGAAGCTGATCTGCGCTTCGGGAGCAATGAGGGTATTCACGCCGCCGACGATCGCCATTTGGCAATCTCCATTGCGCATCGCCTGAACCGCACGGTGGATCGCCACCAGCGACGAAGAGCAGGCCGTTTCGACGGGCTCGCTGGGACCATGTAGGTCAAGCAGAAAGCTCATTCGATTGGGGCCGACCGACGGTACCATCGCCGTGGCACTGTAACCCTCAACTGGCACGCCGGTTTTGGCGATCAGGCTGCTGTAACCCGTCATTCCGGTGCCCACAAAAATCCCGGTACTGCTGCCCGCCAGATCAGCTGTGGCATAGCCCGCGTCTTCAATCGCCAGCCAGACATAGGTCATCAGCAGGCGTTGCTGGGGATCCATCAACTGCGCTTCCCGCGGCGAAATACCGAAGAACAACGGATCAAAGTGGTCCACGCCGTGGATAAAGCCCCCCCATTTGACGTTGGTCTTGTTGGCCTGCTGATGCGGATCACCATAATATTCACGCCAGTCCCAGCGGTTGGCGGGGATCTCGCTGATACAGTCCCGGCCGTCCGTTAGATTGCGCAAGAACTGCTCAACATCGTCGGCCATGGGGAAGCGGCCGCTGACGCCGATCACGGCAATATCATCATCCTCTGCAGGTTTGCTCGGAACAGAAGAGGCAGCCGTATGAACGGACGATTGCGCGACCGTCAGTGGGCGCCGCTTGAGCACCGCTCTTGGCGCCTGGGCGCTATGTTGCTGCGGCGTTGAAGGCGATGGCTTGAACTGCTGTTGTGGCGCCGTGGGTTGCGGCGATAGCTTGGCCGCGAGCACGCTACCGTGCTCGCGCTCCAGGTAAGCCGCAAAACGGTCGATCGTGGCATGCTCAAAAAAGATTGTCGGTGCCAGGTTCAGTCGCCATTGCTGCTTCAAAGTGCTCGCCAGCGCGGTTAGGCTGATGGAGTCGAAGCCGTATTGGCTGAACTCGGCATCGATACGGATCTCTGCAGCAGGAATTTTCATCTGCTGGGACACGAGGTCGATCAGCGCGCGGCGCAACTGCTCTGCCCATGGCGCCCCGGCGTCGGTTAGCGACGACGGCGCTACGTCTTGGCGTTGCGGCTCATTGTCACGCGCGAGCGCACTATCGGCATTGTCGCGGCCCGTTACCAGGGCGGTCAACTGCTCACGTCGCCCGTTCATCACTAGCAACTGCGGCTTATCCCATGCAAAGCATTGGCACAGCGCATGAATTCCGGCATTGGTGGGCATGGCCACCATGCCGGTGCTTTCTGCCATTTGCCGCGCAATCGTCTCATCTACCTTCATGCCGCCTTCTTTCCACAGCGGCCAATTGATCGCCAGGCTACGGCCGCTTCGCCGTCCCTGCTCGACCAACTGGCTGCGGTACGCGGCGTAACGGTCGACAAAGGCGTTTGCCGCCGCATAGTCGGCCTGGCCGGTATTGCCGATCACGCCGGTACCCGACGAAAAGAAGATCATGAAATCCAATGGCAGCTCGGCAGTGGCCAGATCCAGGTTGCGAGCGCCAGCCACCTTGGCTGCCATCACTTGTTTCAATTCGTCATCCTGCTTATTGATTAGCAGGCTGTCTCGGATCACTCCAGCGCTATGCAACACGCCATTGAGGCGGCCATGTTTGTCAACAATCGATGCGATTAATCGCTGCACCGCGTCGCGGTCGCTGACATCCAGCTGCCGGTATTCAATCGTGTTTCGACCCGCGTCGATCTCAGCCACGCGCTGCGGGTCCACCGCAGAGCGGCCTGTCAAAATCAATGTGGCATCGCTGAGATTAGCCGCCATCGCGCGGGCAAAAATTTGCCCGAGGCCACCCAGACCCCCGGTAATCAAGTAGACGCCGTGCTCTTTCCACGGCGTGCCGACCGCTAAATCAAGCGTCGGACAAGGGCGCCAGCGTTGCACTTGGCGCTGCCCTGCCTGATAACGGATCTCGACGTCGCCGGTGGCGGCATTGTCCTTGAGCCGTTGCACCAACGATTGCTGCTCGTCCAACTCAATCAATTGGCCGGTCAAGCCCGGCGCTTCGAGTTGCAGGCTGCGCAGCATCGCCGCTAGGCCACCGATCATCCGATCGCCTTTGGGGTTGTAGAGCGCAAGCTGGATCAATGAACGTCCACTGGCGCCCCGACCAAGTAACGACCGAATCTGCTGTAACAGCGCCAGCGCCGCCTGTTGATAATCCTCAGCTGGATCCTGCTGCGGCACGGCCAGTACCTCACAGCGGCAATCCGCGCCCTGCCCAGCTAGCTGGCGTTGCACGTCGGCGACGCATGACTCATCAAAGCCGCTGAGCAACACGAATTGCTTGCTAAAGTCGGCCGTCTTACGGTGACTGGCCGCCTCATCGATCCACTGCGGCTGGAACAGCAGCGTTTCTGCCAGCGGATGATCGGCCGCGGCCTGATCGCTGTGGTTGCCGAGCACCCGAGAGGTAAAACCTTGCATCAGCACGCAAAGCTTGCCCTGCTGATCAAAGAGTTCGATGTTGAGTCGTTGCAAGTGGGTGTCGGCCTGCTGGTCGTCGCGCCGCTCGGCATAGGCCACCCTGGCCCACATCCGCTCGCTGCAGCGGTCCCATATCTGCAAGCTTTCAAGCGCAAAGGGCAGCGCCGGCCGCGTCGCCGGTGGCAGATTGCCTCGATCGCCTTCGGGAAGCACGACGTCGGCGCCGATACTCAGCGCGATCGCCGCTTGGAGCGCCGAGTCCATCAGTGACGGATGCAGCACGTAGTCATTCAGACTATCATGTTGGCAGGACGGCAACGCCAGCTCCGCCAAGACCTCTGCCCGTCCCAGCGCGATCGACTGCAAGCCTTGGTAAGCCGGGCCATGCTCAAATGTCATCTCCCGATAGGCTTGGTAGCATTGTTCAGCGCTCAACCGGCCGCCTTCCATCCTAGCCTTCAAAGCCGCCAAATCAACTTGGCGTTGCGCAGCAGCAGGCTCGACAAAACTTGCCAAGCCTTGGCTGTGCAGCACGGGTTCACCCGAAACAAGGCCTGAAAGCGGATCATAATCGCGACTGATAAGCTCGAAGCGGATCTGATTGTCCTCTTCCAGCGTCAACTCAACATCAATCTGCCGCGCTTGGCCGTCGATGATCAACGGCCGCAACCAGACGACATCGCTCAATACCGGCTGCTGCGTTGTCCCCGCTAAGCCGTTGGCAGCCATCGCCACCGCGGCTCTAACCATTTCCAGATGACCCACCCCCGGGAAGATCTGCCGTCCGCCCACCACATGCTGTTTGAGGAAATATTCTTCGCCATCAAACACGGTGGTAAAGCGCTGGCTTAACAGATCTGAAGTATTTCGCGTCAGGAACGGATGCAGGCGACCCGCGCTAAAACTGGGTGCCGCACCGACATCGCCTCCCGCCGTACCCCGACGTGCAGGCGGTATCCAGAAATCCTGCCGAGCAAAGGGATAAACCGGAGCGTGAATACGTCGGGCGTCGGCATCATAGCGACGGTTAAACGCGTTCCAATCGACATGACCGCCCGCCACCCAGGCTTTCGCCACGCGTTGTAAGTCAGCATAATCGTCGGTAGGAGGCAGTTCGATAGCCGCATGCTCGCCTGTGCCGATCTGCCCGTGCCACGCGTGCTGAGATGCACGGCCGTCCAGCCAATCATCGAGCTGCTGTGTCAATTGGGCTTTGTCGGTGCAGAGAAAGATCAAACGATGATCCTGCGCGAGCCGGCCCGTTTGCAGGGTATAGGCAAGATCCGCAAGCCGAAGCGTCGGATCGGCCAACGCTTCGCGCACTCGGCGAGCATAGTGCTTGAGGCTATCGGCGGTGCGTGCCGATAGCGGCAAGAGCCGCGGCCGTGACACCTCAGCGGGGGGCGCAGCGGCCACTTCGACAGCCTCACGGACCACGATGTGCACATTGGTGCCGCTGTGGCCAAAGGAATTGAGCGCCGCCATGCGCAGCCCAGTGTCACCAACCGGCCAGTCTTTCAGCTCGCGATTAATATTAAACGCTGAGTCGGCCAATGCTATCCGGGGATTCAGTTGCTCAAAGTTCAATAAACCCGGCAACTGGCGGTATTTCATTGACAGTAGGATTTTGATCAAGCTGACCACACCAGCGGCCGCTGAAGTGTGGCCGATATGGGCCTTGGCGCTGCCCAACGCACAGTAGCCGGTATCCGCGGTGAACCGCCGGAAGGCCCGGGCCAGCGCATTGACCTCTACCGGATCGCCGAGCGGCGTGCCGGTGCCATGGGCCTCGACATAACTAATCTGCGTCGGATCAATATCAAAACGCCGATACAGTTCGCTGATCAGCCGCTCCTGAGCCTGGCCGCTCGGTGCGGTAATGCCGTTACTGGCACCGTCCTGATTCATGCCCGAAGCACAGATCACCCCATAGATCGGATCGCCGTCAGCTATCGCTTCCGGTAAGCGTTTGAGGGTCACCATGCCGACCGCTTCCGACAATACGATGCCATCGCTGCGGCTATCGAAGGTGTGGCAGCGCCCGGTCGGCGACAACATATCCATTTGCGACAAGCTGATCAGGCTTGGCTCGCCGAGCGTAGCAAAAACCCCGCCGGCCAACGCCAGATTCGTCTCCCGGTTGCGCAGGCTTTCACAGGCCAGGTGGATAGCCACAGCCGATGATGAGCAACCGGTATTGACGACCAGCGCCGGCCCTTTGAAGTCGAGAAAATAGGACAGTCGTGACGCGATAATCGCATCGGAGGCGCCGATAAACGTTTCATGGAAGTAACCCGTCGGCTCGGCGCCGACAAAGATTCCCACCGCCTGATTTCGGAAACTTTTTGGGTTGTAGCCCGCATCTTCCAACGCCTTCCAGCTTTCCTGCAGAATCAGCCTTTGATGCGGATTCATCGATTCCGCGTCACGGGGTGAGATATTGAAGAACAACGGATCAAAGTCGTCCCGCTGCTCGAGCACGCCACCCCATTTGCAATAGGTCTTGCCGGGCTGGCGCTGCGGTGCATAGCTGCGCCGGGCATCTAGATAACGCTCGCCCAATTCAATGATGCCATCGACGCCGGTGCTGAGGTTACGCCAGAAGCGCTCAACGTTGTCGGCCGCAGGAAACTGCCCCGCCATACCGATGACTGCGATTTCAACAGGCTCCTGCGCCTGCCCAGTGCCGGACATCGTTTTATCCGCTGCCCCGATCTGCTCTGTTCCTAGCGTAGCGGTCGCGGCTTTCAGTCGTTGCAGCCGCTGTTTGGCCTCGGCTACGGTGATCTGGCGATTTTGAAGTCCGGCAATGATGGACTGAAACTCTTGGCTGCTCATTATGTCGTTTCCCGGCAAGTGCCTACGCTGTACAGCGGTTTTTAACAGCGTCACGTTCTACGGTACCCACGCTTACTAAATTAAGCAAAGAATCGATTGACATTTCACCGGATAGAAATTGTTCTTCGAGTTGATTAGCAAACGGATGCGGTGGCTCAAACTGGCAGTCTAGCTTGGGCGCACGACTTGCTGCCGAGCCGGCTTGATTGACACCGTTTAGCCAAGTGACCACCTCTGCGCGATGATTCTCGACAAGGTACGCTGATAACGTCGTCACAGTGGGATAGTCAAACAGTATCGCCGCGCTCAGCTCGATGCCCAGTGCTTCACCCAGGTGGTCAACAAAGCTTGCTCCAAGAATTGAGTCAAGGCCGTAATCAGAAAACGGCTGCTCGCTATCGACCTGCGCTGCGTCGAGCTGCAACGCACTGGCCAGCCCTTGCACCACCAGCGCGGCGACCGCTTCTTGTGAAGCACCATTCACTTGAGCGGTAGCCACCGGATCAAGCACGGGCGCTGACTCAAGGCCATTGACCCATTCAACATTGCCACGCTGCCCGCCGGCCAGCCGGGCACTTTCCGCCGGGTATTGGTCAAGCAGGTAGTCAACCAGACTGTTCAGCGTCGGATAGTCGAATAGCAATGCGGTATTCAGCTCTGTACCTAGCGCCTCCCCCAAATCGCCGACAAAACTGACGCCAAGGATTGAGTCGATGCCGTAATCGGCAAACGGTTGATCCATCATAATCCGCTCTGGCTCCAGTTGCAGCGTTTTGGCCAGGCCGCTGAGCGCCGCCGCGGTCAGTGCGTCACGGCTGTCGCCGTTGCCGGCCACCTCAGCACTGCGCCGCTGATCGCAGCTAGGCTGGAGTTGAGGATCGCTGTACTGCTGCGCTGAGCGATTCGCTGAGGCCGCACACGCGTGACCATCACTCTGAGCAACAATAATCTGCTGGCCGAGGCAATGGGCGCACTGCGCCGGAAAAGCAACGTCGCAGAACCCGGTTTCGCCCAGCACGCTGGCCCAGCTTTTTGGATAGAGCGCCGGCGTGCCAGGAATTCTCAACTCAGGGTCTTCGTACAGCCACCAGCCCTTGAGCAAGCCAAAAGTGAGGTGAGAGAACAGCGATCTGTCACTAATCTCGTTCATCACTAAGATCCCGCCGCGACGCAATATCGCCTTGGCGTGACTTAAGGTGCGGCGAATTCTGCCAGTAGCATGCAGCACGTTGGCCGCAATCACAATATCGTAGTGACCTGGCGTCAGTCCCTGGCTTTCCGGCGAATGCTCGACATTCCACAGTTGGTAAGTGAGGAAAGGATGAGCCGGACCGTACGTCTTTTTGGCGTACATCAAAAATGCCTTGGACATATCGGTGTAGCAGTATTCGGCGATCTGCTCACGCCAGGGCTGTAGCGCCGGCAGCACAATTGACGTGGTGCCTCCGGTGCCAGCACCAATCTCAAGGATCCGAATTCGGCATTGGGGATCTTTGGCCAGTAGCGCTTCGATGTGCCGCTGAACCACACCCGTCACCACCTGGTTGAAGTAGTCAGACAATGCATTATTGCGATAGACCCCTTCGACCTTCTCCATCGATGATTTGGGGAAAATGACATCGGTTGCCTGAACTCGGCCACTGAGGATCGCCGGAAGCTGTTGCAAGCAGGCGTCAACTAGCTCAACCTGGGCCTTGCGCTGAGCCGAAGCCCTCAACTCGCCGCTGAGTTGGTGCCAGCGTTCAGCCAGTTGTTGTCGCTGAGAGAACGCCTTGTCATTAGCGCAAATCTGCGTGCCACGGCGCAACACCAGGCCATGCTGTTGCAGCAGATCGATACAGGTTGACCACCAGCGACTATAGTTATCGCCAATGCCAGCCTGACAGCGCATCACTTCGCTGTCTTCAAAGCATCCCGGCTGTTCAAACAGTCCCATACGACACAGCTGGACGAACGTCATGCCGGCCATCGCCTCGTCGAAAGGCAGGGGGTCATGGGCAGCCAGCAGCGGTGCAGCGGCCACGCGGTAGCGCTCAAAGCCATCGATCGGCCTGCGGTCACCGGCGTCTGCGAGCACAATGGGCTCCGGTTGCAACTGCATTAATTGCTGCACGGGTGCTGAAGCCGCCATGCAGATAACATGATCGAGCTGGCCCCGACTCAGTGCCTGAACAAAGCGGGCGAAACAGTCAAAGCCGTCGCGATCCTCCAATGCACCGGCGTGGCGGCTCATCGGTTGCGCCGACGGGTCAACTGCCTGTTGCTCCGCGAGCGACGAAAGCCAAAATCCCCAGTTGATTGCGCCGACCGGAAAAGCGGCATGGCGCCGCAGGCTGCGTACCAGGCTGTCGCAGAAGGTGATCCCGGCAGCATAAGCGCCCAATTTCGCTGCACCGGAGAAGGCAAAGCTCTGCCCCGACGAGAAGTAGCACATGAAATCCAGCGGTTCATTGGCAAACGCCCGGTAGAACTCAATGCCACCGCGGCTTTTCACGCCCAAAATCTCGTGGAACTGCGCCTCTGGCATCCGGGTAAGCGCATCTTCATGGTTAAACACCACGCCAGAGAAAATCGCTCCGTTGATCATGCCGTAGCGCTGCTTGATCTGCGCTACAGCACGCTGTAGCGATGCCAGATCGTTGGCGTCGGCCTGAAGGTACGTCAACTGCGCTGGATCGAGCGCACCCCCGACACTGCTCAAACAGCGATCCAGTCGCTGTCGCACCTTCGGATCGTCCGCCCCACTGCGCCCCAGCCAAATGACGTGGGCTTGGTAGTCGGCAAGCAGGTAACGACTGATGATCCCACCCACTGTACCGCTGCCCCCGAGGATGACGTAAACGCCGCCGCGCTTGAGCGCCGGGGTGACAAAATCTGTGTTGGCTCGCACCGGCTGCTGGGCCTGCCAGGTCAAGCTGAAGATGCGGCGTCGATAGCGCTGGCCTGCGCGCAGGCACAACACGTCACCACGCGCCAACCCGCGCTCACTTTGCCACTGACGCACCCACTGCGACAGACCCCGGCTATCGGCCAGCTCACGACTGTCAACATCGATATGACGCACCCGGAATCGATGCTCGCCCTGAGCAATGGCATAAGCCATGCCGGTCAGACCGCCGCCAAAGGCGTTGACTGGCTCACCGGCAATGTCAAAGTTGTTTTGGCTAATGATATAGCTGTCAATCGCTTGGCGTCCGCCATGCTGCTTGAGCCACTTGATCAACCGGAGCAACAAAATCTCGTTATATTGCGGGCTGTCGAGCAGCGCCTGCCAATCGGTTGGCTCGCCTGAGCCGCCGATAAAATAAAAACAATCGATCGCTGGATACCCACCGAGACAACCATCCAGTGCTTGCGGATCCGCCACATCCAACAACCAGTGATCCGTGGCCACCAAACGGTTTCGCTGTCCCGGCTCCACTCGAATGACCCTGCCACCGCCGGCAACGAAATCTGCGCTGGCGAGGTACTGGCTTGCGATCGCTTCGACAGCGGCCGCGGCCGACGCACAAGCGACAATCAACACGCAACGGTGCTCGCTGATCAGAGGCTGATCGTGCTGCTCATCGGCCTGCCAGCACGATACATAGCTCAGTCGATCACAGACGGTTGACGCCACCGATGCAGCCGCCGTCTCCGTCGCGCTTGCGGGTTGGGCCGGAACTTGGGTTATCTTGGCAACTGCGCAGTCGTCACTGGCGATACGCACGCGGGCAGAGGGCTCGCTATTGGGCAACCAGAAGGTCTCGCGAGCAAACGGGTAGACCGGCAAGCTAATCCGGTATGGCCGCGGGCCCGGGCGTTCCGCATGCAGCAGCGACCAGTCGATTACCTCGCCGTCCACCCATAGTTGCAGCAGTTTGTCGAACTTACCGCTAGCCGCCCAGTGGCGGATAACCGGTGCCCAATCGTCATCGGCTTGATTGGCCAACCGTTCGCGCTTAACGTCGCCCACATAGATGCCATCATCCGCCTGGCCGCCGCTGTCGATAAACGCCCGCAGCTTCATCGCTAGCGTAACGGGCGTCTCAGCCACCAGGCCAAGCCGCGTCGCCATCTTCTCCCGGCCGATTTGCAGCGTATAGGCCAGGTTGGCCAAATCCGCACCCGACATAGACGGCCGGGCCTCAACATAAGCCAGCAGCGCCTTGGCGTAGTCGCGCAAACGCTCGCCGTCTCGGGCCGACAACAGAATGACCTCAGCGCCACAATGGTTTGGCAGCTCGCGGTATTCGTCGTGCTCCTGCAGCAGCACATGCGCATTCGCACCACCCGCGCCAAAGGAAGAGACGCCAGCGATGCGCGGTCCTTCCGTTGCTGGCTGCCAGTCGCCCAACGCCTGTTGCAAGTAAAACGGCGTGGCATCCAAGGTCAAGTTGGGATTGAGCTTGGCGGCATTCAGACTCGGCGCGATCTGCTTGTGCTTGAGCTGAAGAATCACCTTGCTGACGCCGGCGATGCCGGCCGCACCTTCTAAATGGCCAATATTCGATTTCACCGAGCCCAGCGCGCAACGACCCAGATCGACGCCGTCCATCGCAAAAGCTTGGCTCAGCCCGCTCACCTCGATCGGATCGCCGAGCTCCGTGCCCGTGCCATGGGCCTCGATATAGCTAATCTGGCTTGCGTGCAGCTTGGCTTGCTCGATCGCCAGGCGGATGACTTTGGCTTGAGCTTGGGGATTGGGCACCGTGTAACCGTTGGTTTTACCACCGTGGTTGACCGCCGTGGCACGGATGACTGCATGAATGTTGTCTCTGTCCGCTAACGCCTGCGACAGTGGCTTCAACAACAGAACGCCGACACCCTCGCCGGGTACGAAACCGTTACCGCCTTCTCCAAAGCTGCGACAGCGACCGTCTTGCGACAGCATTTGGCCGGCACATAACTCGACGTAGTTGGACGGATGCAAATAGAGGTTGACGCCACCCGCAAACGCCATTCGACACTCACCGCGACGCAGGCTTTCGCAAGCCCGGTGCAGCGCAGTCAAAGACGATGAACACATGGTATCCACCGGTTCGCTCGGCCCGTTTAGGCCCAGTACATAGGAGACCCGGTTGGCCGTTGAGCTAAACGAGGTGCGCGGGAATATCAGATGACCTTGTTCACGCAACGCCGGCCCATAGAGGCCGTATCCGGTTTTGGTGATCCCGGCGAAGACACCGACATTGCCTTGGTAGTGTTCGGCCAGACCCGCCTTCGTGATGCCGGCGTCTTCCAGCGCCTGCCAGCAGGATTGCAAGAACAACCGTTCCTGCGGATCCATGTTGACCGCCTCACGAGGCGAGATATTGAAAAACAGCGGATCAAACTCGGCAAAACCGTCAACAAAGCCACCCCACTTACTGTAGCTACGGCCTTGCTTCAGCGCTTGCTGCACTGAGTCAACATAAAAGTCCTGCAGCGGCCAACGATTCGCCGGAATTTCGCTGATGCAGTCGCGTCCCTCTTTGAGGTTGCGCCAATACGCTTCGAGGTTGGCGGCTTGAGGATAGCGACCACTCATGCCGATCACCGCGATGGGCTCAACCGCAACCTCTCCCATCAGCTCAGCAGCCGTGACGCTGCGCTCAGCCGCCGTCGTTTCCGGCTTGGCGGTCGCTGGCTCGCGTTGGCTTAAAGCTTGGCTCTGGACTTGCCCGCAGCGTTGCTCTTCGGCTAAACCGCTCCACAACAGGCAAGCGCGATGATGCCGCTCCACCAGATAGCCGGTCAGCTTGTCCAAACTGTGGTATTCAAAAAACAGCGTCTTTGACAGTAGGCGTTCCGCCGGCTGCAGCGATGTCATTTTGGAGAAAGCGTCTTCCAGCGCCTTATTGAGCCGGGTGATCATAATCGAGTCGATGCCGTACTGTTCCAGCGGCGCGTCAGACTCGACACGCGCGGGCGGCAGCTTGGTGACTTCACAGAACACCGCCTTCAGTCGCTCAAGCGTGGCGGCGGCCAGCCGCTCACGATCCACAGTGGCATCGGCCAACGTCACCGAGTCTTGCGCGCCGCTGCCAGCCGCAGCCAGCACCGCGGCCAACTCTTCAGCGGCTGACGTGGCGGTGAAATGACCACGGATCTGCGACAGATCGCCCTCAATGATTAATAGCCGTTCCAGCGCTGCATTCAGTCCCAGTTGTACTGCGTTGACACCATGGAGCGACTGCATCGGTGCCATCCCGGTCTTGCGGCGAATGTCTGCCCGATCGGCAGCGCTGATCTGCATGCCACCGTCCCGCCACAGCGGGTAATTGATTGACATCGTATGGCCAAATCGCTGACCCTGCTCCACCCGCCTGTTGCGCAAGCTGGCAAAGTGGTCCATGAATGCATTGGCCGCCGCGTAGTCAGCCTGCCCCACACTACCCAGCACAGCCGAGCACGATGAAAACAAGACAAAAAAGTCTAGGTAAAGCCGACGGCACGCCCGATCCAGCAGTTCGGTCCCGATGACCTTGGCCGCAAACACCTCGGCAATGTCCTGGGGGGACTTGCGTGCGAATAGCCGATCCCTATTGACACCTGCGCTATGCAGCACGCCATTGAGGCCGCCATGTTTGGCGCAGATTTCATCTATCAACTGCTCCAGCGCTTGGGCATCGGTCAGATCGACCCGGTAGTAGCTGACTTGGGCGCCGGCGTCGCGCACTTGCTGCAGACGCGCCTGCTGCTGCGGGTCGAGCGCCGAGCGGCCGATCAAAATCAAAGTCGCCTCGCGGCACTGTGTAGCGATCGCGTTAGCAAAGATCAGCCCCAGACCACCCGCGCCGCCGGTAATCAGGTAGACGCCCCGATCTTTCCAGGCTGCCGTCTCGCCATGCCTGTTTATCGGTTGGCCCGCCGTGACATCATCAGCCAGCTCCTGCCATTGCAGCTCCAGGTGGCCACCATCAGCGCCGCTTCGTTGCAATACCGAACTGCCGCTGCGGTGTGTCTCAGAGAGTATCGCCGTTAGCTCACTCAGCTGTAATGCTGGCAATGGCTGGCCAGCCTCAACCTCGACCAACAGGCAACGCGCGCTGAGTGTGGGCTGCTCCAGGCAAGCCGTTTTCAGTAGGCCATCGAGACCCGCGTAAAGCAAACTGTCCGGCTCGTGCTCGGCAATGACCAATTCGATGTGCACTCGGCCACTGAGCTTTTGTAGACGCTGTAACAGTGCAATCGCCAACTCCTGGTAACGTGCTGCCGGCGTGCTCTTGTTAGAAGCCAGGACCTCACAGCTGAGCGCACCTCCTGCAGCGGTAGACAAGGATTGCCATTGCGCCACCTGTTCACTGCTGAATCCGACCAAAAACAGCAAACACTGGTCAGCTCCATCATCCCCGTTTCCGCCGACAGGCTCCTGCCAAACAGGCCGTGCGACGAACAAACCCGTAGCAGACTGCGGCAGATCTGCGCCCGTTGATTCACTCATTGCAGTCGGCGCTTCACTCACGTTCTGCGCAGCGATGACCGAGCGCGCAGTTTGGTCGACCCAGTAACGCTCCTTGGCAAACTGGTAACTCGGCAGGTTCAGACGCCTCGCCGATCCGGCCGGCCACCGCGTCGCCCAGTCGATCTCGGCTCCGCCGACCCATTCGGTGGCCAATCGCCCAGCATCGTCAGCCAACGCTACTGGCAAATCGCCGTTGGCCAGCCGTGCCAGTTGGGCTTGCAGTTCTGAAAAACTGTCGGCCACCACCGCCGCCCGCACCCGCATCGGCTCTCTAGCAGTCTGTAAAGTAAAGGCTATATTGGCCAGCAGCCCCTGCTGCGACGATGCGTTTTTGTCCAGCCAACGCGCCAGCGCTCGGGCATTGTCCTGCAAGCTTTCAGCGGTTTTGGCTGACAATGGGAAAATCCGGCTAACTGTCGGGGGCGCCGGGCACGGGTCAACGGCTTGTCTCGCTTGGTATTCACCGATGACCAAGTGGGCGTTGGTGCCACTATGGCCAAAAGCGTTCAGCGCCGACAGCAGCCGTTCGCCGCCCGTTGGCTGCCAGTCAATCGCTTGGCGGTTGATATAAAACGGCGAGCCCTCCAGTTCAATCAACGGGTTGAGCCGTTCAAAGCCGGGCATCGCCGGCAGCTTGCGATGCCGCATCGACAGTAGAATCTTGATTAAGCCGATTACCCCAGCACCCGCGGCCGCGTGGCCGAGGTGAGCTTTGGCGCTGCCCAACACACAATATCCGTGGGCATCGGTGAACTGACGGAACGCGCGGATCAATGCGTTGGCTTCGACCGGATCACCGAGCCGGGTTCCAGTGCCATGGGCCTCGACATAGCTGATCTGCGATGGGTCGATCGCGAACTTACGATAAGTATCGCGGATTAACTCCTCCTGAGCATCACCGTTTGGCGCAGTAATGCCGTTACTGGCCCCGTCCTGGTTCACCGCCGACGCTTCAATGACACCATAGATCGGATCGCCGTCGGCCTCGGCATCCTCCAGCCTTTTCAACACCACCATGCCGACACCTTCGGAGATCACCGTGCCGTCGGCTGCCGCGTCGAATGCGTGACATTGGCCGCTGGGGCTAAGCATGTCGATTGCCGACAGGCTGATCAATCCCCGTTGATCCAGCAGCGCGTACACCCCGCCGGCTAGCGCCATCGTGCTTTCTGCGTGACGCAGGCTTTCGCAAGCCTGGTGGATCGCCACGGCAGACGAAGAGCAACCGGTGTTGACGACCATCGCCGGCCCTTTCAGGTCGAGGAAGTAAGACAGTCGAGAAGCCACGATCGCCTCGGAACCACCCGTAAAGGAGTCGTGGTGATAGCCACCGGGCTCCGCGCCGACGTAGACGCTGATCGCACGACCCGCCAGCGTCATCGGGTTATAACCCGCGTCTTCGAGCGCCTTCCAGCTTTCCTGCATCACCAGCCGCTGGTGCGGCGTCATCGACTCCGCTTCGTGAGGCGTGAGGTTGAAAAACAGGGGATCGAAGCAGTCACGGTTCTTAAGTATCCCTGCCCATTTGCAGTAACTCTTGCCTGGCTGCTTATCGGCACTGTAGGCACGGGGATCGAGATAATGCTCCGGCAGCGCTTGCACGCTATTGTGCCCGGCCAGCAAGTTATCCCACAGTTCATCGACATGATCAGCGTCAGGAAACTGTCCGGACATGCCGATCACCGCAATCCGCCCGCTAGCGGCCGTGCTCGCCAACGAATGGCCGGTCGGGGCTGCGTCGATCGACGTCGGCCGACCTGCGCCAACTAGCGCGACGGCCATGACCGGGCTCATCGTCGCTGCCGCGGCAGCGGCTGCCGGTGGCTGTGTCTTCGAGGTGTCGTTGGCGGCTACGGTCGCAGCAGCACGGGCGTCAATCGGTTCAGCCAGCGCCTGTTTGATTTGCTCGCCATACGTGTTTTGCAAGTAGTCCCGCAGCTTAGCCACCGTGGCCTGCTCAAACAGGATCGCGCTATTGAGCTTGATTCCCAGTTGTTGACTCAAATGCTTGACAAAGCCCACCCCAAGGATCGAATCCACGCCATAGTCGGAAAACGGCGTGCGTAGCGTGATGCTCTGCGCGTCAGCCTTAAGCGTGTTGGCCAAAGAATCAATGATCAATTGCTGCAGTTTACCTGCCATATCTTCGCATTGTCCGGCCTTGCTTGCAGGGTGCTCGTTTAACATTGAGTCGTTTTCCGATTGGAGCGCCGATGTGGCTGGGGCTGGTTGTCCCATGTCTTGCAGGACTAACCCGTCACTATGGGCGGTGATGATTTGTTGGCCTAGCGTGGCCCCGTGATTGATCCGCAGACTGACCTGCTTGAAGCCCTCACTGCACAGCAGCTCAGTCCAGCTGTCATCGGCTAATAACGGCGAGCCGGGGATCCGCAGTGGTTCGTCTTCGTACAGCCACCAGCCGTCGAGAAGGCCGAAGGTCACGGTCGCCGCTGTGGTCTTGCGGTTCAGCTCGTTTAACGCCAGCAGGCCACCACCGCGTAGCATTGCCTTGGCGTGGGCTAGCGTGCGGCGCATATTGGCTGTCGCATGCAGCACATTGGTGGCAATGACGATGTCATAACCGACAGCGGCAGGATTGCTATCGTCAAAAGCTTGGCTGATATCCAGAATCCGGGTCGTGAAGTAACGGTGGTCAGCCGCGAAACAACGCTCGCCATGCTGTAAAAACGCGCGGGAGATATCGGTATAACAGTATTCACCGATTTGCCCAGCCAACGGCTGCAGCGCGGGCAGCAGCCTTGCCGTGGAGCCACCCGTGCCAGCGCCAATTTCAAGGATCCGCACCGGCCGCTGGGGCTCCGCCTCGATCCGGCGGCGCACATCATCGGTCACCACCGCCGCTAATTGATCGTTGAAAAAATCCGACAGCGTATTCTGTTTGTAGATCCCTTCGACCTTGGCCATCGAACCATCAGGGAACAATAGATCCGTAGGCTGAATCTGTCCAATAAGAATGTGCGGTAGCTGTTGCAGGCAATCGTCGATCAAAGCCACCTGAGCGCGACGATCACGGTCTTCCAGGTAGCGATCACGCTGCTCCCGCCACGCAGCCCAGATCGCTGCTCGGCGCTCTTGGGCAATCTGTACCGCCAGGCCGAAGGCCTCACCCTGCTGCTGTAGATAGCCATGTTCTACCAAGATCGCCAAGCATTCGTGCCACCAGCGACGATACCTGTCGCTGATCCCTGCCTGCTGTCGCCAAGCTTCAGCGCTTTGCTGACCTGATGTGGTGAAAATCCCGAGCGTCTGCAACTGGATCAACAGCAATACGGCGATCGACTGGTCCAGCATCCGAGGATCAAAGATGTGCTGCAGCCTGGCAAGCTCGGCGGGCTCCAGCTCGACGCTCTGTGCAGGTCGCGCTGGCACGGCAAGTGGGTCCAGCTTGTACTGCCGCCCCTGCGGCACAGCCATCAACTGACGCACTGCCGTTGAAGCCTTGATACACAACAATCGGGGCAGCGAGCCGCCGGCCAAGTTGGCGACAAAGCGGCTGAAGCAGGCAAACCCTTCGTCATCGTCAAGCGCATCCATGTGTTGGCTGATCGCCTGCGGTTGCAGCGACGCGCGCCAGAACCCCCAGTTGATCACGCCGACCGGGAAAGCCGCCGCTGGGCGGATCGCGTCGGCAAAGGCATCGGCAAAAGTGATGCCGCACGCATACGCCGACAATTTGGCTGCACCGGAGAACGCAAAACCCTGGCCGGAAGAGAAATAACAGAGGAAATCGAGTGGCTGCTCGGCAAACGCCTGATAAAAATGGATGCTGCCGCGACTCTTAACTTCAAGAATTTGCCTAAATTGCGCTTCCGACGTCTGTTGGATGCTGTTTTCAAAGTCAAAGACCATGCCGGAGAATATGGCGCCATTGATCCGCCCATAGCGTTGTTTGATCTGCGCCACGGCCTGCTGCAACTGCGACAAATCTGTCGCGTCGGCCTGAATATAGTCGACCCGACCATCGAAAGGAGCCGCTGTCACACTTTGCTGCACCTCGCGGCTGTCAGCGGCCTTGCGCCCCAGCCAGATCACGCGCGCCTGATAATGCTCGATCAGCTGGCGACTAATCACCTGACCGATGACACCGCTGCCACCCAGGATAACGTAGACCCCTTGACGCTTTAGCGCTGAACGGCTGTCACCGTTCACTGGCAAAGCCAATGGTGTCAACTGTTGAACAAAACGCTCGCCTCGGCTGAGCTTAATCAGCTCTCCCCGCTCTGAAGCGGGTTCAGCAAAGATTTGCGCCAGCAACCGCTGCCGACTGTCTCGCGTGTCTAACTCCACAGAGCGAATATCCAAGTTGCGAAGTTGCACCCGGTGATCACTCTGGGCCATCGCATAACCCAACCCGGCTATGCCCGCTCCCAGCGGATTGCCTCCTCGTTGCTCACCGGCAAAAGCGTAACGGTCCAGCGACAACAAGAAACAATCTACCCACGCATCAGCGGCTAAATGGTGCTGCAATGCCTTAAACAATCTTAGCAGGGGCAATTCGTTGTGTTGCACGCTATCGGCTAGCATCAGCGGCGTGACGTCGTTCTTGGCTTGCGCGCCAATCACGATAATCTGTGCCACCTTGCCGAGCGCCGCGAGGATCTGCGCAAAACCTTGCGGATCCTTGTAGCCACAACGCCAACGCCCCACCGCTAACTCGGCAGTCGCTCCCGTACCGCAGTCGATCTGTACCACCGTGCGGCTATCGCGATAATGGTCAGCCAGTGCCTCTAGCAGCAGCCCGGTCGCAGCGCCGCGTTGCTCCGCCGCCACGAGCACAATCGCTCCAGGGCCTGCCAATGTGGCCTGCTCGGCCGCCGCTTGCGGCTGCCAGCGCGGCAAATAACAGCAATGGGATAAATCGCTGTCAGCCAGCACTTCACCATCGCGCAACGGCAACGGATCTGCCCCCTGGACTTTGACCCCGCCGTGACACGGGGCAGGATGTGCCAGTCCGGGCATCCAGTAACTATTTTTGGCGAACGGATAACCTGGCAGGCTCACTCGCATCGGCGGTCGATCAGCGCGATCAAGATAGAGCCGATTCCAGTCAATTGCGCCGCCACGCACCCACAACGCCGCCAATTCGGCTAACTCACGTTGTTCCAACCAACGGTCGATTTGCTTTTGGGACTCAGCGTCGGACCACTGCGCGTCCAGCGCCTCGTCAAACGGATCGACATGGCCGTGGAACACATCGTCGTTAGGCTCACCAGTGAGCCACCGTGCCAGGCAGCGTCGCAGATCTGGAAGAGCGTCAACGATGAACGCTAGCCGCACGTCCATCGCTTCTCGTCCCACTTGTAACGTAAAGGCCAGATCGGCTATCTCAACCTGGTGACCGTCTTCACTGTCAAGATAAGCCTGCAATCGGGACACCGACTCAGCTAGGCGCTGTTGATCACGAGCCGACAGCAGGATCAACCAGGGACCGGCTGCGGCGGGCCGTTGATCTACCGCGCCAATATATTCCTCGACAATTAACGAGGCGTTAGCACCGCCCGCCCCAAAAGAGGAAATCGCCGCGATCCGCGTGTCGCCGTTGGCTGGCCACGGCGTCAACTGCCGCTGCACCCGAAATGGCGTACCTTCAAAATGAATTTTTGGATTGAGCTGCTCGGCGTGTAACGACGGCACCAGTTGGCGATGCTTGAATTGCAGCAGCACCTTGCTTAACCCGGCGATACCCGCTGCGCTTTCACAATGGCCAATATTGCTCTTGACGGAGCCAATGGCACAACCCTGACTGGCCACGCCGTTGCAATTGTCAAAGGCTCGACTCAAGCCGCTGATCTCAATCGGATCGCCCAGAGCGGTGCCGGTGCCATGGGCCTCAATATAACTAATTCGGCTGGCGTCGATTGCTGAGCGCGACAGCGCTTTTTCTAACACACGCTGTTGAGCGCCGGCGCTGGGCACGGTATAGCCGTTGGTCTTGCCACCGGCGTTAATCGCGCTGCCACGAATCACCCCATAGATTGGGTCACCGTCGGCAATCGCCTTGTCCAGCGGCTTGAGCACCACCGCGCCCACCCCTTCACTATCCACGAAGCCGTCAGCATCACCGCCAAAGGCACTGCATCGTTCGCCTGGCGACAGCATCATCATCTCGCACAAATTGACGTAGTGGTGCGGATTGACGATCAAGTTAACGCCGCCTGCAATCGCCATCTCACAGCTGCCGTTAGCCAGGCTTTCAATCGCCAGATGAATCGCTGTCAGGGATGACGAACAAGCGCTATCGACCACCAAACTCGGTCCCTGTAGATTCAGCTGATAGGACACTCGATTGGCAATCGACCAATAGTTGCTCATCGGGTTATAGCTACCGTTCATGACCCCGACAAACACCCCAACTTCACCCTGTCGATACAACGTTGCCGGGTTGTAGCCCGCATCTTCGATACTGTGATAGGCCACTTCAAGGAAAAGCCGCTCTTGCGGATCCATCCGTTCAGCTTCGCGGCGGGAGATTCGGAAAAACGCCGGGTCAAACTGGTCAATGCCCTTCAGAAAGCCACCCCAGCGGGTGTAGATGTGGTCGGCCTTTCCTTTCTCCGGATCAAAATAATGGCGCCAATCCCAACGATCCGCCGGAATTTCATCGATCGCGCAATGGCCACCGGCCAGGTTACGCCAAAATGCAGTCATCGACTCTGCACCAGGATAACGGCCGTCGAGACCGATAATAGCGATCGTATTCTTGCCGGCCTGCCCAATAAAGTCGTCCGTCGCCGGAGCGCGATCGGTGTTTGGCGTGCCATTGACCTCCAACGCCGGCTGGGCATTGGCCTGCGGCACGAGCTGTACAACGGTTGCGGACCCCTTGTTCGGTTCAACGTTAGGCTGTTCCAACAAAGCTTTAAGCTCGTCTTCTCGATGCTGAATAAAATACTCAGTCAGCGCCGCCAGAGTCGGCATTTCAAAGAACAACGCACTGTCGATCGCTTTGAATTGCTCATTAAAAGCGTTGGTCAGTCTGACCACTAGGATCGAGTCTAGCCCGTAGTCCTCCAGCGGACGAGACAAGCTCATTTTGTCTGCCGGAATCTTCAGCGTTGACGCCACCAGTTCCCGAAGGTAGTCGCTCACCCGCCGCCGCCAATTGCCCGACGCTATGCCATCCTGCGTCGGATTGGAATCGTCATCACGCTTGCTGACGATAGAAGGCCGCGCGCTCGGTCGCTCCGTCTTTGCGATAGGTTGACGCACGATACCGTCACTCTGAGCAACGATGATTTGCTGGCCTAGGCCGTGGGCCTGTTTGGCGGGAAACAGAACCGGGCTAAGCCCCTCCTGCTCCAGCACCGCCTGCCAGCCAGCCGGCGACAATCCAGGGCAACCCGGAATACGCAATGCGCGGTCCTGGTAGAGCCACCAACCTTCTAGCAGGCCAAAGCTCAAGTGGGTGAACAACGACGCTTCACTGATTTCATTGAGCAACAACAACCCACCTTTGCGCAAAGCAGCCTTGGCGTTGCGCAAAGTCTGGCGGATCTCCGGCGTGGCATGCAGCACATTGGTCGCCACCACCAAATGATAACGATCTGTAGTGATCCCCTGCTCCATGCAAGAACGGGAAACATCGAACAGCCGGGTTTGTAAAAATGGGTTATCCCGGCCAAACTCATGGGCGCCATGCTGTAGGAAGGCATGGGATAGATCGGTATAGCAATATTCGTCGATATGCGCCCGCCATGGCGCCAGCGCAGCCAGCAACCCTGCCGTGGTACCGCCAGTGCCTGCACCGATCTCGAGGATCCGCAACGGCTCGGCATCTTTAGGACGGCTTTCAATATAGGCTAACGCCGCTTCGATCAGTACCCGATTGAAGTAATCGGAGATCCTGTTGTGTTTGTACACCCCTTCCACCAGCGCCATCGAGCCACCAGGAAAAATGACGCTGGTCGCCGACTTTTCGCCAGTCAATACAGAGGGCAGGTCCTTCAGACAAGCGTCAAGCAACTGCGCCCTGGCTGCCAAGTCACTATCCTGGCGCCAACTCGCTAGCCGCTCGTGCCATTGCCGCCATAATGCGTCGGGGTCGCCGACCTCAATACCCGCAACATACTTTAGGCTTTCTGCTAGCCAGAGGTAGAAGTAATCCGGCATGGCGTTACCGTGCTGCGGCGCAAGGCGTCGCAAATCCTCGCTGCGATGCAGCCTTAATCTGTGCAATTGGGTCGCCAGTAGGCGGCACGCCAGCGCTTCAAGTTCACCGGCCGGCGTTGCTGTAGTCTGATTTGCGTCTGTTAGCATGCTTCAATCCTGTGGTAACGCGTCTGCCGTCTCTTCATGGTTGCGATATCAAGGTAGGCATCATACGCACTCGAGCGCGCCGGGAACACCGGGGGTCGTTTGGCTTGCACCAAACGGCGGCGCTAACGCTGCCAGCCTGTCCGTCAGCCGATTCTGCATCACCGCCATACTGCCGTGGTTATTGGGATAAAGCTTGATTTGCTCATCACTGAGCAGTCCAGCCAAGCTGTCGAGGCCGTCGATCTCTTCACTTTGAAGAGTTTTCAGCACCGCCAATTGATTCATCAGGCCGCCCAGCAATTGCTCCAATACCAGCATGCCTTCCTCCGGCTCGATAGAGCCCAATCCTAGCGCGCGCATCCGGTCACGGTAACGGACGTCGCTCACTGAGCCGACACTCCCCCAATAGCCCCAATTCATGACTTTGACCGGGCAAGGCCAATCGGCTCTGAGTCGATCGGCAAAAGCGTCGGCAAACGTGCAGCCGGCAGCATAGTTGCTTTGGCCAGCGGCCGTGCTAAAGGACATCATTGACGAGAAAAACAGGACAAAATCCAGTGAAGCGGCGCTTGGCTCGAAAGTCCGAGCCAGTGCAACGCTGGTCGCGACCTTGGCGTTCAGCACCCGGGTAAAGGTCTGTTCATCCATATTGGCCAGGCTTTGGTCCTGAAGCACGATTGCCGAGTGCACCACACCGTTGATCTCACCAAAGCGCTCGATAATGTGTCGCCGTACCTCGGCCAGTTGCTGTTCATTTGCGGCATCGGCCTGGAAATAAACAGGCGCCGGGGCGTGATGGCGCAGACTGAAGGCAGTCAGTTCATCGAGCTTGGCTTTAAGCTGTTGATCCGGCGATCGACGACCGATCCAGATCACCCTAGCGCGATGGCGGCTGATGACATGGCGGCTCCACACTGCGCCGATCCCTCCTGCGCCGCCGATTACCAGGTAGACGCCGCCGTTGCGATAGGTGGGTTGCTGCGTTGCGGGCGGCGCATCGACCGTCACCCGGGCTAGCTTCCGGAACCACCACTGATTCTGACGCAGCGCCAGCAATTCACCCGAAGCAACGTGATCGAATGGCGCATTGGCCAGAGGGGCCAACTGTTCGTTGGGCAAATCCGCGAGTTGCACTCGCCAGTGCGGATATTCGTTGGCTAAAGAGCCGGCCAATCCATGCACTGCAGCATGGGCTGGCCGGCAAAACTCGCCAGGCAGCGTGTTGATTGCCTGCTCGGTGACCAACGTCAAGCGTAGAGGCTGGCGACCATAACCCAGGCTTAGCAGCACCTTGATCAATCTGAACAGCGCCAGTACGCCGTGCTGTTGTGCAGCAACCAGTTCCGACGTGCTGGCACCGTGGTCATCGCTTGGTGGCGCCAACCAAATCACCTCGGCGAGTTTCGATTGGGCGTTCAGCGCGGCCTGGTAGTCGGCCTCCGAGTCGTGCGTGTCCAACGCCAATGCCGCGCCGGGATACAGCTCGGCCAACGCCTGGCGCCGCGCCGGGGTCGCGCCGAAGATCAACGCCGCGCCCTGCTGTTGACGTCGCTCAGCGACCGCACTGTTGACCACCGACCAGATCGGCGCCAGCAGATGTCGCGCTTCCCGCTGCGGCTGGGCGACAAGTGGGTCGACCCGCTCGAGCGCCGCGCTCGGCAGTCTTGAATCTGCAGACAAGTGCCTTGAGCTTAAGCCCAAGAACCGTACGCAGATTTGCCCTTGATCGTCGCAAAGATCAATATCCATTTTGCCAGCCGCATTATCTGCGTCGTCCCTGTGCAGCAGCGCCCACATTCGCCGACGACAAGGCGCGAGGATTTCCAGCCGCTCCAACGCAAAGGGCATTAAAGGCGACGCCCAATCCGCCGCACTGCCGTCGAGCGGCAACAACATGCCGATCGCCGCCTGCAGTGCGCTGTCAGTGATCCCCAGATTGAGCCACCAGTCATCGGCTGTGTCGGGCAACGCCCCGTCCAGTTCCAACTCCGCCAGCACATCACGCCGGTCGCCCCGCTGCGCCACCATCAACTGGCGAATCCCGCGATGGCTGTCGCCGTAATCGATGCCCATCTGACTAAAGAGGCGATAAACTTCGTCGCTGTCAAGCCGCAGCCGCCAGTTCAAGCCCTGCCAGTACGCCAGATCCAATGGGTCTTCATGAAGCGATAGGCCGGTCATCGCTGTGGCCTGGCCATGCAGCACGGATTGGTCGCCCTTGTTGGTAAAGAATTTGACACTGATCCGTTCATCCACGCGCTCCAGGCTGATCTGCATACGGCGCGAATCGGACTCAACCGTCAACGGCGCTAACCAATGCAGCTGCTCAATCACCATAGCGTCTGCTTTGCCGTGGGCCAACGAATGCATCACTGCTACCCGAATCATTTCCAAATACGCCACACCGGGTAGGATTTTGCGCCCACTCACCCTGTGATCCTTCAGCCAAGGTTCGTTACCGCTGAATTCAGTCACAAATTGCTGTTGATCAAAACTTGAGCTGTTTTGATGCACTAACGGGTGCAATGGCATCGCCCTCGATGACGATAATGGTCTGGCTTCCGTAGGCGCCCAGTAACGACGAGTGGCGAACGGATAGCTCGGCAAGCTGATTCGCTGGCGCTGTTCACCGCTGGCAGCCCATAGCGCTGTCCAGTCGATAGGCAGGCCCTCGCTCCACAACTGCAGCAATAACTGCTGTTCACCGTCCGTAAAGAGCCTGACCAGTTGCTCGCGCCACTGCGCCTGAAAGCGGGCTTTAAACTGTTCAACCCGCTCGCTGGTTGTGCTCGCGTCGCCGCAAACCCAACCACGACTGTCGCCGTCTGACAAGCGACGTAATGCGTCGAGCAAGCTTGCCATCCCGCGGGTGATGAACGCTGCGCGATGCTCCATCGCTTCGCGGCCTACTTGTAGCGTGTAGGCAATGGCCGCCAAGCTATCCGTGGCTTGCGAGTGCTCGAGTCTGGCCAGCAAGCGGCTGGCGATCTGCCGCAGCTGCTCGAGCTCTCGGGCCGACAGCACAATCATTTCGGGCTGGCCGCTATCGTCAAGCACAGACTTGGCTTGACAGTACTCGGCGACGATCAAATGGCCATTGGAGCCGCCGGCACCGAACGAGGAAATGCCGGCGATCCGCGGTACGGCCTGACCATTCAGCAACGGCTGCGGCCACGCTCGCAGTTGCTGGTTGACCTCAAAGGGCGTTGCTGCAAAGTCAATAAAGGGATTGAGTTTTTGTGAGTGCAGCGACGGCGCAATTTGCCCATGTTTCAACTGCAGCAGCACCTTGGTCAACCCAGCAATGCCAGCCGCCGCTTCACAGTGACCGATATTCGACTTGACCGACCCTAACCAGCAAGTCTGCTCAGGTTTGCGTGTTCCCAACGCGTTGGCCAGGCCAGCGATTTCGATCGGATCACCCAGCTTGGTGCCCGTGCCATGCGCCTCGATATAGCTGACGATTGCCGGATCGACACCGGCGTCCTGCAGCGCGCCGCGGATCGCTGCCTGCTGCGCGCGTGGATTGGGCACGCTGTAACCGGTGCTCTTGCCACCGTGGTTAAGGTAACTGCCTTTGATCACCCCATAGATGTGATCGCCATCGCGCTGCGCATCGGTCAATCGCTTTAAGATGACTGCCCCCACCCCTTCGCCCGGCACATAGCCATCACCGCCTTCACCGAAGCTCGCGCAATGGCCTTGGTTCGAGATGAATTGACCGCTGCTCAGCATCAAGTATTTGTTGGGATGAATTGTCAGGTTGACGCCTCCGGCAATAGCCATCGAGGTGCGACCATGGCGCAAATCCTGACAGGCAAGGTGAATGGCAGTCAGCGAACTGGAGCACATCGAGTCGACCGTCATGCTCGGGCCCTGCAGATTGAGGCAGAAGGATGTCCGGTTGGCAATGCTGGCGGTGCAGCCAGCAAAGCCCATGCGCTGGCCTCGCAAGCTGGCTTCAGCACCGAATAGCTGATATTCGCCATACATGACGCCGACGTATACGCCAACTTGCGCGCTATCCTCGTTCTGCTCGCCACCGATGCGGCGACTGTAACCTGCGTCTTCCATTGCCGACCAGGCGGTCTGCAGAAATAGCCGTTCCTGTGGATCGATTAGTTCAGCTTCCAGCGGCGAAATATTGAAAAACAGGGGATCAAATTGATCGACGCCGTCGATAAATCCGCCCCACTTACTGTTGTGCACCCCGCTTTCACTGCGATTTTCGCTGTAGTACTCGCGCCAGTTCCAGCGCTCGGCCGGAATTTCGCTGATGCTGTTTTTGCCTTCACGTAGGTTCTGCCAAAAGGCCTCTAGATTTTCAGCCTCCGGATAGCGCCCCGCCACGCCGATGATAGCGATATCGCCGCTGTGCTGAGGACCTGGCTGGCTACCTTGCAGACTTTGCTGGACACGGGGGCTTGTCGTATTCGCCACACTGTCGAACAGCCGGCGGCACGGACTGCCCTTGCCTCCGGATGCTGGCGTTGTCAGCGGCTTTTGTTCGTCGGTCGTGGCCACCGCCATCGTATCCTGCGGCTCGAGCTGCCGGTTTGCTAAATAGTGCGCCAGTTGCTGCAGGCTGGAGTATTCAAATAACAGCGTACGCGGTAAAGCGCCAAAACGTTTTTCGAGCACGCTAGTCATCTCCATGATCATCAGCGAGTCAAGATCATATTGCTCGAAGCACTGCGCATCATCGATCTGTTCCAGCGCAATCCCCAGGGTGCTCGCCAGCATTGCTCGCAGCTGCGCGATCAACGAATCGCCGGCAACAGGCGCGACTTGACTGACAACGGGTCTTTGCGGCAGCCGCGCGACTAGATGATCCGCCAGGCTTTGCAAGCTGGGATATTCAAAAAACAACGTCTTCGGCAACGGCCCAAAGCGTTTTTCCAGCGTCGCCGTCATGTCCATGACCATCAGCGAGTCAATGCCGTATTTTTCAAACGGCTCGTCGTTGTCAAGCCGCGACTCAGCGATCTTGATCGTGTCGGCTAATAACCGGCGCAATCCAGTTAATACATCTTCGCCTTCAACCGCTGTGATGGCTGGACTAGCAGGCGCCGGTTCACGGCTCAGCAGCGCGACTAGCCTGTCTCTGTCGCCTGCCAATATCATTAACTGATCTTCATCGCTTTGCAGCGCCTGGTATAGCGCCCGAATGCCCGTTGTACCGGTCATCGCTTTGATGCCAGTGCGTTGCGCCAGCGCACGCCGGGCGGCATCGTCCATTCGCATGCCGCCTTCGAGCCACAGCGGCCAGTTGATTGCCACGGTGCGGCCATGGCGCTGTCCCGCCGCGACCCGTTGATTACGCAGACCGGCAAAGGCATCGAGATAACCGTTAGCCGCAGCGTAATCACTCTGTCCGGCGTTGCCCAGTACGCTGGCGATGGATGAACAAAGCACAAAGAAGTCCAATGCCACCGCAGCGCTGCATTGGTCGAGGTGGCGCACGCCAGCTACCTTAGCGGCGAACACATCTTCAAAGTCCTGCTGCGTTTTGTGTGACAACAGCGTGTCACGAGTGAGCCCGGCGCAATGAATAATGCCATGTAATCCGCCGCGTTCCGTCATGATTCCAGCGATCAAGCGCTCAACCTGACCTGCATCTGCAAGATCCACAGCGCGGTAGTGACATCGTACGCCCAGTTGCGCCAACTTGTCGGCAACCGACAGCGCGTTAGCCTCGGTACGGCCGCACAGCACCACGCTTGCACCCGGCGCAGCGTCCAGGATCGCCTGCGCGAAGATCATGCCAACGCCACCCAGGCCTCCGGTAATCAGATAGACGCCGTCCGCACGCCAGGGCGCAGGGCTAGAATTCAATGGCTGGTGGTGCCAGGTTAGCTCTTGGCGCCGTAGCTTGCCAGCCTCGGACAGATAACGCAGTTGGCGCTCACCGGGTGCGGCCCCTTCGGCAGCCAGTTGCCACGCTAATTGCGGCGCATCGAGCCCTGGCGACACTTCTATCAACTGGCCAGTGAGCGCCGGCTGCTCCCGGCTGGCGCTGTACAACAGGCCGCCAAGGCCGCGATAACCTTGCGGATCGTTTGCCGGGATGACCAGCTGAACCAAGCAGCGGCGCTCGGTGTGAAGCAGTGGTTTGAGTTGTTCGGCCAGAGCCAGCGCCGCCTGTCGATAATCGTCACTGTGCATCGCCAGGCTGGAAATGTGTTGATGCGCTTGCAACTGCTCCGGCAGGTTGGCAAAGGCTGGATGGTGACCTAGCGTCAACACCAGATGGGACATCACCGGTGCATCCGTGGCCAGAGCGAGCTTAGCCTCACGCCATTGCCGGTGGCAAAGCAATGCTTCACTGGCAACGTCGTTGTCAGCAGACAACGTTTTGAATGACAATTGACGGAGGGTCGCACAGCACCGGCCGTTTTTGTCAAACAAAGCCAGATCAAAGCGATAGCCACCTGGTGTGCGTCCAGCGCTGCGAATCTGTACTTGCAGTGTGGCCGGGCAATCGTCAAATAGCACACATTCGGCCAGCCCCTCGGGCAGCAGCAACGGTGGCCGCTCGCCCAGCTCATCAAACAACAATGCCATGACCGCTTGCATCGCGGCATCCAACAGCGCAGGATGAATAGCGTAACCGTCGCTCACCGCAGCGTCTTCCAGCGCAACCCAAGCCAGTGCTTGATCCCCGTGGCGCAGCAGCGACTGGATCCTGCGATGGCTTATGCCATATTCGATGCCCATGGCGGTGAAACGCTGGTAGCAGGCATCCACATCCATTGGGCGAGCGTCGGCGACCATGAAGTCAAGGTTCGCCGGTTGCACCACGGCGGTCCCAGCCACCGCCCGGCAATGCAGTTGCAACTGCCCGGCGGAGTCATACGAGCAAATCCCGATTGGGTATTCGCCGTCTAGCTGCGCCGCCAGTTCAACGAATAGCTCGCCATGATTGGCAGCATCCACGCTGAAAGGCTGATACCACGACAGATCACGGATAATCCGCGCCGCGCCCACAGTCCGTTCACTGCCCAATGCGTCCGTTAGTGCTGCATCGATCATTCCGATCATCGCCGCACCCGGCAAAATGCCGCGACCGTTGATTCGATGTCCGGACAGAAAGCTTTCTTGGCCACTGAACTGACTGAGGTAACGCAAACCGCGTAGGTCAGAGACGTTGCGGTGCAAGAGCGGATGAAGTCGCTTCTCGCTCGTCGCTAACGCTTGCGCCGGCTCATTCTTGTGCCAATAGCGCTCACGGGCAAACGGATAACCCGGCAAACTGATGGGCGTCGGCGTGCCCTGTCGGTACATCAAGCGCCAATCCAGCGTTAAACCGTTGACCCAAGCCTCGAGCAATTTTTCATGCTGGCCGCGGTCGATCCAGCTAGCCATGGCGCTTTGTCTATCTGCATCAGCCAGCAGCGACAGCGCCTTGTCGTGATCTTTGCTCCGGCCGCTATAGCAAGCAGCTGTAGACGGATGATCAATAAAATCTTGCAGTTGGGTCTTCAAATGGGCGAGTGAGCGAGCCAGCCATCCTAGCCGATACGCCATCGCCTCCCGACCGACCTGCAGCGTATAGGCCAGTGCCGGCAAATCGGCGTCGCCCAGCTCGTCTTGCTCCAGCGCGTGCAGCAACAGGCTAACCTGCTGCAATAGCTGAGCCTGTGTCTTGGCCGATAATGGAATGATCGCCGGCTGCTGCTCGTTGACGACAATCACCGGCCGCGGTCGATGATCTTCGTATTCTTCGATCACTACGTGCGCGTTGGCGCCACCCGCGCCGAAGGATGACACTGTAGCAATTCGCTTGAATTCCTGACGGCTGCCATTGATCATGACCTCAGGTCGATGCCAGTCGGCCAGCGACTGCTGCACCACGAACGGCGTGTTGGCGAAATCAATCTCAGGGTTGAGTTCACCGGCGTGCAGTGACGGCGCCAATTGGCGGTGCTTTAGCTGCAGCAGCACTTTGGTGATGCCCGCGATGCCAGCAGCACTTTCACAATGGCCGATATTGGACTTGATTGAGCCAATAGCACAGTACTGTTTAGCCGCCGTCTCGGCGCCGCTATTAAACGCTCTGGTCAGACCCGCAATCTCAATCGGGTCCCCCAGCGACGTGCCGGTGCCGTGGGCTTCAACATAGCTGACCGCCCTAGCGTCAACGCCGGCCCTGGCCAGCGAGTCGGCCACCAGTCGGCTTTGGGCCAATGGATTAGGCACGGTATAGCCGTTGGTCTTGCCGCCGGCATTGATCATGCTACCTTTGATCACGCCGTAAATCCGATCGCCGTCCGCCTCTGCTTGAGCCAACGGCTTAAGCAGCAACGCACCCACGCCCTCGCCGGCGACAAAACCGTCGGCATCCGTCCCAAACGCCTTGCACTGCTTGCCTGATGAGAGCATTTTCATCTCGGTCAGACGCAGGTAGTGCACGGGATCGATCACCAGGTTGACCCCACCGACCAGCACGCAGTCGCTCACACCGCTATGCAAGCTTTCCAGCGCCAAATGGATCGCGGTGATCGACGATGAGCAGGCGGTATCCACCGCCATACTCGGTCCTTGGAAATTGAACTGATAAGACACCCGGTTAGCGATCGACCAATAGCTGGACTGATGCGTGTAGGTTCCGTTCATCACGCCGACAAACACGCCTACCCGATGCCGTTCAGCCAAACGGCCCGGAGTATAGCCGGCATCGCTGATGCAGTGATAGGCCTCTTCCAAGAAGAGCCGCTCTTGGGGATCCATCTTCTGCGCCTCATGGGGCGAGATATGGAAAAACAACGGATCAAATTTGTCGATTTCCCGAATGAAACCGCCCCAGCGGGTGTAGATGCAACCTTTTTTGCCCGGCGTTTGATCGAAGTATTGACGCCAGTCCCAGCGATCCGCCGGCACTTCATCGATACAGTTCTCGCCATTTTTTAGGCGCTGCCACAGCGCTTGGACGTTATCGGAATGCGCGTAGCGTCCCGCTAGGCCGATGATTGCGACTTCGGTGCTGCGCTGGCCCTTGGGTGCGCTGTCGGGCGTCTTGGCGGCAAAGCGGTGCCCGGCTGCTAGCTTGACTAACGTATTGACCGCAGGAGTCGAGGCGGTATCAACCGACGCTGGCTGTTCGACCCCCGACGCCTTGTCCAGCCCCAGCAGGGCCCTAAGCTGATCTTTTTGTGACGCAACAAAATGATCCGCAAGCGCGTCGATCGTCTGGTATTCGAAGAATAGCGTGCTGCTGATTCCCGACAGCTTGTCGCGCAGCAGATTGGTCAACTGCACCACCAGGATCGAATCAATGCCATACGTCTCGAGCGGCTCCCCGGCATCGATCTGCTCCGGCCGGATTTTGAACAGTCCGCCGATCATCTGCTTAAGATAGTGCACCGTCTGTTCTTTTAGCGCCTGGGGGGCTACCTCGCCCACCGACACGGTGTTGACAACCCGCTGCGGTGGCCGCGAAGCGGGGGCCGCCCGCACCGCCAAGCCTTTAGACGCCACCTTGGTCGGTCCCACGTCGCTGTGCCGATCCTGCCAAATGACTCCGTTGCTCTCGGCGATCACAATTTGCTGACCGAGGTCGTGGTCGGCCAGCGCCGGATAATAGACCTGCCTATAGCCTTCGCTCTCCAGCACCTGTTTCCACTGTTTGGGCGCAAGCGCGGGTCCACCGGGCAAGCGCAATGCCTGATCGTCAAATAACCACCATCCCTTGAGCAAGCCGAAGGTCAAGTGGGTAAACAGGCCGTTGCGGCAAATCTCGTTGATCATCACCAGGCCGTTATGCTTCAACGCTGCCTTGGCATTTTTCATCGTCCGCCGTAGATCCTGCGTCGCATGCAGGACATTGGTGGCAATCACCAGATCGTAATGGCCAATCTTGATACCTTGCTCAGCCAAAGGCTTGGCGACATCAAAGAGTTGATAGCTGAGGTACGGATTGTCCGGCCCGTACGTTTGCCGCGCATGCATGAGGAATGCCTGCGATACATCGGTGTAGCAGTATTCCGCGATTTGCCGCTGATAAGGCCGAAGTTTTTCAAACGCCCGTGCACTGGTGCCGCCAGTGCCGGCGCCAATCTCCAGAATACGGATCGGCGTCTGCGGCGCCTGTTCCAGCCGTCCGCTGACAAACTCAACCATCGCGTTGAGCATCACTTCGTTGAAAAAATCGGACACCGGGTTATGCTTGTAGATCCCCTCAACCATGGCCATTGATGCGTCAGGGAACATGATGTCCGTGGCCATGATCCGACCACTGAGAATCGCTGGCAGCACCCGCAGCGTGGCTTCAGCAAGGGTCACCTCAGCGCTCAGACTGGCGTGTTCTAGCCAATCTAGTTTTTGCGCGTCCCATTCGTTCCAGAGCGATTCAACTGCTAGCGGTTGAGGATGGACCACGCGATAGGCTGCCGGACAATGCTCACCCTCCATGGACAGATAGCCACGCTGCGCCAACTCGTCAAGGCTCTTGTCAATCCAGCGGTCATACATCGGCAGTAGACCGCTGCGTTGCTTCATCTGCTCGATGATTTCGCGCTCGCCACTAAACCAGCCCAGTTGCTGCAGCTGGGCGTACAGCAAGCGGCCTTGCAACTCGTCGATGGCTGTCTTCCGGGCCTGCATCTGCTGCATTACCGTGCGAATCTCGTTGTTGTCTACAACCAGATGTTTTTTTATCCGGGCAATCAGCGACGGGTAGGCTTGCGTCAGCCTCTGGCCATACTCGCCAAAAGGTCCAGCCGGATGTGTCGGCAGTGCCAGACGGCTGAATGTATCGCTGAGCCGCTGCGAGGTCCGCAAGAACGTGAGTTGGGAAAGTGGCCCGGCCAACAGCCTATCCAGCGCAGCCATCGCCTGCTCGCCCTCGATCGAACCGAGACCGACGTCAGCCATCCTTCGGCGATAGTCGTCGCTGGCCACCGAACCGACGTGCCCCCAGTAACCCCAGTTGATCACTTTGACCGGGTAGGAACACTGTTGTGCAAGGTAATGGCCAAAGGCGTTTTTGAAGGTACAGCCGGCAGCGTAGTTGCTCTGCCCAGCTGACTTGGTAAAGCTTTGCAACGACGAAAAAAACAACATGAAATCCAGCGGCTGGTGCGCAAACATCTCGGCCAGCCGGACACAGACGTCTACCTTAGCGGCCAGGCCGGAGGTAAATCGTTGCTCATCCATCCGCGCCAGACTTTGATCCTGAAGTTGGATGGCTGCATGGATCACGCCATGGACCCTGCCATACTCGGTGCAGATCTGCGTCACCGCCTGTCGTAGCGCGGCGTGATTGCTGGCATCGGCGCTGATATAGCGCGGCGCGGGTCCAAGCTTGCCAAGCTCAGCGATCGCCTGGTCAATGTCGTTGTTCTGCGCGCGACGCCCCAGCCAGATGATTTGCGCCCGTCGAGTGCGAATCAGATACTCACTCCACAGTCGGCCGATACCACCAGCGCCGCCGATCACCAGGTACACGCCCCCATCGCGATAGAGACTGTCTACCTCGCCTAGCTGGGCGGCCACATTCGTTGCGTCCCCTTCCGACAGCGGTAGGTAAGGCGCAAGATATTGGCGGTACCAGACATCGTTGCGGCAGGCCAGCGCGTCGCCACGAGGATGGATCGGCAATGACAGCGGATCCACCGTGGGCCAACCGTCGCCTGCCGGCAGATCCACCAGCCGGACCCGCCAGTGGCTGTATTCCTTGGCCATCACACCGATCAGTCCGTGCACGCTGGCATGCGCCGGTGCCACTGGCTCGGTCACGGCTTGGTGGCTACGGTCAGCCTCGTCGGATAGGGCCAGCACCCCCCGAGTCATCACCGTCCAGGTCAACGGCTGCTGATCCAGCGCCAACGCCAGTAGCGCCTTAATCAAGCGGAAGCAGCCCAGCACGCCACGCTGCTGGGCGCGGATCATGCCGTCGAGACTCTCCTCCTGCGCCAACGTTGTCGGCGCCAGCCATATCAGATGCTCGATAGGCCCGACTTCGCGCAGCCGTTCAGTGAGCTGCTCAATAGACTCACTACCATCCAACAACAATGCAACAGCTTGCGGATAACGGGCGGTTAACTGTTTGTGGCCCTGGGGATCATTGCCAACCAGCAGCAGCCGGCCATGAGACGGAATGAGGTCCTGGGGACAGAAACGTTGCCACTTTTCCACCAGATAACAGTCGCTACCTGGCCGATCTTCAAGCATCACTTCCAGCGGTGACGGCTTTTTCATGACCCGTAGCGAAAATTCACGCAGCGCGGCGCAATGTTGGCCTCGTTGATTATAAATATCGATATTAAATGTCGACTGCCCCGCTTCAGCATGCTCGGTGCAAGGACGCACCCAAGCCCAGATCTGATCACCCAGCTCAGCGCCGCTCAACTGTAATTGCGCCAACGCAAAAGGTACCCAGGTATGCTTCAGTTGCGGCGTCAATCCTTGATCGAGCTGATCCGCGATGAGTAAGCCTATGGTCGCCTGCAACGCGCCATCCATCAGGCTGGGATGTAAAACGAGTTGCTTATGATCTGAGGTCAGCGCTTGCGGTAGCTCAATCCGCGCCAACACTTGGCCACCATCGATCCGCAGCGCTTTCACCGATCGGTGCCACGGACCATAGTAGATCTGCATGCTGTCGAACAGCCGGTACAACGCATCAGCTTCAATAATATGGCCGCCGATCGTCGCTTGTAGCGAAGTCAACGATTCTGCCGGTTCGTCGGCATCCTGAACAAAAACCGCTTCGCCCTGACAGCACACCCCCTGCTGCTTGCGCTCGAGAATGTCGAAGGTCAGTCGATGTTCGTCAAGACTGTCGATACGGATCTCTACTTCGACCGAGTCGTCGCTTTGCTTGCTGAGCATGACCGGCTGCGACCACACTAGATTGCGCAAGCTCAGCACGCCGGTTGGCACCCGCTCTCCCAGCGAGCGGAGAATTGCCTCGCGCGCCATTTCAAGGTAGGCGACGCCCGGCAGAACTTTGTGGTCACGGACCCGATGATCCCGCAGGAAGAACTCCCTGCCGTTGAATAGGGAGATAAATTTTTGCTGCGACAAGTCCGATACGTTGGTGTGCAGCAAAGGATGCATCCGTGACCCACCGCTTGGCTGTCCCAGCGACGAGAAGTGGGACTCGCCAGAGACCCAGATCCGTTCGCGAGCGAAGGGGTAGCTTGGAAGGCTGATCCGCCTAGCTGTCTCTTTCGGCTGCCCAAATAACGCCCAGTCAAGCGCCAACCCTTTGACCCACAGTTCCAGCAGCTTGTCGTATTTGCGTTTGTTCGCCCAGGCGGTCAAGGTCGCCGCCATATCCTCATCATGGGCGATCACCGCTATTGCCGCCTTATGATCTTTGACCCGGCCGATATGAACGCCATCAAAGAAGCCGAACGGTTCGGGCTGGTTGGCCAGTAGCTCGGCGCTTTGCGCCAGCCTGTCCTGCAATTGGTTGATCGACTCGGCGATAAAGGCCAGACGATAATCCATCGGCTCCCGGCCCTGCTGCAGCGTAAAGGCCAGATCTGCCAGCCGCGGCAGCGTATGCTCAGCATCCGTCCGATGCAGAAACTGTTGCAATCGCTCGACTTGCTGTTGTAATTGAGTCGGTGTCCTTGCGGACAAAGGAATCATCGTTGTCTGCCCGCCGACGTCATCGTCCCGAGTCGGGGCAATATACTCAGCAATGATCACGTGCCCGTTTGAACCACCCGATCCGAAAGACGATACCGAAGCCGCACGTGGATACTCTCGCTCCCGACCATCAAGATTCAACACTGGCCGCCGCCATTCCTCCAGCTGTTGAGGGACATAAAACGGCGAATCGGCAAAAGGGATGTTGGAATTCAGGCGCTTTGAATGCAGCGAGGGCGCCAACTGGCGATGCTTCAGCTGCAATAGCACCTTCGCGATCCCGGCAATGCCCGCCGCTGACTCCAAGTGCCCAATATTGGACTTGACTGAGCCAATCGCGCAGTGTTGTGCCGGCGCCATCGCGCTGCCCAGCGTGGCGCTGCGCCGGGTAAAGCCCGATTGCAGGCCCGTGATTTCTATCGGATCTCCAAGCGCGGTGCCCGTGCCGTGGGCCTCGATATAACTCAGCTCTCGTGGGTCCATGCCGGCCTTGTCAAGCGAATCGGCGATCATGGCGCCCTGAGCATGGGGACTGGGCACGGTGTAGCCATGGGTCTTACCGTTATGATTAATTGAGGTCGCCCGGATCACCGCATAGATGTTGTCGCCGTCGGCCTCGGCTCGGGACAGCGGCTTGAGCAACACCGCTCCAACCCCCTCGCCGGGCACAAAACCGTCGCCCCCGTCGCCAAAGCTGCGACAGCGACCGTCAGAAGACGACATCGTCAACTGGGACTGAATGAAATATTTGTTCGGATGCAATGACAAGTTGACGCCACCGGCCAGGGCCAATTGGCACTCGCCGCGTCTTAGGCTCTCGACCGCCAAGTGCAGCGCAGTCAACGACGATGAGCAGATGGTGTCGACCGCCATACTCGGACCGTTGCAGTCCAAGATGTAAGACACGCGATTGGCGATCGAACCAAACGATGAATCGACCGCATCATCGGTGCAGTCCGCGGCGCTCGAGCGAGTATAAAGCAAGTATTCGCCGTGCATCACCCCAACGAACACACCCATTTCACCCTGGTAATGACGCTGCAGCCCGCCTCGATCGTAGCCGGCGTCTTCGAGCGTGCGCCAGGCGGTTTCGAGAAAGATCCGCTCTTGCGGATCCATCCGCTCGGCATCCCGCGGCGAAATATTGAAAAACAGCGGGTCGAAACGATCGATGTCATCGATAAAGCCGCCCCACTTGGTGTGGATCTTGCCTTTTAAACTGCGGTCACGGCTGTAATACTGGCTGTGCTCCCAGCGCTCAGCGGGTATCTCGCTGATACTATCGACACCGTTTTTAAGGTTGTTCCAGAAACTGTCGATATCCGCCGCGCCGGGAAACCGACCGGACAGGCCAATGATAGCGATCGGCTCATTTCGCTCGCCACGCTCGTAGCGTCGCAATGCCGTTACGCGTTGTGGCTGTTGCGCCCTGGCGGCCAAAATGGGCTGCGTCGCCTGAATCCCGAGTAATTGCCTGCTGCGCAGCGGATGCTCGGCGACAAAATAGCCCGCCAGCGCAGCAATGCTTTGGTACTCAAAAAATAGGGTCGCCGACAGCTCGCCAAACTCCTGGGCCAAGCGTTGGTTGAGCGTGGTGATCATGAGCGACGTCAAGCCGTAACGATCGAAGGTGTCTTCACAATCGAGGTTACTTTCAGGAATCGCCGATACCTTTGAGAAATGGCGCTTGATATGGCTTTCCAGTGCTCGTCGCAGCGCCTCATCGTGTTCTGGCTGCGGTGCGTCGTTTCGCAGCACCTCGGCGCAATCGCTGATTGCCGACGCAGCGATATGGCAATCGATGGCCGCAAATGGATAAGCCGTCAACGCCACCCGACGATGGTGGTGCGGTGCAATCTGCGCTAAGCTGCTTTGTCCGGCGACCCATTGGCCGGCAATCGCTGTCAACGCCTGGCGGTCCAGTCCCTGAAGATCCTTTTCAATACGGCCAGGCTGCGGCTCTTTTTTGAGGCTGCCGCGCAGCAGCCTCTCCGAATTTTTATCTTTCAGTTGCTCCAATAACTCGTCGCGGCTATCGGCCACGACCGCCAGGCGATGGTTGAGCGCGACTCGGCCGACACATAGGGTATAGCTGATATCCCCAAGGCTGGCGTCGCCAAACCGTCCAGCTTGCATATCGTCAGCAAACGCTGCAACCAATTGATCAAGCTGCTCGCCACTCGCGGCGGCAAACGGAAACAGCCAAGGCCCGTCGCTTTGCCGTACAGCAGCCTGTTGCGGCGGCGCCTCAAGAATCAGATGGCCACCGGATCCGCTGGCGCCAAAGGCATTGATCAGCGCGCACTGCGGTCCTCGCCAGTCGCTCAGCTGATCGGCAATGGCAAGGTGGTTGTCGTTCAAACAAATCATCGGGCTGAGCGGATTGCAGCCGAGCGTCGGCGCGATCTGCCGGTGTTTCAACTGCATCAGCACTTTGGTGATCTGCGACAGCGCCGACGCGGATTCGAGGTGGCCGATATTGGCTTTGATCGATCCTACCAACAGCGGCGCATCGCTACGGCGAGCGCCAAACACGTTACTGATCGCCGCAAACTCAGCCCCATCCGCCAGGCTGGCGCCGGGGGCTGCGGCCTCGACATAGCCGATCTCGTCAGCAGACAATCCCGCCTGTTGTAGGACTCGACGCATCGACAAAGCGTGGCTATCGGCATTGGGCGCACCGTAACGGAACGTCTTACCGCTATGGCTGATCGCCGTCGCGCGGATGACGCCGAGGATAGAATCGCCATCCCGCACGGCGTCTTTGAGTGGCCTAATCAACAGTGCGCCAACACCTTCGCCAGCCACCCATCCATTGGCATGGCGGCCAAACGGATAAGATTGACTATCGTCGGACAACAGCTTCAGTGACGTCAGCAGCTCAAGGTGCGACGGATGGCTGATCAAGTTGACGCCACCGACAATCGCTGCGTGGCACTCGCCCTGACGAATACTGTTGCAAGCAAAATGCAACGCAGTCATCGCCGACGAGCACGAGGTATCTAAAACAACGCTGGGGCCATTGAAATCGTTGAAAAAAGACACACGGTTGGCGATCGCCGACAGGAACGAGGTGGCCCGCTCGCCTTGTCCAGTCGGCTGATGATGCTGGTAATCGCCCCACATTGCGCCGACAAACACGCCAATGCGCTCGGCCTGCTGCCGCAGGCTCGCAGCGGTATAGCCGCTACTTTCCAGGCAGTGCCAGACCGCTTGCAAGAACAAGCGCTCTTGAGGATCGAGCGTTTTCGCCTCCGCCGGCGTAATCTTAAACAGCAATGGATCAAATAACTGCTTACCGGCCAGTGCACCCACTGCCCACTGTGGCGAATCGCTCGCATCATCACGACCGTAGCATAGCGCTTCACGACTCAATGGGAGGATGCTCGCGCGGCCAGCGCTCAAGTTTTGCCATAGCTCATCAGGATTCGCGGCGCCGGGATAGCGACCGCTGATCCCGATGATCGCCATCGCGTCGCCATTGAAATGCTCGTTGAGCACGCGGGTCGACAAGGGCTCATCGACCCCATGCGCCGACGCGTGAGCGACTTGAGCGGATTCATCGGTTTTGTGAATTTCCAACCGCGGCCAGTCAGCGGGCAATGATTGCATCACCGCACCGCCCACAAAGCTGTGCACCAGCTCATCGCCGTCATCTAAATCGAACGCGTCACGGATCTTGTTGAAATACATCGATCCGATCGGGCACAAGCCAATGCCGAACTCACCCTGCTTTTCTAGCAGTAACTGCCCGATTCTGCCTGCTTGAAGCAAATTGAAATAACGGCTTTCATCACCGTAAGTCGTAGAACGACCGGCAATGATAAAAATTCGCAGCCGTGCCTGATGGGCATGCTTACGGTTAAACGGTGTATAGCAACCGTTGATTGCCGCTAGATCGCCGTCGCTGACTCGCACTAAGCTATGGCTGTCGCTCTGGTAGCGGTATATTCCGGCGGGCAAACATGGCCCTTGGCAGCCTTGCTGTACGCTTTGTTCAGCAACGTGCAAATAAATTTTCAGCGCTAACCCAGCCTCGGTGTTGTATAACCGCCCATTGTCTTGATCGGCCCGCAACAGGTTCAACAGCCGACTCAGCTGGCTTAAATTCAGCGGTCCATCGCAGTATTGCCGCTTAGCAGCCCGCAGTCGCAGGGCGTCAGCGCTGATCGGCTCAGCGCACAGCTCGATGACGCCGTCACCTTGCTCCGGCAAGTCATGGCGGATCTGGCGCTGCTCTTCGTGCAGTTGAGCCAATTCCTCCCGGGTCGGTAACGCGAAACCGTTATTTTTCTCACTGAGAAAATCAGCAAACAAAGGGCCAGGCTGACGCCAGTGCTCATTGAGTGCTTGACCCACCACAGCCAGGGCGGCCGGCGCAACGCCCTCGATCAGGCAGTGTAGGAACCGATGGCTCGGCCGTAACTTAAACAACCCGGCAATCGCCGCAAAATCTACGCCATAGGCCGGGGTCAGCGCTATATCAAAGTCGCGCTGACGGGACAACAATAGCTGCTCAATATAACCCGCCTCGAGCACCAGTAAGAAGGGTGACGCTTTATTGTAGATTGGCGCAATCGCGTCATTTTCGGCGATCAGGAACAATGCAAAGCCAGCCTCAGCCAGCTGCGCGCGTTGCCCCGGCGGCAAGGCCTGTGAATCTAGCTTGGCCGGTACGCTCACTGGCAGCAGGCGATTGAGCTGCGGTTGGTAATAATAAACGCCACCAGCCAAGCCGTCGATCCGCTCTTGAGCCACATACAGATAGCACTGGACAGCATTCAAGCCACCCGCTGACGAATAGAGGTACTTGCCGTGGCCGTCTAGCGACACCTCTCGTAGCAGCGACAGCAGGCGTCCAAGCCGTTCGAGATTCGCAGATGAACCCTTGGCCGCTCGCCAGTATGCCCGAGGATCAAAGCTGACTTTTTCTAACGCGATTGAACCACTGACCGTGGATTGGCAAGCCGGTGCAGCGCTTAGCGGCTCCGCCTCCCCCTCGTCAGCCGTTATGCCTTTAGCATCAAGAATATAAGCGGTCACCGCAGCGATGGTCGGGTGCTCCAGGAACACATCGACTGGTAACGTCACTTGATGCTGCTGCTGGATGCTGTGGACTGCTTGCACCAACGTAAAGGAGGTTGCGCCCTGATCAAAAAGATCGTCATCGACCGCCAGTTCGTCGATCCCAAGCGCCTCAATAAAATACTGCTGCAGCCAGGCGGTCAGCGCCTGCGGATTGATCGCTTGCTTGCGTGGTTGAGCCATCGCCTCCACGTCACCTGTGAGCAGCGCCTTGCGGTCCGCTTTGCCGTGGGCGGTCACGGGAATCTGGTCAATAAAGCTGACCAGATTGGGCACCATATACTCCGGCAAGCGAGCTTTAACGAAATCCCGTACCGCTTTCTTATCCAGCCCCTGCGCGACCACAAAGGCCATGAGCTTGGGATCCGCTGAACCCGGGTCCTTGACCAGCACCGCCGCATCGTCGATCGCTGGATGGCTTTTCAGTGCGCTTTCGATCTCACCCAACTCAATGCGAAAGCCTCGCAACTTGATCTGCGAATCGAAACGGCCAAGCAACTCGATCTCGCCATTACTGAGAAAACGGGCCTTGTCACCTGTGCGGTATAGTCTGGCACCAGCCTCGCCAGAGAACGGGTCGCGGATAAACTTTTCAGCCGTCAGCTCAGGCCGATTGAGATAGCCCCGGGCCAGGCCGACACCACCGATGCATAGCTCGCCGGTTTCACCGATCGCCACCTGATTTGCTTTGTTATCCAGAATATATATTTGGATATTATCGATAGGTCGACCGATTGGCACTAACTGGTCTTCTCGCGGCTCGCCACGCCAATAGGTCACGTCCACCGCCGCTTCGGTCGGACCATATAAGTTATGCAATTCGGCGCTCAGCAGTTGGCGAAACTGGAGCAGCAAATCGTGCGTCAGCGCCTCGCCGCTCACAAATACTTTCTGCAGCGATACGCATTCGGAGACCGCTGGATGCTTAAGGAAAAAGCGCAGCATCGAAGGCACAAAATGGCAGATCGTGATCTGCTCCGCTTGAATGACCTCCACCAGGTAATGCGCGTCCTTGTGGCCCTCCGGCTTGGCGATCACCAAGCAAGCGCCGCTGAGCAGCGGCAAAAACAGCTCCCAGACTGAGACATCAAAAGTAAAGGGCGTTTTTTGTAAGATCCGATCGGCTGGTCCAACGTCATAATGGCGCTGCATCCACAGCAGACGATTACAGATCGCCTTATGCGGCAGCATGCAGCCTTTAGGCCGGCCGGTAGAACCCGACGTGTAGATGATATAGGCAAGATCATCGGGACCATTGATTGGCACAGGATTGGCCTCGTTGCCAGACAGCGCTTGTTGATTCGCATCGTCCAAGCAAAGCACTTCGCCGTCATATCCCGCCAGCCGCCCACGAAAACGCTGCTGCGTCAGCATCACTGTCACCGCAGCATCCTCAATGATCAAAGCCAATCGCTCATCGGGATAGCCAGGGTCCAGCGGCAAATAAGCGCCACCGGCCTTCATAATCGCCAGCAGTGCAATGATCAGCTCGACTGATCGCTCCATCTGAACGCCCACCAGACTATCGGGCCCGATTCCTAGCTCCCGCAGGTAATGGGCCAGCCGATTGGCCTGCCGGTTTAACTCGCGATAGCTTAAGGCCTGGCCCTCAAAACGAACTGCCACCGCGTCCGGACTGCGTTCGACCTGCTCTTCGATCAACTGCTGCAAGCACTTGTCCAGTGGGTATGCCTGGTGGGTATCGTTCCAACCGGAAAGGGCCTTACTGTCTTGTCTGTTCACGAATTACTATCCTGGTCATTGTGCACAGCAATCATGTCCGGGCGATGCCGCTGGTTGCTCTGCTAGCTGTCACTCGTCAAACCGTGTCTGTCGCCTCACGCCCTTGCAGCCAAACTAGGGCAACTCCCGTTGCGACTATGAGTCCGTGTCTAATATAGCGTGGCGATGCGATTCAACTTATTACTGGATGTTCGCCCGCAGCTAGCGTTGCCGCCAGTTGAGGCTCCTGCACCGTCCACAGGCTATCGTCATCGGCCAGCGCCTCGAGCAACCGGCAGTAGTCGGTAAACATCGCGTCGACCTGCGCTGGCGCCAAGCAGTCGGCCGCGAGATCCCAGTGGATCAACAGCGCGTCTTGATGCTCGATGCTGAGATTGTCCAACGCCACCCCATGCGTGCGACTCGCGCTCTTGACCAACGTCGTTCCGGCAGGAAGATCCAATGGCCCTTGCGGATTAAGCCGGGTAAAAACCACAGGAAAATTCAGCTTCCGCGGTCGCTGCTTATCCGTGGCCACCTTACGCAGCGCCTGCAAGCCGCTGATCGCGCCGTGGCGTTGGTCCTCACTGAAGATTCGGTTAGAACGCCGAACCCGCTCGATGAAAGTCATCGGTTCGTCGTTAAAGTCGATCCAACTCAAATTCGTGAAGTCACCGACCAGCGCGTTGATCTCAGGATGTACCGCAGGCCTGTGCCAGCCTGGCGCCACCAAAGTAAAGGCCTGCTTGCTGCTATGCGCGGCAATACTCCACGCATAGGCAGAAATGAGTAGCGCGTCCGCTGAGATGCCTGCCTGCGTGATGCGATGACGTAGCGCTGGCCAGCAATCAAGGCGGTGCTCGTAGCCTAGATACCGACCATGGGCATCCTTGTCATTCACCAGCGGCCCCTGTGGCAGCAGGCGGAATTTTTCTTGCCAGTACGCAGCGGCGTTTTGCGCTGCTGGCGAGCGCCTGTATTGTCCAAGCGCTGCGATATAGTCACCGAAATTAATTGATAGCGGTGCCGGCGGGCAGCCATGGTAGAGGTCCAGTAACTGGCGAATCAACAGATCCCGACTGGGGAGGTCGGCAATCAGCAGGTCTATCGCTAAATGCACCAGGCTGCGCCGTCCGCCCAGCGGGCTGACTCGCAATTCGGCATAGGGCCAAGCCCCCAGTGCCGTTACCCGACCGAGCATCTCATCGGCAACCTGTACCACATCGACGCCCTGCTCGCTCAGTTCGAGTTGTAGTGGGGGCGCAGCCTCCATGAACTGCTGGGTCCCGCTAGGCAGAATCCGGGCTCGCAGCATTGGGTGGTGAGCCATCAATTGTCGCCAAGCCTGCTCCAACCGACTGATTTCAAGATCCTCTATGGCCACCGCCATATAGAGGTGCGAGCTGCTTTGCTTTGGGTAAAGCGAGCGGCTAAACGCATACGCCTGCTGTTGATCAGTCAACGCAAACGGTGTTTTTGGCGGCTCGCCCGGCGCCAGCATGAACGGCCCCGTATGCTCGGCGGTAGAAATGGGTAAGGGCTGCTCAACGACCGTGAGTCGCTCCACCAGTTCACCTGTTTTTAAAGCCTGCCAGTCAGCATCGCCGTCTGCCAACTTGTGCAACAAATGGCAGTAGTCAGAAAACAGTTGGTCAATCATGCCGTCCGGATAGCAGTCGATGGCGACGTCCCAACTGAAACTCAGCGCCCCCTCGCGCTCTCGCAGTTGATGATCGAGATTGATCTGCGGCGTTTGCGTGACACAGTAGTGCTGCGCGTCGCCAAAGCTGTCTGCGCCGCCGATCACGGGATTGTTAAGCATCGACGTAAATACCACCTCACCGCCGCTAAAATGCAACTGCTTGCCGCAGCGGCGCCGGGTTTCGCGCAGCGCGGTGACGCCGCTGACGCTCATATGGTCAATATCCTCGAGCAATTGGCGCTGAACCCGCTGCGCCAATTCAGCCAGGGTGTCTTCCCCCGTGTCAACGAAGGCAAAGAAATGGGTCGAGATGAACGGCCCCACTACACGATCAACCGCTGGATGTAAGGGAACACGGTTATAGAACGTGGAGATCAACGAAAATGCTTTGCCCGCATTGGCTTGCCTAAGGATTAAGCCAAACAGGGTCAGCAGCAACGCCGTCGCTGAGATTTGCAAAGCATCGCTCTGCTGTTTCAATCGCAGCCAGCGGCTTGGCTCCAACATCGAGGCCAATCGTCGTCTCTGGCGACCCGCTGGCCGCTGTGCCTTGGGCAAACACAAGCCTGGCGGCATCTGCGCCAGCTTGTCGACCCAGTATTGCAAATCACGCTGGTAGCATGGAGACTGTTTGAATGCCTCCAGCGACAACTGGTAGTCTCGGAATGACAAGCCGTGATCTGGCAGCTGTGCAGTGGGGTCCCGGTAAAGCATCAACCATTGTTGCAACAGTAAGTCCAAAGAAGTGGCGTCCACCACTAACTCGTCGATACTCAGGTGTACCCGGCTGTGCTGTTGATCTAGCAGCGAAACGCGGATTTCAAACAGCGGTTCCTGCCCCGGTAGATAGACATTGTGGGACATCGACGCACGAATGGCTGCCAACGCCAACTCGCGGCCGGCTGTGTTGATGCGTCGCAAATCGCGTGCTTTGATGCGATAAGAGGCCGACTCTCCGATTTGCTGGCGACCATCGTCGAGCAGCTTGACGCGCAACATCTCATGTCGGCTCATCAAGCGATTCCAAGCCTGATTAAGCCTGTAGACTTCGAGATCTGGCCAGTCAAATTCCAAATAGATATGGCAACCTACCCGCTCAGTCTCGGCCAGTAGCTTGCGCCCCGACAGAAAAGATTGTTGGATATCGTTGAGTGCAAAAGGCTGCCACTGATCGTTGGGTGCCATTTGCAACCGAGGTATCGAATGATTGTCGCCCTGTCCCACTAGGGGCGCCAGACGGGTTTCCACCTCGCCAAGGCTCAAATAGGGGCTCAATTGCGCTAACGATACAGATAGCTGCAACTGCTGCTCCAATTTGGCTTTAAGCCCGACTGCGGCCAGCGAGTTGAGGCCAAGGCTGGCCAGGCTACGCGATTCACATCCGTCAAGCGCTGTTAGCTCGCATCCGAGTAGCCCCGCCAGTATTTGCCGAAAACCTTGCGGTTGCGCTACACCTTCGCTTTGCTGGCAGGTCGCATCAGCCTGCCGCGGCGGCAGCCAGTGACGCGTCTTGGCAAAGACATAGCCAGGCAGACTGATGCGTCGTGGTTCACCGAGACGCGGCAACTTGAGCCAGTCCAGTTCAACGCCTTGCCGCCAGTAACTGGCCAGCGTTTGCAAATCGCAACGGGTCAACGCCAGGTCCACCTCGTCGCCGATCCCAGCCTGCAACGGATCGATCGCCATCGTGTCCGCATCGAGCAGCGTGATTTCATTCATCGACGCACGATCGAGTGCGTCGAGCTGCTGTTGTAACGATACGATGCTGTCAACCACGCAAGTCCAGCGGCATGCCATCGCAGTGCGACCCACTTGCAATGTATAAGCGATGTCAGCCAAGCACAGATTAGGCCGTTGGGCAATATAATGGCTTAGCCGCGCCGCCTGCTCCGTCAACCGCGCCGCATCCCATGCCGACAACAGGATCAACTGGGGCCCGACGCCATCCTGTATCGCACGCTGCGGTGCGATGTACTCCTCCACGACCAAGTGGGCATTGACGCCGCCGAAGCCGTAACTATTGATACTCGCCCGCCGCGGCAACTCAAGACCGTTCGCGTCCTTTGGTGCTGACCATGGGCGGCTGTCGGCCTGCAGCCGCAATTGGCGCGGATCCAACGTGATCGCGGGATTCAGTTGTGCATATCCCGGGATCCCGGGTAATTGCCGCTGCGCCACAGCGTCGATCACTTTGAACAACGCCGCCATGCCAAAAGCCAGTTCACAATGACCGATCACTGGCTTCAATGTACTGATCGTCCAAGGAACATCGTGGTCGTCGTCGCTCAATTCCGCTCGGGCTGCCTGAATCGCGGCGATCTCTATTGCATCGCCGAGCAACGAGCCGACGCCGTGCGCTTCCACGTAACTGACGCTGTTCGGCTCCACGTTGGCCCTGCGGTAGGCGGCAACGATCGCCGCTGTCATACTGTCTTGATTGGGCGCGGTCAGCGAAGCCCCTCTACCGCCGTGGCAAACGCCGCTACCCTTGAGCTTCAAATAGATGCGATCGCCGTCCCGCTCAGCGTCCGCCAGTGGCTTGAGCACCAGTACACCAACGCCTTCGGAACGCACATAGCCATCGGCCCCCGCTTGGAATGAGCGCGTTTGACCGTGCACGCTGAGGAAATCCATCAACCGATACCCTGCCGTTTCGTCAGGCGACAACAATAGGTTGACTGCGCCGATCAGCGCTTGTTGACACTCGCCGGCCTTGATCGCCTGCATCGCTCGATGTAACGCCACCAATGCCGATGAACAGGCCGTGTTGCAATATTCGCTCGGTCCGCGTAGATCCAGGATGTAAGAAAGCCGGTTCGCATACATGCACGCCGACGAAGACGTCAGCAGGAACGGGCTATCTTTGGGCATTTCAACGACTGCGCGATATTCACTCGGTGCGGCAGCAATAAATACACCGGTGGGGCTACGGGCTAGCTGCGCTGCTGGAATGCCGGCATCTTCAAGCGCCAGCCAAGCATGTTGTAATAGCAACCGCTGCTGGGGGTCCATCAGCGCCGCTTCCGCCGCCGACACGCCAAAAAATGAGTGATCAAAGCAATCGATATCGTCGATATAGCCGCCTGGGGACCCCGCATTGGCGCGCCCGGCCGGCGCCTCACGTATCTGACTGACACCGCTGCGTAGCGCCGCCCAAAAATCTTCCAGTTCCCCACCGGGGAAACAACCGCTGATGCCGATGATCGCAAAATCATCGTGGTCTTCAGTTGACGTGAATGGCCGTTTTTGCGGTGACGTGTGGGTGGATTTGGGGGGGAGTACGTTGCTGCCACTCGATGACGGCGCCTGCCCTTCCAAACGTTCTTTGAGTGCCGCAACTATCTTGTCGATGCTGTTATGGCGAAAGAAAAATGTTGACTCCAGCGTGAGTCCAAACATCGGTCCCAGTTGCTCACCCAGCGCGAGAAGATCAGCTGAATCGAGTCCCAACTCCATCAAGCTGTGGTGCGGCGACAGCCGGCTGTCTTCCGATTGGCCCAAGCATCGATTGACTCCGTGACGCACGGCGTCATCGATTGATACCGTCGACAACGCCACCGGCGCTGTGGTCAGCTGCAATTCTTGACGCTGGCGGCTGGCCAGATCGTAATGCACCAGCACGCCGTAACCCGAGTTGTCATGATCAGCCGGACGATAACCTGCCACCAGCCGCTCGATCCGTGCGCCGTGAAGCTCATGAAAACGCAGTACTGGGTCCAGCAGGATTCCCCGCTCGTCACGACTGTGGATATAGTCACTCAAAGGAATTTGCCGATGCTTCGGATAGTCCTTGCAACGGGTCACACCCACCACAGTATCAACACCGTTGAGCACAGTGCAGTATTGCAGCATGAACTCCAGCAACTGATCGCCGTATCCGCTGTACTGATGGGCTGGCAAGATGTTCAGGCTCTGGATCTGGACTATGTTGCCTTCGGTATGATAAAGCTGATCGACGGTCGCGAAATTGACCCCGAAAAGACCCTCAATTTTCGTGATCCGCTGTGAATAAATCACGCCGACCACCTCGCCATCGAGTTCCAGCGCTAACTGTCCAGCTGACCACTGACTCAGCCGGCGACGCAGGATCGGCTCGTCAACCCTTGCGCCTTCCGGCCAACAAGCCTTTTCCAGCATCAACAGTGCAGGCAGGTCATCGAGGGTCGCATAGCGGATACGATATTCTCTGGCCTGGTAGCAACCCAGGGTCGCGTCGCAGTCGGCCTGATCCCGAGGCAACTTGTGCAACATTCCCGGTTTCGCAAACAACCCAGCACCGGCCAACGCCATCAAGTAATGGACCGCTTCAACTCCGTAATGATAAGCAAAGCGATCAGCCAGGGCGCCACCAGGGCGCCAGTGTCTTTCACTAAGGACTACCAAATGGCTGCCAGCTAAAGCAGCCAGGCAATCAAAATATGCTTGCAGGCTACCCATCACACTGGCGCCATCCGCCACCAAGCCGTTGGAGCGGATGTAATAGCGTTGTAGCGCCAGTTGCGATTGCGGCACCGGCGTCGTCCCCGGTTCTTTGAGATTTTGCTGGCCGACACCTAGCCACAGCACCCGCTCGCTCGCCCCGACTCCAGCGTCTTCAAGGCGTCGTCGAAGTGCCGCCAGATCGCCCCACACTACGTCATCCAGCACTAGCAGCCGTAGTGGCAAGCTATCCAGCATCTTGCCTCGGGCAGTATGTTGGCGAATCCATTGCCACACGTCATCCAGTGAACCGTTGGGACGGCGACCGAATTCAACGATCCAGTCTGGCTGCTCGGCCAACGGCTGAGCATCAAAGATCGTGCCTAACAACTGTTCAAGGGCTGGCTGGTCGCCGCGCCAGATCTGCCGCTCACCCGCCTCCTTGAGCCACCGCGATGCTGTAGTCCATCGCTCTCCCTTTCCAAACAATACATCATCGAGAGTCGACGGTAGGCTGGCGTAGTCAACCAGGAACGACTCGCTCAACAACTGAGACAATAGCGCTCGCCGCATTGGGTTAAGCGTCCATTCCTGCTCATCACTGCGTTGAATCCACTGTCGGGCAAGCAGGAAATCTGTTAGCTGATGCACCCACTTCGGGCTCATTCGGCCACTGTCGACACGTCGTGGATTCACCCTTCCGGTGCCGTGGTCGATCGCATCGCTCAACGTCATCTGGCGCAATATCACCAACGCCAACAAATCGTCGAGGCTGCGAACCAGTGCAGGGCAATGCACATTCCAGTCCAACGCTGACAGCGACAACCAGCACGACAGCTGCGACAAGTCTGCTTTGATGGGCTCACGCTCGGGCGCTAGCCACGCAAAAAGTTCGTCGATCCGATCCGGCAAGGCTTGGGCAGCACTCGCCGGACTGCGTAAAAAATACTCATCATCGTTTGACTGGCTCAGCCAGCCAAACGCCTTCAGTCCATCAAACGCAACCCGTAATGGGCCGACATTGACGGACGCCGTTGGGGAAAACTGTTCAAGCTCAAACGGCTGGCCAATCTCACGACGGGAGATCAGCCGACGACTTTCGAGACTAAGAACGATAGAAAGAAAAAACAGATGATCGGTAAAAGTGACCACCATCAAATATTTCCATAGTAATGATTCATTTATTAGCTAAAACATAGCCTAAAAGCCATGTTGTTTCAATGGTTTTTGAAACAACAACGATATACCGTTGGCATGCTCAAAATCATGCAGCGCGCGAATAATCTGTCGGTTAAAGAAAGGTTCAGCGAAGTTCGACAAAATATTTGCTTTATGACAATAAATAGTGTAGGACCCTAATTCGCCTTCGAAGCCATAAGCGCTGCGTATGCGTGGTACTGACTATGTCTGCAAAATCAAGCAACAACACCCGATTCCAGCAGTGCGTGGACTCGCTCCTCATCGTTGACTACGATTTCTCGTAGGTTGCACCATCGCATGTCGGCAACGCTCGCCCTAGCGCTTTACATAGACATCGTCACGGTTGTGCGACATGCACTGATATCGTGTCGCAACAATAACCACATCGATATACTTAGATACCCCGATACGGTTTGCGCACAGATAGCGCGACACTGCGACACGCATGGGCAATCGTGTGCATCGCAAAAGGCTGCTGTTTTTTTGAACACATCGCGCGCTGCGTGGAGTGAGTGTCGAGCGCGAACTGACGAGACACCGACGCTCAACGTGTAGGCAAGCGATGGTTTGCAGCGACGAATGTACACAAAGCCTCTAAATTGTGCAGGACCGCAAAATGCGTTTTGGCTAGAATATTTCTTCTCTGCACCCCCACATCCTAGGACAAACACATGCCGTACCTCTGCAAAGGGCAAAAAACTTCCGTTGTTTTTATGTTTCCAGGCCAAGGCTGCCAGTTCTACCAGATGGGACGGGAGCTCTATCAAAACAATTCGGTGTTCCACCGCTGGATGAACGAAGTCGATGAGCTCATTCGCGCGGAGCTTGGGCATTCGTTAATTGCCGGAATTTACGATGCCAATAACGCACGTTCTAAGACGTTCGATGATATTCGCATTAGCCATCCAGCCATCTTCATGGTGGAGTATGCACTTGGCAAAACGCTGATCGAGCAGCAGATCAAGCCCGACTATCTACTCGGCACCAGTCTCGGAGAACTTGCCGCCGCCGCTCTTGCAGAGGCGCTGCCACTGTCCGACGCCATTCGTTTTGTGACCCACCAGGGTCAGCTATTTCACCGTCGTCAGTCTCCGGCCACTGAAGGTGCGATGCTGGCGATTCTCTGCGATGAATCGCTCTACCAGCAAACGCCTCTACTCCATGATCATTGTGATATTGCGGCCTATAACGCTAAATCGCTGATCGTCATCGCCGGCCAATCCGCCCGGATTGCAGACGCTGAACGCTACCTCAGCAGTCAAGATATCGTGTTCCAACGCCTGCCAGTCAAACAGGCTTTTCACTCCCGCCATATCGATTTCCTTAAACCGGAGGTCGATGTGTTAGCTAGTGAACTGCGCTTACGGCCCACGCAGATCCCGGTGATCTCCTGCCACAATACCGAGACCTTAAATCAGCTCACGACTGATCACTTTTGGCGGACCCTCCGCGAACCGATTCGCTTTTCTCAAACACTGACGCGGATCGAGCGGGAAGCCGCCGAGCGTGGTGAGTCAATGATCTACTTGGATCTCGGCCCCAGCGGCACGCTAGCCAACCTCATCAAACAAAATATCCGTGACCGTCAGGTGCCGCAGACTTTCGCTGTGCTCAGCCCGTTCGGCCGTGACCTCGAAAAATTTGATGAAACACTGGCGCTCGGAAGGACGCTACAACCGCTACCAGCAAGTGCGACCGCACCAACACAACAAACGCCCCAGCAAGTACAGCCATTTGCGCGGCCAGCATCGCAGCAAGTTCAGCAGCCAGTCCACGTGGCGCAGCAGCCGTCAACGCGGCCAGCGAATGGCCCGAAACGCGTCTACGTCTTTCCTGGCCAGGGATCGCAACGCGTCGGCATGGGAACGGAACTGTTTGAGCAGTTTCCTGATCATGTTGCGCAGGCCGATGAAATCCTTGGCTATTCGTTAAAAACGCTTTGCTTGGAAGATCCAGCTCGCCAGTTGTCCCACACCCAATATACTCAGCCAGCGCTCTACACCGTCAGTGCCCTAGCCTTCCTAAGCAAGCAGCAACAAAATCCTTATCAACCAGATTACCTTGCCGGCCATAGCCTAGGCGAATACTGCGCACTCTTTGCGGCTGGAGCCTTCTCGTTCGAAACTGGCTTGAAACTGGTCAAGAAACGTGGCGAATTAATGGCGCGCGCCACCGGCGGGAGCATGGCTGCGGTCATCGGTCCCTCCCCAACAGAAATCAATTCGCTACTATCTCAGCATGGCTTGAATGCTCTGGATGTGGCCAACTACAACTCACCGACCCAAGTCGTCCTTGCTGGCCCCGTTGAAGCCCTTAGCCAAGCCAAAGAGATCTTCCAGGAGCTGAAAATCACGGTTATTCCCCTGTCAGTCAGCGCTCCGTTTCATTCCCGTTATATGCAGGGCGCGATGGAGGAGTTTAGCGAATATCTGAAGCAGTTTAGTTATTCGCCGCTGCAAATACCCGTGATATCCAATATTCATGCTGCTCCCTACCGGGATAGCGAACTGATCGATAACCTCACCCGGCAGATCTGCGGATCCGTGCGGTGGGTAGAGACCGTTCAGTATTTGATTCGCCAAGGGGAGTGTGAGTTCGAAGAACTTGGACCAGGGAATGTGTTGACTAAATTAATCAACAGTATCCGCGCCACGTCAACTCCTGTTTGAAAAAAGCCGCTGATCATAGCTCACTGCTCTGATCGCGGCATTTCCTCACACTCTTTTTCCATATTGGAGAAGCAGTGATGGTGCGGCTCAATCATTCAAGCCGCTCCATCACAAGCATGGCGAATAATGTGGGCTGAAATCTACAGGGCCAGCCCACCTCCGACGCCGCGAAAACTGTCCAATCCAAAATAAAAAATTACGCAGTCTTTTTAAGACGCCAAAATTTGTACGCTAAGTGGCCATTTTTATAAGCCTTCAGGCCACTATCGTCAAAGAAGTGGAACATCGTATCGAATGCATGATACACGTCGGCCGGTAGAAGGCTATGCTGCTGCTTTTTTTCATTCACCAAAGCCTTGAGTACGTGCTTTAGGTGGCCTTGCTCGCTTTCAAAAGCTCTAGCCACTCCTGCAGAAATGTCAATATGATCCTCTACTTTAAATTGGGCGTTGCGGATCATTGCGTGATGCTGCTCTAATACGTTAGTGAAAAAATCAACGCCTATCTTATCTTTTTCGGACAACACATCCTGATTGTCGCCCTTCATGGTATCGGCATAAAAAAACAAACCGTCTTTTTTCAGTACCCGCCGCACTTCCTCACCAAACCTATTCATGTCTGGATAACAGTGGGACGACTCGATGTTGACCACCACGTCAAATTCTTCATCGGCAAAGGGTAAATCCATCGCATCGCCGTTAATAAAAGACAGTCCGTCAAGACGATGCACCTGATTACAAAACTCGATATGCGCTGGGCAGAAGTCCAGCCCGGTTACCGATGCGGCGCCAGCATATCTGGCAAGGTAAGAACAGTTCCCCCCTCTTCCCGATCCCACTTCAAGAACCTTTTTACCGCGCAAATCGGCATCACCTAAAATGGTTCGGATTAAGTTAGCCGAGCATTTCTGCTCAAGGTCCGCCTCTTTGATCCAGTCAAAGTTGCTGCGATCGTCCAGATAGCCGTAGTTCAGAAAAGTTAGACGGCCATCGGGAAACATCCGAGTCATCATGTCATACCATTGGCTGATCGGCGATACGTCTTTTTCTGAGGAAATTTCCATTCTTTACCTCGTTCTTGAAATGATTATTGGAATTCTCATCATAACCCAATGAGCCAAAACGTTCCAGCTAGATCATTTGACTTGTGCAGCAGTTCGATCTCATCCAAGCCGACCACATATGTGAGCGTGACCGATTTGTTGTGGACGACCCAAATCACGTACAGCGTGCTCGCGCGTTCCATGCGTCGTTAACACACAAAACCATTCAAAGAGCCATGGTGGGGCACGAAACTCGCGCTCATCGCCCTGTTCAACTGCTTCCAGTCGATCAGATCGGTAGGGCGAACCAACGGATACTTCAAGCTAATCTGCTCGCGCAGCGGTTGGCGAAAGAAATTTCCCCCTGGCACCGGCGTCCTCGGACCCCTCCACACGTCGTCAGGATTTGCAGGTTTCACGCCTCAATATGCCCGCTCTTTGCAAGTTCCACAACACCATTTCGATCTCGCAGCCTGGCTGCATAGGCTTTCCTGGATTATTTAGTACCCGCTATTAAGATGTCGGAACTCCCGGCATAGGTCTGGCCGCCCTCTGCTATCGGCATTTGCCGCATCTGGTCTTCAATCTGTTGCTGGGTGTATTGCCACCACCTTTCTCCGCAAGTTGCTGGGCCAACGTCTTTTCCCGCGGATGCAACTGCCGATTGAAGCGTAGATCTTTTACCTCGACTGATCTTTTTGAGCCCCATCTTTCTTTTTGTAACTTTTCCGCGCTTCGAGGTATATTATGTCATGTTGAATCGCTAGAAATTTTTCGGGCTTATCGTTCAGGGGAACAAAAAAACCCACTGCGACCTCATCCAATTCAGTAATGCCGAAAGCAAAAAACCAAGAACAGCAGAAAGTAGAAATTTCAATGTGGGTTCTTTATATACTAGCCAGGCAGTCAGCAATACACCAAGAAATAGTGTCGATTTTAACCAGTAAAAAAACTTCTCTCGCTTCAATTCCAGATCGCTCCTACCAAACATCAACCAAGTGATCGTAAGCGATACAAGTGAGATAATTACGATCCCTACCTCTAGAATCACTGATCGCCCCCTTAAGTTTGTTAATTGTGTTTTGAATCCCCCACCAAGAATTCGAGGCAGGATCGAAGAATGGATCGACTGCTCCGCCCAGCCCTATCGAATTTCCAAAAAGAATTTCAATCTTCACTTAAATTGATTCACTCAACCTTAACCCTTAATTTCTTCTTTAAGCCCATTGAATACAGGACCATACAAAGGGTATCGTTCAGAAGCAAATTAATCTTTCAAATCTACGATACTATCCACAGCTTAATTTTAAGCTTAAGCTTCAGGATTCGGTCTCCCGATCTTTTCAATCATTCCCGCACTGAGTCCTATTGCCGATGCACCAAAAGTCGGTGTCCTAGCGGCAGGAGCATACGTCGAAGGTACAGCCGCAATCGCACCCGTTGCCGCGCCAAACCGACCAACTGTCGTCGATACAACCGCAGCGGTATTTGCAATCTATTCATTTGGCAAATCCGGCGGGTAGTAGAGTACCCCGGCTGGTGCAGTCCCGCTGCATATTCGGCTGTCGCACAGGGCTTTACCAGGGGCTTAAGCGCATACTTTCACAGATCCCACCTCTAGTCGTGTTGGCGCCGACGTGTAGCTCATGTTATTGTCGTACTTGCAATGCCTCGGTACAGTGCCGGTGCCACCTACCTTGCCTACCTCACCCGTAACACCTCTAGCTATTGACCGACCCGCTTTCTGTCATACAGCCAAGCACCAACACCACCTACAACTGTTGCAAACAATATTAGCTTGCACCAGGCGTACATCCTTGCCAAGTCCGGCAATTAATAAACTGAGGAATTACGCATCCAAACAATTATTAGAATCACACAAAATTCAGCACTCAATGCCAAGATAATTAATGTTCTAATAATATTAGAATGTACATAAATAATGCCCAAATATCACAACTCATTCTTTCTGTCATTTTTTCGGTTTATGGTAATCAAGTGTCTTATCCATAGCATGATTGACCCCTTCTGAAAACGCTGCCCCTCCAATGGCACCGAGAGTTGAAGGCAACACGCTTATCACGTACGCAATCAAGACCATTCCTGAGATGCAACAAAATAAATAAATCCAGCACGGGTAGCAAACGCCCTGTCATTCTTCTTTCCGGAGATCAGCTTCATCTACTGGCAGGCCTAGTTTAGCATCACCTCACCTATTATCACTCTTAAACCATGGGCCAAATTTCTTAGGTTCGTCGCTCAACATTCCCCCCTTGCGCAGATGCTTTGGCAGCACTCTAATCAGCCAAATGCTCATTACTATAAATAGTAGCAGCCCAATCAGTAGCATCACCTTGTTATCATCTAACCGGAAAGCTGTTCGGCATAATCCCGCAACTATAAATGACCAGAACCCAGCACCAACAAACGAAAATAAACTGACCGTTCCACATATCTCCAAAATCGCGCAAAGTCGTCGCCAGTTCATTTTCTCTCTCCATCGTCGAACGCGAAGCAGACTCAATTGCTTTTTCTATACTCTTGCCAACACCATAACCAAATGACGATGCAACACCAGCGGCAATACCACTGAACATCACGCTGTCGCTTTTACCATACAACTTGTTATTAATAACTGTACTCGCAGCTCCACTCACGGCATTGACTCCGACATTCCAACCAAGGCCACCATATACGCCAACTGGCCCAACCATTCTCGCGGCGGCTACATTTACCAGATTAATGTCACCGTTTTGCAGATATTGCAATCCAGCATTGATACCGCCACTGATAATGCCAGTTCCCACAGGTGACGCCCACATGCCGGAACCCAACGCCCCCTCGCTGCTAAAAATCGGCGTTCCTGGCAACGCAGCAACTGGGCCTCCTACCGCAATCGCGGCCGCGCCAGCCGCTGCGCCCAGCGTCTGTTTTGCAATCACCTCGCGACTAGCCACATCGCGATTCATTGACGCATTGATGGCCTCTGGTGAGGGCGCGTTAAGCCCCATGCCGTCTGGATAATACCCTACATATATACCCGGATCAGCCTTCTGTTCCGGCGTCGCATAAAACATATAGCCTGGTCCGCTGTCACCGTCTGCCGGCAACATCCCGTGCGCTTGTCTCAGGAATGCGTGGGCCCGTTGATTCCATTCGCCTGGCGAGCCATTCTGCACTTAGCCTCAGCGTCGACAAAATCGTTCTTGTTGCTCTTCACGAAAGGCCGCACGTATTGCGGCGAAATGAGTTTGACCTGATGCCCGAACGTAGCCAGCTTGCGCGCCATATGATGAGCGCCGGCACACGCTTGCATGACGAGCGTGCAGGTGTGAAACGCGGCGAAGAACTCGACCAGCTGTTTGCGGTTCACCTTCTTGCGAAACACCGCCTTTGCGCGTCGGTCCTGACCGTGAAGGTGAAACGAATGCTTGCCCAAATCGATTCCAACCAGCGTCACCTCTTGCATGATGGCCTCTCTAAAAAGAAATACCCTATAAGCGTAACCCTCGCTCGTGGGGTGGGGATGACCATCTCATTATTCCGGATACGTCCCTCAGGTGGTGAGTTAGTTCAGCAGCCAACATGCGTTCGGCCAGCCGCTTCTTGAGCTGCCCAGCTAACCCGGATTCTGCGAGTATCGATTCGGCATATTTATCCTGGACCTGCGCCAGTAGCTGATCGATCAACTCATCCGAAAGTAGCTTCGGGGCTTTGCTCTTCTTGCTCGTGCTCATCACATCGGTCACGGGTCTTTCCTTTCGGTATCTTCTCATGACTTCTTGCACACAAAATTCTGACAGGCTCGAATTCGGACGATTCATCCCATCATACGCTCCTATCTTTAACGGAGCTTGAGATCGCAATCCTCCAATAGCGAAGAAGGGATTTGCGCCATCATATGCAGCGTCACCCCATATTAGATTTTTTAGGGCTCTCACTTGAACCACGGACCGAATTTCTTCGGATCGTCGCTCAGCATCCCCGATTTACCTAACGTTTTTGGCAAATACTTCACAAACACGGCGAACAAAACAATAAATAACGGCAAACCTATCAACAAAATCACTTCGGTATCGCCAAGACCAAGCACTACGCGACAAATCCCTGCGACCAAGAAAGACCAACATCCCGCCCCGCCCAAGGCAACACCACCTATTACTCCATATATTTGAGTGGCTGCATACAATCTGCGCCAATTCACTTCTTATCTCCCATGACCTGCCGAACGTCATGGACGACCGCGGCCCCTTTCGAACCAACGCCAAAGAGCAGCCCCCCTGCGTCGTACCATACGGCCAAGGCTGCTTAATGAAGGGCAGCAAGTTCACGTTATCGATACGTGGAACCGTCACGCCAAACATCGAAACAGGCCTATTTAGTCCATCAGCAACACCAACATTTAGTGGAACTTGGACTTTCAAAGCCGCTATACCATCACACTCCACTATCACTACATGATCGCCAGCATGACCATTATCCCCTGACACCGCAGCAGGCAAACGCCGCATACAATGAACCCAGCCTCGGCCAGGTTCGATATTTTAGGTTAACTAATCTTGCTTAAACCAAGGGCCAAATTTCTCCGGCTCGTCGCTCAGTATCCCAACCTTGCGCAGGGGCTTCGGCAAATGCTTTAAAAACACGAGAAACAGAATGATGAGGAGGGGAAGACCAACCAGCAGCATAGACTCGTTGTCACCAAGATGAAATGCTATTCGGCAAAGTCCTGCCACCAGAAACGACCAGCATCCTGCACTAAATGCAGATGCCAGACAAACCATGAACCAGATCTGAAGTGTTGCATAGAGACGCCGCCAGTTCATTTCTTGTCTCCAGAATGACGTATATCGTCAATCACGGTGACACCTTTCGAGCCCACGCCAAACAGCAAAATTCCTTGCGTTGTCCCGTAAGGCGCAACTTGGTTAACGAACGGAATCAAGGCGTTGTTATTGATACGCGGCACGCTCACATCGAACATCGAACCAGGACGATTCAGGCCATCGGCGACGCCCATCTTGAGCGGAACTGGAACCCTCAGCGCCATGATCGATGCTGCAAGGTTCAACCCATCATATACAGTATCTCCCCACGTTGGATTTAGTTGGTTAACTCCATATCGCAAAGGATTCACGCCTGGCGTGTTGATGCCGTTATAGCGGTTGTATAAACCCTCCGAGCCTTCAATCATATCGCTTAACCCGAAAGCTGCCATTGGAATACCAGCAGTACACCCAAAGCCGGTTGTACAAAACCCTAACCCCGTCTTCGCCGTCACGCCTCCAACAACAACCTTCGCCACATCCTTTACTACCCCCACCGGATCGCTCTTCACCGCATCGCCAATCTTGTGTCCTGGCGTGTACTCGAACAGCCCCACCTCTTTCTGTTGATTCACCCAATCGATTTCTGGTTGAAGTTGTGAAGCCTCAAGCTGGCTCACATGGTACTTCGTGTACTCCTCGCTTCCCGGCTTGTACTCCGCCCAGCACCTCACCGCGTAGCACGCCGCTTTGGCTAGCCGCTCTTGCTTCCCCTTATTGCTGCCCGCTTTTTCCGCGATCGCCCTCTTTTCGTTGTCGTTAATCTGCCGATTAAACCGCCCCTCCGTCACCGCAGCCGTCGTCGCAGTCGGTGTGTCTTGGCCCGCCATCCCCGCCACCGCTGCCACCAACGAACTCACCAGGTTCGTTTGCGCTTCTTGCTGGCGCTGCGTCAACCCCTGCGTCGGCCCGAGTAACGTGCCCAGCATCGAACTGGCCGCCGCCCCCATCGCGCCCGCGCCGCAATCCTGGCCGCTCGCCGCCGCGCCCGCGCACCCCACCAGCGCATGCAGCGCCGCGCGCGCTTCCTCGCTTTGCAAGCCATCCGCCACGCGCTTCACTTCGCTGGCCGCCAAACCTTGCACGTAATGGACTGTCGCCGACAGTGCGAACTGCCCCGCGCCTGCCGTCACGTTGCCACCCGCTGCTGCGCCCAGCGCCGACAGTGCCCGTCGATAAGTACCGCCCGGGCCCCATTGCGCCTTTAGCTGCGCCGCTTGCTGTTGCGCTTGCGCCCTGGCCTGTGGACTCAGCTTCGAGTCCAGAGCCGCTTGTTGCGCTTCATCCAGTTGCGCTTGACGATGACCCACGAACGCGCCGATTTGATGTGTCAACTGATTCGCAATCTCGAACCCTGCCTGAATCTTCTCCTTGTCCAAGATTGGCTTGAGCGCATTATCGCCATCTTGCCCACTCCACACCTGCTGGTTCAGCCCGGCCAGGCTTTGCGCAACATCTTGACCCGTCAACGCTTTCTGTTGCGCCTCATCCGTCATGCGAATCGCACCCGCGCTGATCCCGCTCAACGTCGTGCTGCTAGCCTTGCCCGAAGCGGCCATCACGCTCGGCGGCGCAACGCTGAATCCGCCCGGCGTCGACGGCAGCTTGCTACCCGGTACTTGCTCCGCGCCCGTCGCCGCCTGTCCAGACTGGTTCGTGCCCACCCCTTCCAGAGCTTCGCCGCCCCCACTGCCGCCTAAACTGTAACCGCCGCTCAGGCCCACGCTACGGGCCTTATATTCGGCGTAATTGACGATATCCTCGGTACTTAACGTGCGCGTCGTCAAGCTATTTGCTCCGTCATGCACCGCCTGCTGCGTGCTGGCGATCGCCGCGCCCTTCAAGCTCGTGTGTCCTTTGACGTTGATCTGGAAACCGCCATCGCCCGCTTGGATGCCACTGCGCTCCGTCACGCTCGCCCAGTCGCTTGCCATCTTCTGCTGGCTGAAGCTGACGCTACCCGACACACCCAAACCCGCCGTCACGCTGCCGCCGAGCGATATGTCCCGGCTGCGCTCGCTACTGCGCCCTTGCAGGCTTTCAAGGCTCAGGTCCCCGCCCACCTCGCCGATCACTTGCCGGCCACTGAGCACCGCGCCCTTAAGCGTAGTATCGCCGCCCGACTCCAGCACCAGTCGGTTACCCGCGCTCACGTGAGTGGATGTCCAGTTTACGTCAGTGCCTTCGCCCCAGCCGCGTGCGCCGCTGACGCTCGCCGTCACACCGGCTGCCTTGTCTTGGGAGCCCAGGTTCACCGCCACGCCTACGCCACCGCTGTGGCTGCTGTGAGTCAGGTGCGACTCGCGGGTGTTTTGCGCGGCCAACAAATTGATTTTGCCATCGGCCTTCAGTTGGATATCACCGCCACCCTGGATCTTGCTGCCTTGCACGGTCAACGTGGAATCCTGACCCGAACCGACGGCTCGAACCCTTACGTTGCCGCCAGCGGCAATGCTCGAGCCCGATGCGGTGACACTGTTGTAGGTGGCCTGGCTCCCGCTCTGCGCGCCGCCCACGGTGACCGAAATGTTGACTCCGCCACCCGATTTCGGATCCTGGGCGATGGCGTCGGCGGTGTTCTTGGCGGCCAAGCCAGTCGTCACGCCCGCCAACGCTTGCATACGGGGATCCGATGTCTGTCCTACCGACTGCTCCACCTGCTGCGCGGTCTGGACCGCCGCTATTGCTGGCGCCGTCACCGCCACGGTCAAACCCGATTGCTTGAACTGAGTTTGCTGCGTACCCTGGCTCTGCTCACGGGCTTCCGTAATAATGGCTTTGCCCGCCTGAATCTCTACATCGCCACGCGGCGTGAGGATATGACTGCCTTCTTGCCGATAGCGCTGTTTGGCAACCAAGGTCACGTTACCATTGGTCGAGCCCACGGTGGAAGCCGTTGCACGAGTGCCGGCCTGTTGCTGGTCAGCGCTGTGCGCCTGACTGCCAATTGTCAACGACATCCCGCCGTTATGTAATAAACCACTCTTCTTGGTCTCCTTAAAGTGGCTTTCGCTGTAGGTCTGCGTCGCAGCCTGGATAGTCAGGTCGTTCTGCGCCTCAATGAACGTGCCCTTATCTGACACGACGTTGCTGCCGATCAAGGTCACGTTGCGGCCTTGCACCGCCACCGTGTGGCCACCGAAGGTGCTGGCCTGCGTGGTGGTGTCCGCCAGGCTGTCGCGAGTGGTGGTTTGACTGGAGCCGAACAGATTACGACTTTTATACTGCCGGCCTTCGCTCCAGTGGCGGCTTGTTTGCCCGCTCACGATGTTGACGTCACCCTCAGCCAGTGCCACCAATGCGCCCTGGTCGCTGTTGACGCGGGCCGCACGGGCATTCAGGTCGCCGCCAGCCTGCATGCGTACGTTACCCCGCGCATGCACGGTGGTTCCGACCTCTTGCTCAATGCCTTGCTTGAGGTCGTTGCTGGCGTCGATGACGTTGCGTTCTTGCTCCGTGACTTTGACCGTGCCAAGATTTAGATCACGGCCGGCGATTAGGGTGGTTTGGCCGTTCTGCCCATTATTGGCGATCTGCGCGGCAATTAGATTGACGTCGCGCCCAGCGCTGGCCACCAGGGGGCCACCAAGGGGATAGTTAACGCTCAGACCGGCTATACGGTCCAAATGGGTACGGCTAAAGTCGCTCTGGCCAGCTTGCTTGGCATCGCTGCGGGTGGTGGTAATCACATTCAGATCGCGGCCAGCTTGAACGAATAAGGCTTGGTCAGCGTCAATGCTGCCGCCGATCACGTCAATGTCGCCAAGCGCCTGGGCAGAGACTGTCTTGCCGGTGATCCGGCCGCCCACGTTACGCAAATTTTCGGCATTCAGTTGCACGGCGGTATGTCCAGCGAGGGTGCCTGTGTTGACGAGATCCTCTTTGAGTCGCATGTCGATCGCTTCCGCGGCAAGCAGCGTGCCGTTACCGTCAAGGTCACCCGGCTTGACGCGTGCGTAGACTTGCGGCACTAGCGCGCGAGTGACAGTGCCATCGGGTAGGTGCACATCCTGCTCAACCAGCCAGACGATATCGCGGGTCAACTGCGCCATCTGCTGCGTACTCAGCGCCACGCCAGGACGCAGGTTCCATGCTTTCGCATAAGCGCTGCCGGCCTCGAGCAACGCTTGGTATTGCGCGTCATCGCTAGCGTAGCCTTTCAAAAAACGCCGACCTGTCAGTTGCGCGACTTGCTCACGCACCAGCATTTGTTCGTAAAATCCGTCGCCCAAGCGCTTGTGAGTGGCGGCCGGATTCTGCTTTCCTTGCGACAGCAGGGTAGCGGCGCTTTGCCAGGTGCGATAGTCGGCAAAACGCGGATCGGTCTCGATCAGATAGCTGCCATGGTTGGGCTGAACACGAAATAAGCTGTTAGCCGGTACCTGGGCGCTCGGCTGGACAGTGCGGATAACCATAGGGGCATCGCCGTGCGTATCAAGCACGCCTTGCTCATTTTGGCCGCTCGTTGGTTCCTGGCCGCTTATTGCCGAATCCGGACCACTTATCAACGAATCCTGGCCGCTTATCGCGACATCGACCTGGCCCAGTTCGGGAGCGCGCGCACTGAGTGCGGCCGGCACTTCGATCATCGCGCTTGCTTTTAGCGCGTCATCTGCCTGGCTAAGCTGTTGCTGTTCGATCGCATAGCCACGCGCGCCGCTGGCGGTATGCTGCTCGACCTTGGAGACGGGCAGCTCAATCGTGTGCACGATGTCGGCTGGCGTGTAAGCAATCCGTGCCTCCCAGTGGCGGTCATGCCGGCGTTTCGTGCCGCCACGCCATTCATTCCAAGTATACTGGCTAGTGCCTGCCTCGCGGGTAATATGCTGGCCAAACACAGCCTCGTTTTTCAGGTTACCCAAATCGCCCTGTAAAGCGCCACCGACGAAAATATGGCTCTTGTCATTGGTGAAGTTTTCACCTTGTAGCACGAGATTACCGCCTGAGCGAATGAGCGCTGGCGTGCTTTGCGTGACCCGGGTCTCGTATTCGGTACGCGTTATATCGTACTGAGTCCAATTGCTGATTTCGGCGCCGGTGCCATTGTGAAAATAACAGCCGGATTTGTGCCCTGCCGCCCAATGATAGTCGTTGATATCGTGTTTATTGGGATCACCGGCCGGCTGGAGCGCTATGCTCTGAGTTGGCCCGCTAATCTGCACCAGTTCGGTGGCAAAGTGCGCGTTGCGATTGAGCAGGTGCTGAGTGTTGAAACTTAGGCCGCCCAGCGATTCAATCGTGGCGCTGTCGTTGAGCACGTGACCGGCACGACCTACGGCCTGGCCCTGCTCACTCAGCGCGCCGCCAATGTTTAGCGCCGTACTATCATGGCCAGCGCTAAAGATCAGCGCCTGCTCGTGGTTGTTGACGACGTTCGCACCGATATCCAACCGTGCCCGAGCAGCGATAACCGCGGCCCGGCCATCCTCTTGCCGATTGTCAACGGTGTTGGCCTGCAATGCAAGGTGATCACCGTAGAATCGGCCCGTGCCGACATTGTCCACCACACCGGCCTCAACACGCGCCTGCACGCCGTCGATTAGACCATGGTTAGACAGCTTGCCATCGGTGGCCACTCTCACGCGGTTCCCGTTGATCCGGCCACCGACGGTGTTGTCGATCTGCGCGCCCCGTACTTCAAGCTCGTCTGCCTGGAAAGTACCGCGGTTAACCAGCCGGCCCATCGTGCGAATGACGGCACGACCATTGGCAATCACTTCATGATCGTTGTCAAAGTCTTGCTGCAGCGCCAAGTTTAAATCGCCGTTGGACAGCAAACGGCCCGCTCCGCTCAGCCTGCTTGCACCGATATCCAGCCGTGTCCGTGCGGCGATGACTGCCGCCTGGCCATCCTCCTGTTGATTGTCAATGAAGTTGGCCTGCAGCGTAAGTTGATCACCGGAGAGGCGCCCCGAGCCGACATTATCCACCGCACCGGCCTTGATGCGCGCCTGTGTGGCGTCGATCAGGCCACGGTTAGACAGCTTGCCATCCGTGGCCACCCCCACATGGTCCCCGTTGATCCGGCCACCGACAGTGTTGTCGATTTGCGCGCCGTGTACTTCAAGCTCGCCTGCTTGGAGAACACCGCGGTTGGTCAGTTGTCCCCCCGTGCGCACGACGGCATGGCCGTTGGCCATCACTTCGTGATCGTTGTCAAAGTCCTGCCGCAACGCTAAGTTCAAATTGCCCTTAGACAGTAAATGACCAGCTCCGCTCAGACTATCGGCCTCGACACGGCAGTCGGTACCGGACAATAGCGTGCCAGCCGGGTTAGCCACACGATCGGCAAAAACCTGAATGCTACCGGCCGAGGAGACGTTGCCCTGCGTGTTGTCCAGCACGCTATCCGTGCCCACGCCGGTAATCTTCACGCGGCGATTGGCGGCGATGGTCCCGACATGGTTGTCGATATGCTTGGCCGTCAGCGCAACGGCGTCGCCTTGCAAACCCAACGGCATAGCGGGGTCCGTGCTGCGGGTGTCATGGTTGTGAATCCGCTTGGCGTTCAGTGATAACTTGCCACTCGCGGCTACCAGGCCGCCCTCATTGTCGGCGACGTCAGCCACGCCCATCTGCAGCGCCTGTCCAGCCTGTATCACGCCACGCCTGTTGCGCAAACTGTCAGCCTCGAGCCCGACCTCGGCGCTGCCGCCAAACTGGCCTTTCGTATTGTCCAACGCACCAACGTGCGCGGTGAGTTGGCCTTGGCTATGCACCACGCCGGCGCGATTGTGCAACTCGCCGCTATTCAAGTCCAATTCGCCGCCGCTGAGGATGCCGCCCGTCTTGCCGGAATCGATGTTACGCACCGTTTGACCGTGTGTTTGCACGCGCATCGCGCCAGCCGATTGCAACAACCCACCCGTATTATCCAACGCACCACTACGCACGTCGAGGCGACCGGCGGTGCTCATCAGCGCACCGCCCGTGTTATTCAGTGTCGCCTGCCGAGTATCGAGTTTGACCTGGCTGCCGCGGATCACGCCGTCGGCATTGTCCAGGCCTGTGTTGTCCAGCGTCAACTCGCTGGCGGCCTGGAGCGTGCCGCCCGCATTATGGGTTTGGCCTTGGCTGCTCACCTTTAGGCTGCCTTCGGTTGCGTTCACCCAACCATCTTCACGATTATCGAGCGTGGTGGACTCGACGCGCAGTCCGTGGACGCCGATCAGCTTCCCCCGGCGATTGTCCACTGTAGACGCGGTGACCCTCAAATCACCGTCGGCGGCGAGCGTTCCTTGCGCACGGTTGTCGAGCGTGCCGTCAACACTCACGTCCAAGTTGGATTGACCCTTGGTTTTGATCATGCCACCCTGGTTACGTAAATCGCTCGCCCTCACCGTCGTGTTGCCGGCGGCAACAAGCTGGCCATGGGTATTATTAAGTTGATCAGCGATGTCAACCTGGGTGTCGTGTGTGCCGGCCGCGCTAATCCTACCCCATTCGTTGATCAGTTGTTGCGTCTGCAACGTCAACGCGCCATTACCGCGAATGGCGCCGCGGTTATTGTCCAATACGTCGCGCACCTTCAACTCGAGCATGCCAGCGCCGCTGTCACGCAACACGCCTTCGGCAGTAGTCAGTGTGTCTGTGTCAACACGAATCTGCTTGCCTTGAGTCAAGCCGCCACGTAGGTCAGCCTTATGACTCATCAGCGTCAAGGCGCCATCGCTCACCAGTGTGCCGCCGACACCTTCTAGCTGTGGCACCTCGATCTGCAAACGGCCAACGCCAGCTTGCCGCACGCGGCCTTGCGCGTTATTGAGCGTGCTGGCGCGGATATGCAGCGCACCGTCGCTGACAATCTGCCCGCCTCGACTATTATCCAGCTCGTTCTTCACCTCCAGGCGGTTATCGCCGCCGACGACCACCAGCTGACCCGCGCGGTTATCGAACGATTGAGCGTTTAACGTTAGCGGCCCGGCGAGTTGCATTTGCCCCGTCTCGTTTTGCAGTGCGCCAAGTTGGAGCTGAGGGCTGCCTGTCACGTACAATTCGCCCAGACGGTTGACCAGATCGCCGCCTTTTACATTCAAATTGCGCACGCCTAGATGGCCGCCCTCGTTGTCCAGGCCCGCGCGGGCGGTCAGATCGATAGCACCCGTGGCCATGATGCTGCCGCCGTCGTTATCCAGTATGTGGGTAACGTTGAGCGCACCCGCCGCGAGCGGCGCGGCGTCGCTGTCATCTGAGACGTTCATACCCGACGTGCGGTCATGCGTGGGCATCGTGGCGGCATCGGCGTCCGCCCCAGCCTGTCCGATGTGGCCGCCCTCCCGATTACGAACCTGCGCGGCATGCACAACCAGGTCCTGGGCGCCCGTTTGCTCCATGGTGCCGCCCCGGTTTGTCACGGAGTCTGCGTTCACTTCCAGGCGCGTGGCATGCAAGGCGCCGCCCCGGTTGTCCAAATCTTTTGGGGTGTCGAGCACCAGTTCGCGTCCAGCGCTAATCGTACCGCTGTTCGCCACGCCGCTGCCGACGTTCAAGTGCGTATCGGTCCTGGCCTGCAGGGCGCCGCTGTTTTCCAGGCGGCCGTCGACGGTCACCACCAGTTCGCCGGCTGATGCGCCGATTTGGCCAGCGTTGCGCATCCCCACGCCGTGCTCGGTACCGAGCAGGACGATTTTCTGTGCGTACATGCCGCCGAGTTGGCTCACGTCCAGCGCGAAAGCCGGCACATTGCTGTCTGTGGCCATTGAATCCACCACGCTCTGGCTGGCACTGACCTGGTTAGCGCCGGTGATAACGCGTAGCTGCTGAACCCAGAGGCCAGCATTGATCCGGACGGAGCGCGCGATAATATCAGTGTAATCGGCGCGGCTCGCATCGAGCCCGCCACCGGTGAGGGTAACGGCGCCTTGCTGCACGCGGTAGCCGTCGAGGTTGCCGCCATTCATGATCGGGGCGCCGGTGGTCAGCGTGACGCGATTGGCATTGATGAAGCCACAGCCGGCGCAACTGATCCCTGCCGGATTGGCAACCACGACCTGCGCGCGCTCGCCGGCCACTTCCATGTAGCCGCGCAACTGGCTGGGATGACTGGCATTGATCTCATTGAGAATTACACGTGCGGTGCCGTTAACTAGCCATGGATTGCCTTGCACCCAGCCGCCAAGCTGCGTTTGCGTGTGAGTGCTAGCGTTGTTGAGAATGACGCCCCGATGGCCGACGTCAAATTGGCTATAGGTATTGCGCGACACACCGCCCGCGCTGGGGGCTTGGATGTTAATCAGCGGCACGCCGTTGGCGGCGTTGAGTACGGTTGGCTGCTGGTCGCGCGGCGCGCCAGGATCCGCCACGATCTGCGCCTGTGCGAGATCAACGACCAGCCCAAGCGACAACAGAATCGAAAAATCCAGCACCCGCATCGTCGCCAGCAGGGGGCACGCCGAGCGTGCGGCCCGAACGCCGCGCTGCTTGCCTTGACTGGCGACATGCTCCGCCACGGCCATCTGTAACCCGCGGGCCCGATTGAAGACGACCTGATATAAATGTGAATTCATAACGGGTATCCGGAAAATAGAGCAGTCTTAACGCCTACGCTTAATATGACCAGTTGACGTTAAAGCCAGCATTGAAGCGACGGGTCTGAAAACCCGCCGGCTTGCTAAGCGGCGTACCGACAAAAACATCCCAGAACAGCCCTTTGGCCCCACCGCGCAGGCCGATTACGGCACCGGCTAAGTGCTGTCCGATCAAGAAGTGGGCGGACGGTCCGCCCACTTCTGCATAATCCGCGCCCAAATAAAGCGTCTGCCCGGTGTGGCCCAGTGACCAGCCTAGGTCATTGCGCACCAGCCAGCCTCGGTCGCCGATCAACGCGCTTTCACCATCGAAACCACGCACGGTATAACGCCCGCCGATGGAAAAGCGTTCCGGCAACGCGAGCGGCGTGCGGCTCCATTGTCCGCGCCATGCTGCAGTGTAGTGCAGTCGCTGTGCAGCGATGGTCAATGGAAGGGTCAGTTGGGCGTCCGCAGTCATCAGCGATGGGCGCGACGTCCCCTCGCCGAAAAATTCCTCCGGCGCTGGCTGAGCCCCTAACATGCCCGTCCCCTTGCGGTACGCCACGCCGCCCTCCAGCGTGGCGGAACCGATGAATTCGCGGTGACTTAAACCGATTTCCCAGCCTGCCGTGTGACGGCGTTGTACCTCGATCTCGGTGTCATCGATGAAACTGCGCGCATGGCGTAGCCACCCGCGCACATGAGCGTAAGTCTTGCGCACGGCATCGCGATAAAGCAGGCGCGAGAGGCGCACCTCAGTCAGATCGCCATCACCACCGTAGCGGTAGGTTTGGTAGGCGCCCACGACCGGCTGGTAATAATCATAGCCACTGGTGGTGAAACCCAGCAGCCAGTAACGATACGGCACTTCATAGTGCACGGTGTAGCCACGCGTGCCTTTGGGGCCGCTATGCCCACCGCCAAGGTCGTGGTTGAAGCTGGCGTAAAACAAATCGTTCAGCGTCCACCAGTTGTCGTACGAGACAGTCACGTTACCCTGGTACCGCCCCGTATACCGACTGCCTGCATCATCGATAGAGACGTTCAAACGCACCGGATGCGCCTGTTTCCACGCAATCACCAGGTCGCTTTCGCCAGGCTGGGCGTCGGGCCCTTCAGCCGGTGTGATTTGGATGTCAACGTCGGCCGTCGGCACGCGCTTGAAGTTTTCCAGCGCCTGCTCGATGTCACGCAGGTTGAGTAAATCGCCTGATGTAACCGGCACAGCGTTCCACTGCGTGGCGCGCGCACTGCTGTCGTCGGTAAAGCGGATCGCACGGACCCTGCCCGGAATAAGCGTGAGCGCGAGCGTGCCGGCCTTCAAATCTTGCGGGGCCGCCAGCACGCGCGTGGTCACGTAGCCACGCGCAACAATCGCGTTTTGCACCCGCTTCATCGTCAGGTTGATACCTGCCGTGCCCAGGCAGCGGCCAATGGCCGGGTCACCTGGCGGATTGGCCGCCGCCAACGCCCATTGGAAATGCGTGGCCGCGTCACCGTTGAGTAATATGCGCTCGATGCGAAAACAGGGCGACTCTTGCGCGGGAAGACCCGCTTGTTCAGGCGCTAACGGGCGTGTCAGCCGCACGTCCGGCGTGGCCTCACGCTGCTGTCGAAGTACGCGCTCGCGTTCCTGCTCGCGCAGCGGCTGCTGCTCGGCGCCATCGAGCGGTAGCGCTTGCGCCAGCATCATCGGCGCCAGACCCACGCAAAACCCTACCCCTTTTCTGCTCCACTGGCGACGACAACCCGCCTGCTTCCCCTTTTTCATTATCATAATAATTATTTCCTGCCTAGTGCTGGCAGCTAAATAAAGTACGCTAGGGCCGATCCTAGCAGAACTTGCGCATTACGCACTCGAGCAGCCACCGCAGCCCTCCGTTAGAGGCGGACCATGAGCGTGGAGGCAAAAGAAGCGATCGGCCCGGCGCCACCATGTTGATCAGGTACATCCTGTTTCCAGCCGAGATACCGTAAGGACCCGGTGAAGGTACCTCAGACGCGAATTTTCATCGATCAGGCCGCGGCGAGCGACCAACGATGTGCCATTCACCGGTGAATGGGTGATCCAGCCACGCTGCAGGCAGCGGGCCAGCATTGGCAATAAGCAGTGAACCGCACTGGGTGTGCGGTCAACCTCGCCCCCTTGGCCGCCTCGATTGTCTCGGCCAGCAGGGAGGTGGCAGAGATCTTGTGTGCTGAGGCTGTTCAAAAGATCTCAATTCATGGCGCTGGTGAACCGCTCGCCGAACAGAGTGACGAACTGATTGGCGGCTTGCCGCCAAAGGATAAGCGGCATCTACCCATTCTTTTCGATATTGCGCAAGGCTACATACACCAGCTTGCTGTCGGCTTCGTCGCTTGGGAAGCGGCCGCGATTCTTCACAACCTTGCGCAACTGCATGTGCATGCTGTCAATGGCGTTGGTCACTGGCATGGTACGAACCGGTGCCCCGCGTGTTCCCGCCGCGAAGTTTTAGGCATAGGGTACGACTATCCGAGACAGGGGCACCGGGGATCACCTGCTCCCATTGGCGTTGCCACCTCGCCGCGCTGGTATGTTAGGCGGGCCAGTTCGATCCATCCGTCAGGAAACCAGAAATAGTCGCGTCGCATCCTGCTAGCCGATGCCGTCGTTCATGGCGCTCAGGTAACTTGTTGATCGTACATCTTCTTGCCTCCGATCACAGCTCAACCGCGCGCACGCGGGTTGGCGCCACATCGGTGAAGCGCGGTACGTCAGCCATCACTTCAGGCACTTCCGGCGAACTCAACGCGGCCTTCACCGCTGCTTCGTCGCGGAAAATGCATTCGCAGATGGCAATGGTGCCATCCTGGCCCCCAGCAGGGAAAAACGCAGTAGCAACGCATTGACTGACCGCATAGCGCTAAGACCCATGAAATGTCCAATTTGATGACTGTAACGTCAAAAAGATGAAATAAGACATCTGAACACAAGCCACCCCGCTCAGACAGATGGACAGGTCAACGCGGCGCACAAGCGAACGACGGTGCGCCCCCTGGCCAGATCCATCACCATGCTAACCTGACGGTTGACGCTTTTGGGGTGCGGCGGCTGGCGGCGCTACGCGTTGCGTTGCTCCAAACCAAACCTATTATTGCTGCATCGCCAGCTTCAGTCCAAGCAGGACGAAGATGATGCCAATAATTTTTTTCTCCCAGCGGCGCAGCCAGTGTAAACGCGACATGATGCGGCCAAGCGAGCGTATCGAAAAGATTACAGCCGTCAAGTACAACATGCCTATGGCGACAAAGATCAGCCCGAGCACGACGAACTGCCAAAACATCGCACCGCGCTGCGGATGCGCAAACTGTGGCAGAAATGCAAGAAAGAACAACGCGACTTCTGGATTTAGCACCTCAATCAGCATCGCTTGAACAAAGGCCTTTCTAGGTGAAACCGCAGCCGGCTTCGGCGTGAGCGCATACTCAAGCGTCGGTTTCTCGAGCAACGCCTGCACCCCAAGATACAGTAGATACGCGGCGCCGGCCAACTTAACGATATTGAATGCCAGCGCCGAGGTCATCAGCAACGCGGATAAGCCCACTGCTGCACAGAGCGTGTGGATAAGATCTCCAGCCACCACACCGAGCCCGGTGAATACGCCGATTATGCGGCCGCCTTGTACTGTGCGCGTGAGCACCAGCAACACGGCTGGCCCGGGAATCAGCAACAGTCCGAGCACGACCACGACAAAGGTGCCCAAAGTCGAAAATTCCAGCATCAAAAGCTCCTATCGCCGTTCATCGATCCCCTCAAGCCACGTCCATGCGTGCCGCCATCAAGCCTGACACATGGGCAATATCAGCCCATAGCCATGCTTGTGAGCCTGAACGCGATTGTTGCGCGTGCCTAGCATGCGATGTTCGCGCGGGCAACTCCTAAATAGCCCCAGCGTGTTTTGCAAATCAGTGAATAATGACTCGAAGCGCTCGCTTCGTTTAGCAACATGGAAGTATTCCCAGCGCGAGAAGGCCAGCACGAAATGATACAGCCGGTGATCGAATGGCGAGCCGGCGATCGTCACGCGTAGCCCAGCCATGTCGGTAAAATCCGACAAGCCTTGTGCACCACACTCGTGCTGCTGCGGAAAACACGCTGGCGATCGTGCACAGCAAGTGAAGTAATGCGCTGTTGCGATAGCGCCCAATTCACCGATGACTTCGCCGGCGGCGACGTTTACATTTTCGCAGAATGCTTCTTTGGTCAACGCGTATGGGGGTACCCCGGCGACGCGGCGCGCGTTACGGCTTGCTATCGCCAAACAGGTTCATGATCTGCTGGCGCTCTGCCGAATTCACATCGGGCGGCGGCGCCGGCGGTTGCATGCCACCCGGCCCCACTGTGCCAAACTGTGCATTCGAATCGCTTGCGCCGGCCGGCGCGTTCGCGTCGAGCCCGATCGACGCGATAAAGCCGTTACCCGGCGTCTTGTCTGCGTAGAATAGCTCGCCGTCGATCGCCGTCAGCCCTTCGGGCATCGGCGCTTGGTACTGCGGCACGCCGCGCAGCGCGCGTCCCATGTACTGGACCCAGATCGGCAGCGCCAGCTGCGCGCCGAATTCGCGGCTGCCGAGCGATTTGGGCTGGTCATAGCCCATCCACGCGACCGCGACCAGGGTATGCTGATAGCCGGCAAACCAGCCATCCTTGGCGTCGTTGGTCGTCCCGGTCTTGCCGGCCAGGTCTGCGCGATGCAACACGTTGGTTCCCGAGCCCGTGCCCGCCGACGCAACCGAATGCAACAGGCTGTTTATCACATACGCATTACGCGGCTCGATCACCTGCGGTGCATTCTGGCCGACCACCAGCGGCTGGGCCTTCAGCAGCGGCTCGCCGTGCGCATCATCGACCTGGGCGATCAAATACGGATTGACCCGGTAGCCACCGTTCGCGAAGACTGAATAGGCTGCCGCCGACTGCAGCGGCGTCACCAGTCCCGCACCTAGCGCCATCGGCAGGTAGGGTGGCGTCTTGTCAGAATCAAAGCCGAACCGCTCGGTCACGTATTGCTGCGCGTACTGCGTACCGATATAAGACAGGATCCGGATCGATACTAGGTTCTTGGACTTCTGCAACGCCACGCGCATCGGCATCGGGCCCTCGGATTGGTCATCATCTTTCGGTTCCCACGCGTGCCCACCCGGTGTCGTCGGCGGAAAATACAGCGGCGCGTCGTTGATGATGGTCGCCGGGCCCAGCCCTTTTTCCAACGCGGCCGAATAAACGAACGGCTTAAAGCTCGAGCCCGGTTGCCGCCACGCCTGCGTGACGTGGTTGAACTTGTTCTTGTTGAAATCGAAACCGCCGACCAGCGCGCGGATTGCACCATCTTGCGGCGTGACCGACACGAGCGCCCCCTCGACCCGCGGCAGTTGCGTGATCGAGGCCCGACCGTTCGCGTCGCGCACCACGCGGATGACCGAGCCGGGCCGAATCCGCACTGACGCCGACGCGCGAGGCGACAGTGCGCCTGCGGCAAACCGCAGCCCGTCACCGCTAATCTGCACGACGGTGCCATCAGACAACTGCGCATTGATCTGCCGCGGACTCGCGTCAATGACCACGGCGGCAAGCAGATCACCGTTGTCCGGATGGCCGACGAGCGCGTCCTCGATCGCCTGGTCGCGCTCATCGCCGGCGGGCGGCAGTTCAATGCCTGCCTCCGGTCCGCGATAGCCATGGCGGCGCTCGTAGTCGAGCACCCCTTTGCGCACCGCGTCGTAGGCGGCAGCTTGATCCGCCGAGTCGATCGTCGTCGTGACTGTCAGCCCGCGCGTATAGGCCTCGTCGCGATATTGGGAGTACATCGCCTGGCGCACCATTTCGGCGACGTACTCCGCGTGCACACTGTACTCATTGCCCGCCGTGCGCACGTGCAAGTCCTCTTGGATCGCTTGGTCGTATTGGTCCTGTGTGATGTAGCGCAACTCGAGCATGCGCTTCAAAATGTACTCTTGCCGCACCTTCGCACGCCTGGGGTTGACGATCGGGTTGTAGGCGGACGGCGCCTTCGGCAATCCCGCCAGCATGGCGGCCTGCGCTAGCGTGATGTCCTTCAGGTCCTTGCCGAAGTACACGCGGGCCGCCGCGGCAAATCCGTACGCGCGCTGACCGAGATAAATCTGATTCATGTACAGCTCAAGAATCTGATCTTTGGACAGCGCCGCCTCGATCTTGTAGGCAAGCAACATCTCGTAGATCTTGCGCGTATAAGTTTTTTCGCTGGATAGGAAGAAGTTGCGCGCTACCTGCATCGTAATCGTGCTCGCGCCCTGCGCACGCCCGCCGTGCAGCAGGTCCGCGATGCCCGAGCGCAGGATACCGATGAAGTCCACGCCGCCGTGCTCGTAGAACCGATAGTCCTCGATCGCCAACACGGCCTTCCTCATCACGTCGGGCGTGTTCTGGATCCGCACGAGGCTGCGGCGTTCTTCACCGAATTCGCCGATCAACACGTGGTCGGCCGTGTAGACGCGCAATGGCACCTTTGGACGATAGTCGGTCAACACGTCCAGCGATGGCAACTTGGGCCCCATGACGACCAGCACGTAGCCCAGCACCAGTGCGCCGATCACCGCGATGGCCGCCACCAGGCCGGCAAAACCCAGCATAAATGAGGCGGCCAGCGACCGCAACACGCCCTCTTGGCGTGCGGTGGCACGCTGCCGCGTCAGTGGCACGCGACGCTCTGCGCGTTGAGGATCGGACGGGTCGGGTCGTTTTGCGATAGGCATGTCAGGATAACGCCGCGGTCTCGACGACGCGACGTGATGCTACCGCCCCGTGCGGATTGCGACGTCGCGACAAAACGCGCATTTTAATGCGTGCACGCGGCGCCCTCCCCGACTTTTTTGTAAGCAATTGCTGGTGCGCGCTGCCGTGCCGCATCGCGTCGCGTATGATCCGCACATTAGGCAGCGCAGCAGCGCAACGAATCCGCCATCAACCCGTCAAAGTACAGGCGTAGCCTGCGCGCGGCCCGGCCAGCGGCGCGACAAATACAGCCCTTGCAGCCGCCCGCTCGATCCCCCTATTCGCGACGGCCAATGCACAGACGAACGCATCCCGATGAAGAAGGAACCAACCCGGGCACTGACAAACCTGCGGCAATTCCTAGGCGGCCTTCAAGCGTAGGGTCGCTCGAATGCGGCGGCCAGCCTAACGGCAACATCGTCGGCCCGTTCCGGCAGCACGTTAGTAAAGCTCATTAACAATGCGTCACGTCGCCGCTGATGCAAATACCACGGCGACAGCGCATCGGGCGCGAGGCCGCTGCGCACCGCTGCCTGAACCAGCAATACGTCGTTCGCCAGCGAGCCGTCGCGTGGCGCGGAGGACTCACGCAGCCAACCGATGAGATGCATGCCGCCGACGCTGGGCGAAATATCCAACACGCCGCCGACGCGACGGTGCAACGCCGCGGCAAGTGCGTCGCGGCGCACCGCATACGCGGCACGCATCCGACGGATGTGCCGGCTGAAATGTCCGGCTTCGATGAAGGCCGCGATGCTTTCCTGCAGTGTCAAAGCCGGGGGCGGCGCCAGCAACGCGGCCACCTTGGCTAAGTGCCCAGCGAGCGCAGGCGGCGCGACGATATAGCCGAGCCGCAGGCCGGGCGCAAGCGCCTTGCTGAAGGAGCCGACGTAGAGCACGCGCTCGCCGCCGTCCAGGCTCGCCAGCGCGGGCAACGGCCGGCCTGAGTAGCGGAATTCCCCATCATAGTCATCCTCGACGATCCACGCATTGGCGCGCACCGCCCAGTCTAGCAACGCGAGCCGCCGCGGCAATGACAGTGATACCCCCAACGGCGCCTGATGCGAAGGTGTGACAAGCGCCATGCAGGCCCATGGTGCCTTCGCCACGCCTGCCTCGACATCCAGTCCTTCGTCGTCAACCGGCACGCCAGCCAATTGCGCGCCGGCCAGCGTCAACGCGTCACGTGCCCGCCGGTAGCCGGGGTCTTCGAACCAGATCGGGCGCGACGCCGTCGCCGGCAATAACGCTGTCGTCAGCAGTCCAAGCGCGCCATGATACCCGTTCGTGATAATGATCCTGGCAGGGTCGCAGTCAATTCCGCGTGCTATCGCAAGATAGCCGGCAATCGCATGACGCAAGCGGGACTGGCCTTGCGCATCACCGTAACTGAACGCCTCCGCGGCCAACACGCGCCCTTCGTGACTAGCCACCCGAGCCCACAGCTTGCGCGGGAACAAGTCCAACGCAGGCAGTCCCATTTGCAACGGTGCCAAGGCTATCGCGGCACTCACCGATGCACTGCCGGCCGACGGTGCAGGCGCAGGCTTCACCGGACCATGCTGTGGTGGAAGTCGTGCGTTGACCCGGGTGCCGGCTGCGCCGCACGTCTCGATGAATCCTTCCGCCGCAAGCAACGCGTAGGCGAGTTCAATCGTGCCACGGGCGGTATTAAGTTGCGTGGCGAGCGCGCGCGTGGACGGCAGCCGCATGCCGGCGGGCAATCGGCCGTCCAGAATGCCGTCGCGAAGCCGGGTAACCAGTTGCCGATAGATTGGCTCACCGCGCCGGCGATCTAGCGCTAGCGTGCAGGCCCAATCGGCCGCCGGCATCGTGCTGAGTCGGCCTTCGCGTGCCACGGCCCGCTTGCCGTCGCGCTTCGCTGTCATCGCCCTGCTCCGGCTGGCATCATGGCCTACTTATTTAAACCGTTTTTGGCCTTTTACGATACCCCATTCGCCGCCTACGATAAAGGCTCATAGTCCATTGACGCGAAAGGAAACCATGATGAGCCAACCCCGCCTGCCTTACCGTGAACTGTCCAAAGATGCCTATCTCGCATTGGCGTCGGTCAATGCCGCACTGGGACGCTCCACGCTCGGCCAGAAGTTGTGTGACCTTGTGTTTCTACGTGTATCGCAAATCAACGGATGCGCGTTTTGCGTCGACATGCATTCACACGACCTGGTCCAGCAAGGCGAAGACGTGCAGCGCCTGTTCAGCGTGCCAACCTGGCGCGAGACCGAGCTGTTCGATGCGCGGGAGAGCGCCGCGCTGAACTGGGCCGAGCGCCTGACCACACTCCCTGGCGGCCATCCAGCCGATGCCGATTTCCAGGCGCTGCAGGCCCACTTCAGCGACACGGAGATTGCCGATCTGACTTTCGCGGTCGCGGTGATCAATGCCTGGAACCGACTCGGCGTCGGCATGCGCCTGCCGGTCACAAGCCGTTCCGCAAGCGCCGCTTGAGTCGGTTGAGTTAGCTGAATCGCCTGAGCGCTTGACGCGTTATCAGCACGGTCACCGACGCCGTAATCGATGAAGTACGCAAATGGCGACAGCGCCCGCTGGAAGCGATGTATCCGGTCGTGTTTTTTGATGCCCTGCGCGTGAAGGTGCGCGACGAAGGCACGGTCAAGAACAAGGCGATTTACCTGGCGCTGCGCCCACACCGGTGCCGCTGTTGCCGCACCTTTATTGATATGATTCGCCTGGCCCGCGCTGCTTCGCGGCCTGGCGCACGCTCCTATCGCCCGCCGCCTCCATCGGCCGAAATCAAGGACCTACAATCGGCGGGCGTCGTCGTGCTGGGCTACGGATCGTTCATCACCACAGTGATCAACTTTATCATCCTCGCATTCGTCATCTTCTTGATGGTCAAGTTTGTCAACAAGCTGCGCGCGCCGGCGCCGCAAGCGGCCGCGCCGGCCACACCGGCAGCGCCGCCTGAAGATATCGTGTTGCTGCGCGAGATTCGCGACGAACTGAAAAAACGCGGCTGACCCGCCTACATAAAGTCCCGCGTGTCGCGCAGCAGGCGCCGCAGCGTCACGGCGTCAAGCGGTGGGGGTGGGCAACGCGTCACCGCTGCCCTTGGCCATCGCAATTTCTTCGATCAGGCCTTCGAGTAGCGTGAAATTGACCGGCTTGGTCAGGTGCGACATAAAGCCGGCGTCCAGACAGCGGCGCACGTCATCATCCGAGCCATAGCCGGTCAGCGCCACCGCCGGCACGCGTGCGCCGGTCTCGATGCCGCGCAACGCTGTGATCAGATCCAGCCCCGTACCATCGGGCAAACCAATATCGCTGACCACGAGATCGAAGCGCCGCTGCCGTGCCGCCTGCAGCGCCGAGGCCACGGTCCCGGTCGCGACCACATTGTGGCCAAAGCCCGCGATGAGCTGAGCCATCACGTCGGCTGTGTCCTGGTGGTCTTCGACCAGCAGGATGTCCAGCGTGGCGCGCTGCGGCGCTGCGGCGATCGTGCCGCGCTCCATCACCGGTCCGGGCGCCTCGACACTGGGCAACACGATCGTAAAGGTGGCGCCGCGCCCTAACCCCTCACTGGAGGCGCGCACCGTCCCACCGTGCACGTCAGTCAGCGCCTTGGTGATTGCCAGGCCCAGGCCCAAGCCACCGTACTGCTGGGTGGTGTGCCGCCCACCCTGCTCGAACGCGTTGAACAGTCGCCCCAGTTGCTCCGGCGCGATGCCGATACCGCTGTCCTGCACGTCAATCCGGATCTGCGGCGCACCCGCTTCCGATGGCGCGTCAGCATCGCGCGTGCGCAGCACAATGCGGCCATGCTCGGGCGTGAACTTAGCCGCGTTCTTGATCAAGTTCCACAACATCTGTTGCAACCGCGCACGGTCGCCGCGGACGAAGCGGTGCTGTGCAGCGCAATCCAACTCCACACGCAATTGCTTGACCTGGATGTCACTGCGAAAAATTTCCAGCACTGCATCGATGAGCTCGTGCATGTCCACGGTCTCCAACGCCAGTAGCAGCTTACCGTTGGCCACCCGCGTCAAGTCCAGTAAATCGTCGATCAGGCGGGCCTCCAACTCGATGTTGCGTCGAATGACCTTCATGGCGGAGCGCACCGGATCGGGAACGTCACGAGCGCGCTCGAGCATTCGCGCACTGGCCAGCACCGGCGTGAGGGGTGTGCGCAACTCGTGCGACAGCATCGCGAGAAAACGGTCTTTCGCGCGATTGGCCTCTTCAGCCGCCTGCCGCGCCGCCTGCTCGGACTGGAGCAGCCGCTCGCGCTCGTCGCTCGCCTCGCGCTGATCCTGGATGTCCGTACACGTGCCGAACCACTTCACAATGCGCCCGTCCGCTTCGTGCAACGCCGTACCTCGCACACAAAACCAGCGATACGCGCCGTCATGACGCCGCAGCCTCACATCGAGAACGAAGAAGCTGTCCACGCCTCGCCCGATGGTCTGTCGCCATGCGTCGCGCAGCGCGGGAAGATCATCGACATGTACCGCGTCGAACCACCCGGCACCGAGTCCCGCGCCAGCCGGCATTCCGGTGTAATCCGACCATTGCCTGGACAAAAAATCGCATTCGCCGCTCGGCGTGCAAGTCCAGACCAGATGCGGCAGCGCTTCGGCAATGGTCCGATAGTGCCGCTCGCGATCGCGCATCCGCTCAGACTCCGCCACGACACGCCGCATCCGCGCTTCGTTCAACGCACGTTCGACGGCCTCGGGCAGATAATCAAGGTAATCGGCTGCTTTCGGCACCACGTCGGACACACCGGCACGCAACGCCTCGATGATCCGCGACTCGTCCGAAAAGCCTGTGGCCAAGATGGCCGGCAGCTTGATTCCGCGCGCAACCAATCCGCGGAAAAAATCCAGTCCGGTTTGTGGCGTACCGAGCCGGTAGTCGAGCACGAGCAGATCCGGCAACGGCTCGCCGATGCAATCGAGCGCCTGCTGCACCGTCGAACATGCGCTGACACGATAGCCGACCCGCCGCAACGCACGCGCCGCAAGCAGTAGGATGCCTTCGTCGTCGTCGAGCACCAGCACGTGAGCGTCGCTGGACATGATAGCTCCGGGACGCGGTCAGCGTGCGCTCGGGCGCACGCTGCACGGCAACTTCACGACCTGCAGGAAGAAGCCCAGCCGCCTGACCGCTTCGATGAATGCATCGTATTCGACCGGCTTGGTGATATAAACATTGCAGCCGAGTTCGTAGCACCGCTCGATTTCGCGCGGATCGTCGGTGGTCGTGAGCACGATGACCGGCAGCGACGCAGTTTGCGGCGATTCCTTCAAACGACGCAACACTTCGACCCCGTCCACGCGCGGCATCTTCAGGTCCAGCAGCACCACACAGTTGCGCAGGTCGCCGTGCGGCCCGGGACCGAAGAAATAATCCAGCGCCTGGTGACCGTCGGACAGCCGCTTGAAGCCATTGGTCAGGCCTGCGCGGCGCAGATTGCGCTCGACCAGCGTCGCATGGCCATCGTCGTCCTCGATCAGGATGATGCTGACTGTCTCCCCGATTGTCATGACTTTTCCCAAGAAGTATTGTATGCACCGGCATACGGTCTCAACCCAGCGTCCTCGACCCGGTGCGCGGTTAGCACGTGCAGACCGGCCATGCCCGTATCGCGCTGCGCCCAGTAAGGCAAACGTTTGCCGCTGCCTTGATTTTTCACCTCCGGTGGGCGGCCGATCGCGACACCTCCCGGATACACCATGCTCACCGGCGCGTGCGCGGGTAATGCGACGTAGAACGTCGATCCCGCGCCTTCGGCCGACTCGACCCACACACGTCCGCGATGTCGCTCCACCATCCGCTTGACCAGCGCAAGCCCGATTCCATCGCCAGGGCCCGCGTCCGCATGCAGCCGCTGGAACGCGCTGAACACCTTCGGCAGCGACGCCGACGGAATGCCGCGCCCGTTGTCCCTTACATAATAGACGCGATGGCGCTCGCCCGTGCCGACCAACCGCGCCGTTGCGATGCGACCGTCCGCCTCAGGGTGCGCGACGTGCGCCGTGGGCGCGGCGGCCTGGGGCGCGTCGCCATCACCGCCCGGATTGACCCAGCCGACCTCGATCACGCCGCAGCGGGACGGGTCCAGGTAAGCAAATGCATTGCCGACCAACTGGCCAAAAATCAGCTCGATCGCGCTAGCATCGCCCCATGCCGGCGGCAGCGGCTGAACCAACATGCGTGCGCCGTTCGCCGACGTTTGGCCGTTCAGCGCCTTAATCACCCGCTGCAATACGGCGTTCACGTCCACCAGCGCCCACTGATACTCGACTCGGCCCGCGCGCGATAGCCGCAGCAACGCGTCAATGGTGCCCCCCGCGCGCGTGACCGCGCTTTGCAGAAAACCGATCGACTCCTGGATCTCGCCGTCGACAATGTGCTGCAGCCGCTCACGCTCGGCCACGGGCAGATCCAACTCGCCAATCGTTTCGCGCAACTCGCTGGCCGAGACCTTCAACTCACGCGAGAACCCTTGCAGGTTCACCAATGGCGAGCGCAGATCGTGCGACACGCTGTAAATAAACATCTCATTGTCCTGCGTCTGTTGACGCAATTCCTCGTTGACCTGCGCAAGCTCACCGGTGCGTCGTTGCAGGTCGGCCTTCAGCAGTGCGTGCTCGCGTTCAGCCCGCACCAGCTTGCGGCTCGTATCGTGCAGCACCTCATCAAGCTGCGCGATTTCATCGCGGCCCCCTACCGGGGCGGCCAAAGGCTCGCCCGTGCCCAAGCGCAGCGCGTTCGTCGTCAAGACCTCGATCCGCTGGCCGATGTGTCGCGCAAACGCCAGCGCTGTGATCACCGCGATCAGCAGCGACACACTCACCGCAAACCAGAGCATGAACTGTTGCGTCTTCAACGAGCCTTGCAACTGTGCGTTACGATCCGCCTGCAGCTTGTTTTCCGCATCGACGAAGTCGCCCAACTCGCTGCGAAATTCATTGATCTCGCGCGGCATTGCCTCACCACGGTATGCCTCGATGACGCGCTGGCGCTCCCCCTCGCGTAATTGCTCGGCCACGCGCTGCGTCAGCTTGCGATACCGGTCGATCGTCTCGCGCATACGCGCGACGCGGCCGGTCTGCTCAGGATTGTCGGCTACCGTCGCCTCGAGCGCATTGAGCCGGTCAGCCAGCTCGATCCATGTCGCACGCTTATCCGCGAACGACGGATCACCGACGATAATCCCCGCCCGCAATTGCGACGCCTGGCGCAGCAATGGACCAAGCAGCGCCTCGGCCTGATTGATCACCTTTTTGGATTGCAACGCCCATCGTTCGGCGTCGGCTACTTGCCGTTCCACGCCAAACAACGCGACCAATAGCGCCAGTTCGCACACTATTGGCACCGCGACGAGCAATAGTCCCTTGGTAAAGAGCTTCATGCGCCAACCGGCATCCGCTCGAACGTCAATGCATGTCCCCTTGTCGATCGCCGGCGTCACATTACGGGTCCAGTGCCGGCCAGCGAATGATTATCAGCCTTGCACGCCGATATTTCAATCTTGAAACAGGCTCGTAGCGGCGTGACCTAGATTCATTTTTATGAATCGGTCAATATGCTATAAAGATCGGAACACTCGCGCGATAACTGCCGCTGCGTTTGCCGATGCCACCGTCTTTTCATTCCATCCGAGCCGTTTCGAGGCCAATACCATGTCCACTCCGAAAAAGCGCAGACGCGCGTGCAGCGACGAGTCCTTTTTGGCCCAACTCTCTGGCTGCGAACCGTTCGCGCAACTCGACACCAAGATCGCGCGCGCCCGCGCCCAGGACGAACCCGTATTGTACGCGCATGCGCTGCCAGGCCTGGACGTGCTGATCTGCACGGTGCGCGGCGCGCAGCCGCCCTACCCGCGTGTGGCCGAGTTGCGCCGGCGCTGTATCGAATCAGTGGCCCATGCGTTAGAGCAGTCGCTGGACGGGCTCGAGCGCAGCGGCTATTGGTACGAGGCCAACGGCGTCGGCTTCCTCGTGTTCGCCAGCCAGGCACGCACCGCGATCCTTGCGCAATTTTGCTCGATCGCGAACCGGCATTCACACGGCGCCGAACAGGACGCGCGACGCCCGCTGCGCACACGGCAGACATAATCCGCGGCGTACCGCCGGGGCAACCGCATGCCGATCATCGGCGCGTTTGCGCTGTCAGGCGGTTTCGCGCAACTGGCCGGACACCTCGGCCTCGGTCAGGTGGGGTGCGAACATCTCGATCAACCGGTATGCATAGGCGCGCAGGAACGCGCCCTTGCGCAGTCCGACGCGGGTCGTGCTCGGCTCGAACAAGTGCTGCGTGTCCAGCGCGACCAACTCACTGTCTCGCTTCGGATCGTACGCCATCGCGGCGACAATGCCCACGCCCAGTCCCAGTTCGACATATGTCTTGATCACGTCCGCGTCGATCGCCGTTAGCACCACGTCTGGCGCAACACCGGCCCGCACGAACGCCTGGTCCACGTGCGAGCGTCCCGTGAAATCCTGGTCGTATGTGATGATCGGGTAGTCAGCAATATCCTCCAGCGTCACGGCGGGCCGAGTCGCGAGCGGATGCTCGCTTCGCACCACGACGGTGTGATGCCACGAGTAGCCTGGGAACGTCACGATCTCGCCGTAGCGGTCCAGGCCCTCGGTCGCGATGCCGATGTCCGCGTCGCCGTTAATCACCATCTGTGCGATCTGGTGCGGACTACCCTGTCGCAGCGCGAGATGGACCTTCGGATACATCTCCTTAAAACGATGCACGACCTTGGGCAACGAGTAGCGCGCTTGCGTGTGCGTGGTGGCGACCACCAGATGGCCGGTGTCCTGATCGGCATACTGCCGCGCGACGCGGCGCAGGTTTTCCGCATCGAGCAACATACGCTCGATCAGCGTGTGCACGGCCTTGCCCGGCTCCGTCAAGCCAGTGAGCCGCTTGCCGCGGCGGATGAAGATATCGACACCGAGCTCGTCCTCGAGATCCTTGATCTGCTTGGATACCCCCGATTGCGACGTATACAGCACATTCGCCACTTCGGTCAGATTCATGTTCTGACGCACGGCCTCGCGCACGAAACGCAGTTGCTGGAAATTCATTTTGTTTTCTCAGGTTCTCATCGTTGCGCGGGAAACACCCGCACGGCGCGCGGCACCGCAGTCACGCCGTCGCCGACGCCCAGCCCTAGCGCGCGCCATGCGTCACGATCGAGTTCCGCTTCCAGCTTCTGGCCGGCCTGCGCTTGGAGTTCAACGCGCACTGAGCCGCCCAGCGGCACGACTCGCCGCACGTCCACGCGGATACCGTCTTGCACGGCGCGCACCGGCGGCAACAGTTGCAGATCGTGCGGCCGCACGAAGGCGAGCGCCGGTCCGCTGAACTCACCCCGCGCGGCGATCCGTCCGCCTTCGCCGTGCGGCACGAAGCCCTGTTCGCCCAGCGTGCCGGACAGCCGATTCGCAGCGCCGAGAAACTCATAGACGAACGCACTGCCCGGATGATCGTAGACGTCCTGCGGGCTGCCGATCTGCTCGACGCGGCCGTGATTGAGCACCACGATTCGGTCCGCAACCTCAAGCGCCTCCTCTTGATCGTGCGTGACGAAGAGGGTCGAGATAGGCAGCTCGTCGTGCAGACGCCGCAACCAGCTGCGCAGTTCCTTGCGCACCTTGGCATCGAGCGCGCCGAACGGCTCGTCAAGCAATAATACCTTTGGCTCGACCGCAAGCGCGCGCGCCAGCGCAATGCGTTGGCGCTGTCCGCCCGATAACTCAGACGGATAGCGTTGCGCGAGCCAATCCAATTGCACGAGCTTGAGCAGCGCGTGGACCTTTTCCCGGATTTGCGCCTGGGTTGGGCGCTCGCGGCGCGGCTTCACACGCAGCCCGAACGCGACGTTCTCGAACACCGTCATATGACGAAACAGCGCATAGTGCTGGAACACAAAACCAACCTGACGCTCGCGCGCGCCGACGTCGTTCACGTGCTGCCCGTACAGCACGACCTGCCCCGCATCCGCGTACTCCAAACCTGCAATCACGCGTAGCAGCGTGGTCTTGCCGCAGCCGGACGGCCCGAGTAGCGCGACCAGTTCGCCGGACGGAAATTCCAGCGACACATTGTCGAGCGCGGCGAAATCGCCAAAGTACTTTTGCAAGTTGCGAACGATGATGCCCATATCAATTTCCGCGTGGATGGCTAGCTGGCTGCCGGCTCGCTCGACGTCTGGGTGAGCCGGCGTTGCGCGATCAACTTCAACGCGAGCGTCACCAGCGCAAGCAACGCCAGTAACGACGCGACCGCGAACGCGGCGACGAAATTGTATTCGTTGTAGAGAATTTCCACGTGCAGGGGCATCGTGTTGGTCTGCCCGCGAATGTGGCCCGAAACCACCGAGACCGCACCAAACTCGCCCATAGCGCGGGCATTGCACAAGATCACGCCGTACAACAGGCCCCACTTGACGTTGGGCAGCGTCACGCGACGCAAGATCTGCCAGCCAGAGGCGCCCAGCACGCGGGCCGCTTCCTCCTCGTCGGCGCCCTGCGCCTGCATCAGCGGGATCAACTCGCGCGCGACAAACGGAAACGTGACGAACACCGTCGCCAGCACGATGCCCGGCACCGCGAAGATGATCTGCACGTTGCGATCTTGTAGCCACGGGCCGAACCAGCCTTGCGCGCCGAACATCAGCACATAGATCAGCCCGGAGATCACCGGCGACACCGAAAATGGCAAGTCGATCAGCGTGGTTAGCAGGCTCTTGCCGCGAAACTCGAACTTTGCAATCGCCCATGACGCGCACAAGCCGAATACGACGTTCAGCGGCACGGCGATCACCGCCGTGATCAATGTCAGCTTGATCGCCGACAGCGCATCCGGGTCGGTCAGGGCATCCAGATAGGTCCCCACGCCCTTGGCTAGCGCCTGATAGAACACCGCCACCAGCGGCAGCACTAGGAACAGGCCAAGAAAAAGCAGCGCGATCCCAATCAGCACCCAACGTACCACACGCGGCTCGGTCGTCGTGTCCTGGCGCGGTGCCCGCCTGAACGGCACCCCAGCGCCGATCGCGACCACCGTTTGAGTGGCTTGCTGACTCATTGCGCGCCTCCAGCCGCGACCACGGACGGCGCGACGCCAGAGGACGTCGCGCGGCGCGTACTAGACGTGCGCCGCTGCAGCACCCATTGCAGCGTGTTGATCGCCAGCAGCAGCATGAACGATACGAGCAGCATCACGACGGCCAGTGCCGTCGCACCCGCGTAGTCGTACTGTTCTAGCTTCGTGATGATCAACAATGATGTGATTTCAGACTTCATTGGTACATTGCCTGCAATAAAAATCACCGAGCCATATTCGCCGAGCGCGCGCGCGAATGCGAGCGCAAAACCCGTCAGCAACGCGGGCAGCAACGACGGCAAGACCACGCGGCGAAAGGTCAGCCAGCGCGTCGCACCGAGACAGGCAGCGGCCTCCTCCTGCTCGCGCTCGAAGTCCTCCAGCACCGGCTGCACGGTGCGTACCACGAACGGCAAGCCAATGAACGTGAGCGCGACTAGCACCCCGAGCGGCGTGAACGCCACCTGGACGCCGAGCGGGGCGAGCAGCGAACCCACCCAGCCGTGACTCGAATAGACGGCGGCCAGCGCAATGCCGGCGACCGCGGTGGGCAAAGCGAACGGCAGATCGACCGCCGCATCGACGAGCCGCTTGAACGGAAACTTGTACCGCACCAGCACCCATGCCACAAGAAAGCCGAACACCGCATTGAGCAGCGCAGCGCCCAGAGACGCACCGAAAGTGAGCCGGTACGAGGCCAGCACGCGCGGCGATGCGACAGCACGCGCGAACTCGGGCCACGTCAATGTCGCCGTGTTCAAGAAAGTCGCGGCGAGCGGGACCAGCACCACTAGGCCCAAATACGCCACCGTGATACCGAGCGTGACACCGAACCCGGGCAACGCACTGGGCTGACGAAAAGAAAAACGACTCATGCCTGCTACTCGCCTCCAAGCACCGCTCGCCCCGGACCCAGGGAATCCGGGCTCGGCGCGCGCCGGCGGCCATCTCAGGCCGCGGGCCGCCGCCTCGCGGCCCTCGTCGGCTTACTGTGGCTGATAAATCGAATCGAATACTCCACCGTCGGCAAAATGCACTTTTTGAGCATTCGCCCATCCGCCGAATGTATCGTCGACCGTGTACAACTTGAGTTTCGGGAACGGCCGGGTCAGCGCCTCGGACACCTTGCTCGAGCGCGGCCGATAGAAATGCTTCGCCGCAATCTGCTGGCCCTGCTCGGTGTACAGGAAGTTCAGGTAAGCCTGCGCGAGCTGGCGTGTGCCGTGTCGGTCCACCACCTTGTCGACCAACGCGACCGGCGGTTCGGCCTGGATGCTGACCGATGGCGTCACGATTTCGAATTTGTCGGGCCCGAACTCCTTGAGCGACAGGAATGCTTCGTTTTCCCAGGCGACCAGCACGTCGCCGATGCCGCGCTGCACGAAGCTGGTGGTCGCGCCCCGCGCGCCGGAATCGAGCACACCGGCATTTTTGTACAGCTTCGCGACGAACTCCCGCGCCTTTTGCTCACCGCCACCCGGCTGATGCAACGCGTACGCCCAGGCGGCCAGGTAGTTCCAGCGTGCGCCGCCGGAGGTCTTCGGGTTCGGTGTGACGATGGACACACCCAGCTTGACCAGGTCGTTCCAGTCCTTGATACGTTTCGGATTGCCCTTGCGCACGACGAACACGATCGTCGACGTGTACGGCGACGCATTGTCTGGCAAGCGTTTTTGCCAACCCGCGTTAATCAGCCCCCGCTTGGCGATCGCGTCGATATCATAGGCCAGCGCCAACGTGACGACGTCCGCCTGCAAGCCATCGATGACCGAGCGCGCCTGTGCGCCCGAGCCGCCGTGCGACTGCCTAAACGAAACGATCTCGCCGGTCTTGGCCTTCCATTCCTTTGCGAACGCCTGATTCACGTCCTGGTACAACTCCCGCGTCGGGTCGTACGACACATTGAGTAGCGTCTTGTCCGCGACGGCCGCACCGCTGGCCACGATGCTGCCCATCAGCACCCATGCCGCGGCCAGGCGCCGCCACACTGATGCGCTGTCGCGCTGCCGCGCCCGCCCCGTTGCCTGTTCACTCATTTGTATGTCCATGGATGTCGTGAGGGACCGACCAAGTCTAACGAACGCATTTCATTATCAAAAATAATCGTTCCTTATGCTTTTATATTCAAAAGTCGTAAGACACCCAGCGACGCGCCCACTTATGCAACGAGCAGACGGACGTCGATTCCAAGTAGCACTTGAAATACTGTGAATACTGTATAAAAATACAGCAACCTGTTCATCCATACAGTAACCCTCATGACTAAACTCACCGCCCGTCAGCAGCAAGTCTACGACTTGATCCGCCGCGCGATCGAGCGCACCGGCTTTCCGCCGACGCGCGCCGAGATCGCTGCAGAACTCGGCTTCAGCTCGGCCAATTCGGCCGAAGAGCACTTGCGCGCGCTGGCGCGCAAAGGGGTGATCGAGCTGGCGGCGGGTGCGTCACGCGGGATCCGGTTGCTGTCGACGGAAGACGGACCGCACCCATACACGTTGCCGCATCCAGCGCTCATGCAGTTGTCACTGCCGCTGGTCGGTCGCGTCGCGGCCGGCAGTCCGATTTTGGCTCAGGAGCATATCGCGCAGCACTACGCATGCGATCCAGCACTGTTTGCGAGCCGACCCGACTATCTTCTGAAAGTGCGGGGGATGTCGATGCGCGATGCGGGAATCTTCGACGGAGACCTGCTGGCCGTACAGAAACAGCACGACGCGAAAGAAGGCCAGATCGTGGTGGCACGGCTGGGCGACGACGTGACGGTCAAGCGCTTCCATCGGCTGGCAAATAGCATCGAATTGATCGCGGAAAATCCGGATTACGAAAACATTGTCGTGAGCCCGGGGCAGGAAGATTTTGAACTAGAAGGCATTGCGGTCGGCTTGATCCGTCCCAGCGCGTTTTGAGTACCCACACGGAGAAACCGATGGAACGACTTGCCCGCCTATTTCCGTTACACGCGTTCGGGCGCCTGCGTCATCTGCGAGGCCTCATGCCATGCGGTGCATCGTCGTGCCCCGCTCCTTCATTCGAGTTGCTGATGAGCAGTGCGACGCCGGCACAACGCTCGACTGCGCCGATGCACGACGGCGTGGCACACGCCATGCGACAGAACATGGCATTGCCATCCAGACTGCCGGCTTTCGCGCGCATGCCGCTGCGCCACGGCGAACCTCAGGCCGAACCGGCCCGTCGTCGCCCATGGCAGGAGGACGATCCAGTGCGCGTCTACCGCAGTGCGTCGCGCGTGGTGCTGGTGGGCCATATCGATGCGGTTTGCAGCATGATCGACCAGTATATCGCGGCAGAGGAGACTGGGGTTGCCCACGGCTTGCTGGATTAACTTGCTCGCACTACAACTGCGCTTATGATATTGGCCTCATTCAAGCGTCTTGTCGCTGCAGGGCTGGCGCTGGCTAGCGTGGTGGCAGCCCTGCTCAGCTACGCGTCGCCTTATATCGTCCTGAGCCGCTTGGAACATGCAGCCGATGCACGCGACGCCGAGACAGTCAATCGATACGTCGACTACCCTGCATTGCGCGCCAGTCTGAAACAGGAGCTCAATGCACGGATCACGCGCGCGATTAGCACGCACGCGGACGACTCACCGCTAGCGCAAGCAGCCGCCAGTGTCGGCACGATGGTTGGCTCCGCGTTGATCGCACCGATTGTCGAGGTCTATGCGACGCCAGACGGCGTGGCCGCGTTGCTGGCCGGCATGCCCCCGCGCGATGTGGCGAGCGACACTGCACCGCCGGGCCCGGTGCGGGCTCCGCAAGCTGATGCGACACGCGGCGCAACCGTTTCCGGTACCTCGGCTTCCGCCGGTTCCAGTGCACCAAGCGGCCGGCAGCCCGCAGCCGGCACCTCCGTAAGCGGCGGTGCCCAGGTGGGCGCCGGCTATCACGGCATCAACGAGTTCGTGGTCCGATACCGCACTGATTCGAAGGAGCCACCGTATACGACGATTTTTCACCGCACCGGCGTCTTCGGTTGGCAACTTGTCGGGGTCAAACTCAACGGTTCATGATGCGGGCCGTTGCGACACATAGCAGAGCACATGCAAGCTCACACCGCAGTACGACGATTCAGACGCTTTCGGCGGCTGCGGTGGGGGATAGCGCAGCGCCATCCGCTTCGCCCGCGCCTACTACGTGACCAGGCAGCAGGCAGAACGCGGCATGCTGCCGGATCTTCATGCCAATCCGGCGGCAACCGCACGCGTCTACGACCGTACAAAGATTGTGAAGCGGCGAGGTATGCCATGCCCAAACTGGGCGTTACAAAGCAAAAACGGCACTGGGTAAAACCTCAGCGCCGTTTTCTAAATGCTTGATTTTATTACGAATTCTTTGGGGTGGCCGATGGGACTCGAACCCACGACAACAGGAATCACAATCCTAGCCATCGATCCTTACGTAACAAGGGCTTTAGCCTCATGCATGGGAATTATCGAGCATTTTCAGCATTTGATTTTATTGGCTTTTTTGAGCTTCATCCCCACGGATTCGACGCCGGCTCAGCCGCCATCTCGGCAGTTAAACAGAGATGCAGTTACCGCTTCTGCGCCTGCTGAGAGACGAGATGCGGCGCGCCGGAATGTACTGAAGACGGCGCCCGTTCACTAGCAGATGGGCATCACCGGCCGCACCGCGCATACGTAGCGCAAAAGCGCACGAAGCTTGTCTATCTGCCGCTGGTCTTCGGCAGTGACTCTGAAAACCCGTTGCGCAACCGTTGGGTTGAGGTCTGTGTAGGCAGTGATCCTTTTACGCGAAGAACCGACAATTAAGATCGACTCGCATCCTGAAAACCTTTGTCCAGCTTGGGTGTTTTCGACACTGTGGAACAGAATTTGGAGACTCTCGGGCCAGCATCTTCAGCAGGACGCCGTCCGAAAGCTTGAAAATCGGTGTCAATATTGAGACCATTTGATCCGCGCCGTCCAGGCGCGTCGAGACGAAATCGAGAGGGCTTGGGATGAGCACTTCGGCTAAAGAGCTTCGCTTTGATGAGTGCACGATGTGGGTTGAACTGTCAGACGGCCGCACGCTCGGCGTGCCGCTGGCATGGTTTCCGCGCCTGCTGAACGCCACGCCCGAACAGCGGGCCACATATGAAATTGGCCGGTACGGTCTACACTGGGAAGCGATTGATGAAGACATTTCCATCGATGGTCTATTGGCTGGGCGTGGAGATATGACTCATCGCCCCTCCCACGCGGCCTAATATGCAGACCGACCACTATACTTACCGCGTCACGTGGTCATCTGAAGACGGCGAACACGTGGGACTGTGCGTAGAGTTGCCTTCGCTTTCGTGGCTTGCCGCTACCCCTGAAAAGGCACTCACCGGAATTCGTCAGATGGTCGCTTCCACTGTAGCTGATATGCAAGCCAGCGGCGAACGTGTCCCCAAGCCTGTTGCCGATCGGCATTACAGGGGGGAGTTTCGAGTCCGTATTCCGCCGCAGCTACATTGGATGCTGGCGATGCAAGCCGCTGAGGAAGGAGTGAGCTTGAACCGGCTCGCTAGTGCGAAGCTGGCGGCGCCACGATAATTTATCTTAACCGGCAAGTTCCGAAAATGGCACACAGCTTAACTAAGTGAAGGTGCAGGTTTAGTTGCACTCCCCGTCACCGGCCGCACCGCGCGCGCATAGCGCAAAAGCGCACGAAGCTTGTCTATCTGTCGCTGATCGTCGGCCGCGACGGCGAAAACGCGTTGCGCAACCCGCCAGCTAGCCAGCGGACCCAGTGTGCATTGCCTCAAAATGGGGTTACTAAATTGATCTTCTCCTTAGTTTAATTCGAGTTAGATGCTAGACCGAAGATCAGATCATCCAATATTGTCGGCACAAAAAATCCTCGACATACCGACTTATTGTATGTACAATAAGTGTCATGGAAATCTCATTCGACCTCGCTAAAGACGCGAAGAACATTGAGAAGCACAGCGGTGTGTCTCTCGCCGACGCAAAGGCATTCGAGTGGGATAGCGCTGTGATATGGCCTGACTAACGGAAAACCTATGGCGAAAACCGGATGATTGGTTTGGGCTACATCGGTAAGTGCCTGTTCAATGTAGTGTTTGTTGACCGCGATGGAATTTTCCGCATCATCAGTCTGCGGAAAGCCAACCTCAGAGGGGTGAAACGTTATGCCCAAACTTAAATCTGAAACAATTTTCCCCACCCCAGAGGAAGATGCAGCCATCACCGCTGTGGCTATATCTGACCCCGATGCGGTGCCGCTGACCGACGACGAATGGAAAGCTGCTCGCCCATCTGCTCTCATCGGCCGCCCGAAGGCGGAAGTCACGAAAGAGCGCATTACTATCCGTTTGTCGCGTGACGTAGTGACACAATTCCGCGCAACCGGCGAAGGTTGGCAGACGCGCATTGATGCAGCTTTGCGACAGTTCATCTCGGAGCATCCATTGTCTCGATAATGCCGTTCACTGACAACTGATAGTCCCGGGCCGCACCGTACATACGTAGCGCTGGAGCACGCGAAGCTTGTCTATCTGTCGCTGGTCGTCAGCGACGACGGCGAAAACGCGCTCTGCAATCGTTGAGTTGAGGTCTGCGTAGGCGGTGGCTCCATCGCCCACGCTGGCGGTGCTGGCAGTTCCGGACAGATTGTCGCCACGGGTTGAACAGTTTGCGACGGCGACACGCAGCCGCTCAGTGCCAGCGGCAAGAGCAGCGCGGTAACGACGGCTGTCGGTTTCATGGGCTTGGCGTTCCTTCGTCAGTTGGGCATCCAGGGCTTCGATTCTTTGCGCTGCGGCTCGGCTGTTCTCCGCTGCCTTGCGCTCAGCGGCCAGGGCTGCATCGGATATGGCCTTCAGGTCTAAGGCGCGCCGCTCACGAACAGCTGCGGCTTCGGCATGCGCCTGCGCACGCTGGACGCGGAAGTAAAAATTGACCGCTGCTCCGCAGAGCATTGCAGCGACGGCAAGGAGTGCCCAGGATGGTTTGATGTGCATGGTCCAAACCACGAGTAAAATTAATGGTTTGCTGATAACTTAAAGAGGCAGTTTTATGGAGAGGAAATCAATCGGACGCTTCAGCGCGGAGCAAATCGAGCAGGCCCGGCGTCGTTATGCGCAGATGCCTAAACGCCCGTTTGTTGACATGACCGAAGCGATGAAGACACCCGAAGGCCGCCGGAAAGTCCAGGAATCCATCGATCACGTACTGAAGGTTCACGCCCATGCCTTAAAAATCCTCAAGGATCGCTGACCCATGCTAAGCGCCGAATATGTGATTGCGGTCCACGATAAGATCCTGCATGTCGAGGGGGGGCTACCCGGATTCTCTGGCGGCGGCCCTGGCGCAGTCGATGCCGCACTGGCTCGCGTCGAAAATCGTATTTACTACGAAGGCATGGATGATCCATTTGCGATTGCGGCTATGTATGCAATTGCCATTGCGCGCGGCCACGTATTCAATGACGGTAACAAGCGCACCGCTCTTAGCTGCGCAGTTGCATTTCTCAACTATAACGGCTATTCGATCTCCGCAGTTTCTGAACAGACGGATGCCGATCTGGCCGAAATTATGGTAGGCGTTGCCGAAGGCACAATTGACCACGAACGAATGAGCGGATACCTCCTCGCCCTCTACTTCGGTTTTCTCTAGCCTAAATCAATTTCATCGACCGGGAAACCGCTGTACTGCGCGAGTTTGTAAAGAAGCTGTGACATGGAACAAGTATTGTTCGATAACTTAGTGCAAAGTCTAAAAGAAGCCAAGGCGATTGCTCACGGGCAAGCTCCGGTCTCCCGCCGGATCAAAGTGACGACGCCTGACGTGAAGACGGTGCGCGAGCAGCTCGGGCTGTCGCAAAACGAGTTTGCCCGCTTAATGCGCGTCAGCGTCAAGACGCTGCAAAATTGGGAGCAGCATCGCCGCAATCCGACCGGTCCCGCTGCCGCCTTGCTCAAGATCGTGCTGACAGCGCCCGATACCGTTCTCAAAGCGTTGTATGTTTGAGTAAAATGTATGACTTTCTTTATAGAAAACGACGCTCTCGCCTCAACGGTTCTACTGAGCATCTGTGCCTTCGCCTCGCCCGGCCGGCATTCGCCCGACGAATTTCTGGATAACAGCCTCAAGCGCATTTTGCCCAAGGATGCCAAACAGCGAAGCGGTGCCCACGAGGCCAGTCGGAGATAAGTCGGGAAATGCCGTCAAGAGTGCACCCGCACTCATCGACAGTCCCGCACCGACAATAGCACGGCCCACCACCAGTCGCGGCCTGACCCGCTCGCCATCGGCAAGCAGCTTGCCCAGTCCGAGTATTGCGCCGATGACGGCCAACGCCAGTACATTTTTTTCGTGTTCATCGAGTTGCATCAACTTGCTCCGGTGCGCATCAAGCTCGCCAGACGGTGTGCGCGAGTGCCCACTTGCGTGGCCCACTTCGAGGCAAGCATGCCGTCAGCCGCCGCCGCATAGTCACCGCGCTGCATCGCGGCCAACGTGTTCGCAAACGTGAGCAGTTTGTCGCCCAGGTTGAAGGCCATGTTGATGATGACGCGCTGGCGTACCGCATCGAGACTGCGCCACCACGGCAAGTGGCGATCAAGCCACGTGACCGAACGCAGCACATCGTTTTCCAGCAGCAGGTCGCATTCACTATCAGCGATCCCAACATCAGTCAGATTGCGGCCAACGCCAATCGTGGTTTTACCGACCGTGTCCAGGTACGGCTTCAAACGCCGCCCTTCGTCGCGGCTTAATTCCGACAGAAGCGTTGGCATGTCGAATATTTCGCTCATATGCGTTCAAGCTGAAGGCAATAAAAAAGCCGCACGGGCGGCTGTTAGTCAAAATTCTCTTGCTATTTTGTATCCAATTGGATACTATGATTACATGAATACCATCACCGCTACCGAAGAATTCAGCACATGGGTTGACGGTCTCACAGACTTGACGGCGCGTGCCGCCATCTACCTGCGGATCAGACGAGCCGAGCAAGGAAACTTCGGTGAGTACAAGGTGTTGGAAGACGGCGTATCAGAAATGAAGATCAACGTCGGGCAGGGTTATCGCGTCTACTTTGCGCGTGAAGGGCGCGTAACATACTTGCTGCTTTGCGGTGGCGACAAGTCAACGCAAAAGGCCGATATCAAACGCGCGAAAGCCATGTGGAAAGCGATCAAGGACCAGACATGAGCAACATCAAGATTTCACATTTTGACGTGTCGGAGCACCTGGACAGCGAGGAGATGATCGCGGCCTATCTCAATGCCGCTATCGCGGAAGGCGACCCTGACCTACTCACCGCGGCAATTTCAGATATTGCGAAAGCTCGCGGTATTGCGAAGGTCGCAGAGACGGCAGGACTAGGCCGTGAGAGCATATACAAAACGCTGTCACCAGGATCAAAGCCGCGTTACGAGACAATCGTCAAACTACTGCATGCGCTTGGACTAAGGCTCGCGGTTGAGCCTGAGAAGGCGAACGCGTGACAAGTCGTTTGACTGGCTTACGCAGACACAAAGACAGCTCAGGCTGCTTGCGCATTAGATAGCCGGGAGCCGACCGTCCCCGGTATCGCTTTCCATCTTTGTCCATGGTTCACAGATCGGATTGGCTTTGCTGGCTGCGCGGCTCATATCCCTCTTTTCATTGGCCTTAAGGCGAGCACCTTCCACACGACGATGGCGTCGGTCCAATGTACTTTGTCTTGCGCCTAGAATTTCGCTGGGGTGATACCGGAGATCGGGGTCTTTTTCTTGCTGTGGCTCATTCCCTCCGCCAGTTCAGTGCGTTCGGCATAGGCCTTTGAACAAGCCCTAGCATGCTGCCCAGGTTGAAGGCCATTTTAATGATGACGCGCTGACGTACCACATCGAGACTTCGCCACCACGGCAGTTGGCGATCAAGCCACGTCACCGAAAACGTCATATCGTTTTCCAGCAGTAGGTTGCATACTTCATCACTGATTCTCACATTGGTCAGATTGCGGGCTACACCGATAGTGATTTTGCGTTACCGCTGCTTAAACAAGCAAGTAAATATCATAAAAATAAAACCAAAATGCATGTCTTTACGGTATTTTTCATAATACTCCGTTTATTTAACCGCACAAATAACTTTTTCCGGTGTCCGTTGCGAGTTTACGATCGTGACATCAACTAGTTGCACGTTAGAAAAACCAGCACTAGCAACCCGTTTCGAAATATCATTAAATGAATGATGCCAAAAAGCAGGTTCAGATTGTGCTCCGCTTAAGCGGCTATCATGATATTCAGGTTCACCAACAAAAACAATTTTTTTATCATTTAAATAAGCAATTTGCTCAGTATTTTTTATGTCGTATAGAGGAACACTAAAAATCAAAGCTCCTCCCTTGCGCAAGACACGAAAACACTCCCTGTATCCTTTAATATCATCTGGCACATGTTCAAATACTTGATTAGACGTAACAAGATCAAAACTGTTGTCATCAAAAGTTAAATTTTGCACATCTTGATTAAGGCAGCCGTCAACTACCTCGCCCAATTTTTTATCAGAAAAAAATTCACTAGTAATTACTGTACCAAAGTTATTTTTCATCCAACAAAGCGTACTACCATAAGTAGAAAGCTCATACGCAACCAAACCTGAATATTCGGCACAAAAATGCGATTTAATGACTGGTATGAGAGATAGATTAGTAATATTTGCCTTACACCTCAAACACCTTGTCATAAAGGGATTGGGTTTTAGGGAAAGAAATACGCTTTTTCCACACAATGGACAATCGCCGCAAGAAAACCTCCATTTATAAGGAGCATCTGCCCACCCCAAATAACGGATAAGCGAAGTCAGCCTTTTTGGCAACAATTCTAAAATTTTATTTTGCGTCATTCTTTATCCACCGGGTTATTTACAAATTTTTTTCATTTTTTTACATATAATTTTAACGCCATCGTTACTTTTATAGCCACCTAATGTTTTATGTGAAATTTAGACTTATTGCCTCATCCGAAATGCTCAAATTTATACAAACTCGCCGGTTGCATGTACTCGGCTCAAATTTTAATACATATTAAGAGTGCAACGTTGACCGGACGTGATTCCTCGCCGCCGTCGTCATTCACTGTGATCGTGTGTGAATGATTCCCGGCGTCGCCCATGCTAACGGTGTGGGCGTGGTTACCGGCATCATGGATTGAAATGCCTGTATGAGCGTGATGCGTATTGTAGTAACCACTGATCCCATAAGGACCGACTACTGACTGGAAATGAGCGTGGCCGCCGCCATGTGGTACTTCTGTTCCGTGGTTGTGGCCTGGATCGTGAATACCGTGACGGTGCCAGCCTTGCTCGTCAGTCCATGCCGAGTGAACGTGATTACCATCCTCACTCGCCGATGCCGCATGAGCGTGTGCCTTGTTTTGGCTGTCCTGTACACTGCCCAAAGTCCTGTCAGAGTCTCGGCCCGCCCCCAGGTCTAATCCACGCAGAAAGTAGCCGCGCAGGTCCGGCAAGGTAAAAGTCGCGCTGCCATCACCAGTATCAGGACACCCCATCGCTTCCCAAAGGGCCGAGTAGGCAGTACGAGACACCCTAGACCCATCAGCTACCAACCAACCCCTCGGAGCAGAAGTACGGAAGAAATAACCAATCTGACCAGGCGGTGCAGCTTCGCACATTTGACCAAATGTCACGACATCGGTTTCTGTGCTTCCCCTAGTAACGTTGGTGATTTTTTGTGCATTCATGTCCACTGCCTCGGTGGGCTTGAGTTTGCCATTCGCTAGCTGTTTGATAAACGCACTCAGCGTCTGGATATAACCGTTTGCGAATGGCCCCACCGCTTCGTTGCCCTGTGGCGAATTGTTGTTCGGGTTGGTATCCAGTTCATCTATCGTTTGTGGAATGGGCATAGTAATCTTTGAAGACGATTAGTGTAAAGAGTATTAAGCGCAGCATGATCCACCACGCTGGCCCGCGAAATGAAGCGGCAACGTACCCTGGCGGTCGAAGCAAGGGTGACCATTCAGTGCTATGAACCCCTTAACACATCGCATTCGCATCTTCGCCCCTTGTTGGCGGCTTGAGCAGCTAAAATGGCGTATGGTGCTCACTTCACTACGTTAAACTGTTGCCAGTAATCACAGGCAGTCCAAATTTCGCACCCTTATAAAAGGCCGCTTGATGCACAATGACGACAACGTGGTGGATGTCCAGGTCAAAGAAGTGCGGCCCCATACCACTGTGAAGCGCACTTCTTCGACACTGTGGTAGGTCTGCATGTGCTGGCTTGTGGGTATTTCATAATATATAGGCCATCAAAATTACCCGAGCACCTGGTATCTGGTGACCCTTACCGCGGGCTGGCCTGCTATGCTGGCGCTTTTCATTCACTTCCTGGTGACGGGCCGGATCGGTCCTTAGCGCGCTGGCGAATCGCCCGTTCAAACAAACTGTCACCGAATACGCCAAGCCGTCCACCGCCGATCATGTGCTGAGTCGCGCCGGCCAGCGGGCCAGCACCGGGAATACCCGACAAGCCTCGCATCATATAGGCTTGGACCGCCGGTGAACCCAGCATCAATTGGATAGCCCTGGGGCCTGCAAGCCCGGCCAACGCGCCGATCGCCGCACCCTGCGTATCTCCACCCCCGGCATAGCCGGCTCCCGCACCAAACAGGCCATTTGTGAGCAAGTTTTGCATATAAGCGCGCTGCGCAGTGCCTGAGTTCGGGACGCTTTCAGCGATAAACGCTTTGCCCACCCGAGCAAGCTCACCCAGTTCTCCCCCACCCGTGAACTTGGCCGACTTGTTTGCGCTATTGACCGCGCGCAGCAACGCCTGTGTTGAAACGTTGCCCGATGGGTTGGCGGCCGCCACCGGGGCAACCGTCATCAGATTGGCGTACTGCTGTCGCGCCTGGCGCCACGCTTGCCGGTCCGCGTTATTGATACTCTGATCCATCGCACGGCGCAGCGACTCGCGCACTTGCCCCACATAGTGACGCACATCGCCGCTGGACGCATTCCGAGCGATCTTGCCCAACTGGCTGTCCAGTTCGCGATAAGCTTGACCAGACATCGTTCCAGTACGTGACTCAACCTTAGCCAACACATCGTCGATCACGTTGCTTACCACGCGCTGCGTGTCCGACACGCCATAGCGCGTAATATCATGCGAAATCGACGCCAGATCATCGACCAGTTGATTCGCTGCCCGCTGATTGACCGTGTTGCGCTGGGCCAGGCCGCTGAACTGCTGCCCGATCCGGTTGCGCGCCTCGCCGATCACCGATGGCGTCAATTCATCGGCCTGCGCGCCAAACGTGCGGCCCACCGCACGGTTAAAAGCGCTTTGCTGCGCTTGTTTTTCCGCTGCACGTACACCGGCTGTCAATGGCAAATTCCCCATTACCGCATCGACCAACGCCAGCGGCTTGCTTGCCGTGCGTTGCGCCAGCGTTAAATTAATTCCGTTTTGCTGCGCTACCTGAGCAAGACGTTGCACTTGCGGCGTCAAAGCCGTTTGCACCGGGCGCACAATACGGCCGATACCGCTGGCCAGCCCCTGCCCAAGCGGACCGGCTATGCCGCCAAACGCCGCGTTGGATAAGACGGAGTCGTTCTGCGTCCTGGTATTTTGCAGCACGCCCAGCTTCGCTCCCGCCTTGGCCGCTTGCGTGACTTTGCCCAGCCCTGAGGTGGCTTGCGCCGCTTTCCCTGCTACCCCCACTCCGGGGATAAACGAAGTCGCAATATTGCCGACAACCCGGCCTGCACCCGCCGCCGCGCTACCTTGTGTATTTTGCTGGTATTGGTTTTCCGCCGCTCGGTTGATATCGGACACGCGCTGCGCGAGCGAGCCAAACCAGTTGGATAGCGGGTTGGGCGTCAGCCCCCCGAGACTGGTGAGTTGCTGCCCGCCTTGATAGGTCAAATACGCGCCACCATCAAACAAATCCCGCACGCCGTGCATTGCACCTTTGGCAAACATACCCAGGTTGTTGTGGGTGGCTGGCTGGCCCGACTGGGGTACCGGCTGCTCGGGTGCATTGCCCAAAGGGGCCGACGTCTGCTGAAAAATCGCGCCGCCATCAAATGGCGCGTTCTGTTCCTGCCGCGGTACGGGTCCAAAAATCGACGCACCGTCAAATGCGTCGGACGGGTTCATTGAATGAGCCATCAGCCTGTTCACATAGTGCTGTGTTTCGCGAAACGGCGGAATGCCACCATAGCGGCGCACGTTCGCCGGTCCTGCGTTATAGGCCGCGTACGCGAGCGCGGGCGAGCCGAATTCCTTGAGTTGTTGCTTGAAGTAGCGAATGCCGGCTGGAATCGCTTTGTGAGGATCGAACCGGTCCGCTTTAGACAGTCCCAAGTCTCGGGCCGTAGCAGGCATCAGCTGCATGATGCCGCCGGCTCCCTTCGCGCTCATCGCATCCGGGTTCCAAGCGCTTTCCTGGCCGATCATTGGCACAATCAGGCGGAGATCGACACCGTGTCTGTGCGCCTCTTGGATCGCCAAGCGGCGCAAATCATTGGGCATCGTTATCCCGATGGCCAAACAAAGGATGACGGCTTGACCAATCTTGCAGGTAGTCGAAGAACGTCAGGCCATTTTTATCTGCACGGTCTAGGCGCCCGCCTTTGGCTTGCCACTGGCGTGCCATGGCCGCGATTTGCTGCTGACGTTGCTGGATCGCCACCGCCATGCCGATCATTTGATGACGTCCTTCAGGCGTATTCTGTAGATTCGGTACCATGGACATTAGGAATTGCCGGTCCGAGTCGGACAAGGCGCCTGGCATGCCCGCACCTTGCGACGGATCGCGCAATTCGAGCGCCATTTGGTTCGCAATGGCTTGCGCAGCCTGCGCATTGCCAATGTTTTTATCGAGCCGAGTCGGTAACAAACCATATTGATTAACCAGTTCGGCTAACTCGAATCCCTTTTTACTAAGTTCCGCCTCTTTAAGCAGTTTGCCCAGCTGTTGATACCGGTCAATTTTGATCCCGGCATTAAACCCCGCACTTTGGATCTGCTTAGCCTGCTCAGCCGTCGCCTTCGCGGTATCCGTTTCGTATTGGATATCGGCTGGATTGCGGCTCGCCATCAACGCACCAGACTGGCCTTCGGTCGCCACCGTAGATCTGGGCACATAGTATTCGTGGCCACCGGGGCCCGCCACCTTCATCGGATCGAGTCCCGCTTTCGCCATTTCATCCGCATGCCGATATTGACTGTACGTTTGCAGCGCGCCCTGCGGTGCCTGAACACGCCATCCACCAGGCGCGTTCGGATCTGGTATTAATTGACTCGCTTGTCCGTTTTGCGCGATTGTGGGCACCGAAAATCCCGACTGGACCCGGTTTTTGTCCACCGCTACCCCACCGATAAAACCGATGTCAGGCTTGAGCAGATTCGCTACCCCTTTGCCTTGGTTGAACGCCAAATCAGCCGCGATCGCCTGCCGCTGATAAGGCGATGGGCCTAACGTATTCTGGCTGGGTTCTTGGAGCAATCGGTTGGCAAAGTCGTGACGTTGTTTGGCCGCATCGGTGTGCTGTTGCAATTGCGCCGCCTGCCACTGCTGCTGCATCTGTTGCTGCTGGGCCGTCTGATAAGCATTGAGTCCCATCATTCCGCCCAGGCCCAACGCCGGTGTGCCGCTCGTGAGCCCGCGATTGTGCGCAAGAATGCCCAGACCCGTCGCAAGCAACCCTTGTGCGGCCGGCGTGAACTGGCCGTTTTGAGACAGGCCATTAAAGATCCCTAAACGCGTCATCACGCCCCCCTTAAAGAATCGAGCCCAACAAACCCAGGCCGCCGCCCACGCCTGCGCCCAGCGCCGTGCCAATACCCGGCACGATACTACCGATCGCCGCACCTGAGGCCGCGCCCCCCAGCGCCCCCATCACCGGGCTGCCCCGGCTCTGCGTTGAGGTTGTCACGCCCTGCGCGCCGTTACCCAGCGCACCGGCCAGCGCGCTTTGCAATACGCCCAGCTGCTGATAAGGCGAGTAGGCATGCTCGTGCCAGCGCTGATATTGGCTGTCCAGTTCGTTTTGTGCCTGACGCTGCGCCATATTGCCCGCGGCAAGCTGTTGCCCGTAGCCATAGTAGTTTGCTGCGTTCAGTGCAGGCGCGAGCGACGCAGCATTGAGCGCGTTTGCCTGCGCCTGTTGGTGGTTCTGGCTATTGAGCATGTTATTGGCCTGCGTGTACGCCAGATTATTCGCCTGGTTGGCTAACGCCGCGTGTGTCCCAAGTGCCGCTTGTTGTTGTGCCACCTGCTGCGTATTGGCATATGCTTGGCCGCGCAACTGTGTGCCAGCGTTGCCAAGCGCATCGGCCAGCTGACGGTTTTGCTGATCCTGGAACTGCTGCATCGCCGAGCCACCGAACGCACCGGCATTGCGGAACTGCGCCATCGTCTGCGGTGCAACGGCACTCGTGTACTGGTTAACGATATCGCTCTGCGCCTTCTTTACCTGCGCGTCAAGGTAGGGGTTTGCCATCGTCGCATACGGATTGGACAGCGCATGAACGGTTTGCCCAATATAGGGATTTGATACCGTGTACGGCTGGCCCGCGTGGCGAGCCGCCCCCGTTATCACGTCACTGGCCGCCGTGAGTGCTGGGTTGGGCAGCCCGGCCAGTTGGTTAATCCCATCCATCGCATGCTGCTGCGCCCGCGTGAGAGCCGCCACACGCGGTCCGGTATAGTGCGGCATTGGCTGGTGCGACAGTGCCGCGCCCCGCGCCAGAATCTGCTGCGCATAAGGTTGCGCATAGCCGGGCAATTCTGTGCGGCTCGTCTGGCTCCCCCCGCCGCCACCGCCACTACTCATCGCACGATCCTTTCATAAAGTGTTTCACGTATCCTAAATCCATATCGCGGCGCGACGCGTTGCCAGCCGCAGCGGGTCGTTCCGAACGTCACCTTCGATGCGCCGGCTGTCCGCGCAATCGCATTGATGTCGTCGGAAAACAGGGCCATCACATCGAATTGCGTGTCGGCATGAAGCACCCAGATGTGCAGCCGTGGACCATCGACCTCGTGGATTACGCGCAGCACCACAAACCCTTGGCGCTCGCCATCCACCTCAAGCAAATACAAACTCGCGCCCCCTAATTTGATCGCGCAGTACACATCCTCCGGCAGCCAACCGTCAGCGGCGTGCATCGCAGCGAGTGGCATACGCAGTGCCGGCCATTCGCGCGCTAGATGTTCAGGCGGCACAAGGGTCAGTTTCCGGTTAAGCACCGATCCTCCACAAACGTGCGATGTACGCCATCTGCCACGCAGATCCAGCCCTTCACGACATACCGCGCGCCACGTGTGCCCTGCTCCACTGGATAGCTGTTTCGCACGTAGTCGCCCACTTGATAGAGCTCGCTATTAGGCGGCTCAAGCTGAGCGTTGGTCACCGCTGCAATGTGCCCCTCGGTCAACCGATTGAGTTGATCGATAATGCTCGCGATGATTTGCTTGAGCTTAAAGACTAGATCCACGCTAAAGGTGTCTTTCGCGGGCGGTACGGGCAGTTGTGGCCGTTGAATTCTCATGCATCACCATCCGGTAGCAGTTCAGGGGTATAGCCGATTAATTCTGTGTCGCCCTGAAACGTCATCCGCGCGCGGTGATAGCGTGCGGATACATCGACATCAAATTTGCCATCGACATAAGTACTATGCGTGCCCGGTGTGAAATCACTGCCTAGCGTATGCCGATGCTGCGTGTCCATCTTCGCGCTAGCGGGATCTTTCGCGCATCGCAGCCGCACCGATTGCAGCAGCGAATAGTGTGTGTCGTCACCAAAATCGCCTGTCACCAAAGATGAAGACTGCGCCACACCCGTCAGTGTCCGCACGGTGTGCGCGGTGTCGATGATTGATGGATGCAACGCCACGTTCGTCCAAAAGTGCGAGTCCCACGTCACTTTGGGCAGATCATGCCAGGTGCGGGCGATTTCCCCGAGTGAGGACCACGTGATTTTGCCGCTCACAAAATCGATGCCGCACTCGATGGCCCGGTTGGCCCGTCCCCATTGTCCCGTTTTATAGTGGTAGACCAGGCAACTGTCTATGTCGCCTTGACTGCGGTTGCTCACGTAATACCAATAGATACAGGTATTGACGCGGTCGTGCACGCTGCGCACCGTTTGCTTATGCCACGGGCTACGGTCTTTGAAAAACCACTGTTTGACAGCATCGCCAACCGGTGTTGGACGCGTGCCATCAAATAGGTAAAAGTTATCGTTACCCATAAAAATATGGGCGGTGCCAATTGAGACGACCGCCTCTTGGCAAGGCGCGCCGATCTGATTGGAAATCAAACTCATCGCCCAAACAATCGGCGGGCCTTGATAAGTGCCGTAGTACATCGAGTCATCTTTGTAGACCACGATATCCGGCCCCAGTCCACGAGCGGCATTGATTTGCCCGGGTGTGTCGATGATGCGTCCGTTCGCGCATTGCGTCGCCTGACTGGGTGTCCAAATCGTATGATCGTACAATGCGCTGCACCACCAACCATCCGGGCGCACACCGTAGATTGGATCGGCCGTATTGAAGAGCAGCACGAACCCGGCCACGGCCTCGACAATCGCTGCTTTGGGCGCACCGGCAATATCCTCAAACTCACCCGTCTGGCTTTGTTGCAGCCGGTCCGCCTTATTGGTCGCGAGAGTGACGTTGCCAAATTGCGCGAAACGCCATATGCCGCTGCCTGGGGTCAGGTAAGGGCCGCTTTTGCGCGTGATATCGACCCATCTGCCCGAAGACTCCTCATACAGGCAGCTGGCCGTGCCCACCACCATTCGTGTGGTGCCGTCGAGTTTAACAAGCGTGGCGCCGCCCAGCGCCGGTCCGGGCAACGGCGGCATGCCCACTTCCACCGCACTGGGTGCGGCTCGCATACCCCGCATCGACGGAATGAGCATCGCGCAATCCAAAATCACGCCGGACGTTGTCGAATCCAAGTCCGGTGCAAAACCAATAAAGTTGGGCATTTCAACTCGCCTGTATCATTAGCGGCGCGCCCGAGAAACGGCCGCGCTCATCATTGGCTTGAATGTCGGACAGCGCAATGGTCAGCGCTTCTCGCCAAATAGGGATGCGTTGGTCGTTCTTGATGTAGGGCTCCGCCTCAAGCAGCGACGCGTAAAGATAAATATCCGGGCCGTCAGACAGCAGCCAATTAGACGGGCATTTTTCAGTCAACGGCCGTAAGCGCGCGTAGTACAGCAAGCTTATTTTATAAAGCGTTTGCGGCGGCACATGCACGCGCAACCAACTGCCTGCAATGGAGAAATGCTTCTGATAGCGTGATTCATCATCGTCCACGAGATGGCGCGGCACGAAGTCGAGTTTGCGGCCGTCCACGGTCACAACAATCGCTTCCAGATAGTCTTCCGGCATCTCGATCTGGCGCTGGTCCGTCATGCACGTGGCAGTCTCCTGCATCTGACGCACCCGTAATATACGGTTTAAGCGAGCTTCGCCCAATTCAATAAAGTCCGGGATATGCTCGCCCAGGTTCGTACGCTTAAGCCATCGTGCAAGGGCCGCCTTTAAGTCCTTGTATGTCTTGATACTCATACGCGTTTGGTCGAGACCCGGAAATACGCAAGTGCCGGGTCGTTCAGAAACCGTTTGATGTGCGACTGCTCAGCCATGAACTCGGCAAATGTAATGCCGGTGCGGTTCAAGTAATCCTCGATGAGCACGGCTGGCACGTGCGCATACAGGGGCATGCTCTTGTCGCCATGCAGGCCACTATTGTGCAGGGCCTTGCATGTATCGACGAGGCCATCGAAGCGCTCACGCCGCTCAACGACCAACCCCTTATCGGTGGCATGAATCCGGGTGTGCATGAATTAGTTGAGGTCCCGAATCGCGAACGAGGAGCGCTCTTCGCACGCTTCAAGCGTCACCTCGCACAGAATCTGAAAATTACGCGCATCACCGGTCTTAGCCAGTTCTTCGGAATGAAAGCCGCGCAAAAACGCAAGCTTCCACATCTTCGGATCAATGCCGTAGACGTTATCGTCAACGCCATCGGCCATCACGCGATTGGGCACCAGTTTCACCACACCGAAGTCCGAGCCGTAAAACGTATAAGCAGCGTTCATCGTCGCGGCACGCGCATTAGAACCAACATCAACCACCCGTTGAGCATTGCCCTCAAAGGCTGACGCTTGTTGTTTCAGCCTTGGCCGCATGATGGCCATCGTCACATCCCCGCCTTGCGTGTACGCTTGCAAGATCGCATCTTGAAGTAGCGCTTCCGAGAAGTCGCGTTTTTCGCCTCCCTTGGGCGCCACGTTTTTAATGGGATCGGGTGCCACGCCCCCTTTGCCTAAGTTGTTATTCGTGGTGATCCAGCCGGCCAGGCCGCACATCTGGCGAGCACCGATGCCGCTGCCAGCCACTTGCGCTGTATTGGCAATCGCTGCGGCCTCGATATCTTTTTTGAGTTCAACCATCTTTTTGGCTTTAAGGCGCTGCTCCTCCGAGCCCCCAGCGTGCCGGACCGCACTTTGTGTGCCGGATATGCTCAGCGTGTCTTGGATGATTTGCGTGCGATTTCCCAAACGCTGTGTTGGCGTTTGCTGCATATAGGTGGCCGGTGCACCTTCCTGCGCGGCATTGGCTTTGTTCGGCTTGCGCAGCGTATCGCGCTGCCATTCGTGGTGAACCGCTTTCGCCGACGTTCGGCCGATGGCCGAAATGAACGGCGTGTCGGTTGGCGCAACGCTGAAAATTTTATCAATCAGGTCTTCGCGATTGCCAATCGCTTGGTACGTGGTATAGGTGTTGTTAGCCATAGTGTGCTCCTCAAAAGGTTCAGTGAATGAAGGCCGCAAGATTGTCTACGGAGGGGTCCTGTGAAAATCTCGCCTCCGCCGCCTTGGTCGCGTCGGCCGGTGCACTTGTATTCGGGGTACCGGGCCGCTCGATGCGTGGCGCAGCGCGCTGCACACGTTGTAATGCAGCGTTTTGCGACTTGAGCAACTGGTCATACAGCATCGCTTTGCGCGCGGTCAAAATGATCCGGTGATCAATAATGCTGTAGCGTTCTTGCTCAGAAAAACCCATATCGCGCAAATACGCATTGAGCGCATCAATCTCCGCGTCTTTCTTCTTCGGGTCTTGCCATTCGGGCAGCGCCTCGAACAATTTCTGTCGCTCATCTAGGGCATACGCTTGCAGCTGTTGCGCCTGTTCGGCCTGTTGCTGTTGCTCAAGCTGGCTTTGCGCTTGCTGTGCGCGCTGCAATTCGGCCAGACGCGCGTCCCACATATGACGCTGCCTAACATATTCGTCGGTGTCGGTTTGTAGCAGCTGTTCCCAGTTAGGCTGAACCTGTTGCATAAGCGCGGTGAGCTGCGACGTGTAATGTTGAATCGCTTGTTGCAGTTGCGCACGCTCGTGCGGCAGTTGTTCTCGCTCGGTTTCCACCTGCTGGCGCAGCGCCTGGGCCTCTTCAAGACGTTTGCTTGCTGATAAATACTTTTGTGCGTCCGCCAATAGCTCACTTTGCTTGAACTCGCGTTTTTCGCCATCGACTTCAAGCGTAAAAATGGGCTCGCTTGTTTCCTGCGGTTGTGCGACTTGGTCAGCGACCTGCTCGGGAGGATCTGCTGCCTTATCCTGGCTACTATCAGAACTCAAGTGTTCAGCGACTTCTGCTAATTCAGCCGTATCCGATTGCTGAACTGCGTCGGTTTCGTTCATATTTATACGCTCCAAAAATAAAGCCCGCATCAGCGGGCTGTTCAAAGGGCACAGCGATTGTCTTGCCGGTATCCCGTGGGTTAGTGCTCAACCTCATCGTGCGTCGGGAAGGATAGACTAGCTCGACGTGTTTGCGCCCAACACAGCGCTCAGCCCACGGCGGGCTTTTGCCATCAGCGTCTGCTGCTCAAGCGTATGCCGCGCAAGTTGCCCCGTTTCCATGGTTTGCCGAAAGTGGCCCTCCACAGCGTTGAGCAACTGCATCATTAACCACAGTTTTTCTCTATCTTCACGCTCCCGCACCGGGCTGTGTTCCCACTGCTGACGGTATCGATTCCGCAGCGCCTGGAACGCTTCCTGCATCAGCGGGTGGTTCAATATTTCCTGAGCCTGACGGCCCCGCTCGATCTGTTCGGTAAGTTCCATTGATCATGTCTCCACTGGCCAACGTCGTAGCGTAGTTCGCCGCTTCCTGATAGGGATCGATGCCGGCGCGCATATAGATAGCTTCGCGCTTGACCGCCAGATCCGCATAGAATTTCTCGCGCTCAAATGCCAGCTTTTGCTGGGCAGTTTGTGCTTTCAGTTGCACGTCCAGTAACAGGGGATCGGGCGGGGGCTCGGCTGGCGCGGGCGGCTGTTGGCTCGGGTCCGTCCAAAACGACTCCGCATTCTTGTAGCCCAACGCATGTGTGAGCTTGACGCCCGTTTCATACAGATTCTTCGGCGTGGCGATGCCGATCGCCAATCCCTGCTGCTGGGCCAGTCCTAGCTGAGTGAGCTTTTCGACCGCCTGCGTTTTGTCGCCGGTGCCCAGTCCCACATTCACTACCATGTCGTACTGATTTTTCCACGCACGCGGATCCACATCGACCCAACTGCCCCGCAGCCGAAGTACCATCGCCCGATCCTGGTATTGGCTCAGCAGCTTTTGAATCAGTAAAAACAACGCTTTCATCCCGGTTTCAGCAAAAGTCCGGGCGATCAGTTTGATCCGCTGGTCCGAGCGGGCCGTGATGTGCTCAATGCCACGTGCGGTCTTGTTCAGCGTATCCGCATCGCTGCCTTGCGTGTATTTGGTCACGCCCGTGCGGTCCTGCTTAGTCTCGTCCGCATAGTGCAGCAGCTGATAGGCGCTTGATGCATCACTCATGCCTTCTTGCAATTTGCCTATCGCGTTGGCGTGTTCCACACGCACGACGCCGTTGAGCTGGCAATTGAGCAAATCATCCAGATCCACTTTGCCTTTTTCCACCCATGTGCGACTATTGAGCTGGATGCGCATATTGTCGATCAGCCCGCGTACGATGTGCGTCTTTAAGTTTTGCGCCGTCATCGCCTGTTCGGCCGGACACGTGCCAAAAAAGCGGTGTGGCAACGGTATGGGGCACAGCGCCACAAAAGGCGGCCCATCACATTCGGCGTTTTCCAGCAACGCATTGCCCGCGCGCACGACCTTGCGCCATTCAGCAATGCCATCACCATCGTAATCGACTCGCAGATAACATTCGGTCAGCCATACCATGCGCATGGCTTCATCACCATTTGCGTCGTCGTCAGGCGACAGAGCGTCGGGCTGCCCATCCTGAGAAGGCCGCACCGTGTTGTCCGAAACGATATCTTCAATATGCGCATAACCTTGCTGGCGCAGCTCGCTGAGCGTGCGTTGCACACGGTGCGCGCAAAACCCGTCCGTGATCTGTTTAGCGTTGCGTGCAATCAGAAACTCTTCGGGCGGCACCGCTTCAATGCGCACTTGGCCTCGCTGCGTGGTGCGTACCACGACGACGTGATGCAGTTGCGGCAGCGCTTGCGGGGAAACAGTCACAGGTTCGGAAACGGGCATTGCCGCGTCTTGCGTCAAGGGTTGCTGCGCGGCTCGCCTGGCTTCAGGATCCACATAGGTAGTATGCTCGATCGGCTCAACGGTGCTGTCACTGAGCAACATCGTCAGTTGCGTATCGGTCAGATCTCGGTATTCCTCGCGCTTTTGTTCCGGTGTGGCATCCCACCAGACTTTGACAATGCCGCTTTTTTGCAGCAACGCATCCTTGAACCACGTCAGCAGTACTTGCCAGCCCGGGTTTTGCTGATAAAAGACGTAGTTGGCGACTTCGGTCATCTGCTGCGCGGCCGGCTCGTCGTCGGCACGGCGCGCCACAAACTCCACCACATCGTCACCGGCGGTAAAGATTTCCATGAGCGACGGTAGAATCCACTCCACCGTATCGGCCACATCGGTCGACACAAACCGGGACCGCTCCGGTAGTGCCGCAGGCGCCAGATCGCCCACCGGTTGCGCGAGATAGTATTGCATCGCCTTCTTGCGTTCAGCGCCGATGGTGCCGTCCACCCAATCTTGACTGTCTTGGATATGGCGATCGACAATCTGACGCAAATCGTCTTCGGTCATACGCTCGCTTCGCTTTGTCATTACGAATAGTAAATAGGCGGGTAGTTCAGTGCCCCACCCCAGTCTTCATTGGTAAAGCGCTCAGCATTCACCGCGATATAGCGCACGTTATCGGCCCCGTGGCTGAACGCGTCATGCAGCGGCGCGCCAGGTTCACCGGTGTGCGGGTTGATGTTTCGGCGATAGCGCTTTAAGCACTGGACTAATCGCTGCGTCTTTGCTCGATCGAAGTACAGGCGTGGAAATGTCATGCGGGTGAGTCGAATGCCTTCTTCAACACTCATGTTCGGCGTTACCTCAACGTCCCAACCGAGTGCACGCATCACGTCTTCTGCCGATTTGCCGCTTTTGAAATCCTTGCTACGCCCATCGTGCGGCAAATAGACTTTGCCCCAATTGAAATGGCGCTTGCGCAATTCAGCCGAGTAGTAATCAAGCGTCTTGTGGCTGTCTTCGATATAGTCGATGACGCGCAACTGCGACAGATGGCACTGCACGAGCGAGATCGCCATCGCATCGTTCCAGCCCAAGTCAAAAACGACTTGCACTTTGAGCATCGGGTCGTAGGGCACATCGCAGATATGGCCCTGGGCTTCGGCCGATGCGATTTCGTTGTAGTAGATTGCGCCGCTTGCCGCCGGTTTGCATTGCCCCTGCCAGATGTTCTTGTAGCCTTCCGGGTCCGTGCGTAGGCAATGCTGTCGCTCCGCCTCCAATTCGGTCTCATGAAACCAGGGGTTATCCGTATAGTTGACCAATACAGAACGGCAATTTGGCGGAGGAGTCGTGACGAACCGCTGATGCGTTGGGTCGGTTTCCAACTCCGGGTTATACGTTACCCAGATCTCGCTGCCCGCCTTGCGGATCGTCGGCACCAAAATCGACCAAGAGCGCTCGCTGACCGTTTGCGCTTCCTCGATCCACGCGCGATCTAGCCCCTCGTAGGACTTGATCGACTCGACCGTATGATCGGCCAAGCCAGAGAAAATGAACTCACTGCCGTTGCGGCCACGAATGGTCGTCGCCAACACGTCGAAATAGCCGCTTAACCCCAATAGTGGGATTTGGTCGGCCAGCAGCTTATGCACCGACTCTTTGATCGACTTTTGCACTTCTCGGAAGCAGCCAATGCGCAGCGGCTGGCGCGCTGCGTCAATGAGCAACGCACGAGCAAATGACCAGCTTTTTGCACTGCCTCGTCCGCCGTAGGCTACCTTGTAGCGCAGCGGCTCGAACAGAAAAGCCAGCTTCTCCGGTAATTCAACATTCATTGCGGCCTGACGAAGGTGACTTGGAAATTCCAATCGACCGGCCCGCCGCCCGTGCCCCCTAATTCCACACCCTGTACCGGCTTGCCATAACCGCGCTCGATGATCGCCAGCGCAGCCGACAACCGGATGCGCTCGTTTTCGCCACCCACCATGATCGATTCGATCACCTCAAGCGCGTCGGGCGTTTTGGCTTTGCACGCGGCGATCAGGTCCAACTCCTCCTTTGTGCGTTTAGGGCGACCTTTCGGATTGCCTGTTTGCCCTTTGACAAACGGCTTGCCACGCTGTTTTTTTGCTGTTCTTGCGCTGTTAAGGGCCATAGTTGCTAAACGTAAAGCTTTCGGCTGCGCGCGTCATCCGAGGCTCGTTTTGTGGTCTATTTGCGACTACAATTAAAATCATACAAAGTTTAAGGAGCGTGACCATGAGTACCGCTGATACCTACGTCCGTGCTCGCATCGACACCCACACCAAGGAACGCGCCGCCAGCGCGCTTGAAGCGATGGGACTATCGATTTCCGACGCCATTCGTCTGCTGATGCTGCGCATCGCTGATGAACACCGCTTGCCGTTTGAGGTGAAGGTACCCAACGCCACCACACGCAAAGCGATTGCTGAACTGGAAGCGGGCAAGGGCAAGAAGTTCACTAGTGTTGATAGTCTGATGGCGGACCTGCATGCGCACGATTGACCGATCGTCTGCGTTCAAACGTGATTACAAGCAGCAAGCCAAGGGGCAACACCGCGCCATACTGGATGATGCGCTCAAGCCGGTACTACTCGCTCTAGCGACTGACCAGCCGTTAGCCGCACGCTATAAGGGATCGCTTCCGTTTTTCCGGAATCGTCGTTTCGACCGACTTCACGCTTAATCTCCAAAGAAAAGGCTGACGGATTTGGCGAGATACCCCGCCCCAAAGCACAGCGCCACAATCCATAGCGCCCAAAATCTTTGAGCTGGCATTCCCTTCAACATCATCCGCGATTACCACCAGCGGATTGCGTGCACAAAAGCTGATGCCGCGATAAGAAACGCGAGGAACCATAGAGACCAATAGCGGGTTGGCTTCAGCTCGTTGGAGATCATTTTTAACTCCCTCAAAACGGAATCGGCATGATCCGCGTCTCTTTCACCACCAGCGGATCGCCCAAATTAGCGCCGCGCTACCGAACCCGGCTGCCAAAATTAACGCTGCATTAGCCAGTCGGCGTCCCACAATTCCAGCATCGGTCGAATTCATCTTCCCGCTCATCTTTATCTGATATTTCGACGTATACTTGAACAACGTTCTTCCTCTTGGTGACCGCAAGGGGTGGAAACAAGAAAGCCCCGGCCGCTGCTAACGGTCCGGGGCTTTCGCTTTTACGGCGACTTTTCGGTTGTTACTACACGTTCATACCCTTCACGCCGGGTCAGCGGTACATCCTTGCCGTAAGAATCAAAGCTTGATGCACTGCCGGGGTTATTGCGGACACTCGCCGGCTTGTCCTGGCCGGCGACCTGACGGTCTGGATGGCCGATGAGTCGGTCAATGGAAAAAGCCCTGGCCGATTGACCCGGCTCAGGGCTTGAAAATCGCACCTTTCAACGCTTTGCTTCGTCTGGACGTCAAAATCCAGCCTTTCATAAATGATACAAAAAACTGGGGAAAATGTAAACTTTTATTAAGTAAACTAAAAAGTTTACATTTATTTTATTCGGTTACATTCCGTTCTTTATCGGAACCATTTATCCGCATGCGCTTGAAGCGGCAAGCAAAGCAAAGGCATAGCTCACCACGATCGTCATGCGGCATCTGCAAATGCACCGTTTTCTGGATAAAGGGGCTTGCGCTTCGCCCAGCCTTGCACGATACTTGTATCACACTATCCAAGGAGCATAGCGCTATGGCCCTTTCAATTCGACTGCCTAGCGATGTGGAAGCCCGGTTGAAGAACCTGGCCGAACTGACCGGGCGCACCAAAAGTTTTTACATTACCGAGGCGATTTGCAAACACCTCGACGACCTTGAGGATTTGTACTTGGCCGAGCATGAGCTTGAAGCGATCCGCGCGGGAAAATCTAACACCGCACCGCTCGAAGAAGTGATGAAACACTATGGCATGGAAGGTTGAACTATCGAGCCTGGCACGCAAGAACCTTAAGGAACTTGACCCGCAATATGCCCGCCGTATCCTGGCCTTCCTACATGAGCGTGTATCCGTACTGGACGACCCTCGTAGCATTGGCGAAGCCCTCAAAGGTTCGCGCTTGGGGGCTTTCTGGAAGTACCGTGTCGGGGATTGCAGAATTATTGCCAATATTGAGGACGGCGCTTTGCGCATTCTCGTTGTGCGAATCGGAAACCGCCGCGAGGTGTACCGATGAGCAGCAAATCGAATCAAAGAATTAGACCTGCTCCCGATCTCGTAACAAGCGACGTGAGGCCGCATACACGTTCTCCCGCACCCGGCACACGGCTTTGAAAAAACCCATGCGCGAATAACCCAGTTCATAGGCTGCTCGTTTAATTGGGCGGACCTGACCCAGGTAGAACGCCATGAACGCTTGTTTGGATCGCCCTTCCGGGTATGCCATCAACGCCATGTTGAATAAATTCAGCGCAGCATCCAGTTCCGCGTCACTCTCACCGCCCAACCCTGCCGGTTCTCTAAGTCGTAGCAAAATATTTTTTGGCCGCAATGGTGCATAAAGTCGCCGCGTCTTGCTCCACTCAACCCAGCGCAAACAAAACTCATGCAGCGCCTGGTTATCTCCGTTCATGTTTTTCCACTTGCATTACCTTATCGCCTGCGATACTGGCCTTTTGAGCAGTAAGACCGTGCGCGCTTAAATGGATATCCTCGTCCAAAGACTCGAACCCACCGGCGCCCTTTTGGCGTTAATCTAGGCTAAGGCTGCGGCGTCAGATTATCCGCATCTCTGTTAGCTGACGTCCACGATTCGGTGCTTCCATTTCTTCGACTTTGCATCCCAGCGCCATCCGATCACCCACAACCTCCACCCCAATTTTCGGACTGCCCCGATATGCTCAGCTTCCGCGATCTTTTTGACCCGCGAAGGGACATTAGTCCATCCGGTAGGCTGCAATCCAATCACATCGCCGTCTCGAATGGCAATCTGATCAATGAAACCGAATAGGTCTACCCGTTTGTTTGCGCCGGGAATCCAGCGCTCCACCGTCCAGACAAGCCAGCCGTCTGCTTTCAGCATCTCAGCGGTGAGCGCCGTAGGCGACCTTTTCACGCATTTCTCCGTTAGCCATACTCACTGCCATTTGTCCAATTTAGTTGCCGCGATCAGTTCGCGCTTGGCGATGGCTGCTGCCTGCCCATAATCCCCTTACCCTGCTTTCCATTGCCTAAACACCGCTAGCAGCGGGTCCGCCGGGAGCGCTATTTTCTGCGCGCCACCCGACCGCCACTTCACGATCCGAACGTTCGGCGATTCTAGGGGAGGCACAAGCTTTTTTGTGCGTTCGAAATATTGCGGGGAGCGGGAAGATACAAGATTTTCTCTTTTGATCCCCTTCGCGTGTCTAAGGTACCGGTCCGCGATCAACTGGTGTACGCAACGATTCACGAGCCCTTGGCTAACCTCCAGGCTGATTGCCATCTCTTTCATGGTCATTGCCGGGCGCTTTTCCATGAGCTCGCAAAGCCGGCGCAGAGGCGAATCTTCTTCGGTAATGGGCTTCATTCCTATTCCTAATTTAGCCTGGAGATGACCCAGGCCAGCAAATCCCACTCGTCGCACTTCAACTGCCGCAACACTTGCCGATTACCATGGATTCCATTCGTGCCGCGATGGTGTTGCGGACACAGTGGTACCGCTAACCAATGAGGTGCCCGCTGTGCCGTGCCTTGACCCTCACGCGGGTGGTGAATCTCCGGCTGTACATCCGACACCTCGTACCCGAGCAGGGCGCACGCCGCGCAACCCAGCCGCGCCACTTTATCCAAGTAGTCCGCCTCGGACCTTGTCATGCTGAGGCTCCCATGTCCCACGCCGGCGCCGACCACTTCACGCCGTGCTCGACGCCAAATGCATAGATCAACTCGATCACATCCGACATCTCCCGTACCGTCATGGCACGGGTGCGCGCGCCGATCACGACAAAGCCACCGTCGATGCCGGGAACCACCTTTTGCTTCTTTAGGCCAGCGGTAAACACGTCTTTCCATTCCTCGGCCGTCAGTCGTTCCCCATGCCAGTGCACCTGGCGAGCGACGTCCGCCAACAAGGCCCACATCTTTGCGTTCGCCTCAAGGCTGCGAGTGCGCGGCCGAATCTCGCACACATAGCCGTGCGGCGCGTTGATGCAGGCACGCGAGGCGAGCTGGCGCGCGGTGAGGTGTACGAGCCGGTAAAGTTGCCTGTCATCGTTCATGCTTTCGCTCCACAAACGCGGGCGATGATCTTTTTTATCTCGCCAACGTTACTGAGCGCAGCAGCCCGGTTCGCTGGCGATTGCGCCTCAAGCAACGGGGCTGCGTTCCCGGTCAGCAGGAACTGGCTCATCGGTCCGTCTCCGGGGGCGGGAAGCAGCGCCTTAGCGTGCTCGGGCGTTAAACGGCCTATCTCGACCGCACGTGTGATAACCGCCTGTTGTTCTTCCTTGTCGAACCCCAGCGATGCAAACCACCTGACGGGCTTGGCTGCGTTGCGCGCCTCCGTCACCAGCCTCGTGTAAGCCTCCAGGAACGCCATACGAGCCGCCACCCGTTCCCCTTCGCTCAGAAGGCTGCGCACAAGGCCCCAAGCTTGCGCCATCTCGTCGGTCATCACCACCGTCGCGTTGGCGTCACGCGGCAACATTGCCCACGCTTCCTGCGGCCCCGGACGGCCATCGTCGATCCGTGACAGGATCTCCGCGAGCGTTAGCCGGCCTTTGATCTCGCGTCTGCATTTCGACAGCGCAACAATCACTGCTTGCTCGTCAAACGCCGCCAGATCGGCGACCAGCATCTTGGCTGCCGCTTCGCTCAGATTGGTGCCGCACAATTCGGCCGTGGCCGCCACCGCCTGGATCAAGTCAGCCGCCGCCATTGATCGCCCCCGCATCCCGTAGGATTCGCGTCCACATATCGCCCGTCGCCTGCAATCGATCCGCCTCGCGCGCCTGCGTCTCGGTCACTCTGCGGTTTGTCACCCACTCCGTTCTCAACGCTTCCGCGTCGGCCAGCAGGCAGTCCACCGGATGCATCTTTTGCACGTAGTAACGCTTGTTGCTGTCCACGTACCACGCCGCGACGCTCGGCGCTTCATCCTTGCCAAGGCGTTGCAACAGCTGCGATAGCTGGCCGTTGACCTTCGCGTTGCGCACTGGCAACGCACCGTACCTGCGCTGGTAGGCAGTCGCGTACGCGCGCCAAATCTCAGTTATCGGCACAGGCGGCTTTTCCGCTTTAAGCTTTTTTGAGGACGCCTCCGACGCAGTCGGGGGCAAAAGGGTTTTGCTAGGGATCAGACAATCAGTCAATCCGTCAATCAGAGAATCAGAGATACAAGGGCCAAGTGCTTGTTGCTTGGGTTCGCAGCCCTTCTCCTCAAGATCACAAGGACTTTCTACCTTGGTCGCAAGTTCTTGGCTCCAACGTGGTATCTCGCTCGGCGTTTCGTTCGAGTGTGGCTTCTGATGCTTCAAAAATGTCACAATTTGAATGTAGCCAACGCCCGAGACGGTGTACCGCACAATGAAACCCTTGGACTGCAAGCTATTAAGCAGTGCATCCGCGTCCACATCGTCATACGGTAGCGCTTTCACTTTGATCTTCTTCGGGCGATCTTCAAGACGGCCTTCGCGGTCCGCCAGCATCCACAGATAAATGAAAAGAAGTCGGGCAAACGGATCCAACTCGGCTAAATCCTCGTTTTCCATAATGCCAGGCTTGATGTTTCGTGCGCGGGCCATGCTTAGCTCCATTCAAACGTCTATGATGTGCGACGCTTATGCCGTCAGTTCTGCCTGTTCAAACAGGGTGACGTCGCGCTCTCGCTTGGGCTGCGCTTGCAACCGGCACCAGCCTGAGAGGTTGACCACGCAATCGGCAAAGGCCTGCATTTCAATCAATGTGCAATGGGCCTTTTTCACTCCATCCTCCCCGTCAGCAGCTTTTTGAGCAGCATGTTTTCACGCTCAAGTTCGTCGGTTTTTTCGCGCTCCAGGCGCAACCGACGTTCCATCTCCGTTTCAAGCGGCGTGAGTTCGTAGCCCCGCGACCGTGCCAACCAGATCAGCGGTGCCTCGTTGTGGCACAGATCCATGAAGGCGTTTAGCTTGTCCTGGGGGAAATAATGTTGGCCGCTTCTGGTGATGCGCGACCACTGCGCCACGTCGGCAACAATGCCCTGCTTTCCGACGATCTTTTTGTCGTCCAAGCCGGAGAGTTGCTGACACAAGCGGATGGCCGCTGTCATTGACGGCTGCGCATCGATACAGCGTATGTCCACGCGCTGCATTTCCGGCTTTAAGTTCAGTTCTCGCTGCATCGAAGCATCCCGCGTCAAATCGTTTGTGTGGTGTTGTGTCGTTGTTTCAGCAAAAATTATTGGTATATGCCATGACCGGTTCCGATTTACCCCATTGGAAAGAATGCGAGCCATCGCTGTGCGAAAATCGAAGTCTCTAACCCCTTCAACCCATACACAACGAGGCTCGCATGGACGTGAATTCCTTAATCGTCAGCTTCAACAGCATTGTGACTTTGGTAAGGTCTTGGACCGACTTTCGCGATACACAAGTAGTCGCGACCGTCAAGGCTCAACTCACGGAACAGCTCCTTCAAACACAACTCAGCCTCTCCGAGGTACTCGCGGCCATCATCGAGAAAGATGCTCGGATTGCAGATCTGACCAACCGTGTACGCAAGTTGGAAACCCAACAAACCGAACGTGCTCGTTACGAGCTTCGAAAAATCTCGTCCGGCGGGAATGTCTTCGCTTACGCGCTGAAGCCGGCGGCCGAACTGACAGAGCGCGAGTTGGAGCCGCCGCACTTCATCTGTCAACGTTGCTTCGACGAAAGAAACGTCAAATCCGTCCTTCAAGGTCAGATCGAGTTCGGCCAATTGCTTCTCCGATGTTTTATGTGTTCAAAAGAACTTGAGGCTGGGTCTGGACAAACCATTGCACGCCTTTGGAAAAGGGGGAACCAATGAGATCTTGTGCACTCTCCGCCACGGCAGCCAGTGGATGTTTTTTTCTCGATGATTCTCATTGACAAAATCTTTATCGGCGTTTGCCACCGCCAACGTTCATATTTACATTGAACCCTGGTATTGGGCGACGTTTTGATTCCGCGCTTGTTTGTCTGAAATAGGTTGGACTGACGGGTCAATTGGATACAGATCTGGTCGTAGCTCGTGACGCGTCACAGCTCCTTTGACAGCCGCCTCAATCGCAAGTACGCGTTCCGCTGGTACCCGACCGGTCGCACACATCTTCGAGATTGATTGAGGAGTGCAGCCAAGCTTTCTCGCCAAAGCAGACTGACCGCCTGCCAACTGAGCAGCTCGCTGAATAACGCTGGTTGTCATAAGTTACAGTCTTTACAAAATTTCCGCAACCAATTCTACAACATCCAGCTCCGCTTTACAACCAACATTTGCAGTGATGATTACAACCAATCTTTGTAACATCGCAGACATGACAAACATTCATATTGGCACCCGCGTTAAAGAGCTTCGCGAGCTGGCTCAAATGAGCCAGTCTCAGCTCGCTCGCGCAGTCGGTGTCACACCTCAAGCGGTACAGAAATGGGAGGCTGAGACAGCAGCGCCACGCCCATCAAAATTGAAATCAATAGCAAATGCGCTTAGCGCGTCTGTTAACGAACTAGTGCGAGGAACAGAGTTAGAAGAATTGCCAGTACCCTTCCCCCAAAAAGAGGCAAGCGGCAGTAAGGTGCTCCCCCTGCGGAGCACCACTGGAGGTGCGCCGAGAGTCGAAAGTGGCTATATCCCATTGATTTCATGGGTTCAAGCTGCCGATTGGGGACAAAATATGGGGTACACCAAACCAGAAAATGTGCAGGAATGGCTGCGTTGTCCGTTCGATCACGGACCTGCCGCGTTCGTTCTAGAGGTCACCGGCGAAAGCAATTTCAATCCGGCTGGCCCCAAATCCTACGCCCCCGGCGAACTGATTTATGTAGACCCCGCCAGAAAGCCAACGAACCGCAGCATGGTAGTCGTGCGTATGGACGGTGAGGAACGCGCGCAGCTAAAACAACTGTTGATGGATGAAAGTGGCACAAAATTATTGAAGTCTCTAAACCCTAGCTGGCCGGCTCCTATCACTCCTATACCAGACGGTGCAACCATTGTCGGGGTTGTAATCGGGAAGTGGGTCTCAGAATGACCGTTGAAAGCATGCACGTGCACTCGCTGGAGTTCTAGCATTAAACGCATTTGGCTAATAGGAACTACTCGCTGCAGTCCCGCCTAGGCGGGTTTTTTTTACCTTGACCTACAACTTATACTTGCAACTTTTTAGTGTTGGTTGTAGCATTTGGTTGTGTACCAAGGATGCGCCCTGCACCTCAAGGTGCCCCGGGAAGTCTCCGGCGATCTTTAACAATCGAAGTCATGCATGTGCCTCCCGGAAGGGACTCGCCATGCCGGCCCTATCGCTTGGCCGAAACGTGACGCAAGAAGCCCCGCCCTAGGCCGAAGCATTGGCTACCGGAGAGCAGGAAGCGGCCAAGGTCACGAAAGCGATACTCGACCGCCGGAGAGACCCGAAGCTGGCAGCGCCAGGAGTAGCCGCGGTGCCTGGCGGTCGGAGTCATTCAAATGTTGAGTAAATGGCGTTGTGCGGCTTAGAAAGCAGACACGCAGCAAAGAATGCGTAGTTTTGGCTCCCGATACGGCGAAGTAGTGCCTGATTACAGCGTCATTCCCTGAACACAACAAGTACCTAAGCTTCAAGTCGAGCGATACAAAATTAGCAGTGCATATTGTATAGCGTTGATTAACCACTGTTCCTTCGATGCACAACACTCACCAATAGGTAAAGGAGGCAGCCATGACCCTCTATGCAGATATAGACCAGCTTCGTGACTACCATTACGACCGCGAGAAGGCCGAAATGGATGACCGCGCAGACGCCGAGGCGGAGCGTGACGAACTCATCGCGTCCATCGCCAAAGAGAAGTTCGCACGTAAGGTCAACAGGTTGACGTATGGCGACATCGTGGGCGGGATGCATAGCGCGATGCAGTCGAAGCATGGCGAAGCGCTGCGCATCGCATGGCTGATGAGCGACGCTCAGTTTGGCGCGACGGTCAAGAACATCGTGTTGGACGCGATGCGCGAGGATGCAGAAACAGAAGCTATCTGCGATGTCGGAAAATTAGAAACGGAGCGCTGAGATGCACAAGACCAGGGCTCGCGCCGAAAACAAGCGCCTTGCCGGCCTAAACGATGCCAAGGACATCACCCCGCCGCTGTGGGATCGGATTCTCCTTCGCTCCGGAATGTCGGATACAGCCGTCGCGCTCGCATGCTTTGCAATCACCCTAGGCGCATTGATTGTTGTCAATCTCGATCGGTAACAGCGTGCGCCTCATGCCGTTTGGGCAAAAAGGTTACTTCTTCAGAAAAACGATCTGATTAGGAGAGACGTCGTGCTAGCAACCGTCACACCGAGCATCCATTTAAGGAGCAACGCTTCGCCTCTGACTTCCGCAAACCTTTTATCAAGTTCGCCCTTGACTTCCGCGAATCTTTTATCAAGTTCGCCTCTAAATTCCGCGAATCTTTTATCAAGCTCGCCCCTGACTTCCGCGGATCCCTTGTCCACCTTGGCATCCAAGCGCAGTTCGAGTTCACGCAGATCAGCCTTGGTCGCCAACGCGTCGAAATTGGCTTCAAAGATATCCGCAAACACCTCGGCCTCCGCTTCAGCCTGCGCGGGCGGCACGCCGGCGGTCTTGAGCCGGTTGGCAAATTTCAGTGTGTCGAAGGCGATGGCGGCCATGGCGAAATGTCAGAAAACAAGCCAGATACCACACAGCATAGCACAACTCTGTCCCCTTCTCCGTCACGCCCGGACAGGCATTACGGCCTCCCCACCCCTGCCATCTTTGGCCCGATAAGCTCATGAACACGGATCACGGCCCCGACTACCGGCAGCAACAGGAATTACAGGAATTTCTTCAATGGCACGAATCGCAAGGAGTCAAAGATGAGCATCGCAACGCTGATTCTCGGTCAGAGCGGAACCGGAAAGTCCACTTCCCTCTGCAAAATGGACCCGGCCCACACCCTGTTGATTCAGACCATCCGTAAGCCGCTGCCTTTTCGCGCAGCAGGATGGACTTATCACACGAAGGACAAGGCGGGCAACATCTTCGTGTCGGATCAATCCCAAAAGATTATCACGGTCATGCAGCATACCAGGCGCAAGGTCATTGTGTTGGACGATTTCCAGTACATGCTCGCCAACGAGTTCATGCGCCGCAGCGACGAACGTGGATTTGACAAGTTCACCGAGATCGGCCGCCATGCATGGGACGTGCTCTGCGCTGCTGGCACGCTGCCCGATGACGTGCGCGTTTATGTGCTCAGCCACACCGAAGAAGACCCGTCAGGCACCACGAAGATCAAGACGATCGGAAAGATGTTGGACGAGAAGATTACGATCGAAGGGATGTTCACCATCGTGCTGCGCACCGACGTGACCGATGGCGAATACACCTTCACCACGCGTAACAACGGACGTGACACCGTTAAAAGTCCGATGGGCCTGTTCGAATCAGACCGCATTCCGAATGACCTGTCGGCGGTCGATCACGCCATCACCGCCTTCTACGAACTGACCGAAACCGCCTGAACGCAAACACATTATGTATGCACTCGATCCAAACGCAGCACGCCAAGCCGATGAACGCAGTGGGCGCATCACCGAAATGGGAAAGTATGTGGGGATATTCACCCGAGCAGAAGACGTGACAAGCGCCAAAGGCACCCGTGGCATCGACTTCGCGTTCGAGACGCCAGAGCGCTTGAGCGCGAATTTCACGCTTTGGACCATGAACGCACAGGGCGAACCCCTGTTCGGCTTCAAGCAGCTGCAAGCGCTGATGGCGTGCCAGCGTATCAAGAACATCACCCCGTCGCGCGCCATCGTGAAGAAGTGGGACCGGGAAACGAACAGTGTTCAGGAGTTTGACGCCGAGGTGTTCAAGGAACTCATGAACAAGCAAGTGGGCATTTTGTTTGAAACCGAGGACTACCCGAAAAAAGACGGCAGCATCGGAACCAAAGTCGTGCCCGCCGCCTTTTTCGAGGCTTCGAGCGGACTAATGGCGGGCGAAATTCTCGATAAAAAGGTCGAGCCGACACAACTCTCGAAGATGATCCTGGCGCTTCGCCATCGTCCGTTGAAGCGCGGGGCGGGACAAGCCTCTCAGTCGGGCGGCCCGATACCTGACGCTGCGAGTTCGTCGGACATGGATGACGACATCCCCTTTTGAGGAGTGGACATGAGTGGCCTGACCTTATACCAGATTGCCAGTGAGTACCGACAAGCGGCCGACAGGCTGGTGGAACTCGATCTCGATGAGCAAACCGTAGCAGACACGCTTGAATCGATCAGCGGGGATTTAATCACCAAGGCTCAAAACGTTGCGTTCGTGATTCGCAATCTCGAAGCGTCGGCGGAGCAGATTCAAATCGCGATTGGCCAAATGCAGGCGCGCGCGCAAGCCTACGCAAAACGTGCAGAGCGAATCAGAGCCTATCTGCTGCAAAACATGCTGATGAGCGGCATGCAAAAGCTCGAGTGCCCGTACTTCAAGCTTGCCGTGCGTGCGAATCCTGCCAAGGTCGTCATCGATGACGAGCGCCAGGTTCCAAAGGCCTACATGACAGATCCGCCCCCTCCACCGGCGAGGCCAGATAAGAAGTTGATCGTACAAGCAATCAAAGACGGGGGTAACGTGCCGGGCTGTCGGATCGAACACAGCCAACGCCTCGAAATCAGGCCATAACGTAGATGTCTTACGCTTTGGTGAGACAACCGTCCTTTTGCTTAAGAAGAATCGGCACCATGAACGACTCGAACGGTGAAGGCATGACCATTGTCAAGAAATTCGAACTTATCGATGATCAATTTATTGAAGAATTTGGTGTAAAGCTCTTCCGCATCCGTGCACTGGTCTCGTTCGCAGACGTCTGCGCTTGTGATATCGGCGGTTACGTGGGGAAAGAAGAGAACCTTTCGCAAGCAGACAACGCGTGGGTGTTTGGCAATGCACGAGTGTCCGGCAATGCGCGATTGCGCTGACTCTTCAAGGAGAATCGATACCATGAACCATCCGAACGATGAAGTAAGCACTATTCTAAATATGACCGCTGAGACAGTAGGCCGTGATCTGCTGCAAGCGCTTGTGCAGGAAATCAAGCTACTGCCCAATGTATGGGTCAAGCTGCCACAAAATAAACAGGACGACGTGATCGCGCGCCTACGAAAGCGTGTCGAAGCGAACGTCAAGATGGCCGTGCACTTAATCACCGCCCATGGACGCGTCGTGCTTCAAGGCGATCTTGAAAAAGTGACAATCCACAATGGCACACAAGCCATGGTGAAGTTCAGCAAGGCAGCGCCTGGCCTGCTTGAATTAGCTGCTGCGCAAGGCCAAGCGGTGCTGCTGGTGGTTGGCGCTGACGCGTGCGCCTTCACCGCTGCCATGGATGAAGTGCGAGGCGAATCCGATCAACGCTCGATCGACTTGGGCCACGAGTACGACCCACACAGCGACGGCAAGGGCATGAATGGCGATGACGACAAGGTGATCGACGCAGAAATGACAGCCATCACGCACCAACCGCTCAATGCTGAGTTGGCACAAGCTCATGCCGACGGCTACAAGACAGCCAGCGAAGGTAAGCCGCAATCGGACTGCCCGACGATGAAGGGCGAACTGTGCATTGAGTGGGTGAAAGGCTGGAAGGCATGGCACAAAGAAAACAACACCGAATGGTGGCAAGAATACCGCGGTGATGAATTGGGCGGGGAGGCGGCGTGAACATCAACAAATCGATTGCCAGCGCGGTAGCGATCTTTGCCAGCAAGTGCGCTGCCGCCAGCAGCCTGGCACGCCGCAACGCTATTCATGGACGCAGTCTGGCATGAAATGCGACCGAGAGGGTGCGTGGGCTCTTGCCGATGATGAGCGGCATTGCCGGTTTGACGCTGGTGCCGAAGGAGGCGCGTGCGTGCCCCTAGGCTGTATCGAAACTAAAGGCTCCAAAATCTAGCACATCGAACGGGCAGGCTCCGAGGCAGAAATAGGGTTGGGATATGACGTACAGTTTGAACAAAGACGAAATCATTGATGAGGAAGACATAAAACTGCTCGTGATCCTCGCATCTAACTGCACAAAGAAATTCCGGGATCGGATCGGCAAGATGCTCGTGGGGATTTTGAATGCGGAGTAACGTGAAGTTGTACTTATGAAACTGCTGGATAAGTCTCCGCATGATGATAAGGACATTTAATCATGAATGCGCAAGTAACTAACGCTGAGCTTATACAGGTGACCGGCGGATTGAAACAAGGTGCCGCACAAGCTAGGTGGATAGAACGCGAACTCGGATTCAGGCCACCAATGAAAGCTGATGGACATCCATTGCTGACGTGGGACCAAGTGAATCGCACGCCGACAGAGCCATCCAGAAAAACACAACCGAAATGGAAAGTCGCAGCATGAAAAAGAACCGCGTCCGTGATGGCTTATTGCCACGCATGGAGGCGCGCCCACGAAAAAACGGGTTTACCTATCGATACCATCCTGTAGGGGGGAAACCTATCAACTTGGGCACTGACCGCATTCAAGCGATAAGGAAAGTGCTCGACATCACTGGTTCAGGTGATGATCTTGGCACGATCAATCGTCTATGGGATCAGTTTCAGCAAACCAAGGGGTGGGAACGGTACGCACAATACACGCGAAACGATTACACGCAGTGCAGCAAACCGCTGCTAGAGGCGTTCGGTGATATGCGAGCTGCCGATATTGATGCGACACACGTTTCTCGTTACCTACGAATCGAGCGTGCAAGCGCTCCAGTACGTGCAAATCGAGAAATAGCCTTGCTCTCGAATCTAATCGGGCTTGCGATCGACCGAGGCGAGGCTAAGCACAACCCCTGCCGCGAAGTTCGCCGCAACGAGGAACAGCCACGCACCGAAGCGCCCGATCTCGCGCAGTTCTTAGCCTTCTCCGGTTGGCTTGCATCCCAAGGCGGTCAGCGAGCCATGATTGGCATGGCCGCAGAATACGCTGCGCTTGCTGGCAATAGAAAGGTTGAGTTTCTGGATCTGTCTTGGCCGCAAATCGATGAGCAAGCGAACGTCATACGCGTAAAGCGGGCAAAGCAGCGCGGCAAGAAACGCGGTGAGGTGATTGAGCACATCGAGATTACGCCGGCTATTCAATCGCTTCTGGATCGCTTACGTGAGTCGAGAAAGGACGACTGCCTCTATGTATTTTCAAACCGGCACGGGACCCACTACACCGCATCAGGCTTTAAAGCGATGTGGTCTAAGTTGATGGACGAAGCCCTTAAGAAGGAGGTGATAGCGGCACGCTTCACATTCCACGATCTGAGAGCCTATTACGTCACACAGCATAAGGCCGTACGTGGCGCCCTGCCCGATCTTCACGCCAACCCCGCGACGACGGCTCGGGTGTACGACAGAAACAAGGTGGTGCGTCGCAGAGCGCTTTGATACTGTATGTCTGTACAGTATATATGAAGCGCTTATGAGGTGGGAATGCAGGCGAATTCCCAAATTGGGAATTTACTACTGGTAGTTTACACAGTATGTCGCATGCAAATGCTTGATTTTATTGGGGTGGCCGATGGGACTCGAACCCACGACAACAGGAATCACAATCCTGGACTCTACCAACTGAGCTACGGCCACCACTGCAGGAACCGATATATCGAGGAACGCTGCACGCCGGCAAGAACGATCACCAGCGAAGACCGGGATTATACGCAGCAATTTCCCATTTTGCTAGCGGTGGAACGCAAAAAATTCTGACCCGGATACTAGCTTTACTCGGCATGCGCTTGCACCATGCGATCGTGCCCGGCCGGGCGGGCATTCAACATGGCGCGCGCCTCGTCGAATATGCGCGGATCGCCAGCGGCCAGCTTTCGATGATCCGACAACACGCGACGCCAACCTCTCGCGCCAGGCTGGTCGCGATAAAGCCCGAGCATATGCCGCGTGACAGCGCCGATGTAGGTACCCCGAGCTTGTTCAGCCCCAATATACTCGATCATCGCCTGCTCGACCTCGCCGCGCGTGCGCGCCAGCGCCGACGGCTCGTAGAAGCACCTATCGACGTCTGCCAGCAGAAAAGGGTTGTGATAGGCTTCGCGTCCGATCATCACGCCGTCGACGTGATGTAGGTGTTCATGCGCCTCATCCAGCGTCTTGATGCCACCATTGATGACGATCTCCAACTCAGGGAAGTCGTGCTTAAGCCGGTACGCGTAGTCATATTTCAGCGGTGGAATCTCGCGGTTCTCTTTTGGCGACAGTCCCTTCAGTATCGCGTTGCGCGCGTGCACGATAAATACGCGGCATCCACCTTGCGCCACAGTGCCCACAAAGTCCCGCACGAACTCATAGTTGTCGAACGCGTCTACGCCGATCCGATGCTTGACCGTCACAGGCATTGCGACCGCATCGCACATTGCCTTTACACAATCGGCGACCAGCGTTGCCTCCTTCATTAGGCACGCGCCGAACGCGCCGCGCTGCACCCGTTCAGACGGACAGCCGCAATTTAAGTTGACTTCATCGTAGCCCCACCGCTGTGCAAGTTTCGCGCAGCGAGCGAGCTCGTCCGGCTCGCTGCCACCGAGCTGTAATGCAATTGGGGCCTCCTGTGGCATGAACGACAAGTGTCGTGCGACGTCGCCAAACAACAGCGCACCAGTCGTCACCATTTCCGTGTATAGGTAGACGTGGCGGGATAACTGCCGGTGGAAATAGCGGCAATGGCGGTCGGTCCAGTCCATCATCGGCGCGACGCAGATGCGTCGGGCACGAGCGGCGTCGAAGTTGGTCATTGAAGCAGCAGTCGCGGAATGCACGGGTATCACAGGCAAACAATTATTTTATCGTTTCTGCGGCGGCCTCGCACCCGCGCGCGTCTCTCCACAAAAAACCAGCCCGCGACGGACTAAGAAACCCTTAATTCAAAAATACATTACCTCAAAAATCTGTCATGCTGGCCGGCGATGCCCGCCGGCGCGCCACAATGTGGACTCGGCCGGCATAATCCCGCCGGCATGGCCATCGCCTGCAACAGCGCACGGTACCCCGCGGTGCGATTTATGCTTCAATGAAAGAAGGCATCGAGTTCGCGCAGACGCTGGCCGCTGTGGCGTGACAAAAGGAGAAAGTGATGACGCACATGACATGGCTGATGAAGTACAGCGTCGCAGTGGTAAGCGCCTCCGCAGTCGCTGCGCCCTGCGTCGGTTGCGCGGCAGGCCAGCTCACGCCGCGTTCCGATTGGACGATTCCGGCCGGCGCGGCGGTGTCACCCACTGTAGCAAGCGCCTCTGGCGCGAGATCCGCCCCTGCGGACGCGGGGTCGTCTGCGCCAGTCCCAGGCAGTGGCGCGGACGGCATGTCGAAACGCCCTGAAGACGCAGGCAAAACCAATAATCCGGACAACATGCCGATCAAGCGCCCGGATTCGAACACCAATGACCGCATCCTGCGAGATCATCTGCCAAGCGATGCGATCGCTCGCTAGCCCGGCGCGACAGGCAGCAACTGAACGCCGGCGAGGATCGCGCTACAGACGTGCGATCGCCACTTCCGTGAATTTGACCTGCACCAACACTTCAGCGCCAACCTTCAAATCTAGTTCATCGATCGAGCGCGTCGTGATGCCCGACGTCACGATGCCGAATGGTGTTTCTACATCGACGGGGCCAGACGCCCCCTGAACTGCGAGTCTATTGACCCGGCGGCACCGACAGAACAACTTTTTTCAGCTTTAGTTGTGCCGATTCGTAATATGCGTGAACCCTCACGTGAGGTTACTATAATGCATATCCTGAGCGTGCAAACACGCGCCGGCCTTCTGTGAATCCCGCCATGCAAAGAGTCATTTTGCCGTTCATTGCCGGCTTTCTCGCCGTGCTGTTTTTCACGAGGCAGCGATCGCGTTGCTGCACGCGGCCGAATTGACCGAACAATTGCCGTTCTCGACCACGCCGTTCGCGCCCCTCGGCGTCCCCCAGTTCCTGCTCACCGCGCTGCTCGGCGCGCTATGGGACATCGTGCTGGCGTGGCTGCTGCGCGTCGATCCGCAACGGCCTGCGCCGTGGCTCGGCTCATGCGTGTTCGGCGGCATCGTACTGACCGCAACGACGGTGTTCGTGCTCGACCCGATCCGCGGTACCTGGCCAAACGGCAACATGCTGCCGCGCCTCGCGTTCGGTTTCGTCGTCAATGCGATGTGGGGATTCGGCGCGCTGGTATTCATGCGTGCGTTCATGACAGACAAGGGCGAGACGTCATAAACCGCCTGCGGCGCGCAAGCCGGGCCGAAATCCCGCCCGACCGCGCAGCACGACGATGCGGCGGGCCGCGACAGCGACGCGGCGGATCATCCGGAGTCGGCAAGGCCACCGTGCGGCCCGCGGCCCGGCGGTTCACGTCGGTCAGTTCGTAACGCGTCGCCAGGAGGGAAATGACCGCTCTTGAGCAGCACCGGGTGTCCGTCGCAGCGCTTCAGATGCTCGCGCGCTGTTTCGAGGATGCGCGCGCGGCCCCGGTCGAACGCGCGAATCCAGCCGTCGCGGTCGTTCGATACCACACCGAAGTGATCCTCCAGGGCTTCAACGGAGATGGCGCAACGTACCCGTTCGCCATTGACAATGGCATCGAACTCCACGGTCAGGTTGCTGTCGCGGTAAGCTCCGGCTTCAGCGGGAAAATCAATCTGCATGCCAGCCTCGGGAATCGGACGTGGATTCCCATTCTAGCGAGCCACGGCATAGCCAGCCAAGTCAGCCGATAGCTAGACGCCCATTCAGTCGTGTGGCAACGCCAATCCGCTGTAATCATGCCCGAGCAACGCACAGAGCGCTTCGACTACGAGTTCGTGGTCCTGGCGTTGTGCAAGGCCCGACACGGTCACCGAACCGATTACGCCCGCACCCTGCACGGTCAATGGAAACGCGCCACCGTACGACGCGTAGTCGGCGCACGACAAGCCGTACTTGTCGACCAGCGTGGCGCCGGACTGTGCCAAGCGCAGGCCCACCGCGTACGAACTACGCCGGAAATGCTCCACCGTATTGCTCTTGCGGCGCACCCACCGCGCATTGTCCGGTGTCGCGCCCTGCAGCGCGCAGTAAAACACCGGATGGCCGAAAGTGCGCACGTCGATCGCGACGGCATGCGCCCTCGCCTTAGCAAGCTCATGCAAGTGTGTGCCGAGCTGCCATCCAAAATCCGCGTCAAAGCGTGGCGCGACGAGCGTCTTTTCCTGAAGGGCAATGTGCTGCAGGTCTCGAGTGATGTCCATGGGCAATGGGTCCGGCCAGCAACGCCGCCGGTGAATAAAAAGCCGGTAAGACCGACCAAGTTGAAGCCAACGAAGTCGCAAACTCTCGGATAAGTCATCATTTTACCGGCATGGCGGCGCTGCGCAGTGCATTCGCAAACCAATCAGTCTCACGTTGCGCTGACATTTCGCGTTTCACGTCCTTGCACCGCAGAACGGATCTGTGTATAATTTATTTCTTTGACGGACGCGGGGTGGAGCAGTTTGGCAGCTCGTCGGGCTCATAACCCGAAGGTCGTAGGTTCAAATCCTACCCCCGCAACCAAATTCCGAAAATCCCGGGTTTCGTATGAAACCCGGGATTTTTATTTTCCGGCGAGGCCATGTTGTAGCCACTCCCCTTACCCCGGCAAGCAGCACGGCTCAATCTGAACACGGCGCAGCCTCAAGATGAGTCTACGCCGGAGCCCGCGGCGGTTACTCCGACGAGCTTGTTCGGGCTTGCGGCAGCTTCCACTCTGCGCATCCTCGACGACATCCCACTTCAAATACATCCCGTCGTGAGTACGCTAAGTGAACTAATCCCAATGCCGACGTATTGGCTAGAATGCGCAATCTGCCGTCCGTCTGACGAAAGACCCATTCACCCATGCTGAATTCGGCAAGCCATTGCGCCAATCCGATGCCGTAAAAGCAGTTCGGGCCCGTGCTATCAAAAACCGTATCCGTTTCCGCGTTGGCGTAAGGTTTTTCGCAGCCATAGAACAATCGTCACTGCACGTCGATGATCGGCAGGGGACGGAAATAAAATGGGATTGCATTGAGTGCCAACGCCAGCCGGACGACATGCCTCGCGCCTTTATTTTCGACACAAGCGGGCCGACCGCAAGCGGGCTAGACCGTCAGCGATGCAAAACCGCCAAATGTCAGCCACGCGCCCGATGTTAAACTGCGCACCATTGTCCCACCGACCCTCGATCGATGAAATTTTGTTCTGTCTGCGGCCACGTGGTGAGTCTGCGCGTGCCTCCCGGCGACAACCGCGAGCGCTTCGTGTGTGACAACTGCAATACAATCCACTATCTGAATCCACGTAACGTGGTCGGAACGGTCCCGGTTTGGGACAATAAGGTGCTACTGTGCCGCCGCGCGATCGAACCGCGCTATGGCTACTGGACATTGCCGGCTGGCTTCATGGAAATCGGCGAAACGACGGCGGAGGCTGCCGCACGTGAGACGCTGGAAGAAGCGGGCGCGCGCGTCGAGGTTCAAACGCTGTTCACGCTGCTCAATGTGCCGCATGTGCACCAGGTGCACCTGTTCTACCTCGCGCGGCTGCTCGACATCGATGTGCAGGCCGGCGAGGAAAGCTTGGAGGTGCGGCTATTCGATGAAGCCGATATTCCTTGGGACGAAATCGCGTTTCCGACCGTTGGGCAAACGCTGCGCTTTTTCTTTGCCGATCGCGTCGCGGGCGGCTTCGGCCTGCACACCGGCGACATCTTCCGCTCACTGCATGATGGCTAATCCCGCGCGCGGGTCACGCGCCGCACGGCGTCGCGACGCAACGCCCGTGCCGGCACGCCGATCTCACTATGGTTTCCTGGCTCAGCCCCGACGATCCGTTCCCGCCGCTTGAGCGCGCGCTGGACGAAGCCAGCGGCGCACCCGGCCTGCTCGCCGCGAGTGCCGAGCTGGATCCGCGACAACTGCTCGATGCGTACCAGCACGGCATCTTCCCGTGGTATTCGAAGGGCCAGCCTGTACTGTGGTGGAGCCCCGATCCGCGCATGATCCTGGTGCCCAGTGAATTCAAGGTGTCGATGTCGCTGCGCAAAACCCTGAAAAAAGTTTTGCGCGAGCCTTCATGGGAGATCCGTGTGGACGCTGGCTTTGCTGATGTGATGCATGCGTGCGCGAACGTGAACCGGCCCGGGCAGCATGGCACGTGGATCACACCCAAAGTGATCGCCGCCTATGAGGCGTTGCATCGCGCCGGCCTGGCCCATAGCGTCGAAACTTGGGTCGAGGGCCGACGCGTCGGCGGACTGTACGGCGTGAGCTTGGGTCGCATGTTCTACGGCGAATCGATGTTTGCACACCGTACGGACGCGTCGAAGATCGCCCTCGCCGCGCTCGTCGCGCATTTGCGCGAGCACCGGGTCGACCTGGTCGATTGCCAACAAAACACCGCTCACCTTGCGTCGCTGGGTGCGCGTGAAGTATCGCGTCGCGCGTTTATCGCCCACATGCGTGACGCGATACGGCACTCGCCAATTCCGTGGCAATTCGACAAACAAGTGCTGCATCGGTACTGGAATGACAGTCACGAATAGTGCGCCCGGACCGCGCGACGGAACCCCGCCGCTGGGGTCGAAAGCAACTTGTAAGCTGGGCGCCCGCCGCGGCACGGCGTGCTGGCCCACGCTGTCCGATAAGCTTATTGAAGTGGCGGCCCTATAAGGGACACCCTGCTGCTTGGCAAGAGCTTGCGTACGGTGGAAACCTTCGACTATGCCGCTCGGGGGCCTGCGCCACAACCTGCCGTCATTTCGTGATACCGTTGATACAGCCTCGTGTGCTAGCTTGATTTGGCCGCCGCAAACATGCCATCGGCACCGAAGCGATCTGATGTCGCCACATATTGGGCAAACGATTGCTGTATGAAGGGCTGACGTGACCTACCTTAAAGAACTGCCGATATCGCCGCTGTCGGCGCTGCAATTCTATGCGACAGCGCCCTACCCCTGTAGCTATCTGGAGGGACGCATTGCGCGTTCACAGGTCGCCACGCCAAGCCACCTGATCAATTCGGATGTCTACACCGAATTGGTTAAGGCAGGCTTCCGGCGCTCCGGGGTCTTCACTTACCGACCCTATTGCGACGGCTGTCGCGCCTGCGTGCCGGCGCGCGTGTCCGTCGAGCGCTTCGATGCAAGCCGAACCCAGCGCAAGGTGTGGCGCCGGCATCACGAATTGCTCGCGACGGTCTCGCCGCTGCATTACGATGAGGAACACTACGCATTGTACATGCGCTATCAAGCTGCGCGGCATGCCGGCGGCGGAATGGATCGCGACAGCCGCGATCAGTACGAGCAGTTCCTGTTGCAAAGCCGCATTAACTCGCGGCTGGTCGAGTTCCGCGAGCCGTATGAGCCACGCGGCACGGCGCGCTCACGCGCGGTGCGTGAAGGCGCTAATTCCCGCAAGGGCAAGCTGCGCATGGTCAGCATGATTGACATCCTCGGCGATGGCTTGTCTTCGGTCTATACGTTCTACGAACCCGATGTTGAGCGCTCGAGCTTTGGTACCTACAACATCCTGTGGCAAATCGAGCAGGCGCGCAGCCTGAAGTTGCCGTACGTGTACTTGGGCTACTGGATTCGCGAAAGCAGCAAGATGGCGTACAAGGCAAACTTTAAGCCGCTCGAGGGACTGGTCGAGGGTCAATGGCGCGATCTGGAGCCTGGACAGGCCGACGCGGCGCCGCTCGATGCCACCATCGCACAGCTCGCGCGCCCGGTAAAATAACGAGCTTTTGACTCAGGGCCATCGGCCCAGCCCACTTCCGTGCTCAGTTCCCTTTATCCGCTCGCACGGGCGCACCTGTTCCGTATGGATGCGGAGGACGCCCATCACTTGACGCTGCGCCTGCTAGGCACAGCCGCCCGCACCGGCCTCGCGCGTTGCCTTGCCCCGCACGCGCCCGATGCACCTCGCACCGTAATGGGCCTGACATTTCGCAACCCGGTGGGGCTCGCCGCCGGCCTGGACAAAGACGGCGCTTGTATCGACGGATTGGCGGCGCTCGGATTTGGCTTTATCGAGGTCGGCACGGTGACGCCGCGCCCGCAACCGGGCAATGCGCGCCCGCGACTGTTCCGGCTGCCCCAGGCCGAGGCGTTGATCAACCGAATGGGCTTCAACAACCATGGCGTGGACGCGTTCGTCGCCAACGTACAAGCCGCACGCTATCGTGGCGTGTTGGGGCTGAATATTGGCAAGAATGCCGATACGCCGATCGAGCGCGCGGTCGACGACTACCTGTACTGCTTGGAGCGCGTCTATCCGTTTGCCAGCTATGTGGCGATCAATATCTCGTCGCCGAATACAAAGAACCTGCGACAGCTGCAAGCCGCCGACGAACTGAATGCGCTGCTGGGCGCGCTCAAGGACAAGCAACAACGGCTGTCGGACCTGCATGGCAAGCAGGTGCCACTGGCGCTAAAAATCGCGCCGGACCTTGACGACGAACAAATCAAGTCGATCACGGACACGCTGCTACGGCACCGTATCGATGGCGTGATCGCGACCAATACCACGCTGTCGCGCACCGCGGTGCAGGGCCTGCGCCATGGCGGCGAAGCCGGTGGCCTGTCCGGGCGGCCGGTATTCGACCCGTCCAACCGGGTAATCCAGCAATTGCACGCGCAATTGGGCGACGCGGTGCCGATCATCGGCGTGGGCGGGATTTTCAGCGGCGAGGACGCAAACGCAAAGCTTGCCGCCGGTGCATCGTTAGTGCAGCTTTATACCGGCCTGATCTACCGCGGCCCGGCTCTAGTGGCTGAATGCGTGCGCGCCACCGCTGGCCATCATGACTCGCGCGTAATATAGCGCCTTTGCAAATGCTATTTAAGCTTGGATTGCGGCCTCACTATGATGACCGCCGTCTGTCACTACCCGCCAAGAGGGAACACGATGAAACTTTCGCTGCTCAAGAAATGGATCGCCGCGACGCTGGTCGGCGGCGCGCTCGCTGCGACCGCCGTGACCGCACCCGCCGCCGACCTGCTCGACCAGGTCAAGGAGCGCGGCACGCTGCGCATCGGCCTCGAAGGGACTTATCCGCCATTCAACGCTCGTAACACCCATGGCGAGCTCGTCGGCTACGACGTGGACGTGGCCAAGGCGATCGCGCTGCGGCTCGGCGTGAGGCCCGAGTTCGTCACCACTGAGTGGAGCGGCATTATCGCTGGGCTGCAAGCCGGCAAGTTCGACGTAATCGTGAATCAGGTCGGTATTACGCCAGTGCGGCAGCAAGCGTTCGACTTTTCGCAGCCCTATACGTACTCGGTCGCCCAACTGATCCAGCGCAAGGATGATTCGCGCCCGTTCCAATCGCTTGACGACCTGAAGGGCAAGAAACTCGGCGTGAGCCTGGGCTCGAACTACAACGACATGGCCAAGTCGGTGCCCGGCATCGAGGTGAAGACCTACCCGGGTGCGCCCGAGTATCTGCGCGATCTGGCGGCGGGCCGCATTGACGCGGCGCTCAACGACCGGCTGATGCTCGCGTATTTGATCAAGACCACCGCGCTGCCATTGCGTTCGAGCGGCACGCTGGGCCAGCAGGAAAAGGTTGGAATCCCGTTCAAGAAAGGCAACCCCAAGTTCGCCAAGGCCATTGACGACGCCATTGCGCAACTTGACGCTGATGGAACGCTGCCGAAGCTTTCCGATAAGTGGTTCGGCATCGACGTGACCCGACCGCTGAAGTAAGCCGCTACCTTAATGTCACCGTTGACGTTGCTGTTGCAGTCCGCGCCGGCGCTCGCCGCGGGAGCGTTGCTGACGATCAAGTTCGCACTGCTATCGATGGCGTTTGGGCTAGCCGGCGGCATGCTCATTGCGCTAATGGGCATCAGCGAGCGGCGTTGGCCGGTGGGCGCCGCACGCGCATACGTCAGCCTCCTGCGCGGCACGCCGCTGCTGGTGCAGATCTTCGTCGTCTACTATGGCCTGCCGAGCGTGGGAATCGAGTTGGACCCGACGCCGGCCGGCGTGCTGGCGTTGTCCGCAAACGTCGCCGCGTACCTGTCCGAGAGCATGCGCGGCGCAATCGTGGGCATCGCGCGCGGCCAGTGGCTCGCCGCGTACAGCCTAGGCCTGTCGCGCCAGCAGACGCTGCGCTACGTGGTCGGGCCACAGGCGCTGCGTATCGCGGTGCCGAGTTTGTCCAACAGCCTCATCAGCCTGGTCAAGGACACCTCACTGGTGTCGGTGATCACGGTGACCGAACTGCTACACAGCGCGCAGGAAGTGATCGCGGCCACCTACCAGCCGCTGCCGCTTTATATCGGCGCGGCAGGCGTGTACTGGGTACTGTGCCACCTGCTCGAGGGGCTCCAGCACCGGCTCGAACGCTACCTCGCACTGCCCACGCGGCACTGAGCGGCTATGCGCTCAGTGCGCACCGTCGATTTCCCAAAGAATCTCCTCCTTCGTGAACGCGATTAACGCGACCATCGCGGCCTCGGCCGCAACGGCATCGCGAACCTCGATCGCCTCGACCACGCGCCCGTGCAGCTTGCGCGCGCGTTCGGCCAGCCCGGCCGTGGACTGGACCAACGGTGCCAGCGTCGACAGCGCTGCACATACGACAGGCGTCATTTGCTGCAATACTTGGTTGCCGCTCGCGTTGGCGAGCATCCACGCTCGTTGGGTCAGCCCTTAACGGCCGCACCGTCTAGGCAGCGCTCATTGCAATTTTCACACAGCCGAAATGTATAACAAAATTGAATCCTGCCGCTCGGGACCGAAGGTTTGTTGCCATTCATTTCGATGCACAGGTCAACTGCCGCAGCAGCGCACGCTTCACGCACCGTTGTGCCCAGTGCACATTATTGTGCGCCCCCGTACATAGACTATGCCAAGTGCTGCCGATAATGGCCCCAACAGCTATGATGCGCAGGGCGCACGCGGCATCGACACCGCGTCGGCCGCAAGGCCGAAACCCAATCCGAGAGGACCCACGCTTGAAGGTAGCGATTGTTCACGACTGGCTGGTCGTCCATGGCGGTGCCGAACGGGTGCTCGCCCAGATGATTGACTGTTTCCCGCAAGCAGACATCTTCAGCCTGGTCGACTTCCTGGAAGAGCGCTCGTGCCTGCGCGGCAAGCCGGTCCATACTTCGTTCATCCAGACACTGCCCATGGCCCGGCGCAAGTACCGCGGCTACCTGCCGCTATTTCCGCTGGCAATCGAGCAATTCGATCTGTCCAGTTACGACGTGATCCTGTCCAGTTCGTACGCTGTGGCCAAGGGCGTGCTGAACGGGCCCGACCAGCTACACGTGAGCTATGTGCATTCGCCGGTACGCTACGCATGGGATCTGCAGCACCAGTACTTGAGCGAGGCGGGGCTCACGCACGGCGTGAAATCGATGCTCGTGCGCGCGCTACTGCACTACATCCGCAACTGGGACGCGCGTTCAGCCAACGGCGTGGACCTGATCGCGGCAAACTCGCGTTTTGTCGCGCGGCGCGTGCGCAAGGTCTATCGTCGCGAATCGACGGTGATTTATCCGCCGGTGGACGTCGAGCACCTGCAGTTGAATACTGCTAAAGAGGACTTTTATCTGACCGCATCCAGGATGGTGCCCTACAAGCGCATTGACCTGATCGTGAACGCCTTTTCCCGGATGCCACAGCGCAAGCTGGTCGTCATCGGCGATGGTCCGGAGATGTCCAAGATCCGCGCGCTGGCAGGCCCGAATGTGACGCTGCTCGGCTATCAACCCTTCGACGTATTGCATTCGCACCTGCAGCGTGCCAAGGCCTTCGTGTTTGCCGCCGAGGAAGACTTCGGCATCTCACCGGTTGAAGCACAGGCATGCGGCACGCCCGTCATCGCCTACGGTAAGGGCGGCGCGCTCGAATCGGTGCGCGCCGATACCGGCGCACGGCCCACCGGTTTGTTCTTCGATACGCAAACCACGCCCGCGTTGATCGATGCCGTCGAGCGGTTCGAGGCACTGCCCCACGGCACGTTCGAGCCGCTCGCATGCCGCGCCAACGCACAACGCTTTTCTGCGGATCGCTTCCGCGCCGCGTTTTCCAACCTGGTCATGGAAGGCTACCAGCGGCTGCAAGCTGAATTGGCGTCGCCGATCAGCGATCCGGCGCGCCGCGACATGCCGCCGTATGTAATCCTGCCGAATCAGCCAGCCGTCGCCACCACGCAACTGGGCGAGCCGGCTGCACCGGGGATCACAACGCCATTGCTGACACGCGCTGCTGCAGCAGGCCATGCAGTGCGCCGCGATCAGCCCCGCAACCCTAAGGGTTTCGCATCCGTGGACAACCTCGCGCATCACGGCAACCCGTTCACGCGCGCTGGCTGACGCCCGCCAGCCGCCTCCTCGGGCGGCATCGTCGCCACCGACGCCGAGTTCGCACCAGCTGACAACGTGCGGTTTGACTGTGCGCCGGCCCGCCACTGCTCGACGCCGCCGGCAAACCGGTCAAGACAAGGTTCTGCGTCACGACGCTGTGCTGATCGCGCCGTTCCCGCTACAGCATCGCCTCTTCGGACGGCAGCGCCGGCGTGGCTGCCGGCACATGCGCGGGCGCGTACGACGCACGGGCGAGGTCGGCGCACAGCGATGGGCGAGCCTGCTTATCGAGTACGTCGGCGAAAAGCTCCATGAGGAACGCCTCGCACAATGCCACTACACGCTCGCGTGCCGCTGGATTCAGCACCTCATGGTCCATGTTAGGTATCACGCAGGCATGCGCACCGCCGATCCGTGCGAGCCGTTGGCCGCCATGACCGAAATGAACCTCGAGTTCGTCCAGGCCATGGTCCAGCGGACTGAACAGCAATTGCACGCGAACCCCGCGCGCGGCCAGTTCTTTCATCTGGCGACGCGCCCGCTGGCTGCTGCCCGGCGCATCCCGCATGTCTTGCGTCCAGGCCGCCGCGAGGCCCCGTGTGCGCGCCACCGCATAGCGACACAGCGTGTCGATGACCGGTCGCAAGCTGACCTCGCCGCGCAACACCTGGGCCCACTTCTGCGCGCGCCACATCGAGCGCAAATGCGCGCGGGTCGATCCGGCACCCACTCGGCCGGCGTCATGCATCGTGAATCCATCGGGAAACGAAAAACCGAGCAGGTTCACCAGCATCAAGCCCCGAATCGCTGCGTTGTCCAGCGCGGCGCGCAAGCCCAGGTACGCACCGGAGCAAATACCGAACACCGCAATGCCCGGATGGCCGCGCAAGCGTGCCCAATCGACCGCATCGGATGTGTCGGCAGCCAGCGCGTCGAAACTCAACGAGCCTGGATCGATCTGTGTGGCCGCCGCCGCGCTGTCCCCCAGCCCGCTCGCGTCAAGCCGCAGCGAAGCAAACCCCGCACGCGCGAGCTGGCGCGCCAACTCGACGTTGAAGCGCCCGTCCCCGACATGGTGCGTGGCGGCCGTGTTGGGGATCACAACCAGCGGCGCACGGCCCGATCTGCCCGCCGGTTCGCAGAGGATGCCGAACAACCGGCCTTGATCCAACTTGATCGGCTGCTCCACCATCCAGTCAGTCTGAAGCGACGCACCAACACACACTGGCACTGACGATGCGGGACGCGATGCACCCGCTGGGGCGGCCTGAGGCGTCACCGCTTCGTTTACCAGCCACTGCGTGACGACGTCGAGCGTGGCCTGCGGGACTTGGGCGAGCCAGGATGGCTGCATCGCGCCCGGGTATTCGGCGAACAAGCCAGCGTCCACGCGCGCGCCCTGCGACCGGTATACCTCAGCGAGCGCATGGCTCGGATCATGCGAGTCGACATGCATGATGAGCACCGACGACGCGGGCGGTGCCTGAAGGCGGCGCAAGTCGTACTTTGCCACCTGCTCCATCGCGGCCAGCTCGAAACGATGCCCGAGCACATCGAATGCGCCAGCCGGTGGTGCGTCGGTCCGCACGTGCGATCCCGTCTTCTCCCGCCACGTCTGCTGCAGCACCTTGAGTTCGCGAACAAACTGCCGGCCCGAGACGACGGGCGCCATTAATACGACGCGCTGCGCGCCGACCTGGGGCGCAGCCTGCGCGGCCACCATCGCGCCGTAGCGCGCCCCGACCAGCGCAATGCGTTGTACCCCCGTCACGCGCCGCAGATATTCGACGGCGTTCACCACTTCACCCGCCCATCGGGTTGGCTCCACTCGCGTGTCACGATCCAGCGAATCGCCGGTGCCTGCATAGTCAAAGCGCAACACCGGGATGCGCCGCAACGCCAATCGCTCAGCCAGTTGCCGCATCGTCTGGTACAACCATAATGCTTCATGCCCGAGCGGGTTGCACAGCACCACGCCCCAACCCACGTCGCCCGGATCGCCAGCCGGCGCGCCATGAAGCCAGCCGAAATGCCCATCAAACGAGACAGGCCACATCGTCGTGTCCATTCTCTAACCCTCTTTGTTTTTTCACCCGGCGCCTGCGTACCATAGCGCATGGACCAGCCGGCCTCCCCCTCCATGACGACGCGTCCACGGCACGGATACGCCGGTTAGTAGGCGGCATCCACAGAGTTGGGGTCGGTGCGCTGACGTACCCAATCGAGCCATGCGCGTCGTCATGCGTGTGCAGCCTTCGCGCTGCCCTGCGCGCCGAAGACGGGTATCGGGTTTAATCACGGGCTTTCTCCCGACGAAATAGGGAAAAGTCCGATCATCTTGTTTGCCAGTCACCCCTGGAACGTTCTTCTAGGTTGACTCACACTAGATGTAAGGGAGTCTTCAAGTTTCGCCCAGTGCTGCCGGTAGGCAGCGATGAGGGCCAAAAGTGCAACGGCGTGCATTTTGCCGGACCTCACACTGTCGGGCTTGGGGGACGCGCCGAACGAGACAGTGCGCTTGAAGGGTAGGATCATGAATAATATGCTGCATATCGTAATCATCGTGCTCGCGATCCAAGTCATCGCGCTATGCGTTGCCATGGCGTTCGGACGCGCGGCCAAGAGCGGGGATCGTTTCGAAGGACCGGACGAATTCGACGACGCGCGCGCCGCTAAGACAACACTGCTCGCGCGTCGCAAAGCCGCCCGGGTGGCACAGCCGGCGCAAGTGCAACAATCAAGCCATTGAGCGCTCCAGTACGGCGCGCGTACCACGACGGGCGAGCCGCTTTGCGCGCTCCATCCGCCACTATGCAGCCCTGCTCGGACCGTATTCCACCGCTCGCACGCTTTTTCGCGCGGCTACTGGCCGCATGGCGGCTTCCATAGAGTCTGCCGCACCCGCCGCGGCCAGGCGGCGATATCGAAACCATGCAACTTGAACAGCGAGAGCGCAATCCGCTCAAGCCCAAAACCGCAGCACCCGGTGTGCGCGATTTCGCCGGTTTCGGTACGGATGTCCCACGTCTTGCCGAAGTTGTCCATATGGTAGTTGAAGCTGCCACACGCGGTCGGTTTATTCGGGTTGAGCACGGTCACTGCCGCCTCGAACTTGAGCTGCAGCGCACGTTGGCTGTTCGCCATGACGCGCCCGCCACGGCCGAAAAACGGATCATTGGCCAACTCCAGCGACATCGGCAATTCCAGCGCGTCGAACATCCAGCGCGCATGGTCCATCCAGTTTTGCCGGAAGGCGATCACTTGCTCGGGCGTGCCCATCCTGACGAACTCGCGCTGCCGAAACAGTTGCATCCGCTCCGGCTCCAGTGACGGTTCCTGACGAAAAACATACGAAAAAATATCGATCAGGTGGCCTTGCGCCGGCACCGGACCGCGCTTGGCCATCACCGAATAGACGGGATAGCAGGCTACTGGCGTCATCATGATGCATGTGGGCTTTTGCTCGGCGGTCCAGTCCTCGCCTTTATCCAGGCACGCGAGCAAGCGGGGATGGCTGAAATCATTGCCGCAGAAGCTGAAGACCGTGCCAGCCAACTGCGGAAAGTTCTTCAAGTAACCGCTCTGCTCGAGCAACGTGCGGCTCATCGCCGGCGGAAATCGCATCACGTCAGCACCGCGCTCCACTCCCCATGCACCGATCAAGTCGCTGATGCGCTCGATGACGTCCTCGAACACGGCGCCACGGCCATACAGCCCATCGACGTCGCTCGGAATCAGCAAACCGCGCTCGAATAACTGCTCTAAAAAACTGGCGGCACCCGCTGCGTCGTTCAATTCGCGAGCAGCCGCCGTGCGATCGCGCTCGTTCGGCACGGCTTCAGGGCCGAACCGCTTCGGTTCCAGATTAGTACTACCCATGTTCGACTCCTTTGGCGGGGATTCGTGTCGCATGATCGATGCTGCGCTTTGCGCTCTGCGGGCGGATAGAAACGGCGTGGCAGACGCTGTTTGGTTGGGAACACCGCCGTGCGGCACCGCAAGCGCATGTTGTACGCGAAAACCCGCACGGCCATCGGTTCGCTGCCGAACAATGGGTCAGTGCACATTAATCGTGCGCTGCACAACGCCGGTGTCGCAGCCTCACGTCTTCGCAAGTCTGCCTATCGAATAGTGCGCTTGCGAACAGAGCTTGCACGCGCTCGCCAGTACCTTCGTTCCATAGGGTGCGGCCGCTTTGGGCATTGCAACATTGCGGTGCCGGCGGCGCACGGTGCTATCCGGCCACGCCTGGCGTTTTCCGCGCTGGCCGAACGAGGAACACATCATGGACTGGAAATGCTGCGAATTCGGGCAACTGAGTTCGGACGAGCTATATCTGATCCTGCGCGCGCGCAATGCCGTATTGGTTGTCGAGAACGCCCACGTGCACCTGGACATCGACGGCAAGGACGAGCAAGCGTTGCACGTTTTCGCGATCGATACGCGCGCGCAGCAGCGATCAGTGGAAGGTTACGCGCGCCTGCTGCCGGGCGATGACATCGACCTGGAAACGATCATCGACAAATTCCTGACGAGCGCCGCGCGGCGCGACGACGACACCGCCGAGCAACTGCTCAGACGGGTATTGGGCCATGCGCGCGAGCGTTGGCCAGGCGCGCCGGTGCGAATCCACTCGCCGATCTACCGCGAAGCGTTTTATAGCCGGTTTGGTTTTCGTAAGGTCGATGGGCCGTTCCTCGAACACGGAATGCCGTACATCGGCATGATCCACTCGATGCGCGACGCGCCCCTGTCCAGCCGCGGCCTGCTGCGCGGCGTGCGCGGCCTCGTCGAGCCGGTGACCGGCGCGCTGGGCAGCGCCGTCAAACCGACTCGCGCGGCGCGCGCCGACGCGCGCACCGAACCGGACACTTCCGCATTCTCACCTCGCCTTCCCGCAGATTCCGGAGTAAATCGATGACCGGCACCGAGTCTACATTCACGTCTTCCGTCCCGGCCGACGCGCCGCCGCACCTGCTGCCAGTGATCCTAGCCGGCGGTTCCGGAACGCGGCTGTGGCCGCTGTCGCGCGAGCACCACCCAAAGCAATTGATTGGACTGGTCACCGATGAATCATTGCTGACGGCAACTGCACGCCGCCTGGACGGCATCAGCAGTGCAACGCTAGACAACGAACTGCTGCTCGTGTGCGGCGAGCACCACCGCTTCATGAGCGCCGCGCAGGCGCGCGCCAATGGCAAGTCTGCCCGCATCCTGCTGGAGCCAGTAGCACGCAACACCGCACCGGCGCTCACGCTTGCTGCGCTGGACGCGCAGGCGCGCCGTGGCGACCCGGTGCTGGTGGTCATGCCCGCCGACCATGCGGTCACTGATCCGAAGGCGTTTCAGGACGCCATCGCGCTGGCCGCCCGCTACGCGCAAGCCGGCGCCATCGCCACGCTCGGCGTGCTGCCCCGGCACGCGGAAACCGGCTATGGATACATCCGAATCGGTGCGCCGGTGCAGCATGCCAATGGCACGCTAGGCGGCCACGCAATCGAGCGCTTCGTCGAGAAACCGCATCAGGAACTGGCCCGCCAATACCTGCAGTCCGGTGAATATTGGTGGAACAGCGGCATCTTTGTGGTACGCGCGTCGACGTGGATCACAGCGATCGCCGCGCTGAACCCGCCCATGCATGCCGCCTGCGACGCAGCTTGGCGAAGCGGCACAGAACAAGCCAGTGGTTTTTTCAAAGCGGACGCGGCCGCCTTCGATGCCTGCCCGTCCGATTCGATCGACTACGCCGTGATGGAACGGCTCGCCGATCCAGCGGGTCCGGACATTCAAGGCGTCGTTGTGCCGCTGGCGGCCGGCTGGTCCGACGTCGGCTCATGGGACGCCATTTGGGAAATCATGCCAAAGGACGCAGCCGGCAACGTCTCGCGTGGCCGCGTAATCTTCGAGGGCACGCAGGACAGCTTCGCGCATTCCGAAGGACGCCTGATCGCTTGCGTTGGCTTGAAAGACGTCGTGGTGATCGAGACCGCCGATGCAGTGCTAGTCGCCAACAAGCATGACGTGCAGCAAGTCAAAGCCGTGGTGGCGCGGCTCAAGTCCGAGCAATACGTCGAAGCCGAAGATCATCGTAAGGTGCATCGCCCCTGGGGCTATTACGATTCCATCGACCACGGCGAGCGTTTCCAGGTCAAACGCATCGTTGTCGAGCCGGGCAAGCAACTGTCGTTGCAGATGCACTACCATCGCGCGGAGCACTGGATCGTGGTGCGCGGCACCGCGCGCGTGACTTGCGGCGACAGGACGTTCCTGCTCAGTGAGAATGAGTCGACGTATATCCCGCTGGGCACGGTGCACCGGCTTGAGAATCCGGGCAAGACGCCGCTGGAGATCATCGAGGTGCAGTCGGGACATTATCTGGGCGAGGACGATATCGTGCGGCTGGACGACCAGTACGGCCGGGCCTCTCGGCCGGCGGCGGGCGCACCTGGCGCGTCCGTCGCCACGCCCATCACTACGCCCGTTGCAACCGCTCATGCAGCGGGAGCCGCCGATGCCGTAGGAGTCGCCGATGCCGCGCAATCTGCTCCAGCCACGGCCGCCCCCCTTGCTGGGGGAACACCCATCGCCACGGCCGCGCCGCGCGGCGGCGTAGGCACATGGCAGGCCGGCCGTTGACCGTGCGCGCCACGGGGCCCACCGTCGCCGATCGCGAGATGAGGGTGCTGGTCATCAACGACTTCGTGCGCAAAGGCGGGGCGGAGGAAGTGTACCGGACCTCGGTGGACGTGCTGCGGGAGTTACCCGGCGTGAACGCTGAAGGCTTCGACGAACGGTCAGTGGCCGCCACGCATAGCATGGCGCGGCGCGCGTGGAATCCTGCTGCAGCGCGCGCGCTGGCCGCCACAATCGAACGCGTTCAGCCTCAACGCGTGTTGGTGCACAACTATCACAGCCTGCTGTCGCCATCGATTTTGCCGGTCATACAACGATACAAGCACAAGCTCGGTTACCGGACTTTCCTGACCTGCCATGACTACCACATGGTGTTCTACAACCCGAACCTGCTGACCTATCCGCAGCCGGGCGTGTCCAAGCCTCTGCCGCTGGAGGCGCTGGGCGACAGCCGGCGGCTGCTTGCCTGCGCCAGTCCGCGCGGCATGCTGCACGATGCGGTGAAAAAGCTTCATTGGCACGCGATCGATACGGTGCTGAACCCGTCCGCCGTCTTCGACCAGTTCCTGTGCCCGAGCCCGTACATGCGCGATGCACTGGCACGGCGCGGCATGATGCGTTCAGTGATCCTGCCCAATCCGGTCAATACCCGCATCGCCCAAGCGCCGCCTCGCATCGTCGACAAGGACCGCTACGACCTGGCATTCGTCGGACGCATCGAGCCCGAAAAAGGGCTAGATCCGTTTCTCGAACTGGCCAACCACACGCAATGGCATCGGCTCGGCAGCGTGACCGTCTACGGTGACGGTTCGCAACGCGATGCTCTGCACGCGAAGTACACGGCGCTGGTCGCCAGCGGCCGATTGCGCTTCGCGGGTCGGTTCGACCACACGCAGTTGTTTGACGCGCTGCGCGCGCACGATGCGGTCCTGCTGCCGTCGATCTGGGCTGAAAACGCACCATTGGTGATCGTCGAGGCAGCGATGATCGGTCTGCCGGTGCTCGTGCACGATCTGGGCAGCCTGGCCAGTTTTGGCGATGAAATCGGCAACAAGATTAAGTACCAGCGCACGCCCGACAGCCTGGTCGCCGCACTCGATGCACTGGGCATGCATTTGCGCGACACGCGGCGCCATTACGATTGGTCCCAGTACACGCGCGAGCACTATGCGTCACGATTGAGCACCCTACTCGATTTGCATGCTAGAGCAGAACCCGATACGGTACGCAAATGGGCATGATCGATCAGCGCGACACCCGCGCGAAAGGGCCGTGCACGGCCTGCACCGGTTCATTTTTTCTATTCCGGAGCGGGACATGTCGTCCGTAAAGAAGAACTTTCTGTTGTTAATGACGCTGCAGGTATCGACCTACGTCGTACCGCTGCTTACGCTGCCGTTGCTCACCCGCGTTCTTGGCCCTGAGGGATACGGCCAGCTTGCGTTCGCGCTGGCTGTCATCACCTATTTCATCAATTTCACCAATTACAGTTTCGATCTAACCGCCACGCCGCGCATCGCGCTCACACGCGAAAATCGCGCCGAGCGCTCGCGCGTGTTTTGGGCAACCTTGCTCGCGCAGCTCGCGATCACTGTGGCCGGATTCGTGATCCTGCTCGCATTGACCTTCATCGTCGATCGCTTCGCCCTCGACCGCACGCTGCTAATCATCGGCTTCGGCATGACCGTCGGGGCCGCGCTCACGCCGAGTTGGTACTTTCAGGGCATGGAGAACCTGCGCACGATGAGCCTGCTACTGTTCATCAGCCGCGCGCTCAGCGTCCCCGCGATGTTCCTGCTCGTGCGCGAGCGCTCCGACGCCACGCTCGCGATGCTCGTCAATGCCGCCGTGCCGCTTGGCTCCGGCATCGCGATCTTCGTCTATATGTTCATCCGACGCGAGGTTGAATTCGTTCGGGTGAGCATCACGGACATCGTTGATGCGCTGGCCGGCGGCTGGCAAGTATTCCTTGCGTCAACGTCGATCGCGTTCTATGCATCCACTAATACCGTGCTGCTTGGCTTTGTCTCAGGCAACGTCGCCGCCGGCTATTTCGCCGCGGGCGACAAGATCATACGCGCCGCGATCAGCATGTTGCAGCCGATGAAAGCCGCTGCGTACCCGCACATAAGCTACCTAATGCACTATGCGCGTGAGGATGCGATGACCTTCCTACGCAAGTTGTTTGTGGTTCAGAGCGCGATGGTGTTAGCAATCTCGCTGTGCATCTTCTTCGGTGCGCCGTTTGCCGTGCGCATTCTGTACGGCGCGACCTACGAGCCGACGATCGGAGTGCTGCGCTGGATGGCGTTCATTCCATTTATGGCAGGGATGACAGATTTGTTCGGCGTGCAAATGATGCTGCCGCTCGGTATGAAGACCGCGTTCAGTCGCGTGCTGATCTCCTCGGGCTTTCTCAACGTCGCTCTGCTGCCGTTGCTCGCGAAGTGGTTCGCCGAACAAGGCGCGGCTGCCTCGGTGCTGGTCGCGGAAAGCGCGGTGGCCGCCGCGCTGGCCTACGTTCTTTATGCTCAAGGCGTGTCGCTGATTGGGCGGGTGGCCCCTCGCCAATGACAGTCGTTGCGCTGAACGAAAGATGCTTTCAACGGGATGCGCAGCAAAAACTGCTGTAATCGCGAATAGTGTGCCTCGGGCGACGCGCCATCGCTCCCAACGAGTCCATAGTTCCCCTCGTAGGCATCATCGTAGTGCTCAAATAACATAATGTTCTGGATGCCATACTGGGCTGCCCCGCCTATTCAGTCGGATATTCACCTCGATTAAAACCATGGTTCAACAGCCAGTCACCCATTTGGGTTTCAGTGGCGTTTCTGAAGGTAGCGTCGGATATCAAAAGCCCCCAGGTGGCCACAGTACCATGCTGCGAAGCCACAGGCGAAATCGACGCTTACGCTAATGATGTGAACTGCTTACCTGTGTCACATTGCGACAACCGATCGGGAACCGATAAATGACACACGCTCGAGCAAAGGGCCGCTTTGATCACATTGATGCAATGCGTTCAATCGCGGTATTGCTAGTCATTTGGACGCATTATGCCGAACTGCTAGCGCCTCTTGCCGGTTCCCAACACTGGTTGGATACACTGCAGCGCTCAGTCAACTTCGGACGCGTCGGCGTCGTGATGTTCTTTGGAATCAGCGGGATGCTGATTCCAAACTCGTTGCGAGGATCAATTGCCGATGGTACGCGCAAATTCTTGATACGTCGGATCATGAGGCTGTATCCCGCATTCTGGCTCTCGGTACCGCTTGGGTACCTCGTATACTGGACCCTGTTCCAGCAAAAAATGAGCGGCATCGGCGTTGCAGCGAACCTTACGATGATTCCGACTGCGTTCGGCTTCGATGCGATCATGGGCCACTACTGGACGCTCGAAACAGAGTTGTATTTTTACATTCTTTGCCTACTTTTGTTTTGGAGCGGCCTGCTGCACCAGATGCGCTCACTGGTCACCGTAAGCGCCGGATTGTCCGTGCTGTTTATATTGACTACGGCATTGCACGTCATTCCCAATGATGCACCCGGACAATATAAGGGGATGTTGTATCACCTATCTATCATGTTCTGGGGTGCGGTGTTCCGCAACGCATACGACACCCCCGGTGTGGCGTTAGTCGTCTGGCGACGCCGGGATGCTGCCGTCGGCATGTCGGTGACCTACCGCGGCGCGCTGGTCATGCTGACGGCACTGATCGCTCTGATTGCCATTACAATGACCCTCTACGACCTTCACCGCCACGATTACGCCCATGTCTCATCGTCAATCGGCTATCTTGTCGGTATCGCCCTGTTTATCAGTTTCACCACGGTACTGAAGGTTCACTACCGACCCTTTGTATGGCTTGGCGAAATCAGCTATTCGGTCTATCTACTCCACGGCGTGCCGCTGTATCTCATTTTCTGGCTATGCAAACACTATCAATGGACCGGTGCACCACTCGGTGTCTACATGGTCGCTCCGTTGGTGCCGGCCGTCATATTGTCCTGGGTCAGCTTTCGCTTTTGCGAAGCGCCCAGTATCCGTATCGGACACGCGCTTACTTCTGTTCCTAACGTCGACGTGGTGGACCAAACCGGAGCCTCACGACCATAACGATACGAGTAGTACAGCCCTACCCTTGGCACAGCTTCCCTTCATGCATGAAGCCCGCAGGCTACGCCATCGCTACACGCTGCCGCGGGCAATGATTTCTTTTACCACGCTATAGGCTGGCTTTTTCGTGACAGCATCCGACTTGATCAAGCCATAGCCATTGTCGGCCGACATATCGAATAGCTCATACAACTGGACCGACTGCAGCAAACTGTACTGTGATTTAAGCTTGACGAATTCCTGCATTTGAGCGGCCAGGTAGCTCGCTTGTGCATGAAGCAGCGTGTTCTCGGACTGACCATACGGTCGATAACCATACTCGGAAATCCAAATCGGTCGCCGGAAGCGCTGCGTCAACTCATGAAGCACGTTGATACCGTTTGCATTCGTGATGTCTCCCATATCGCTATACCAGTGCCAGGAGGTCACATCCCAATTGACGCGTGGCCCACTCGTTCCACCTTGTGGATCCGTGCCGTCGGCCAGCATTTGCAGAATACCGAAGTGTAACCACCCGGCGGTAACGGCCACTGCCGCACGGGGATCTGCGGCGCGTACGCCGTCGATCATGCCGCGTACCATCCCGCGATAAATAAAGTACGGCGTCACTCGGTAGTCGGTGCGGAAGTTGCCGCCACGGGATACGAAACCGATTTCCATTTCGTTGCCACACTCATACAACAGCACCTTGCCCTTTAGAATACTGGCGATGGAGTACGCGAGCTGAAAGCTATTGCTGTATGCAGAAGGCTCATCGGTATTGAATAGCTTTGGGGTAATCACCACTGAGACACTCATGCCGGTACCCCTCAGTGCGTCAACGAAAGAGGCAATGCTCTTTGCCCCGATCGTATTCCAAACGTCTTGGCGAACATTCGAAACCCCAAGATCGCGCATGTAGGCTATCTGCGTGGCAAACGCCGTGCCATACGCATTACCCGAATTAATGTGTCCGTTGATCCCGAAGAACCCGGACGACACTGCATTGTAGCTGTTCGACGACATGGAGCTGGGTGTTGCCGCGACACTGGATGTCGTCACACTGACGGGTGTAGTACTAGCAGCGCTCGAAGTCGATGCTGCTGAACCTGACGAAGCCGCGCCGCTGCTGGACCAGCGGCGTGTGCGGCCGACGCTAGCAGCCCCTACCTCGCTGCTTGCACACACCCCCAGCGCCATCGTTCCGGCGGTAGCAACCAGTGTGCGAAGGAATTCACGTCGCACGCATAGCGCGCCTTTCGCACCGCGTTGGGAGTCCAAATCGACGTTTGAGGCGCAATGAGAGGAACTTTTAGATGAATTTCTCTTCTTCGAAATCATGAATTTCAATGTATAGTCATACAAAGGCCGATAATCGAAACGCACGTGCCTTCGCCAAACGTTGAATGAAAGCACTTCGTGCCCGTGCCGCATTGAACGCGACGAAGGACCGCACCCCTGGAACACTGGGCGTCGCCTTGCACTTTGTGGGAATGGGACTTCCGCGTGACGAAACGGTAGATCAAAGCCGGACGCACAGTGACACAGGGTGCGGATGGCAATCGACAGCCGAATCAACGAGCCCGAAGCTAGCCAGCGAGCGAATCATCCGCACGCAAAAGCTAAGAGAACTAGGATGACGCTTCATGCGCCGAAAGAACAAGCGCACATTCTACTGGATTCGGGTGCTCGAAAAGATGGATGTTTCGCTGCGCATGCGCTGACGGCGCATAGCGTAGCCCATTACCCTGCCTGACCCAATGTGCCGGGCAGCATCGCGCATCTGGTATCGCTGTCGCACCGACAACAAGCACCCTTAACCCAGTATGCGCCTTCCTCCCGAAAGCCGGCACGTTTTTGGTTGAAATGGTACGTCAACGCACTGATACGGGTTGGGTCGTACGCGATGCTATGCCAAATAACCAAAGCGTATGTGCCCTTCCCGGCTCAAGTACGTCACATGAGGCCGCGGTGGTCATCCGACGCCATGACGGCAATAGCCAGCGGTTGCCTCAGTGATTGATTGCGGAACACCCTGTGAGATGAACGACACGAATTCGAGCCATCGCGGCCGCACTCTGTATGCCGGACCAGCGCGCCCCGGCGGTGAGCAGCACGTCATCGGCCCATCATGGAGTGAAAGATTGGACTTCAGTAGGGCACGGGGTGTCTTCAAGGCAGTGGATCGTTATTATCTGGTGTGGGCTTTTTTTGTGCCGATCACGTCCGTGCTGGTGTTTCCCAGCGTGCAAGGTACCACGCCGGGCTATTTGATGTGCTTTTTATCACTAGCAATCGCTATGCTGTATGGAGGCGGCGAGCGTACTCGCTATTTGCGCATCCTTCTAACAGCAGTCTTTGTCTGGATATTGCTGTTTACACTGACGCAACTAGCCGATTTAACCGATGGTTATACGCCTGACCTCGACACCTTGTCTCTGGTCAATCCGTATGACCATTCGTTTGTCATGCGCGCTTCGCTTTTCACGCAATCTCTCTATGTCGTCGCGGTAGTGCTCTATGGCACCTACCTGTACGTCTATTACGACGACGCATGGGATCGCATCATCGTTGCCTCCGGCGTACTGTTTGCCGTGTACGGACTTTACGAGTGCTTCTACTATCTTGTGACCGGCCAGCCGGGCGACTTCCTGTCCAATCGCCAGTTCACCAACACGCTGGCCCGGCCGCTGCCCAAGGACGTCGTCACGGGCAGCGACTTTCAGACAATGGGCGTCGGTGGAATCTCGATGCAGCGCCTGAAGTCGCTAACGGGCGAACCGTCGATGTATGCGCTGTCGATGTTCCCGTTCTGGGTCTACGCCCGCACCGTGCAACGATCGCGCTGGCCCGCGATCATTATTGGCGCGTCGCTCGTGATGACGGCCTCCACGACGGCGATGGTCGGCTACCTATGCTACCTTGGCATCCGGATGATGCACACGCGGATCAATATCATCAAGCTGGTGCTGGCCGCGCTTGTCATCATCGCGATCATCATCGTGTTTAACGAGCAAGTCGTGCAATTGGCGGATGACGTGGTGATTAAGAAACTCACCGGTGCCAATTCATCGGGCCAGGAGCGCTCGGCCGGGTTCATGGCCGCCGTCGACTTCTGGCTCAATGCGCCCGTTGCGAACAAGTTGGTGGGAATCGGCTTCGGCTACATCCGTACCACCGACATGTTTTCGACGCTGCTGGTCAACAATGGGCTGCTGGGCATCGCGCTGTTCAGCGTGCTATTGCTGTATCCGGCATTCAAGCTCGATTGGGCGCCGAAGGCAGTCGCGCTACGACAGTGCTGCGTCGCGACCTATGTGATGATGATGGTATCGGTGCCGGAGTTCTCGTACCTTGCACCGTGGACCTTCGTTGCATTCGCCTATTGCCGGCTGTATCACCGCAATCGCGCACGACAAGCCGCAGACCGGCATGAAGTGGAACTCACCGCGCGCACCTCGCACATGCGCGAGGCTTGAGGCGCGAGACAGCGCGTGTTGGTTCCCGGCGCCTCGCTGCAACCCAGCGTCGGGTAGCCCCGCTGCCACAGGTAGTATTACGCCGCCAGGGTCGGATGGCCGCTAATGGTCAGCTTAAAGCCGTCGGCACCGGCTTTCAATCGCGCGGGCACGCCCACGGGTAGCGTCACCGTATCCGCGCCGTGGCCAAAACGCAGCCCGGTGATCACCGGGATACCGGTCAGCGCGCGGATCTGCTCGACCATCGCGTCAAAATCATAGCCATTGTCATAGTCCGACAACTGCGCCCCGGTGAAGTCGCCGAGCACCAGCGCCTGCTGGCGCGGCAGGATGCCGGCCAAATGCAATTGGTACAGCATCCGCTCGACGCGGAATGGCCGTTCATTGACGTCCTCAACAAACAAGATGCCCGCATCGATGTCCGGCAAGTATCGCGTACCAGCGAGCGCGGCAATCATCGCGAGATTGCCGCCCCACAGCGTGCCGTGTAGGTCGACATCGTCAGGCTGCGGCGTCGGCTCGTCAATCGTGAATTCCGGGTTGCTAATCGCCGTCCAGAAATGCTCGACTGTAAATTCGCTCAATCTCGGCGCGCCAAAGTTGCTGCTTAGCATCGGGCCGCCGAACGTGATGAGGCCGCTGTGCGCGAGCAGCGCCATCTGGATCGCGGTGAAGTCACTATGGCCGCAGATCGCGACCGCTTCGCCAGCCAGCCGACGTTGCAATCCCGCGTAGTCCAGTCCATGCAGCAGCCGGGTCGCGCCGTAGCCACCACGCACGGCCAGCACGATGTCCGGCAGCGCCCGCGCAGGGTCCGCGAGCCGATTCAGGTCCGAGGCCCGTTGCGCATCCGTGCCCGCGAAGCGCTGGAAGCGCCGCTCGGTCGTATCGATGCCCTGGATGTGATGGCCAGCATCGACCCAGCGCGCCAGCGCCCGAGCAACGGCTTGTGGATCCGGCGGGTAGCCGCAAGGGGCAATCAGTTCGATCGTGCGGGGCCTCATGACACTCCTGTGCGGAAAAAGACAGCGCGCGACGCGCACTATAATCCGTGCCGACACAGCGCGACGTCGACCGGGATCAACGGGCGTCGCCAAGTGTGCGCAACGCGCGCAGCTGCCGGCGACGCTCGACGAAGAACTGGCTCAGCTCGTGCGAACATTCATCGGCCAGTACGCCACCAACGACGCTCGCATGATGATTCAACCGCGGCTGGGCGAACACGTCGACGACACTGCCACACGCGCCAGTCTTCGGATCATGCGCGCCGAATACCACTCGAGCGATGCGCGCATGCATGATCGCGCCGGCGCACATCAGGCACGGCTCAAGCGTTACGTACAATTCGCAGCCCGGCATCCGATAGTTAGACAACGCCTGTGCAGCCGCTCGCAACGCGACCATCTCCGCATGCGCAGACGGGTCGTGAGTGCTGATCGGCTGGTTGAAGCCCTGCGCAATCACCTCGTCGCCCCGCACGATCACGGCGCCCACCGGCACTTCGCCCATTGCATAAGCGTGGCGCGCGGCGGCGCGTGCCAACGCCATGAAACGCAGATCCCGGGCCAACGGGCCCGCGTCAGACAAACTGCTGTTGTGCATGCAAGCTCCGCGTCGAAGGGCCGCTCAGATGCTCGACGCCCGGCGGCACAAAACCGGCGTTTTTTAAAATCCGGTTCGCCACGCGAACCTCATGCGGCACGAGCAGATCGTCATCAAGTTGCAGCGCACACCCGCTGCCGGGCAGATCGTCGAATTCGCCCCGCGCGGCCGCGGCGGCGATACGCTGTTCAACCAGCGCGTCGAGCAGTTTCATAGACGGACAAGATTCGAAATGCACGTCAAGGATACCAAACTCTAGCGCGGTTCAACCGCCGTCGCGCGAAGTGCAATGGAGCCGGCACTCTATTGCAGCGATCAACCGCTCCAGCCACGCGCGCAGCAGCGTATTGGACCCGACAAGCACGATTGAGGTGGCGATGACGCCGTACACCTGCTGGCGTCGAACCTTGACGGTCGGCTCCGGCACCAGCCAGTTCGCGCTGTCGACCAGCAACAGCAGCGTTTTCAAGCCGATGACGATCGGCCATAGGCATGCCAGCCTCAGGCGTGGCGTCGAACGGCGGATCGCCAGCGTATAGTCGATTGCGTCGCGGAACTGCTCCAGCGCATGGCGCACGAGTTCCAGCATCACCGGGCGCGCACGGCCAGCCGCCTCGGCAGTCAACAGATCCTGCGGCGTCAAACCGTACCGCTCGAGCATCGTGGACGGCAAGTAGCAGCGGCCGATCCGCAGGTCCTTGGCGCAATCGCGCAGCACGTTAGTCAGCTGCAGTGCCCTGCCAAAGCGCACGCCGCGCTCCGACATCGCCACGGGGTCGCCATTCAGCGCGCGCGGCAGATGCGTATAGGTCATCTCCGTCCAAAACGCGCCGACGCAGCCAGCAACCATGTAGGTGTACTGATCCAGCTCGTGCCATGCACGTAACGCCACAATCCGCCCGGAGCACTCGTGCGGAAATGTGGTTAAATCGAACTCCATGCCGCGCGTGAGCGTCGACACAATGCCACGGACCGCCTCGCGATCGCGCTCGCCCAACTGCTGCAGGATCGCCAACGCCGGCTCGAGTGATTCCAGCAGCCGCCGCTCGTTGGACTGCTGTTGCGCGGCCAACTGTCTGGCAATCTCGCGAAGCGGCCCTCGATCGTGTTCGTCGCCATTCACGTGCGCACGCAGTGTCAATAGCATCCTCAGCCGCAGCTCGGGCTCGATCAGCGGCGTGTCTGCGATCGTGTCGGCAGCGCGCGCCAGCAGATACGCCAGGCCCACCGGGTCCCGCATGCCGGCGGGCAACACGCGCAGCGTCAAGTAGAACGAGCGGGACACCCCCTTGAGCAGTGGGCCGAGCAGGAAAGCGCGCGCCGGATCGCGCATGGATCGGTCAGCAGCAGTCACGGAGGCGGGCGGTTGCGGGCCGGCCACCGGCCCGGCGGCACGTCGCGCGTGCGCTGCAGCGCCGCCGGATCGAGAGTCGAACGATGAATCGGACATCGCGCAGCCATGAATTGACAGTCACAGCCGGCATTGTACCGGTTCATAGATCGGCGCCGCCGCGCCGTCGGGTCCGGCAAGCCGCCTTCGACCATCATCGAGGCCCGGCCCGCGTGGAGGGGCGGCTCGCCTCCCCATGCTCGAGCGGGTTGAGCACCGCGGGCGCCAGCGCAGGCCCGCGCACTGCCGGGCTAGAACGGCGACCCACCCTGTCGGGCGCCAGCGCGCGCCACGTTGAACAGCACGCCGCCCTTGCGCGACGTTTGCATCATCGCACGAAGCCGGTATTCCTTTTCAATGTAGAAACCCACGCCGCGAACTGTCGAGTTTTGGTAGGAACACATCATCTCGTCTGCGTACTTAATCTCGATATCGTAGGCATTGCCCCACTCACGAGGAACGATCCTGCCGACAAACGAGCAATATCCGTCTTTCCCTGTAATCCTGCCCCGGCCATCGATCGTCATTTCAATTATGCTCGGCATATTGATCTCGTTGACAAGGTAATCACGTTTGCTGGACATGCCTTTGTATATCCCGACCACTTTGCTCACAGTCGGCTTGGTATATAACGCTATGTCGGCATTGCCCCGGAATTGGAACGGCGGCAGGCCATCGGCGGATGCGACGATGTGGATCGATTGCGGATTGAACAACAGGTTGTCGGCCTGAGTGACAATACTCTGACAGCGGGGAAACTGGTTGGCCAGGACCGAGACCACCGCGGAACCGGCGCGGGAGGGCAGCGAACGGTCGAAATCGACCGACGTGCTTAATTTGACCTTTATTGCAAGCCGCTCTTTCAGATAGAGGATCCCGGTCCCGCCGTTGCCCGTGCCGAGATCGCCAACAACGGCCTCGCCTATGTCGTCGCCGTAAGCGTATATCGCATAAAACTTGCCCGCCGAGGTGACTAACGCGGTGAAATCGTAGTTGCCCCATAGGCTGCCGACGTATTGGCCTTGCGCTTCATGCGCCTCCATGAGTTCGGTCTGTACGCCGACGTCCGCGACTTGGGGAGCAGGCTCGGGTTCAGTCTGTACGCCGACGTCCGCGACTTGGGGAGCAGGCTCGGGTTCAGTCTGTACGCCGACGTCCGCGACTTGGGGGGCAAGCTCAGGTTCGGTCTGTACGCCGACGTCCGCGTTTCGCGTTCCGTGTTCGCCTACGCCCACATCCACGCCTTGGGCGCCATGCGCCCCCATGGGTTCGGTCTGTACGCCAACGTCCGCGTTTCGCGTTCCGTGCTCGCCCACGCCCACGTCCACGCTTTGGGCCACGTGCTCGCCTACGCCCGCGTCCACACGTTGAGCAGCCTGCCTGGCCACGCTCGTCTTCACGCCGCAGGCCGTAGGACGCACTGCGCCCACATTCAAGTCGTTCACCACAGCTTCGCTTACGCTGTGGCCTGTCCGCCAAGTTCTGCGCCTTTTCCTGTCTCTGTCGTGATTCAGACCATCAATTTCAACCGTTCCCTCCATTGCATAAAACTGGCCTACACTCGTAATGTTGATGATATTTGTCGTATGGGCCGAATGTATCGTAGAGGCGGGAGAGCCGACCATGGCACCGGTGTGCTGGCCTTGTACGGGATCCATTGGCGACCGGACCCGCTCCCGTTCTCCGTCCGCCTCTTTAACGACTACGCGTTGGACCATGGCATCATCAGACTTGCCGCCGCCGCCCCCACATGCCCCCGCAGCAACGATAAGCATCACAGCGACATACTGGGTTATCCTATAACATAGTGGCCTAATAAAAGCAGCTAAATCCTTCAAGGCAGCGTTGGTGCGCTCCAATCCACTCACGGTTCGAGCGTCTTTTAACACCGTCCTATTCTGCTTCCTTTGCTCGCAAACTAAATCAAACGGCCCTACGCCCGCTTCTTTACTCAATTGCTCAAATCCGTGTAAAAGTGTCTTTTGCCCAACTCGAAACCACGTGATTGATGCTCGATGCGCATGCGTGATCCAATAGATTCCGACAAAATCAACGCGACTGAAAAAAGACCCGCGAGATATTGGCCCGCCCATAGCCTGTCTACTGCCGCCGACCACTTCTTTTTCTTGCTTGACGAAACGCGCCGGGCCCCTCGACCACCCTGCTTGAAACAGGCTAGCTCAGCGCAACATCGAACAGCAACAGCATAGGAATACCCTCGGCCGACGAGGTGTTAAAAGTGTTAAAAACACCGATGACAACGCCACACGGCAGGGTAGCGTCAATGGCGTGACATTCTACAACCGGAAGGCGCTCTATCGCCACGGGAGTTGGCGTGTGCAGGCAGCGAGACGCCCAAAATATTATCGAGTCGGACAAATTGCCCCTGAGTCAGCCAGGTGTTCGCCGGCGGACAGCGCGCAGCGCTGCACCATCGCGAACAGAACGTGCGCCGTGCCGGCCGATGCCGGCACGCATATCAATCATGGACGCGCTTCGCCAGCCCGCACGCCCGCCGTGCGCTTAGTCCTGACCGGCCAGCAACGGCCGGGCGACGTATTAATGATGCCGGCCAGCACTGCCAGGTCAATGCCGAATCGAGGCGATACACGCGAGCCTGCAGGAAACGACGCGACGCTGTTGATAAATCCCAACAGCTATCCGAGCGGGAACCCGTATTATGGAGATTGTCTTGGCCGCCCGCTTCGCGACTTCTCAATGCCGCCATCTTCGCCACCCTGCTCGCTATCCCCCGTCGTCGTATGGTTTCGCGACGATCAACGCCTAGCCGACAATCCCGCGCTCGAATACGCCATTGCCACGGGCCACCCTGTCGTATGCGTGTACATTCACGACCCGGCGCCACAAAATACGCGTCCGCCGGGCGCAGCTGTGCGCTGGTGGCTCCATGAATCTCTAAGCGCGCTCAATGCTGCGCTCGTAGCGTTGGGCGGCGAATTGACTGTCCTTCATGGCTCCGAGTCGCAGACCATCGAAGCGTTCGCCGTGGCAATCGGCGCGATCAAGGTGTGCTGGAATCGCAGGTATTCGGCGGCGCAACGCGAAACCGACACCGCGATCAAGGCGGCGCTCAAAGGACGCGGCATTGCGGCTTTCGCCTTCAACGGACACTTGCTGCGAGAACCGTGGACCGTGGCCACGCGAGATGGCCGTCCGTTTCAAGTTTTCGGCGCGTACTGGCGCGCCGCGCGCCACGAGTATTCCCCTGAAGCACCGCGGTCCGCACCTAAGCGAATCGACTTCTTTCCAGTGCCGGAAAACGTCGTCGTGGCGGTACGCGTGAAAAATCTGTCTACACTGGCGCTCCAGCCTCGCCCCCCCAACTGGGCCAGTGGACTGCGCAAAACGTGGCAATGCGGCGAGCAAGCGGGACAGATGCAGTTGGACGATTTTCTCTCGAATGCGCTGACCCGCTACGCGAGCGGACGCGACGTTCCCGCGATGCAGGCAACCAGCCGGCTATCTCCGTATCTTCGCTTCGGCAATCTCTCGGCACGGCAAGTATGGCATGCAGCACTGTCTGCAGCGCACGTCGGGCGCCGCTGCGGCAATGCGCGCAGCGCGTGCACCGTGAGCAGCGGCATCGATAAGTTCCTTGATGAGCTTGGCTGGCGCGAGTTCTCATACTATCTGCTTTACCATTGTGCGCCGCTGCATCAAGTCAATTTCAAACGGCAATTCGACACCATGCCGTGGCGTGCCGATACCGCGGATCTGCGCGCTTGGCAGCACGGCCGCACCGGCTATCCGCTCGTTGACGCCGGCATGCGCCAGTTGTGGCATACGGGTTGGATGCACAATCGCGTGCGGATGGTCACGGCGTCGTTTCTCGTCAAGCATCTGCTCATCGACTGGCGCGAAGGAGAGGCCTGGTTCTGGGACACGCTCGTCGATGCCGACGAAGCCAGCAATCCTGCGAATTGGCAATGGGTGGCCGGCAGTGGCGCTGACGCGGCGCCGTACTTTCGCATCTTCAACCCGGTGCTACAGGGTCAGAAATTTGACCCGCAGGGCGCCTATGTGCGGCGCTGGGTGCCCGAACTCGCGCGCTTGCCGAGCGGATGCGTCCATGCGCCATGGCTCGCACAACCCTCACAACTGGCGTCTGCGTCGTTTCGGCTTGGTCAGGACTATCCGCTGCCGGTGGTGCCTCACCAGCAGGCGCGCGAACGGGCGCTGAAGGCGATGAAGCGCATGCGTGAGCGTGAATCGGACAGCCCTGGCCCATCGTCATAATCAAGCTGGTTTGCGCGACGCAGCTGATCACAATCCGCAGCCGCCGAATTGAGTATCAAGGCAAGTCATGAACGATCAAGCTGCTGCCTGGCCACCCGAAGCGCCGTGGAGACTACTGCGTCGTCGCGGTCGAGGAAGCGCATCGGGTGCTTGAGCCGTGGGGGCGGTACAAGCATCGCTGATCGTGTCAGTGGCGGACCGCGCGCAGATTGCCCGATTTCGCCGTATCGCGCCAGTTCGGTTCTTCTATTGTCGTTTCGGCACCGGTGCGACCTATCGCCACGCTTGCTCCGACAATCGAGGTTTTCGAAGACTACCGAATGCCACATCCTCTCTCCTCGAACGTCGCACCGCGTGCCAGCCAAGGCACGCAGACATTCGATCCGGTTCCCCCAACGGCTTGCACGCCCGATGCAGGCGGGTGTCACACCATCGCGCAACGACGTTATGGGGCACATCGACTCGACGGGCTGAGTGCCAAGCAACCGTCCAATGGCCCGCGAATTGCCACTGGCCTGAACGAAATGCCAACGGAGATTCTCGCCAACATATTCCGCGGCCTTCCGCTCAGCGATACGGCGCAGTTGTCCGAGGACAACCACAAGTTCCGACAGATACTGCTGCCTCAACGGCATTGCTTTCTCGTGAGCAAAAAGCTTCAGGCCGTTCGCCAACTGGCCTCCGGCCCCAAACAGCACGATCAAGCAAGAAAGCTATGGACGGTGGCACTGGAACGGCTCGAGCACAGTCGTGCCGAACTAGATTCGGTCATTCAGTCCTTTGAACTCAAATGGCTGGCGCCGCGGGACAGGAAGGACGTGCTAGACCAGATGATCGACCATGTGATGTGCTCCGATGACCGCGCGTCGTCCGCGGCACACCACAACGAGCAGGACGGCAGCTTGCCGTCGGGTGATAACGCGTCGGCACGCGAACTGCAACGTCGCGCCCTGCTGCACCACCTAAAGTCGCAAATAGAAGCGCTGCCGGAAGGCGAACGCGCACCGGCACTGATACGGATCATCGGATTGCAAGGCAAGGAAGCGATGACGGTCGAAAGAGTGTTTCCGCGAATCCACAACGGAAATGTCGGGATATCGAACCGCAACTACGCCATTCATTTGCTGAACTACGGTTTTTCCGACGGCGAGGCCGCCATGCTCGCCGGTGAGCGCGATCAGCATGCGTTGGAGAATCCCGACATCGAGATATGCACTGCCATCATCGCATGGCGGCCCAAAGACCTGCCGCTGCACACGTTCGTCAGCTTGCTCGGACAGGCAATAGGCGAAGCCCGCCGTCACGGCGACAAGCATAGCGTAGGCGCCGAAGACGCGACGGCGGACGAGGAGCGATCTCGGCTTGTGCAGCGGCTAAGGAACCTGACCGGCAACTCGGAATCCGACGCGCGCCCTCTATCGCGGCCAACACTGAATCGTATCGTGTCGCAGTCGACACTGGACCATATCGCACGCCTGCGTACGGGAGCCTGACCAAACGTTTGTTGTTCTGGCGCTCACGGATGCCGGATAGAGTCGACCGACGCGCGCGCATAGGCATGCGGCTTCCAATCCGGCAAGCTGACGGCGATCGCGACAACGCAGCCAGCCGGTACGCCGAACACGCTTGAGTTGACCGGCTCAACGCCGAACCAGAGTGGCCCGCTGAAACCGGTCAGCCGCATCACGAACGGATATATAGAACGGCAAGTGGAAGCCGACGAAACGCCACGCCACCAGCGCCGGCGCGACTGCGCGCGCCACGCGCTGTATCGCTCAGCGGGCCTCGTTCAACTGTTCGAGGATCGCCGGGTTCTCCAGCGTGGACACGTCCTGCGTAATCGTCTCGCCCTTGGCAAGCGAGCGCAGCAGCCGCCGCATGATCTTGCCGGAGCGGGTCTTGGGCAAGTTCTCCCCAAACCGGATGTCCTTCGGCTTGGCGATCGGCCCAATTTCCTTGGCCACCCATGCACGCAATTCATTCGCTACTTGCACCGCCTCGTCGCCCTGCGGGCGGGCGCGCTTGAGCACGACGAAAGCAACCACCGCCTCACCGGTCGTATCATCGGGCCGCCCGACGACCGCCGCTTCGGCGACAATCGGATTGGCGACCAGCGCCGACTCGATCTCCATCGTGCCAAGGCGGTGGCCGGAGACGTTCAGCACGTCATCGATGCGGCCCATGATCGTGAAATAGCCGGTGTCCTTGTCCCGCACGCTGCCGTCCCCTGCGAGGTACAGCCTGCCGCCCAACTCTTCCGGGAAGTAGCTCTTCTTAAAGCGCTCGGGATCGCCCCAGATCGTGCGGATCATCGATGGCCACGGACGCTTAACCACCAGGATCCCACCCTGCCCATTTGGCACATCCTGGCCGGTCTCGTCGACGATCGCCGCCATGATGCCCGGCAGCGGCAGCGTGCAGGAGCCGGGCACCAGCGGCGTGGCCCCGGGTAACGGCGCGATCATGTGGCCGCCGGTCTCAGTCTGCCACCACGTGTCGATCACCGGACAGCGCTTGCCGCCGATCTGCTCGTAATACCAGACCCACGCCTGCGGGTTGATCGGCTCGCCAACCGTGCCGATGATACGCAGCGAGGACAAATCGTACGCGCTCGGGTGGCACTTCGAGTCCACGTCGGACGCCTTGATCAGCGAGCGGATCGCCGTGGGTGCGGTGTAAAATACGGTCACCTTGTGGCGTGCAATCATGTCCCAGAAACGGCCCGCATTCGGATAGGTTGGCACACCCTCGAACACCACCTGGGTCGCACCGCACGCAAGCGGTCCGTACGCGATATACGTATGGCCAGTGATCCAGCCGATGTCGGCGGTACACCAGAACACGTCGTGCGGTTTGATATCGAACGCCCATTTCATCGTCAACGCGGCCCACAGCAGATAGCCGCCGGTGCTGTGCTGCACGCCCTTCGGCTTGCCGGTAGAACCCGACGTATACAGAATAAACAGCGGATGTTCAGCGCCGACCCATTCCGGCTCGCATTGCTCAGGCTGTTGGGCCACCAGTTCATGCAGCCAATGGTCGCGCCCTTCGTGCCAGGCAACCTTGCCACCGGTGCGCTGATAGACGATGACATCCTTCACCGCGTCGCATCCGCCCATCGCCAGTGCCTCGTCAGCAATACGCTTGAGCGGCAGCGCCTTACCGCCGCGCATCTGCTCGTCGGCAGTGACCAGCGCCACGGCGCCGACATCGATCAGCCGCTCATTGAGCGATTTCGACGAAAACCCGCCAAACACGACTGAATGCGTCGCGCCGATCCGGGCACAGGCGTGCATCGCGACGACGCCTTCAACCGACATCGGCATGTAAATCACCACGCGATCGCCCTTGCGCACGCCGCGCGACTTCAGCGCATTGGCGAACTGGCACACGCGCCGGTGCAGTTCGCCGTATGAGACAGGCGTGACCGTGCCATCGTCAGCCTCGAACACGATTGCGTTCTTCTGCGCGTGGCCCGCGGCGATCTGCCGGTCCAGGCAATTGTATGATGCGTTGAGCTGGCCGTCCTCGAACCACGTGTAGAACGGCGCATTGGATTCGTCCAGCACTTTCGTGAACGGCTTGTGCCACGCCAGGTGCTCGCGCGCCAGACGAGCCCAGAATCCGTCGTAGTCGTGCTCGGCTTCGGCGAGCAGCGCCCGATAGGCATCCATGCCGGCGATGGCGGCCGCCGCGGCCGTGGTCTGTGCACAGGGAGAAAACACGCGCTGCTCTTGCAGGACCGATTCAATGGCAGACATCAAACTATCTCCTGATAATGGAATGAAAAAAATCGTTGTCGTGTGCCGCCGTATCGCATCGCTGTCGCAACGCACCGGACAAGCCGCCGCGCGCCGCCGCATTGCCACACATCGGCGTGAGTGTCTCCGCCCCCGCCTGTGACCAGCGGCCGGGCGGCGCAGTGTCGCGCTGCCGCCCGGCCTGCAAAGTCATACGCACTTTACGATAAGCCTATCGCCTTACTCACAACTGACGCTGCTGCACCGCAGCAAAGACGGTCGCTGCACCGCATCGACCCACGTGCTTGCTAGCGCTTACCCAGAACTCTACAATGCTTGCTCAATTAAGAAGAAGCTAAACGGCATCAGATTCGCCGTGTTCCCGCAGTGAACCGCTACGCACGCTTGCCGCTATCCGCGAAGCTACTCGTCGGCACCCATGTTGACATTCGCAAGAGCGTCATCGCATTCGTTCCGGTGCCGGTCTTCGCGTTACGGCGGTTCATAAGCGCGATCGGCGTGCTCTGGACGATGCATACGAGCTCGCCTTTCTTGGCGAGCGTCCGAGCGCAGCGCACGGGCGCGCGCTGGTATGCGTGGTCGCCGGCATGGCGTTGGCCAGCATGTGGCCAGCTCACGTCCCGTCGATCGCGTCGTGCCCCGTCGCCCGCGCGTGAGCCAAGCGTGCCGCGCCAATCGGCCAAGCCGGGCGCGCCGCGGCAATTCTACTGCGACGCGGTACAATGACTGCGTTTTTGGTCCCACCCTGGCGTTCGCCCCTGCCCGCGCGCGTGCACGGGCAGTGCGACACCGTTTATTCAGCTGCACGATGCCTTCCAGTCACCCGCCATTTTCGCCGTCTGGGCCGCGCCGTATGCGCGCGCTGCCATCGCTGATCTTCTTCAGCCGCTGGCTGCAACTGCCCCTGTACCTGGGCCTGATCCTCGCACAAGCCATCTACGTGTTCCTATTCCTCAAGGAGCTTTGGCACCTGGTATCGCACGCGGCGTCGCTGACCGAGACCAATGTGATGCTGGTGGTGCTCGGGCTGATCGACGTCGTGATGATCTCGAATTTGCTGATCATGGTGATCATCGGCGGCTACGAGACGTTCGTGTCGCGACTGGGTCTGGAGGGCCACCCGGACGAACCGGAGTGGCTCGACCACGTCAATGCCGGCGTGCTGAAGGTCAAGCTATCGATGGCGCTGATCAGCATCTCGTCGATCCACTTGCTCAAGACCTTCATCGATCCCGACCAGCATTCGTCGCAGGCGGTGATGTGGCAGGTGCTAATCCACGCCGCGTTCCTGCTGTCGGCGCTCGTGATGGCCTGGGTGGACCGGCTCACATCGCACGCGCCGCATGTTCCTGTTTCAGTAGCCGCTTCGACCCACGATTGAGCGTTGATTCCGCCGCCAACCGATGCGGCCCCCATGAGAAAAGCACCATGACAGTCATCAAGCAGGAAGACCTGATCCAAAGCATTGCCGATGCGCTGCAATACATCAGCTACTACCATCCGCTGGATTATATCCAGGCGCTGGGCCGCGCCTACGAGCGCGAGCAAAGCCCGGCAGCGAAGGACGCGATCGCGCAGATCCTCACTAACAGCCGGATGTGCGCTGAGGGGCGCCGCCCAATCTGCCAGGACACCGGCATCGTCACGGTGTTCGTCAAGGTCGGCATGGACGTACGCTGGGATGGCGCGACGATGAGCGTGACGGATATGATCAACGAAGGCGTGCGGCGCGGCTACACGCACCCGGACAACGTGCTGCGCGCCTCGATCGTCAACCCGCCCGAAGGTGCGCGCAAGAACACCCGAGACAACACGCCAGCAGTAATCCACTATGAGATCGTTCCAGGCGACACACTCGACGTGCAGGTGGCAGCCAAGGGTGGCGGCTCAGAGAACAAGTCAAAGTTGGCGATGCTGAACCCGTCCGATTCGATCGTTGACTGGGTGCTCAAGACTGTACCGACGATGGGTGCCGGCTGGTGCCCACCGGGCATGCTCGGCATCGGCATCGGCGGCACCGCCGAGAAGGCAGTGTTGATGGCGAAGGAATCGCTAATGGGTCCGATCGACATTCAAGATGTGATCGCCCGCGGGCCACGCGACTGGATTGAGGAACTGCGCATCGAGTTGCACGAGAAGGTCAACGCGCTGGGCATTGGCGCACAAGGGCTGGGTGGCCTGTCGACTGTGCTGGACGTGAAGATCATGGCGGCGCCCACGCACGCGGCCAGCAAGCCGATCGCGATCATCCCGAACTGCGCGGCGACCCGCCATGCGCACTTCACGCTCGACGGCTCCGGCGTCGCGCGGCTGGTCCCCCCACCGCTGGATGCATGGCCCAATGTGCGTTGGCAGCCGAACACTGAGACCAGCCAGCGCGTGGACCTCGATACGCTGACGCGCGAGCAAGTCGCCAACTGGAAACCGGGCCAGACACTGTTGCTCTCGGGCAAAATGCTAACCGGACGCGATGCCGCGCATAAGCGCATTGCGGACATGCTGGCCAACGGCCAGCCGCTGCCGGTCGACTTCACGAACCGCGTGATTTATTATGTCGGCCCGGTCGATCCGGTGCGCGACGAAGTCGTCGGCCCCGCCGGCCCGACAACCGCGACGCGGATGGACAAGTTCACCGAGATGATGCTCGCGCGGACCGGCCTCATTTCGATGATTGGCAAGGCCGAGCGCGGCCCGATCGCGATCGATGCGATCAAGCAGCACAAAGCTGCTTACCTGATGGCGGTCGGCGGCGCCGCGTATCTCGTGTCCAAGGCAATCCGCAACTCGCGCGTGGTCGCGTTCGAGGATCTCGGGATGGAGGCCATCTACGAGTTCGAGGTCAAGGACATGCCGGTCACCGTGGCGGTCGATTCCAACGGTACATCGGTCCATCAGACTGGCCCGAAGGAATGGCAGGCCAGGATCGGCAAGTTTTCAATTGCGGCCGCGTAGCGGATCGGCGGGCCGCGCAGCGGCGCAGCTTCACATTTAGCAGGCAACGGACTGCTCTGTTCGATCAATGACTTGCACACCGTCCGTGCCTGTCCCCAACAAGGAACCGATCATGCAAGGCGACAAAAAAGTCATCGAATATCTGAACGCTCAGTTGAAGAACGAACTGACAGCGATCAACCAGTACTTTCTGCATGCGCGGATGTACCGGCACTGGGGGCTGGACAAACTAGGCAAGCACGAATACGACGAGTCAATCGGTGAAATGAAGCACGCCGACTGGCTGATCGAGCGCGTATTCATGCTCGATGGCTTGCCGAATCTGCAGGATCTGCACAAGCTACTGGTCGGCGAGACTACGCAGGAAATCCTTGAATGCGACCTGAAGCTCGAACTGGCGTCGCAAGCGACCTGCAAGGAAGCGATCGCGTATTGCGAGTCCGTGCAGGACTATGTGTCACGCGAAATCTTCCGCCGCATCCTGGACGACACGGAAGAGCACATCGATTGGCTCGAGACACAACTTGAGTTAATCAACAAGGTGGGCATCCAGAATTACCAGCAGTCCATGATGGCGGCCGTCCAATCGTAAGCTGCGGCCGCCACCAGCACGGTGAGGATGACGATGCGCAACGCGGCGCCGATCGGCGTGTTCGACTCCGGAGTCGGGGGCTTGTCGGTGCTGCGCGCGATCCGTGCGGCGTTACCGAACGAGGCGCTGCTGTATTGCGCCGATTCCCGCTACGCGCCGTATGGCGAGCGCGACGACACGTTCATCGCGGCGCGCACGCTGAGCATCGGCCGGTGGCTCGCGACGCAACATGTGAAGGCGATTGTGGTGGCCTGCAACACCGCCACCGCGCATACCGTATCGATGCTGCGCGAGCGGCTGCAGCTGCCGATCATCGGCGTCGAGCCAGGCATCAAGCCTGCCGCATTGCAGTCGCGCACCCGCGTGGCCGGCGTACTGGCGACCGCCAGCACGCTCAAGAGCGCGCGCTTCAACGCGCTGCTCGCCCAGTACGGCAGCGATTGCCGATTCGTGTGCCAGGCGGGCCATGGCCTGGTCGATGCCATCGAGGCGGGCGACATCGGTTCGCCGGTCGTCATGCAGCGTCTGTCCGCGTGTCTGCAGCCGATCTTGGACGCCAGCGCCGACACGCTGGTGCTGGGTTGCACCCATTATCCATTTCTGCTGGATGCGGTGCGTATGATCACCGCCGACCGGCTCCACATCATCGACACCGGCGACGCGATCGCGCGTCAACTGGTGCGGCGGCTGACCGACTTGCAGTTGCTGATCCACGCTGGCCCGGCCGCTGCGCACGCCGAGCCGACACTTGCGCCAGCGCCGTTGCGACTCGTCACCACAGGCGACGCCCCGCAATTGACCCGCATCGCTTGGCAACTGCTCGGCGTCGATGTGGCCGCCGAACACGTCGAAATAGCGTCGAAACCGATTTATTTCGACGCACCAGCCTGACGCAAGGCCAGCCGACTGCTGTTACAAAAAATCATCGATCGCGCTTGCGCACGTCGCCACAAAGAATGATAATAATTCGCATTAACGTTAGCTGTCAGCGCATCATGATCGTCTGCGTGTGCAAGTCTGTTTCCGATCGTACTATCCGTGCATCGCTGGAGTCCGGTGCATCGACGTTCGACGAGTTGCAATTCGAGTTGGGCGTGGCAACGTGCTGCGGCAAGTGTGAGGAAACCGTGCGCGACCTGGTTGCCGCCTGCGGCGCGTGCCCAAGCCTGTGCGGCCCCGGCGCTCACCCGGCACGTCATATGGCACCGGTACCGGTTGCGTTTTACGAACGCAAGGCGGCCTGACGCGGGTTGATGCCGTGCTGGGCTGCGGCCCGATGCCGCGTCGGTTCTGCCTGGGTCCGTCCTTCTCCGTGCAAGCCAGCGCGACGCGCGAGCCAGCCACGTTACCTCGCTACCTCGCCTTGCGCCCGGAGGGCTTCATGGAACTGCTGCTTGGATTCGCGACAACGCTATGCATCTCTTTTCTGATTTTCCGACGCTGAGCCCGGCACACTGCAGCCCGCGTCGAAGCAAAGCCGGCCATTGTCCACGTCGTGCCCCCCGTGTATCTGTCATCGGCCAACGCTAATATGCGGGTTTCCCCCAGTTCGGCTAGAGCACTGCGCTCCAGTGCAGCCTCGCCGATAAAATCGCGCCCCGTCGTGCACTACACGAGCACGCTCGCCGCAGTGGCACTGCTTCATGCCGGCGTGATCGCGTGGCTAGCTTATGGGCGTGCCGATACCGTCCCGACCGTGACGGTCGAGTCCCGGCCGATCATGGCCGAACTGCTGGCCCCGCCGGCACCGGTCGCAGTGCAATCCACGCCGACGCCTGCGCCCGCCCCCAACCCGAAGCCCCAGCCCAAGTCCGTGGTCATGCCGCGGCCCAGTCCCAAGCCCGTTGTCAAAAATCCTGCGCCGGCACCTACGCCGCCGATGCCGGTACGTGATACTCCATCGCAATCGGTACCTACAGCGCCGGCGTCCCCGGCAGCGCCCGCACCAGCACCCGTCGCCGAACCCGCGTCACCCGCGCCGAGCCCTCACTCGGTCGTCGCGCAAGGCGCACCCAAGGGCGTCGCCAAGCTCGACTGCCAAATCGTGCGGCCCGATTACCCCGTGCTGTCCAGACGACGCGAGGAAACGGGCACGGTGATCATCAACCTGGTCGTCGGTCTGGACGGCAAGGTGGAGCGGGCCACGATCAAGAAAAGCAGCGGTTATGATCGATTGGATGACGCCGCGCGCAACGCTGCGCTAGCCAGCACGTGCCGGCCGTACATCGAAAATGGGCAACCGATTCGGGTCACGGCCGACCAGCCGTACGTGTTCAATCTGAGCGACTGAGCAGCACCGCGATGGCTGATGCCGCGCCGACGGTGCCCATTGCCGAGTCCGCCCGCTCAACAGCGTCACTGATAACGAGGATACGAAGGAAACACTATGCAGAACTACGGTATGGCCCACGTGTGGGCACAAGGAGATTTCGTCACGCGCGGCATCGCGGTCACGCTATTGATCATGTCAGTGCTGTCGTGGAGCGTGATCCTAATCAAAGGATGGAACGCGCTGCGGTTGCGACGCGTGACGCGTAACATCGAGCAGCAGTTCTGGCATTCCGACAATTTCACCGAAGGTCTCATGAAGCTCGGCTCGACCGGCTCCAGCGCTGCCGATAACCCGTTCGTCGCACTCGCGCTGTCCGGCAAGGAAGCCGCCGACCATCACCACAAGAGCCAGCCTCACCTGCATGACCGGATGGACCTTTCGGACTGGATAACGCGCTGCCTAAAGGACACCATGGACGACTGCGTCGCCCAGATGCAGAGTGGGCTGGCGATCCTCGCATCGGTCGGCAGCACCGCACCATTCGTCGGCCTGTTCGGCACCGTATGGGGCATTTATCATGCGCTGCTGACGATCGGGGCGACCGGCGACACGTCAATCGACAAGGTTGCGGGACCGGTGGGCGAATCGCTGATCATGACGGCATTCGGTCTGTTCGTCGCGATTCCCGCGGTGCTCGGCTACAACGCGCTGACCCGCTCGAACAAGGCCGTGGTGACCAAGCTGAATCGCTTCGCGCATGGACTGCACGCGTACTTCGTAACAGGCGAACGATTGTCCTCGACGCTCCAGCGCAGCGAAGGCCCGCGGCTGGCCACCGCTGGCAAATGAGCGGGGTACGACAATGGCAATGACTCCCTTTGCGCACGACGCTGACGACGGGCTGATGAACGAGATCAACATGACGCCGTTGGTCGACGTCATGCTCGTGCTGCTGATCATCTTCATTGTGACGATTCCGGCGATCCAGCACGCAGTCAAGCTCGACCTGCCGCACGCAAGCAGCCAGCGGCAGGACGTGCGGCCCGTGCACGTCACGGTGTCGGTCAATGCCGATGGCACCCTGTTCTGGGATGACGTCAGAGTGTCCGACGCTGAGTTACAACGCAAGATCGCCGCCGTCGCGCAGACCAACCCGCAGCCGGAACTGCATCTGCGAGCCGATCGCAAAGTCGCATACGAGCGTGTCGCCGACGTGATGTCCTATGCGCAATCGAGCGGGTTGGCCAAGATCGGGTTCGTGACCGAGCCCAAAGCACATTGATTCGAAGCAACCGAGCCGACCGACCAGGGTGACCAATCGGCAGAAGCTTAAGGTTGTCCGAGAACACGGTGCGTCATGCCGCCTTTCACCATGACGGCATGACGCGCACGTCCTGAGCCCGGGCAACCCTACCCCCCGGCCAACGGCTAGGGGCTACTTTGCCGCCTATCGGACGCTGGGCCGCGGCTTGACCGGACCCAGCAAGCGCGGCACGCGACGCTCAACGCGCGGCTGCGCAAAGCCCGCCGTGTCACGGCGCAGCCTACGCAGCAGCTGTGCCGCCGGCGCGGGCCCAATCGAATCGATGCTGGTTTGGCGCGAAACATCAGCCAGTCTTGCCTCCACGAGCAACTTGGCTTCCAGCTTCAGGTTAGTCAGGCGCGTCGGAAATCGGCCAAATAGGACTGCAACGCGCCGCGCAGCACCTGCTCGCCCAGATAGCCCTCGATCATCTTGAGCACCTGGCCGCCCTTATCATAGACAAACGTGCCCGCACCCAGTATGAAGTCATTGGACGCGTACGCATTGAAGTTGGGCTGAACCGGGAATGCCGATGATTTCAGGCCCGCCGCGATCTCCAGGAATGTCCATCGGCGGCCGCTCTGCCGCATTGGACACGCCCCTCCAATTGCTCGGCACGTCGGCGCTCACTTCATAGGTTGGCCGGAACGCCGGTTCATCCCACCCCGGAAACCACTGGCGCGCGAGGTCCGATTCGCCCTGAGTGAGGATTGCGCCGCTGGTGGTGCCATCCGTCGCCTTCAAGTCGACGCGGAACACGTCTTCGGCGGCCGACTTGAACCGCTGAAGTTCCCACTCAAGCCACGTAATACAACAGTCGTCGTTGCCATGCTTTCACTTAATCCGTATGACTACGTTAATGTAGACCCTATCAAAGAGATCGTGAAGATAAATTCCTCCGGCTAACGACTCGATTTCAAGCTATTGAACTGGTGCCCAGGTTAGGAAACGTCAGCCACTGAGTCGTCACCCTATTGATCGCTCCGGTGGCCATGCGTCGCATACCTGAGACCAACCCGCCCTCAGGCAGGGCGTGATACCCTCCGTAAGCGGCCCCGCCCGCTGCAGTGGCAAATGTTATCGCACCGGTGCTCGCTGGGAGCGCACCGATTCCCACTGCACCTAAAACGGCACCGCCAATCGCGTATCCTGCCGCCGCCCTGATCCGGTTCCCCAGCAACCAGCCTGTCACACGCCACCCGAATTGGGCAGCCCGTCCTCCCCATGAGCGCCCACCAGTCAGCCCCATAGAATGGGCGACATCTCGAACCAACGAAACCCCGGTATCGAATATGGATTCGCCCAAACTCCGGGTGTACGCATTGATGGCATCGAATCCCAGCCAAAGCCGAGCCCGCGTTTGGCGTGCCATCGCTCCAGCCGCCTGCCCCACTTCTGTGGCCCCCTCAAGCTGGCCGTGTAGATAGCCCATTGCGCCACCGCCCAATGCCGTGCCAACGAGCGCCGGTATATCAGAAGCTGTGCTCACGCCAACGGCTCGTGAAATACTTTCATATTCCCCCACAGCCACACCGCCCGCATGCGCACCGGCTATGCTCGCTTCAGGGTTCTGTTCCGCCCACCCTAAAACTGAAATCGGCGCGGTACCGGCCATCGCCACCGCGGCCCCAGTATGCGAGGCACCATGCATCTCGGCTGACACAAACGTGGTGGCCGCAGAACGAGCGCCGTAACTTACGATACCGCCACCCTCCCGTTGGATCTGGTGAGCCTGATGAGCCGCATGTCTTCGTGCAAGCCGTGAGGCGGCCCTCACTGCAAATACCGCACCGCCAATGGCCGCGGCAACACCCACGCCCGCCACAACAAGCGGCGCTGCGCCGACCAACGCGGCAATGCCCCCCGCCACCGCGGCAGCAGCCCCTCCCCAGCGCAATGCCCTGCCGACTTTGCCCAAGAAACTCAGTTGCTTGGGGGACGCCGTCGCAATGACAGCTTCCTGGCTACGCCGGGTCGCATCCCCTGCGTCGCCGCGTCTGAATCGCTGTACGGCTTTATAGATTTGATAGCCTCCGTAAATCACTCCCGCAGCAGTCATGATCCCGCCGACAATTGGGGCAGACACGCCCAACGCCAAGAGGCCAGCCCCTGCTATCGGGGCGGCCCACCCCCCTAGTTTCGGAAGATGTTTTTTTGCCGCTGTTTTAAATAGCTGCCAATTCGACGCCTTTAACCCATTCGGATCCGCATGGTTGATGGGATTATTTCTAACCATCGCGTAAAGGTTCAGACCATCAACCGGTCCTGCTGGATCGGCACTCGCCCAGCGCCCCAACCACGGCTGGTAATAGCGGTAGCCGTAGTAATACAAGCCCGTCGCATCGCGCTCCTTACCGGAGTAGCGGACGAACTTATATTTCACTTCGTAATCGTTGCCGCCCCACACCGCGGTGCCGCCATACGGGTAGTATTCCTCACGCGTCAGAATGCGCGCGTCACTGTCCAACTCCAGGTTCACCGAGCCGATCGGATTGCTCACGCTCCAGCGGTACTGGTCGTTCGGTATCTGTGTGGGCTGCCCGGCACGCCAGTGCAACACGCGCACCGCGCCGTCTGCAGCAGAAACCACGTCCAGTGCCTCTTCGACGTTCTCGCCCACGCGTGTCGTGCGAAGCTCCAAGCCCGGCAGGTAGATCACCTCTTCGGTCCGCCATGTGCTACCGGCCTTCGTGCGACGCTGTTTCCACACTCGCATCCCGCTGCCATCGTAGCCGTATGTTTCCCGGTCGTTATCATCATCGCTGCCGCGATCGATGATCGTCACCTGCCTCAACTGGTTGCGCTCGTTCCACCCAATGGACTGGCCCGGCTGCAATTGCAAACCGTTGCCATTACGATCAAAAAAATCGCCATTGTCGATGTCTTCCGGGCGCAAATTGCCCTGTTCAGTCTGCGCGACACCGTGGTTGCTTCGGGTCGCGATCACGATGTCGTTGCGATAAGCGTTGGCCCCCTGGCCTTGATGCCGGATCGCGGTAAGGTTGCCTCCCCGATCGTACGTATAGCTGCGGGTGTAGTGGGTTAAATTGATCGAATCGCGCTGCGGTGTCGGCAGGCCCAGCCCCTGACGGCCAGCCGGGGCGTTCTCTCGTCCGCTGGCCGCCAGCAATTGGTACAGCGCGTCGTAGCGGTATGTGTGCAGCGGCTCGACTCGCTGGTTGCGAAAGTGGCGGGTTGGCTGTGTGGCGTCGCCGACGCTCAGGATGTTGCCAACCGGATCATACGTATATTCCTGCGCTTGCAGCGGCGTACCATCGTCGCGGCGCGTGTTCGTGCACAGCAGGCGTTGCGTTTGGGCTTCATAGTCGTAGGTCGTGACCATGCCGTTGCCGGCTGTCTGGCTGAGCCGCTGACCGGCGGCAGTGTACTGGATGTCACCCACAATGATCTGCTCGTCATGCGCGTTGGCTAGTTTTAGCCAACTCATCTGTAGCCGACCCACCACGTCGACACGAAAGCGCTGCCGGTTACCTTTCGCATCCGTTTGCCAGACCGTGTCGCCCAGCGCATCGTATTGTCGCTCGGTGGTCCACGCGTCGGCCGATAGTTGAGCCGCCCACGCCGCTTCGTCTTCGCCCGCCCAATTGGCCGGGATATCTCGATTGGCCAGCAACTGCCGGGTATCCTGCAATGACTTCCCAGTGACGGTGTACCCTGCGGTGCGCACCTGACCCGCCGCATCGTAATAGCATGCCACCTGGCCTTTGAGGTTATGCGCTGATGCCTGCGGCGCCTGTTCGCCATAGAGGATGCGCTCGTGGCACCGCTCGGCCTCGTTTGAAGCCTGAACATACTTGGCCACGGGGCGCCCCAACGCGTCGCAGACCTGCCGCCATCGGGTGCCACGACCATCCTGGCTCCAGGCCATATGCCCTTCCACGCCGAACAGCGCGACGCTCAACCCCGCGTCCACACTGTCACGACGCAACGCACGACCGCTCAATGAGCTGACGCAGCGCACATTCGGGGCCACCATCGGATCGTGCTGCTGCGCGTCAAAGAAACGCGCATCGGCCATCGACAGCAGATGTCCCCCTTCCGTGTATTGCGCCACACTCACGCGCTCGTCCAACGCCGACGTGCTGCTGTCGCGATTGTAGTGAAGCGTGCGAATGCCCAACCCGCGGTTATCCATCACCTGTATCACCGGCGTGCCTTGACAGACGTTTTCCCAGTTGGTTTCGTTCATCGCATACCTTTCGTGTTGGTCCACCGTGCCGTGGCAAGATTAACCGGCCGTGTCGTTTTCGTCTTCATTGACGACAAACCACGGATAAACACCCGTCCTTCGCTCATACCCCTTCGCGGTCACAACGCGCACCGCCCGCCCGATCGGGTCGTAGTAGGTGGTGTCCGCATAACCACAGCTGCGCATCGCGCGATCCACGACATACGCCCAGTCATTCATAAAGTAGGGTTGGTAGCGGCGCACCGGCTGACCTTTGTTGTCGTACTCGATCCGCCCCGACACCGCCCAGCGTGGTGCTGAACCGGTATCCACTTCGTTGGGCTTGCCATCGGCATCGACGACGATCTCGCCGTCGGCAGTCCGCTGCCACGCCAACCCGCCGGGCACCTTGGCGCAGCCCTGCAGCGCACGGCCGAAGCCGTCCGTATACGCGATGGCCACCCGCACTTGCTGCTCCGTGTCATTCGGGTATCGGTCAGCAGTCAGCGTCACGGCGTGGACCGGATTGCGTGCAGCGCGAGCAAGCGCTTGGTGCACGGGTTCGGCAAAGTGCGCCGGTATCCCGAGCCTGCCTTTTACACGGATATAGCCCTGGGGCGTGATCAGCCGCTCAGCGATCAGCTGCGGCCAGCATGCGTCTACCGTTTCAGGCGGCAGGTCTGAGCGGGACACCTGTCCCATCCACGCAAACAGATCCGCCGCATGAACGCTCGCCACCCGCTGCGCCGAGGCCCCGGCTTGCTCGATCGCCTGCTCCACCGTCAGCCCCGTGGGTACCGGCGAAACCGTAATGGAATCAAATCCCACGTCGCGCGCCTGCTCGGTGCCATAGAACGTGCTTGCCACCACGCGGCCCATCGCATCGAACTGCACCTCATGGTGGTTGTCGTTAACATCCGTCATGCGCCACGGCTGCAAGAATCGGTAGTCATATTGCGCCGACGTGATGTTGTCCAGCGCGTCCTGTACCTGCGTCACCACACAGCAATACGGATCGTACGAGAGCTGCGTGGCACCGGTGAGCTTAGTCTTTTGTACTTCGCTCGGCACATAAAAGCTGTCTGAGCCACGGTAGGTGCGATAGTCGTTAGCGATTACCCACACCGGCGCTTCCGCTGCATTGGGCACTGCCAGTACGGTGGGTGAAGCCTGATAGCCGGCGTCCACGAGCTTTGCGGTCAGCGTCGGCTCATCGAATAAGCCGTCGTACGCGGCCAGGCTCGATGGATCCAACTCCGCGACTTCGTGGTGATCAACGAGCGCCACAAAATCGGGCATGCCATCGGGGTCTGCGTCCCGGTATACGACGACGCTTTGACCGCCGAATACGCGTACCTGGTCCTCACCCAACAAACCATCCGCCTGGCTTAGATTTTCAAAATTCAGGCCCCCGACCGGCACGCGCGCCGCGTCATAGGTCAGCGCGTTGCTGCGCTGCTGCCACGGCAGGCCAAGCCGCCACTGCTGAGGATGCGTCAGATGCCAAACGCTTGCGCGCTGCTCAGTGAGCCGCACGCACTGCTGCTGTGAGTCGTACGAACTGTGCCAGGCGGTCTGCGGCAACGTATCCGGGTAAGGCGACGTCGCCGGTTTGGCGCGCCGGGGATAGTGGATCGTCACGCTATGCAGCGGCACACCATAGGCATCGATGCACAACGTCACCGTCTGGCTGACCTGCGGATCACCCTCAATGCGCTCGTATGCATAGTCCAGCTGCTCCAGCGGCAACGGCATGGCGACCGGCGCGTGATCGCGGCCTGCCGCTTGGACCTCGCGCACCTGATAACGGGCCACCGTCACGCGATAGGGCACCTGCTGGTGGGGCGCACCGTCCAAACCATAGATTTCGCTGCGCAATACACTGCCGTTTAACGCGCGATATAGCCACCAGCGGCGCTTCGCGTCCGAATCGTCGAGCAGCACATCCTGGCTTGTGTTTGCATCCCATCGCGTCAAACGGCTCGGGTGGCAGATGAAAGCGTCAGAGTCCTGCCAAGGCTCGCCGTACAATACCGTTTCGTCATCCTGACGACCCATGTGGTACCAGGTTCGAGTCAACCGCGGCGGTGCCTCGCTGACGTTGCGCCCCGCGGACTTCGCATCGTCACCCGTATCTTGTGTCTCGATGAAGCCAAAGCCACGAAATTCCCGCTCCTGCCCGTCGTAGACACCTTGACGATACCAGTATTGCTGGACCCGTTGATTGCCGGAAATTTCATCGAGTTGGATGTGTCGTGACACCACGTGCACAGGAAACGGCAGGCCACTGGCTGAGCGCGTGCCTTGCTGCTTTTCATCAAGCCATTCCTGAGCCGAGCTGCGATAAACAATCCGGTGCGCCATCCCCATGTTGTTGTTAATGACGTTCATCAAATAGGGCTTAGCACGGGCGAAATCGTAGCGCCAATGCTTCGGGCTCGGATGGGGCACCGATAGCACGACGCTGGCCATGCCCTGCCCTTGGATATCCGCCACGCTGAGCGCACAGAGCCGGTCAAAGCGCACGCCCGACGGCAAGGCCAAATCGACGGGCGGTGCGAACCCATTGCCCGATTGATTGAAGAAAATACGGATGTGGTCGCTTTGCGCATATAACAAATCGGCCGCGCCCGATCCATCCAGATCCGCTAGATACACGCAGGCAGGATCAAATTGCTGTGCATTGAACGGCAATGACGCAAAGATGAACGGCTGTCCAAAGTGACCCCGCCCAAGGTTCGGCCAGACCGTCACCTCATCGCAGCGAATGCGGATCAGGTGTTGCTGGCCAGAGCCGAGCAGGTCGCAAAACGCCACCACCTCCCGCGCATCGCGCCCGGCAATGGGAAGTGTCGATGCCTGCTCCACGTCGATGCCGGGCGCAAAACCGTGCCGCTTGTTCGCGTACAGGCGCACGCTCTTGGGGCCAATGAGCGCTACGTCGGACAGCCCCGCGCCCATCAAATCGGCCAGCGTCGCCTGCTGGCTGAAAAACTCAACGGGCAACGCCGAGAACGGCGTAAAGGTCGACCAAGTGCCGTCGGGCGCCAGGCTAAAGTAGCCAGCCAGACCCGGCTGCGTAACAAGCCAGTCCAGCCTGCCGTCGCCGTTGATATCTGTCAGTGCCATCGCCGATGACTGCAGTGACGGGATCTCGGGCAGCGGTCGCCACGCGTCATAGGTCACCACATCGCGGCCGTCGCTAGCCCGCATTGGCGCCCGGTAATACCAGAGGGAGCCCACTCGATACAAGATGCCAGCGATGCCTTCGCCGTGCAAATCCACTAGCTGGTACGGATGCGCGTTGTTCAATCCGGGAAAGAGTTCAGATGGCTGCCACTGGCCCGATGACACCGAAGCGTCGAACGGCGTGTAATCGAGCTCTAGCGGCGGCAGTGATTGCAGCGTGCCGTCTCGCTCATAAGCAAGCCGTTGCACGCCAACGAGCCGAGTGAGCACCGGATTCTCGTCATACTCGAACAGCAGCCGGGCGACTAGCGTGGCGGGCTCGCCCAGTTCATCCGGAAAGTGATGAAACATCAGCGCCTGACGACATAAACGGTGACAGCGCACTTCGAATCCGTAGTCGTAGCGCGAAAACGCATCGCGCCGGACCGGCCAATGCGCAGTCGCCAACCACGGTGGCCGGGTTTGCGGGTCGGTGCCACGCTCGCCGTAATCGAGCACGAGCGAGAACAACCATGGCTCATCATCCAGCGTCGATGAGGTGAACAGATACAGTGCGTCGGCTGCCAACACGTTGCCGTAGTTCACTTGAGCAAGGTAGCGATGGGCGGTATGGTCACGCCTCGCTTCACTGCGTTGCAGGTCGACACCGGCGTCATCCTCCGGCTTGTACCCATACCCAATGTGTTGCCCGTTGGGCGAGACCGATTCTTCAAGCAACCACACCGCGATGTGCGACGGTTGCGCTGGATCGGCAATGCGGGCTGCGGTTGTTTTGCCAAAGCAATGCAGATCACCGCTCGCGTCATGCACGAGCCAGAAGTCACCGCCGCCCGCTTTGCCAATCCAATGCTCGATGCGCGCAAAACCGCGCTCGATGCGCGGAAAGTAACGCGCCACCTGGTAGGTGTCGTCTAATCTTAGGCCGTTATAGGTACTGACCTCAGCAGGTGGCACTACAGCGCCATCGGCATCGCGCTCCGGCTCGAGTACGTCGCCGCCAGGGCCGACGAATGCGTCGTCGTCGCCGTATTGCGGCGTGCCGCGAGCTGTGTGTCGCCCAATGCTGGTCAGCCCGAGTTGCCATCCGACACCAAACGGGCCATTGCCACTGCCGCTCGCATAGCGCAATGCCAGTTGCGGCGCGTAGCCACGACCGGCCGACACGGGCAACGGCAGCGTCATCGTCGCGACGCCCGACGAGTCAACCGGCCCGAACGCCTCGCCCAGCCCACGCATGGCTCCACCGCCTTTGGGTAGCGTCGGCTCAGATAAGGCGACATCGGAAGCTGACTGCACTGACATAGCTGACTCCTGAGAGATACTAAAGTACTTTTCATCCTCCAGGCCGCGCCCAACGAGGGCCTGTGAGCAAATGTAAAGCAGGGACTACGCGTCTCGAATGATGTAATGTAGGTGCACGATGATGTCGTTTAAGTTCTCCACCACATCTCGTTGTGCGTTATCGTCCTTGCCCGCATGGAAAATATTGAGCGACAGCTCACCCTGGGTGACATCCATGCCCTCAAACGGCAAGAAACGACTGTCGTTAAAATCGGTGACAAAACGACCGCTATCGTTCAAGCCGTGCGAGAGCGCCGCCGTCTCCGTCCCTGATGTCAGCGTCGCCTCGATGTCCTGATAGGGTCCCAGCAGCGTCGGCAGCGTTACCGCAACGCTCTTGATCCGACGCACCTTTTCTTTCATGTTGTAGGACTTGTCCAGCCCTAACACGCTCAAGTCCAGCGTGACTTGGAAAATATTGTCCTGCAGCGATAGACTCACGCCCCCGGACGGTGACACGGTTTTGTTGTCCAACACGTCTTGAATGGCTTTTCTAAGGGTGCCGGCACCGAACAACGTATCCAGCGATACCGTGCGTGTTGCCTCCAACCCCTTAGCGCCGCGCGCCAGCCACACGCCTTCAAGCTTTTGCAGCTCTACACTTAGCCCTTCGCCTGCCAATAGGCCCTGCCACAGGTTGTCCCACACTGGTACCCGAAACACACTATCCGTATCTTGGGCGCCCAGCTCTTTCACAAGCGCCGCTTTTGCCTGCAGGCAAATTGGCAGCGTGACATCGTACAGTTGGTAATACAGTGCGGACAGACGCGCCGCTAGCCAGTTATATAAAGCTTGCCCGGTAAAACGCGTGGTCTGAAGCTCGTATAGCGCCTGGGCATGCGCTTGCTCGGTTTCAGCCAGTGTGATTTGTTTTTGGGCCATCGCAATTTGTTCGGTCAGGCTTTTGATTTGCGCGTCTAGCTGGGTCGCTTCGTTTTTGGCAATATCATGTTGCAGTTGCCATTCTTCTTGGCGGCGCTGATAGCTGGCGGTCACCTCGGAAATGCCCGCGCTTTGATCTTGTGCAACGGCCGCCGCTTGCGTGGCATGCGCGGTACCTAGCACAGGCGCGCCCCATTGAGACCCGCCGTTAGCCAGACCAAACGTATTCGGTACCGCATTCGCGACGCCACCGGCAATCAATAACCCAGTCGCCGCCAGATTGGTCGTCATCGCGGTGCTGCGCAGTGTCAGCCCAGCGATTTCTGCCTCAGACAGGTTACCGTCAATCAAGTTACGAAAATGAGTTTGGCGCAATGTTGCGCCGTCACGGCTGGCTTGCAGCGCGCTCAAGCTATGCTGCAGCCCTTTTAGATTGCTCTGCTGCAAGTCTGTCTGCTGTTTCAGTACCACCTGCTGCTGCGTCTGCAACAACAGCGTCATCTTTTCATTGTCCTGACGCTCAAGCGCCATCTGCAGGCTGCTGCCAAATTGCGTTAACAAACCCACCGCGTTGCGCGCACGATCCGCCAACAGCGGGTAACGCCAGCCCTGCACATGGCTCTGGCCGTTCATCGTGCTGCTGCTCGCGCCGTCGCCTCCGGCTTGCTGGCGCTGTAGTTCGGCCGGGTCCACTGGCGTCGCATAGAGCGGCAAATTCAGCGGTTGACCCTCTAGACTCAAGTTATGACGCAGGTTATACAAGCGCAGTTCAAGCTTGTCCCAGTAGCCCAACAACACGTCGTTGTATGGCGGCAGGAAATGGCCATCGCCCATGTTGGCCGTGTCACCCGTGCGCAACCAGCTCGCGAAGGTGAGTGCGCCGGATGGATGGCCGCGAGTTGGCTCGACAAGCGCCCCCGCCTCGTCGCTCAGTGTCGGGTTAGGCCATGTGTTCGTGATGCGGATATCCGGACGCGGCCCGAGCAGTTGCTGCGCTTGGATGTAATACATTTTGGCTTCGACCAGCGTGTCGCGCTCCAGCATTCGATACGCGTGATCGCCGCGTGCGATCAGCAAATCCAGCGCATGCAAAAAGATCGCCAGCTTGTAGTGCATTGGGTCGGCCACCGCGATGACGTCTGGATCCGTAGTCGCCGGTTGGCTCGTATCCCAAGCAGTATCCAGCTGCAGCGGCATCACATTCCAATAGCGTGGTTTGCCGTTGTCATCGGGAAGCAGTTTGCCTTCGTCATCACGGTAGCCGCTGCTATTAAAGATACGCTTAAACCAAGTGTTTGCCTCGTCATACCACTGTTCAGTTTGCATCCGCACGGCCACCAGAAACGGTATATGAAAGAAGATTTCCCACACGTACATTCCATAAGAGCCACTGAACGCGGGTAGGCCGCCCAAATCCTTTTGTACGTCATAATTAAATAGTGCATCGTGCCGGTCGGCAAATAGCTTAGCCAAATCGACTTTTTTTGGCAGCTTCAGTGCAATTTCCTCACCACTTGGTAGCTTGAATTTTTCTGACGACGTAAAATCACCATAATTATCAAACTTTAAAAAATTTTCTATTTTTTTGCCATTTTTATCATTAAAATCAGCGCAGAAATTAAACCTGACATAATTATCATTATTTCCATGAGTAATTTTAAATTCTACCTTCGTATCGCTTGAATAATAAGGAATATTTGAGAACTCATAATCCCCGACAATATCCAATTTTTTTATTGTGTTACCGTAATTATCTTGTAGCACAACCCCAGTTTTCGGAGTTGCCCCCGTGTTAGCATTTTTTAAGACAAAAGAAGATCCAGATAAAATAAACTCTTCATCAGATCCATATTGTGTTTTTATATGCTGATATTCAAATGTATAAGTTACGTCTTTGACCTCAACCTCATCAAAGTATGCGTAACAATAGGCAATATTTTTTTCCTTTGATACCCAGTTAAAATTTTCATTTAGCAACCAAATATTTTTTTCACAATTTACCCCCTTCACCCCCTTGTCTATGAAACTATACCAATAAACATTTAACCCTTCATTATCCCAAAAAACATTGACTAATCCGTTGTACGGATCTACTATCCCAGCCGTTATTTCTCGCCACTCGGTCCACTGATTCGGTACCAATTTACCATTTTCATCAACCAGTGTTAACTTTCTCCAATAGAATTTATAAGGCTGACTCTGCGTGCGTGCCGCAAAGAATATCGTCTTTTCGCCCCCACCTTTGGCTGCATTGATATACTCAAGGTTGGCAAGGGTATCGTACTCAATCAAATACTCGCCTATTTTCGACTGAACCAGTGCGTCGCTTAATTTTCCTTGCGATACCCCCTGCTCCAGCGTCTGAAATAGCTGGGTCTTATTCAAGCGTAACGTCGGATCAATATAGTTGCCCGCATAGAACTTCAAACGCTCCTTGCCGGCCCATGTGCTATAGCGTCGGTTAAAAGCGTCCCAGTTGTACAGAAACTGCTCCTGTGCAAAGTACGACTTTGCGTTGTCCGCCAACTCGCCGTCATAGCCTTCCATCGCCCGATGGATAAACAACTGCAAGCTGCTAATCGCTTCGGCCAGTGGTGACGTGCTCACGCGATCGCTGATTTGAGTGTCTAGCAGCAAATACTCGTACAAATCATTGGCAGTATGGATGCTGTCTTTTAAGTCTGCCGGTACCTGCGTCGCAATATAGCGATCCACCAGTGCGTCGCGGCGCGCTTCCTTCAAAGTTTGTGAAAATAGTGAGGCTGACATCATTCGGCTCCTTTGAATTTTTTATTGGCGGGCACTGATCCCTGCACTTAGGTTCTGAGCCACTGCCGCTAATAAGGTACGGTCTTCAGCGGACGGGTCGGCCCGCATCATCGTCTGAAGTTGCTCCAACGTGGTAGTCCCAACGTTCAGCGCTTGCCCCGCACGCAACCACGTTAGCAAGTGCCACAGCACATCAAAGCTTTTCGGCCATGTGTTTTTTCCCAATAATGAGACACTCATTTGCGCGACGGTCTTCGTGTCCATTTTATGCAGCGACGCGATTAGCGCAGCGGCCGCATCAAACGTCATCTCCTGGACATTGAGCTGATCAAAACAGCGCATCGCCTCATCACGGGAAACCACCACCTGCGTTTGCCACTGCTTGAAGCGCGACAGCGTCAATAACAGTGTCATATCCGGTGCAGGAACGGTGACGGCTCCGGCCACCAGGCGGTCCGGATAATTCGTGAGCAACTGCAAGTCTTGCTCGGTCAACGTCAGCCATTGCGCAATCAGCACCAGCTGACTGAGGCGCTGCGTCGCCAGTACAAGCGCCGTATCCTTTTGCAAGTCGTCCAAACTCACGTTGGCTTGACTGAACCGTGTTTGAATGGCATGCCAGTAGTTAGCCAGCGTATATGCATTCTCTGTATCTACTGTGAGTTTCTCTAGCCACGTGGTCACCCCACCCATTACATTGCTTTTCAGATTGAAGCCCGCAGCCAGCGCGCGCAGCACCTTTTGCTGCAGCGCTTCATCCAGCGCGTCCTGCCGAGTGGCAGCGGTGCTGGGGGGATTGACGCTATCACAGACGTTTTTCAGAAAATTAAACATCTCCGCGGTAGCCGTGCCGCTCCAAACGGTACTCACCATCCCCTGCAGCTGGAACAGGTTCAGTCCCACTGAAGCCATCCAGTCCAGGACCTTTTCCGTGCGGCTCAAAATCGCCAGGGGGGCCAGCGACTGCCGCTGCCCTAGCTGTTCCAACAGCGTGTCCTGCCCACCGGCCATCAAGCGCCACAATACTTCGGTTTGTGCAAATGTCAGCCCTAGCAAACGCGGAATGGCGCCAAAGCGATACAGCTGACCCGCGCTGTGTTCATCCAGCGTGAACGTGCCCGCTTCTCCAAAGCACCAGCGACCAATCCGCTCGAATTCGTCGCTGGTCACACCTAGCGCCTTGCAACAGATCGCGGACAGCGCATCCTGCTGATCTCGTGCATAGTTCACCGTTGTGCCTAACGCAATTGCGTCACCGCCGTCGACCGGGCGGAACGCGGACGCATAAAAGCTAGGCACTTGGTCCGGCGCATACGGATTGGCGGCGTCAATAAAAGTCACAAACGTGTTGACGTCCAAACCGTAACGCTGTTTCAGCCGCACATATTCGGCCAAGGCTTCCAGCACGGGTTTGTCCAGTACCGGCTTATTGTGATGTTCCGGCACACAGCGACTCGCATTGACGATCACCCAATCCAGCGCCTCAAACAATAGCCCGGTTAAGCTGGACAGGCGTACCAGTTTTTCCGCACGGCCTGTCAACTCAACCACCGTCTCGTCCGTCAAGTTCAAGTTTTTGCCGTCTTTCTGTACCCACAAGTAGCGGGCTGGGTCCGCGTCAGCGTCGTCCAGTGCACCATTCAAATAGGCTGCACCGTACTCGTTCACGCGAACAGGCTCTTGCTTGCCAAAGCGCAAAAAGCGGCTGCGCGCGCCGCTTTCCTTGCCGTTTTCATCGTAAGCGTACTGCGCAGTCAGTTCCAGCAATTGGTTAAAGCGCAGGCGAGTTTTTTCACAGAAGGTGGCGATTGAATTGAGCGTCGTCGCTAACGAGCCCGCACTGCGCAGACTGACGTCCTCCATACCGTAGTGGTCGGCGATATCCGTTTCGCTCAGCTCGGGGTTGGTCATCAGCTGATAGCTCACCGGCGTCAGCGACAACGTCTCACGCGCCGGCGGTGAGGGCTGCTCAAATACGACTTCGGGAAACGGCGTTGAGCCGTCTTCGATCGGTTGGCCTCCGGCGTCTTTGCGCATCGTCACCAACAGCGCCTTATCCCGTGGGGCCGTCACGATCAGTGCGTCTTTCCAGTTGGACTGACCGGAAGTGTCTACCCCAACATACCCTTTACCGGTCTTCAAATAGTATTGGTTTTTTTGCCTGCCGGGTATCAGCGTGATCGGCAGATGAAAACCGGACTGGGGTTCGGTGCCACCCGATCGGCTCGCCATCTGCGCAAAATTGCCGTCCTTATCGGGATTGGTATTGTGATTGCCTCTTAGAAAGCAGCCATTTAACACGTTGGCGGAGCTACCTGCCATCTGTGTCCCATCCGGTACCCCCAAGTAATAGCAATGTTGTTCAACTGACCAAGTCAACACCAGAGGGGCTACGATGGCTGCGGCTGCATGATCGGCATTGCCCGCCACCAGTTGCGCGCCAATGACTCCACTGCCGTTTGTATAATGTGACAGATACACCATGGGCTCTGTGTTGCCGTCTAGCGCCTGCAGATAAAACACGTTGCCCGTCAGGTAATCACCGTCTGCCCGCGTACTCCCAACTCGGCGGGCGGCACCAAACATAAAAGCTTGCTGCGAGACGGCCTGAGCGGTGGCATCGGTCAGCGTGTCCCACAGGCCATTTAACGTTCGCGCCTGAGCCGACAACGCGGCATTGATTTGCGCCAAATTGTCGTCGTAGGGCAGCGTCATCGGAAAATATCGATCAGACAATGCGTCGATAGGCTCACCACCCGATTGCAGCACCTGCAGCAAGAGATCGAGCGACGTGACCTGTTGCTGCATCGTGGTTTCGCTCAGCACCAAGTCTTTTAGATCCGGCCGACGTTGATCAATGTGTAAATGAGAATCCGTACCGTGCAGTGCACTCGCCACGCGGTACAGCGCGGCAGCGTAACGACCGGGGGAAAACAGCGATTGAATGGAGGCAGCGTCCGCATACGCGCTGGCGCGCTCCATCAGATCAGAGAAGTCGCCATCACCGCCAATATTGCGGATTAGCGCATCTTTGAGCGCGGGCGCATCCGGCCAGGTATTGAGCTTCGCGAGTTTGCCTATCACGGGCTCCTGACGCAATTGCCAAGCGCGATAAAGGGCTTTCAAGTTATCCGCACGCTGGCGCGCCTGACGGTACACCGCACGAGCATCCTTAGCCGTCAGAGACGGGATAGATTCCACAAAAGCAGCACGGCTGATTGATGCGATATCGAACACATTGCGATAGCCGGCATCAAGCAGCCGTTGGTCTGGATTGCCCGACTGAAAGGTGAGTAGTTCTGCCATCTTTTTAGAACGCTAAAGGAGATAAGGTGGGAAAGGTGAGCACATGCCTTAGAACCACTGCACTTCCCAATTCGAATGCTGAAGCGAAAGCGATCTTGGCCTCATTAACCGTCGAAAAATCGACGAAAACAACATAGAAAAACTCATCTTGATAAGCTATACTAATCATTTTCCATTAATGGGTAATCACGTTTGGTTAGGGCAGTGTTACACCCGCGACCATCCAACTGAGCGCGCTACACGAAGGATTGATTGCCTCAAACAACGGCGCTCAACACCTGCCCATCTTGAAAGCAAGACGTCGTGATGACGCACAACGCGCTCACAGCAAAGCCGTCTCGCTGTACGTTAAGCGGACAAAGTTTGGGAACAGAATAAAACAGGAAAATTAGACGTGCCGCGCAGGCGCGAGGCCATGATGCTCAAGCTGGGGTACTTCTTCATTCTCTTCCCTCCAGACTTCGTTTGTATTCAGCCAAAACGGTTACTGCGCTGCGATGCGCCCGTTCGCTGGCAAATCATCTCATCACTTGGCTGCGACTCACCACGTATCCAAGCGTCGTGCCCAACTGCCATATGCTGCTTTGACACCTAAGGTAGCAACCACTATAAAGCACTAGCCGGAAAGCATCCAAGCGAATTCCCTTTATTCAATGCGACAAATTGCCGTGAGCACCGCCAAGCGTTGACCTGCAGAGGCTGGGCTGCCTCACAGAAAAATACGGCTGCGCGCCAGGCGCCCCCCGCACAATCGCATGATATGAAACAGCTCGATTGTCTCGCCCATCATTGAATCGCCATTGCGCTACGCCAACGATCATTCAGCAGCAGCGCTCCGACGCTTTGGCGCGTAACCTGGCGCCGAACCAGTGCCACTGTTTTTTAATGGAGCGACCGATCTGAGATTGCAGCGCTGAATCCGACCGCCGCACGGTAACGATCACCGCGTCATGCACAATCAGGCAGTCGTCGCTTTGCTGCTCAGTACCGGCGTTACCTCCGTCGAGTCGCGCGGTGCGCGCAGCGTCACGATCTCACCGGCTCACGTGCCCGTGCTCGCCCGATGACGCTTTTAACTGACGTGCCGACGCAAATCCCCACAGGATTTCCCGGCAATGGCTTGCCATCAGCGATCCTCACTACCGGGCGATGACCGCGCCCACGTAGCGTGCTCGCGCCGTATCGCACCGCGCCGCCAGCGCGGCGTCCAATCCGTCGATGATGATGACAGGCGGGAACCGGATGCAGCCCGCGTATCCCACAGACGTGTAAACTGCTGTCTTTTTGACTCTGGTGGTATGGTGCAAGTCCCCCGGCCAACGGCGTCCGGCGCGCCGACGCTCGTTCGTCTACTTGCGCGGCTCGCGCAACTCGATGTAGCCGAGTCCGGACAATCGTTGCCGAACCAATTGAGCCAATGGCTCGGCTGGACCGACGCCATTGCGTTGTCAACCGCGCTCAACGCCAATACGTACGGCGTCGCATCGGACGCGGCCGGCGTAGCGGACATGGGCAATGACGCGTCGGCGCATACTGCCGCCGTGCGCATGTCGCTAATCTGCCGCATCGATGCCGCTTGCGGCTTCGCCACCGCAGCGCGCCACACGGCCCCGCCCGCAGCGCTGCGCGGAGCGAGCGGCGACACCGTGCCCGACTACGCCGATTTTCGCCACCGCTACGTCAGCGTGCAGCACGCGATGGCAACGGCTATCGGTGCGCTGCGGGGGCGGCTGCGCGCGATGCTAGCGATGCGCGCGCCGGATTGGGCGCGGCTGTGCGCGGTCGATACCGTCATGGAGCAGGCACTGGCCGCACGCGAGCATCACCTGCTGGCCAACGTGCCCGCGTTGCTCGGCGCGCATTTTGCCCGCTTGCGCGACGCCGCGCATCCGCCCGCGCCGCCGGCACAGGCGCAAATGCAACAGCAGGCGTGCACGCAAGTTCCGCTTCAAACTGGCGCGCCGCCGCCTGCGGGCGCGCCTGGCAACTGGCTGGACGTATTTCGCCACGATATGCGCAGCGTGCTAATCGCCGAACTCGATGCCCGGTTGCAACCGGTGCAGGGACTGCTGTCGGCCTACCGTACCCGCTAACCAACATGCTATGACCCGCTATCGCCTTAACGTTGTTGTCTTCTTGGCCGGCCTGGCCGTCGTAGCCTGGATCGGCGCCGGCTACCTTGGCTCCAACCTGCTGGCCTCGGCCGTCACGCTGCTGATCGGCTCCGGTTATTTGGCGGGTGCATTGGAATTGCGCCGTCACCAACAGGCCACTGTCACGTTGACGCGTGCCGTGGCCAGCCTGTCCGGCCCCCTGCCGACGCTGGAATCCTGGCTGGCACCCTTGCCTACCGGCTTGCGCAGTGCGGTGCGCCTGCGGCTGGACGGCCAGCGCGTCGCGTTGCCGGGCCCGGTGTTGACGCCCTACTTGGTGGGATTGCTGGTGCTACTCGGCATGCTGGGCACCCTGCTCGGCATGGTGACGACATTGCGCGGCACCGGCGCCGCGCTGCAAAGCGCGACCGATCTGGACGCTGTCCGGGCGTCGCTTGCCGCGCCGGTCAGCACACTGGGCTTCGCGTTCGGCACATCGATTGCGGGCGTGGCGGCATCTGCCATGCTGGGCCTGCTTTCCGCCCTGTGCCGCCGCGAGCGCATCGAGGCCGCACAGCAGCTTGATACCGCCATTGCGACGACATTGCGCGCCCATTCGAGCGCTCACCAGCGTGAGACGACTTTGCAGGTCTTGCAGCGGCAAGCCGATGCGTTGCCTGCACTGGTCAACCAGTTGCAAACAATGATCACGCACATCGAGCGGCAGACACGGACGTTGAGCGAGCAACAACTCGCCGGGCAGCAAGCCTTCCTCGACAAGGTCGAGCACGCGCACGCGCGCCTCACCTCATCCGTGACGCAATCGTTGACAGAATGCGTGGCCGACAGCGCCCGCGCTGCGGGTACAGCGCTGCAGCCGGTCGTCCAGGCGACGATGGCCGGCCTAGCGCGCGATACGGCATCGCTGCACGATACCGTCGCCAGCGCCGTGCAACAGCAGTTGCATGCGCTGTCCACGAGCCTGGACGCGACCACGCGCAACGTGGCGGCGGTCTGGAGCGAGGCATTGGCCGACCATCAGCAATCCAATGACGCGCTGCTCGAGCACCTTCGCGTCTCGGCGGACCGATTCGCAGAGGAGGCCGAACAACGCGCCGCGACCCTATTGCAAACGCTGTCGGCACGTCTGGAAGCCAATGTGGCGACGCTTGCCCAGACTTGTCAGCAGACGCTAACGCGGCAGGAGCAGTCCGCGGAGCAACGCGCTGCGGACCATCAGCACGCGCTCGAAACGGCCGTTGCGACGCTTGTGCAGCGCTCGATGGCGTCGCTGGATGCAATGGAGCAATCGCAGGCACAGCTGCGTACCGAACTGCAGTCGCAGGACGAGCACCGGTTGGCCACCTGGACCACGGCGCTGACTTCCATGGCCGCCACGTTGCGCCATCAATGGGATGAAACCAGCATGCACGCAGCGGCGCAGCAGCAACAGATCTGCGACACGCTGGCGCGGACAGCACAACAGATCTCAGCGCAGGCCAACGAGCAGGCACACGAGACGATCGCAGAAATCGGTAAGCTCGTGCAGGCCGCGTCGCAGGCGCCGCTAGCCGCAGCGCAGGTGATCGCCGAGCTGCGCCAGCAACTGTCCGATAGCCTCGAGCGCGACACAGCGTTTCTGCAGGAACGTGGCCGAGTGCTCGAAACGCTGGCGACGCTACTCGACGCGGTCAACCATGCGTCCAACGAGCAGCGCTCGGCCATCGACGCACTGGTCACGACATCGGCGAGCCTGCTGGAACGCGTCGGCAACCGGTTCACCGACGAGGTCCGAGCCGGCACGCAACAGCTGGAGACCACCGCGGCGCAGCTCACCGGCAGCGCGGTCGAGATGGCCAGCTTGGGCGAAGCGTTCGGCGCAGCGGTCCAGTCCTTTGGCGCGTCCAACGATACGCTGGTCGAGCATCTGCAGCGCATCGAAGCGGCGCTCGCCAAATCGCTGACGCGCAGTGACGAGCAGCTCGCCTACTACGTCGCGCAGGCGCGGGAAGTCATCGATCTAAGCATGATGTCGCAGAAGCAGATCGTCGAGCAGTTGCAACAGCTCGCCACGCAGCAGGCTTGTGCGGGAGCCGAAGCGCCATGAACGACGACATCGACGGCGGCGTGGACGCGGCGGCGCCCATCTGGGCCGCGTTTGCCGACATGATGTCGGTAGTGTTGGGTGCGTTCGTGCTGATTCTGGTTGGCGTCATCGGCATGCAGCTGCAATTGTCGTCCAAGCTTGAGAACGAAGTCCGACAGCGGCAAATGGAAACACAGCGCCGCAAGACGCTGGAACAGGCATTGGCCGGGCCGCTGGCCGCCGGACGCGTGACACTGGTCAACGGCCGTATCGGCATCAGCGGCAGCGTACTATTCGCGCTTAATTCGGACCAGTTGCAACCCGAAGGCCACGAGCTGTTGAAAAGTCTTGCCAAGCCGCTTCGCGCGTACCTGGGCGCCCGAGACGAAATCCTGATGGTGAGCGGCTTCGCCGATGACCAGCAAGTCCACGCGGGCAATCGTCGCTTCGCCGATAACTGGGAGTTGTCAGCCCAGCGCGCATTGACGGTGACGCGTGCGTTCATCTCGGAAGGCGTGCCGGCATCGTCGGTGTTCGCCGCCGCGTTCGGCTCCGAACAGCCGGTAAGCTCGAATGCCGATGACGCTGGACGGGCCCGGAACCGGCGCGTGGAGATTGCCGCCGTGCCAAAGCCCGCCGCCACCCACGGTGAACGCCGTGAGCCGTAGCGAAACGCATGCGCGAGCCCAGCTCGACGCATGGCGAGCATCTGGCGCCGATCGCCTGGACCCAGTGCGCTTCCGCTTCATCAACGCGCTGCAGCGGCGCACGGCCGGTCACGTCGGCGCGGTGCGGCGTCATCTGGAACGCCGGCTTGGCGAGTTGCTCGATGCGTATGCCGCCGATCTCGAGCGGGCGGCTCTGCGCTCCAGCGACGCAGAGGCCGCAACGGCATCACGCGAGCCCGGGAACCCTACGCTCGCGGCGTTGCTCGACTACATTGCTGCACGCAAACCCGCGCACGGCGACGCCGGTGCCCTTGCCGCCGCGCCGCACCCCGTGCCTGAACTGGGGCCGGCCACGCTGGATTATTTTAGAAAGACCTGGGCCAGGGTCCGCATTGAAAAGCAGCTTCGGCAATCGCTGAACCAAGTGCCGAAAAATGCCGGTCCGCTCAATTCCAGCAGTCTCGTGCACCGGTCGCTTTTGTTGATGCGCGAATTATCACCCGGATATCTACAGCAGTTCCTCGCGTACGCGGACACCTTATCGTGGATGGAGCAATTGAATAGCGAGAGCCCGGCATCGACCAAGGACATCGCGCTTGCCGCCGTTGCCCGCAAGAGCACCCGAGGCAAATCGCGCTGAAGCGGTGTGCTGTTCCGCGCCTTTCATGCGGGCGCCACCCTTCGTCCCAATCGCAGCGCCCGGGCCCATGCCGCGTCCGGCTCGCCAATGCCTGAGCGCGAGTGCTCGAGCTCCCAAACTATGCCGCCCACCCAAGATGCCCAGCGCCCCCCCGCAGGCTCGGCGCGGTGTTATGGCAGCGCAAAGCGCCGCGCGTTGTCCATCGACAAGCGCGAGCCATACCCGTGCACGCCTCGTTTGTGCCTATCAGCCGCACCCGCATTCGTCCCGCCCGTCGGCAATATCCGCGCGCGGGACACGACTGCGCTCCTGCGCGCGTCAGCCTCGTCCCCATTCGGCAAAGCTGCCGTCACGATGCGGCAATCGTAAGAACAAAAGACATTCACGCTTGCGCGAAAAGGGCGTGCCCGGCACGTCGGGCACGAGTATTGCACCCCGCCAGGCATGCAACGAAAACGGCGGCGGGCGCAGCTCGATAGCACGCCACCCGACCTCGGACATTGTCCCCCGACTCATCCGCCCATGACGGAACACATCGACAAGCAACGCAACACGCGCCAACGCACCAACCCGCCCTCCCCGTCACGAGCCCAGCAGGCGCCGATTCAGTTTGCGCAGACCGTGCATGCGCTAGCGCGGCACGGCGATCCTGCAGTGAGCAACGTGACGTTCGTACTTGGCGCCGGTTTTTCCCATGCATGGGACAACCGCTATCCGACCGGCACCGATCTGTTTGACTTTACTGGCGACGACTGGGCGAGCGAATCTCCGTTCCTGGAAGATTTCCTACGGATGATGCATATCGATCGCACCGTCGGGTTGGGCCGATCCGCGTTTCTAGACATCGTCTATCAGGTGGGCATGTTGAAAAAGTATCCGCTGATCCGCAACCGTTACGTTGACGAGTTCTATTTGGAGCTGGTGGAACGTGAATTGCGCTACGCGGTACTTCGCAAGTTCCATCAGCATGTCAAGCCTCCTACGCTGGTCGGCGACACGCTATCGTTCGGCCAGCCACTCAGCGACGCCCAGACGGCGATCAGTTCACTGTTTGCCGCGCTGCAGGAGCATGCGAGCGCGACATCGGCTGGCGAGCGGCCCGCACCCCGCATCGGCGTGAATTTCCTGACGACAAACTACGACTTCGTGATCGAGGCGATGGTGGATACAGCGCTCCGACGTGCCCGTTCGCGCGAGTTATATCGAGGCTTCACGCCATTCGCCTGGTGTGGCGAGACGCACGGGCGGGCGGTGGCGGTGCCCTTTGCGAGCGGTTATTTGCTGAAACTCAATGGAGGGTTTGAGATCTATCGGCGTGAGGGTCATTTTGAAGTTGACTACCGTCGCCGCGACACGCAAGTACTGCGCAGCAACCCGCCGGACATCATGCTGCCATCGCGCGCTCAAGACTACGACCAGCCCTATTTCCAGGCGCTGTTCCCAAAGGCCGTGCGGCTGCTGCGCGAGTCCAGGGTCGTCGTGCTGGTCGGCTACAGTTTCCCGGACGAGGACGCGCTGGTGCGACTGCTGCTGCGCCAATTTGCCGAAGCGCCGGCCGACGGACGCCAGCGTGTGCTGTACTACATCGATCTAGCTGACGTTCAAACGCAGTTTGCTCATGCAAGAAGCGCCTTTCCGCATGCCAGCGCGCACGGAGGGCTCGCAGTATTGCCGTGGCGGGGCAGTTTCAGCGAATGGTGCAGTATTGCTGTTCGCTCGCTGTGATAGTTCCGGCACGCCCCAAACCCAACGCGCAAGGCCAGCTGCCGTCCGATGCTACCGCATCGCCTGCGGGTACGAAACGTCCGTTCCCAGCCGGCAAGTCTGAGCTCTGCCACGCGTCAACGGCCGCATGGCGCCGACGTGTGACACGGTTCCTTTAGGCTTGGCGAGCCTGCGGATTGCCGACCTTCTCGGCAAACTGCGTCAGCTTTTGATCCGTCGCCTTCTCCTCATCGAGGGTGGCCTTGAGCAACGGCACCGCGTCATCCTTGCCGAGATGCTTTGCGAACGCACACAGCGTGCCGTAAGACGCAATCTCATAGTGCTCCACTTTTTGGGCTGCACCGATCAGCCCTGCATCGAGCACTGGCCCCTTCTCGATTTCGTCCAGCAGTTCCGTGCCTTCCTCAATCAGCCCCTCCATTGCCACGCATTTGATCCGTTTCAGCTTGATGCCGCATTTCTCGACCACCTGATCGATGCGCTCGACTTGCTCATGCGTTTCCTGCAAGTGCGTCTCGAAGGCCTGTGCGAGCTCTGGATTCGTGCTAGCACGCGCTAGCTTGCCGAGCGCGCGTGTCAATTGCTTCTCCGCGCTGTAGATGTCAGATAACGAATGGATAAACAAGTCTTCCAAGGTCTTGCGTGCCATATTGAGCCTCCTTCATCGAACTCTTAAGGAATACGCCGCACGGGTGTACTCGCGCTGGCCTCGCTTATCCCGCAACGCCCATGCCCGGACACCGGCACGGCTTCAACAAGGTCGCCGCCACGACGCCGTCGCCCGCTCACCGCGCCAAGCTCATGCGGCTAGGCATGGCAAATGCGCCATACATGAAGCTTTGTAACCAGGAGGTGTTATGGCTTTATCCTCGCTTGCGGCACTGCCCGTTACCACTGCGATCCGCGCCGACCACACCCACGTGCTGGCGGCCTTTCACCGCTACCGCCACAACTCGCCCTGGTGGCACAAGCGCGCGATCGTGCGCACCGCATGTACCGCGCTGGAAATCCACACACAGCTTGAGGAGGAAATTCTTTACCCAGCACTCGCACGCGTCGATCCGGACAATGACGTGCTGAAGAAAAGCAAGCCCGAGCATGACGCGATACGGCAGGCGATTGAACGACTGCGTAGCATGGGACCGGAAAACGCTGTTTACGACAGTCTTTTCATGCAATTGATGCGCACTGTGATCCATCACGTCGCCGACGAAGAAACGGTGTTGCTGCCGCGTGTCGAACGTGTGCTCGAAGCCGAGTTGGCGAGCCTGGGCGCCGCAATGACGCGCCGGCGCATCCAACTACTCGGGGCGCACCGGCCAGCACGCATCGCGCTCGATACAGCCGTCACCTTCTCGATCGCCACGGCGCTGCTAGGCGCGTTGACCGGCATCGCCATATTGCGCTGCTTTGCAACCCATCGCACCGGCGGTGCATAGCGAGATCGATCATGTCAGACACACCGGACGCCCCGGAATTCAAACCCGCAGCCTACCCCTATGCATCGGGTGGCTGGGGCTCGCTGAAGGCGGTCGCCAATATTCTTACGAAGGAAAAAGTCGCGCTCAAGGGTAGCGGTCTGCTGATCCATCAGAACAAACCCAATGGCTACATGTGCGTGGGCTGCTCATGGGCAAAGCCTGCGCGGCCGCATCTAGCCGAGTTTTGTGAAAGCGGTGTGAAAGCCACCGCGTGGGATGTGACGAAAAAGCGCGTGACGCCGGACTTCTTCGACGTTCACACAATAAGCGAGTTGGCTACCTGGCATGACCGTGATCTGGAAGAAGCGGGCCGCCTCACTGCGCCGTTGCGCTACGACCGCACGCAGGATAAGTACGTCGAAGTAAGTTGGCAGCAGGCGTTCGATGAAATCGGCCGCGAATTGCGCGCGCTCGATCCCGCGCGGGTGGTGTTCTACACGTCAGGGCGGGCGTCGCTCGAAACATCGTACATGCTGCAACTGTTCGCGCGTCTTTTTGGCACCAACAATCTGCCAGACAGCTCGAACATGTGTCACGAAAGCAGCAGCGTCGGCCTCAAGGAAGCCATCGGCGTAGACGTCGGCACCATCACGCTCGAGGACTTCGAAAAGACTGATTTGATGTTTTTCTTCGGCCAGAACGTCGGGACCAATAGCCCGCGTATGCTGCATCCGCTGCAGCACGCGCGCAAACGTGGCGTGCCGATCATTACATTCAATCCGCTACGCGAACCGGGACTGATCCGCTTCGCCAATCCGCAGTCGCCCGCGCAAATGCTCACCCCGGCCACCACGTCGATCAGCACCCAGTACCACCAGGTCAAAAACGGCGGTGACAGCGCCGCGATCGTCGGCATCTGCAAGGCCGTGATCGACGCCGATGACCAGGCTCGGCAAAGCGGCGCACCGCGGGCGATCGATGTGTCGTTCATTGAACAGCACACGAGCGGCTACGACGCGTTCGCCGACTATCTGCGCAACACAGCATGGACCGACATCGAGGCGGCCAGCGGGCTGACGCGTGACGCGCTGCAGGCAGCGGCGGCCGAATACATGAAGGCCGACGCGGTGATCGCACACTACGGGATGGGCCTTACGCAGCACCGGCTGGGTGTGCAAAATGTGCGTCTACTATGCAATCTGTTGTTCCTGCGCGGCAACATCGGCAAGCCGGGCGCGGGGCCCTCACCGGTGCGTGGGCACTCGAATGTGCAGGGACAGCGCACGGTCGGCATCACTGAGAAGCCGGAACTCGCGCCGCTGGACCGACTCGCCAAGCAGTTCTCGTTCAACCCACCTCGCGAAAAAGGACTGAACACCGTCGAGACATTTGAGGCCATGCTCGCCGGCAAGATCGACGCGGTGCTCAACCTCGGCGGCAACCTAGTGCGCTCCGGCCCAGACCGCTCGCGCATCGAGCCGGCCTGGCGCAAACTGCGGCTCACGGTCAACGTCGCCACCAAATTGAACCGCTCCCACCTGTTGCCGGGCGCGATTTCCTATGTGCTGCCCTGCCTGAGCCGCATCGAAATCGACCGGCAGGCAAGCGGCGAGCAAGCCGTGTCGATCGAAGACAGCACTGCATGCATTCACGGCTCCCGTGGCTATGCGCAGCCGGCCAGCGACAAGCTGCGCTCGGAGCCTTACATCGTCGCCGGGATAGCGAAGGCTACGCTGGACCCGCGTGCGGGGCCCGACTGGGACGCGTGGCGTGACAATTATGCGCTGGTACGCAGCGAGATCGCCCAAACGTATCCGGACATGTTCAAGGACTTCGAGCGGCGCATGGGTCAACCGGGTGGTTTCCCGCGCCCACTGCCGGCACGCGAGCGGCACTTTGCCACGGCATCGGGCAAAGCCGAATTCCTTGTGCCCGCGGCGCTCGACAAGGACTCGGACATGCTGCGGCGCGAGCCGGATGCGCTGCGGCTCATGACACTGCGCAGCGACAACCAGTTCAACACAACGATTTATGCACACGATGACCGCTTCCGCGGCATTCAGGGCTCGCGAATGGTCGTGCTAATGAGCCCACACGACATCCGCCGTCGCGGCCTGCGTGAGAATGATAGGATCACGCTGCAGACCCTCGCGGACGATGGCGTCGAGCGGCGCCTTAGCGGTCTGCGCGTGCATGCCTACGATGTGCCGCCCGGCTGCATTGCCGGATACTACCCCGAGTGCAATGTGTTACTGCCACTGTGGCATCATGCCAAGCAAAGCAAGGTGCCAGCCGCGAAGTCGATTCCCGTCAGAATTCTGCACGACGACGTGCCGCCGTGACGTGAATCAATCGTACCGCGCGCCCTGCCATGAATGACAAAATGATCTTCACTGGCCATGATGCCGCCTGAGCACGTTGCAAACGTGCTTGCACGCATGCATTTTCCAGCTGTGCACGAAGCATGCTCACGAACGGGTGCATGCTCCGTAATGTTTAACGCATCCCTATCAGCACGCAGGCCGATAGCCCGCTTTTCGTCTCTAACGGCCAGGTTGGCGACGGGACCCGTTCCGCCGATGCCGCGATGCACCTGCAGTCCGAGCGTCCGGAGGAGGTTCGCCACATAGTCGGACGTCTTAACGCTCTCGAAGCCGGTTTCGGGATTCTGATGCCAATACCGGCGCCAGCACTTCAACTGGCCCTGCAGCGTGTTTTCCATTGCAGGATGCCCTTGCTAGTCAGTTCAGCGAATGCGCGCCATTGTCAGCGGTACTGGAAATGCTGCACATCAACGCGCATCCTGCGAGTCGCCTGAATGTGGCGTCAGGTCCTTGACCCATTCATGCCTGTCATCACCACGCCCCCCACCCCGGATCTACGCGAGGCAGGCCTTGAACAAGACGAACGACGAACCTGTGCGCGTCCTGCGGTTTTGGCGCGACCTGGAAACCTTCAATATCCCGACCGCCCCGACGGCGAGAGAAAATACTCCGCAAATCAAAGTCAGTCCGCTGCGCCACCGTGTCCTCAGGCCACGCTCCGCTGGCATCGCACAGAATTTGCGCCAACCGAGCAGCATGCGTTTCTGCATGGCGTCTACGTGGGCGTGGCCAACGTGGACGACCTAGCCCGCCTCGTGCTGCAAGGCATTCTGTCCAACAATGACCTCAGCGAACGCAAAATCCAGCGCATGAATGGCCAACGGTGGCTCGCCGCCTTCGTCGTCAATAAGCACGGCGTACCGCTGCCTCGCAACTACCTGGCAGCGAGCTTCACGCACGGCGTCCATGCGTTTCGCGAGACTGGCGTGCTGGATAACGTCAACGCGCGCCGGCAAAATCTTCTGCGCGCAGAAAGTCTTCGACGATGAAGGACAGCCAATCGACGGCTGGGGTGTCATTGCCGCCGTGCTGGGCAATGTCGGCGATCGGCGATCGACGATCGTTTGCCGCAGACTTCTTCCATGACGAACGCAAGGTCAAGTGGCCGACCGCCACTGCTGACACGGCAACTCATGCGCTGGATAACGACGGCGACGATGACGACGGAACAACGACGACGGACGCTGCGACCCAGCGTGCCGCCCCCTGCGACGATCGTTTGCTAACGATAAAGCAGATTTTGGAGGCGGCCGACCAGGATTACCCGCGCTATCAGGCCGAATGGAAAACCGCGAAACGCGCGTTTCTCGATACGTACGCCGGGGTTGAGGCGACGCGCTATTGAGCCGCCGCCGTAGTCACGGTGCTCGCGCGCTGCACCGCACACGGCCGCGTCACGTACGCTCAGCGAACAATTCTGTCATATCGTCCGTGTGTCTTCCTCAACTGGGAAGGTTTATTCCCATAGCCTACGCATGGTTATTATTCTGAATTTAAGGTTAATATTTAGAAATTATACTGTTTGCAAGACCCTATTATTCCGACAGATTAAACAAAGTGTTAAGCATTTAATTTTTTTGGAACAGAATTTATAGTAAAAAGAAAAATCCTATCAACAGGAATTGATCGCCACAACTATATGGATCTCAGGCCTTGCAAGTTTGCAATCTTTGTCATACCTTATAACTGCCTAACCGGCAAAGAGCTGGTAGGTATTCCATGACAACCTTAACGAGGTGTTACTATGAACCAAGCACAAGTGAAAGTACGTCCGGTAAGCATTGAAGAACGTCGCACCGCACAAAACCGTTACTGGTAAGCAAGTGCGGTAGTGTAACGGCTGGAGAGTGGTCTCGCTCTCCAGCCAAATGATTATATAGTAATTCATAGGATGGTAATATGCATGCTGTCGATTATTTTCAGGCATTCGCTGCACGCAGGATACCAGTTGTGACTGATAGCACGATTGGCTCGGAAATCGCCAAGAAGCATGGCTTTACCACAGTTGACTTTGATGATTTCGATTTCTCATCGCCTTCCAACACTGCTTTCCTGCTGATCACCACCTACGAAACGCATACGAGACTACGAGATTTGTGGGATACAGCAAAAGCTGTTGTGGCGCATTTGGCATTAGCTAAATTTGACTGCTCGGCGGAAACAATCGGTTATTCAATGGCCAAGCTTCTGACCGCGCCTTTTTCAGACACGCTCAACATGCGCAAGAACGCATACGCGGATATGCTGTGTGCAAACTGCATCGAATTTGATTCGAAAGGACAAAAATTCATATGTAGATTTAGTGATGACGTGCTGATCGCCAACAATGAAGACAAAATGGAGCCCGGTTGGATGTATTCAGTCGCCGAGTTCTTTGAAGCATCCATTGTGAATATTGCGGGAAAGGAAACAAGTTTTATTGTCAATGGTGAATTTCGTTTCGACGGCATGATTTATCTTTGTAACAATGCCGAACTGAAGCAAAAATTTGGAAATGTACTCACCCCGTTGATGAAAAATTGTGCCGCCGGAAATAACACTATCTTTTTTAAAGACAGCATTGCCGAAAAAATTTTAATTGGTGGAGTGGACGTTACGGAACAGTTTGTCAGCACGTTTAGCAAGCTTGAGCAAGGCTTAAGGGCAATGGAGATCGCGCTTGGTTGCGTCGACTACCCAGAGCCTGTAGACTGGAATCAGAATTCCGTGATTAATGAAGGCACGTTAGGTTTACATATTGGCATTGGCATGGGTTTGGAAATGCCGCATATCGATTTCATCTCATCACGAGCACGGGTTGTAGGGGCAGTCGAAGCCTAAACAGTCACTATCGTCCTTTACTCGACGTGACTTTATCCTCTGATGTAGTAGAGCAGTAAATTCATTTGAGGCTCGATGACAACAGTCATAACTACTCGTAGTTCGCAAACAAATTTCTGGAATGTGTGGGCTTCCGGAAGGGCGTGATCCTGTTGTTTGTTTAGTCGAGCAATTCGTTGGAAAATGCATCCACCAAAAGTTTGAACGGGTCTTTTGGGGACGAATGCTCAAACGAATACAACATCTGATACTTGGCCAAGCTTATTTTTAAATCAAATTTAAAATATGATCGGGGCTGGCACCAAAGACAAATCATCAATCCTTTCGTGCAAAGGTTCCAACTTGCGCTCACATCCTTCACGTCTTGCGATTGAATTAAAATTCTCAATACACGACATTAATATCAGTTGTGACTAGCGTGTTAAATTTATAAATTGCACGCTTATTTTTACGAGCAGCGAAAATTGACGAGTTTAGGAACAAATGGAAGCTGAGCGCTATTTTCAGAAATTAATCGCACGTCGCATACCGATTGTTACGGATACAATTGCAAGTGCAAAGATTGCAAAAAAACATGGTTTTGAGACAGTAAATTTTGATGATTTTGATTTTTCAAACCCTCAAAATACCGCGCTTCTTTTGATTACCACTTATTCAAAATATGAAAAATTAGAAAATTTGTGGGATATCTGTAAATCTACAGTGACTCATCTTTCAATGGTTAAGTCAGACTGTTCGCCGCAAACAATTGACTATGCCCTATCTAAACTTTTATCGTTGCACTTTGCCGATACACTAAAAAGGCGCTCGGATGCATATGCAAATATGCTTTCAACACAGTGTGTTGAGCTTGAATCGCAAGGCGAAAAAATTTCTTGTCAATTTGGCGATGAAATTTTGGTTGTAAATAACTCAAATGTGATGGAAGCTGGCTTCCCCTATTCTGCAACCGAATTCCTCGAAGCATCGCTAATAAATATTATCAATAAAAAACCAAGCTTTATCTTAGATGGAGAGTTTTGCTTTGACGGCATTATATTTCTATGCAATAACGCTGAGCAAAAAGAAAATTTTGGCAGTCAGATTCAGCGCTTTATGCAATGCTGCTCCACGGGAAACAATCGACTAATTATCAAAAATAACATTACTGAAAAAATCATAATCGGTGGCATCGATGTGACAAATAAGTATTTGAGTCTATTTGGAAATTTTGAGCACAGCTCGATTGCCATGGAGTTTGCAATTGGCTGCGCAGATTATACCAATACAGTGGATTGGTCAAAAAATTCATTGTTAAATGAAAGTACAGTTGGCGCTTACATTGGTATCGGGATGGGGTTACAAATGCCCCATATTGATTTTATCTCCGCCAAAGCAAAGATCGTAAATAAAGCGCCTTACCTGGAGATAGGGCAATAGATAAAGACCTCAGTAGCTCAGACTAGCCAATCAAGTCATCAGCGAATTGGTGAGCAGATAAAGCAAAAGGAGCGTGGAATGAACATTGAGTCGCTGCTCAAAACGAATGCGCAAATTGTCCAAGCCGGCAAACTAGGCATGCACACTGCGGTATCTTCGCAAATGATTCGCGCAGTGATGCCACACTGTTTCAGATAGCGTCGCATCGACAGCAGTCGTAGCCCTTCAGCATGAAGCCTGTTGCAGTATTTGTGTAGCCGACCATTTAACTCGCGGACAGCAAAAATCGCTTTAAGCGTCGGCTGAACACCGTCAAGTTATGACAGTTGGCGCCCTTAACCGGGGTTTTCAGGTGGTTTGTTGAGTTTCCTATGTTTATTAACAAGCTCATTAAATTTACCTTTAAAATATAAAATATTTTTTATGGAAAACAAACTTTCTCATATAAATTTACCGGTTTACCCATTAACCCCACTGCAACTTGGCATGTGGCAGATCCAGAAATCTTCCTTAGACAGTTCTCAGTTTAATATTGCTCAATTTACAGAAATCAATGGCGCAGTTGATCCCATTTTATTTGAAAAAGCTTTACGGCAGGTCGTGATGGAAGCGGAAACGCTTCGTCTTCAATTCATTGAAAACGACAAAAACGTTCAACAGCAGGTAGGCTTCCCTGTTTGGTCCATGCCAATCATCGATGTCAGTGCCGAAGACAACCCACACGCTAGCGCTATGGCTTGGATGAAAACGGAATGCCAACAAGCGTTCAACCTTTTGCATGGCCCACTTTTTTGTTATGCGCTGATTAAGGTTGCAGCAAATCAATTTTTTTGGTACCACCAGTATCATCACATTGTAATTGACGGTTTTGGCCGCTCCCTAATTATAGAGCGCGTAGCGCAAATCTATAGCATGTTGGTCCAAGACGTAGCCTTAAATGCGTGTCCCTTCGGACCAATTTCAAGGCTATTGGCAAATGATGCTGCGTATAGAACTTCTTCACAATACACAGAAGACGAGACATATTGGACAAAATATTGTGCCCATTTACCTGAGCCAGTAAGCTTTACAAGTTTGCAAGCTCCAGCCTCTAACGACTATTTAAATCAAACAGCTTATGTAGATAGGCCCGACGTAAAAGACCTTCCCGCCCGCGATCTTGTCATACTTATCACGGCTGCAGTGGCCACTTATCTTCATCAATTTACCCGTTCTCAAGACCTGGTAATAGGTAAGGTGTTTAAAGCTCGCTTTGGCGAAGATCGGCATATCCCTGGGTTAGTATGTAATAGCTTACCGATTCGACTGACTGTACAGCCCGATATGAGCCTATCGGCATTAAGAGAACAAACTGCCAAAAATGTTCGAGAAATATTGGCTCATCAACGTTACCGAACTCAGGACCTACGCCGTGCACTTAGATTGCCCAAAAATCAGCGACTATACGGCCCATCCATTAATTTTATGCCACCCGACCATAGGCCAGACTTTGGAGAACATCCATCAAAAACTTATGACCTAAGAAATCGCCAAGTCGACGATATTTGGATTACCTTATATAATCAAACTCATAAATCTCCATTACAAATTGATTTTAGCGCAAACCCTGCACTTTACACAATAGATGATCTGACTATGCATCATCATCAGCTCCTGAAGCTGATGTACGCATTTTTTGACACACCTCATCGCTTGGTCGGCGACGTCGATCTAGGCTTTGCCAAATCTGGCCTGTAAAACGAGGAGGACGTGCAGTCACCTATGTAGTATTGCGAAATTTGTAAAAATAGTTAAACTTTTTGAGTTTATTGAATAAGGTCCTTATGGTCGCATTGTCAAGACAGTTGCCCCCGAGCAAAACGCTTCTATAAATGCCCATCTAGTACACGGGCCACCAGAATTCACAATGGAAGAAGGCTGCTGGATCGCCCTGCCAACGCCAGACAACGTGCCGGCAAAGAGCACGTTAGCGAGCAATTAACCGTTGGTGACGAGACCGCCACGCGCGCCAGTCTTGCCATCCTCGCCTATCACCTGGCCCTTGACGGACATCTCGACCGTCTTCTTCTGCGATGGAAGTCGTAAGTCCTGTTCGATGCAATAGGCCGTGGCACGCTGAATCCAGCGCGTGCGGCTACCGTGGACGGGCTTTGCGTGCAGCTATACTTCGGCTGTACTTCGTCAAGCCTCTTGGTGGTCGTTGACGTGTCGTTCGTCGATCAGGTCTTGGGAAATGCCGCGGCACAGATAGTAGACGCCGCCGCGCCGCGTCAGATGTGTTGCTATCCGACTCTTCACTAGCCCATGTGTAACACGCCTGGGGTTTATCTAGCAGTCGGAACAGGCGACAGATAAATAAAACCCCGGTTCTCCGTAAAGAACCGGGGTTTCCACCACCCTATACCGAAGTATTGGCGGAGACGGAGGGATTCGAACCCTCGATCCGGGTTTTGGCCCAGATGCTCCCTTAGCAGGGGAGTGCCTTCGACCTCTCGGCCACGTCTCCCGAAACTTCGCTCGCGTAGGGAGTCCACGCGACGAAGGCAAGATAATAGCGGCTCTACACGATCACGTCAATTCATAAGACACTACAATGAGCATGCCACGATCGGCAGCCGCCGATGCGACAGCCACCGCGCCATCACGTCTGGTCGAGTCCAAACGCTTTATGAAGCGCACGCACGGCGAGCTCCATGTACTTTTCGTCGATCAACACCGAGATCTTGATTTCGGAGGTCGAAATCATCTGGATATTGATACCCTCGTCCGACAACGTGTGGAACATCTTGCTGGCAATCCCCACGTGCGAACGCATGCCGACGCCGACGACCGATACCTTCGACACCTTCGGATCGCCCAGCACCGTCTGCGCGTTCACATGCCCGTCGGCCTGATGGGTCAAAATGTCCATCGCGCGCTGGTAATCGCCACGGCCAACGGTAAACGTGAAGTCGGTCTTCCCCTCCACGCTGGTATTCTGGATGATCATATCGACGTCGATGTTGGCGTCGGCGACCGGCCCGAGGATCTGGTAGGCCATGCCTGGCTTGTCGGGCACGCCCATGACCGCAATGCGTGCTTCGTCACGCTGGAAGGCGATGCCGGAAATAACAGCTTGTTCCATTTTCTCGTCTTCTTCAAAGGTAATCAGGGTACCCGAACGCATTTCGTCGTCCAGCGGCATCAACGGATCAGTCAGGCTCGACAGCACCCGCGTCTTTACCCGATACTTGCCGGCAAATTCAACTGAACGGATCTGCAGCACTTTGGAACCGAGGCTGGCCATCTCAAGCATCTCCTCGAACGTGACCCGATCAAGCCGGCGCGCCTCTTCGACAACGCGCGGGTCGGTCGTGTACACGCCGTCGACGTCCGTGTAGATCAGGCATTCGTCGGCGCGCATCGCGGCCGCGATCGCGACTGCCGACGTGTCGGAGCCCCCCCGGCCCAACGTGGTAATGTGACCGTTGGGGTCCACGCCCTGAAAACCCGTGATGACGACGACCTTGCCGGCCTCTAGGTCGGCCAGCACGCGTTGATCGTCAATCGCGCTGATGCGAGCCTTCGTAAACGCGCTGTCCGTCTTGACCGCGACCTGCCAGCCTGCATAGCTAATCGCGTCGACGCCTTCTTCCTGTAGCGCGATTGACAACAGGCCAACGCTGACCTGCTCGCCCGTCGAAGCGATCATGTCGAGTTCGCGCGGACTAGGCTGCGCCGAAATTTCCTTCGCAAGCGCGAGCAAGCGATTGGTTTCACCGGACATCGCGGACGGCACGACGACCAACCGGTGACCCGCCTTATGCCACTTCGCGACGCGCCTCGCGACATTCCTGATGCGCTCGACCGAGCCCATCGAGGTGCCGCCGTATTTATGGACGATGAGTGCCATTGTCGTTATGAACTAGAGGGGAAACCACGCCGGCGCGCACGCGGGGTCGTTCGACGAAAGGGGCACAAACGAGAAGCGGCGCCGCCAGCGCATGCGCGCCTGTCCGATCGATGAAAATCAACGGAAGCCAGACGAGCAAACCGGTAACCCTACCGTATGCCGGTGCGCTTGACAAGCGAAAATGCGTGCCGCACGCGCCGGGCGCCAGCGACCGAGGGTCACGCAAGCAGTATGTCCGGGCGCCATTCGATCCGCATCCGGCCGCCGCCCGCAACATTGGGATCGACGCCCAGCCCGGCCACCCACAACAACGTATCGCCGACGAACAACAGCGGGACATCGCGTCGCCAGGCCGGCACCGCCGCCTCTTGGAAAAGGTTCTTCAACGTGCGCAGTGGCCCGCCGGCGCGCAAGCGCATGCGTTCGCCGCCGCGCCGGCCGCGTACCGTGAGCGGCGCGCATTCGAGAACGCTGCGCTGCACCCCCTGCTCATCGTCGGCACCACACGGCACGAAAACAATCGATCCCCGCCATGCCGGCAGCCGCCAGACCGACTGGCCCAACCATCGCAACTCGGCGCTCGGCGGCATCGCGTCATGGCTGATCACCTCGTCCTCCCGACGTTCCCACCAGACCCGGTTGCGATATAGGCGCAGGCAATGTTCATCGTGCTCGATCCGCAGCGCTGCATCGTCGCCGGCCTCATGCAATTGGCGCAGTATTTCGTCGACGCGCGCCGCGGATGCCGTCGCCAGCCCCGCCTTGCGCATCCAGAAACGCAGCAGATTTGCCGCGCGCTCATGACTGAGTTCAACCAGCGCACGCCGCGATAACGTGGGTCCCGCGGACACCGGTGCATCGGATCGCTTCACGACGGCGGCACGCCGGCTGGCGAACATACATGCACGCAGATCGATCATGGCCAAGTCCTCGAGCAGACGCTGCGCGGCGGCGGCATGTCGGGCCGTTCGCGCCAGCGCGTCGCGATACCCGGGAAAATGAACGGCCAGTGTCGGCGTCACATGCCGCCGCATCGCATTGCGCGCATACCGGGTGTCTGCATTGGATTCATCGTCGATCCAGCACAGTGCATGCTGACGCGCATACGCGTCGAGAGAAGCCCGCAGTACCGACAATAAAGGCCGCACGTGGATGAGCCCGTTCGGCAGCAAGCGATGCGGCGGCATCGCGGCGAGCCCAGGCAGCCCCGCGCCGCGTAGCAATTGCAACAGCACGGTCTCGGCTTGGTCGTCCGCGTGATGGCCAAGCCACAGCACGCGCACGCGATGAGCCGCGCACATCTGCTCGAGCGCTGCATAGCGGGCGTCACGCGCCAGGGCTTCGACACTGTGCTGCGGTGCGCGCGCGATGGCGACGGCACGGCAATCGAAAACGACATCGAGCCGGCACGCCACGTCGGCGCAATGGCTGCGCCAGGCATCGGCATGAGGACTGAGCCCATGATGAACGTGCAACGCGATACACCGGCGCGCGCCCAGCACGCGGGTCGCCGCATGCAGCAGCACCGTGGAATCGATGCCCCCGCTGAAAGCGATCGCAACGGACTCACCGCGATGCAGCGCCATGGCCTGAGCTGCCACCGCCCCGAGAACCAGACGCTCGACCGATGATTCGTCTGCACTCGTCATCCGCTTACCCGTATGGATGCCACCTGGCGCGTGCCGCACCGCGCCGTTAATGACCGAGCGGGCCGGCCTTGTATTTGCCGTAGTTCATCAGCCGTTCGAAGCGGCGGGCACACAGATCGTTTGAACTCATGCCCTGGAATTGTCGCAGCGAGTCGGCCAGCGCCCGGCGCAGCATCGCGGCCATGCCTTTTGGATCCCGGTGTGCACCGCCCAGCGGCTCGTTGACGATCTTATCGATCAGGCCGAGCGCCTTGAGCCGGTGCGCAGTCAAGCCCAGCGCCTCTGCCGCCTCGGGCGCCTTTGCCGCACTCTTCCATAGGATCGACGCGCACCCTTCCGGCGAAATCACCGAATAGGTCGAGAATTGCAGCATCAACACGCTGTCGGCGACGGCAATGGCCAACGCGCCGCCGGAGCCGCCCTCGCCAATGATCGTCGCGATCGTCGGCACTTTCAACTCGGCCATCACATAAAGATTGCGACCGATTGCCTCGGACTGACCCCGCTCCTCAGCGCCCACCCCCGGATACGCCCCCGGCGTGTCGATGAACGTGAAAATCGGCAAGTTAAATTTCTCGGCCACCCGCATGAGTCGCTCAGCCTTGCGATAGCCTTCCGGGCGCGACATGCCGAAGTTGCGCAACGCGCGCTCCTTCGTGTCGCGTCCTTTCTGCTGGCCGATCACCATGCACGGATGACCATTGAAGCGTGCCAGGCCACCGATGATCGACAGGTCATCGGCAAACGATCGGTCACCGTGCAATTCGTGGAAATCCGTGAACAACTCGTTCACATAGTCGAGCGTATAGGGGCGCTGTGGATGCCGCGCGATCTGAGACACCTGCCAAGGCGACAGGTGCGCATACAGGTCCTTGGTCAGTTGCTGGCTTTTCTTGGACAGCCGCTCGATCTCTTCCGAAATATCGACGGCCGAATCATCCTGCACGAAGCGCAATTCTTCGATTTTTGCTTCGAGCTCCGCGATCGGCTGCTCGAAATCCAGAAAGGTGGTCTTCATTTGTTTGAATCCTTGAACTATCCGGCAGCGCGTATTCTAACCGCGTGTTGCACTACCGGAACCGGCTTTGAACTATCGCATCGGCGTTTTGATAGTTGCCGATGCGATGCCGAAAGCGGGCATTGCGCCACCATGCCCGACTCGCGCCCGATGGCGCGGGTTAAGCCTGCGCGCTCAGCGGTTCCAGACTGCGCCACATGTACCATGTCGCGACAGTACGCCACGGCTCCCAGTTCGCCGCAACCTCCCTGGCTTCGCTGCGCGTGACCGGCTCGCCGCTGAAATAATTGACACTGATCGCACGGATCAGTCCGAGGTCATCCAGCGGCAGCACGTTCGGGCGCATCAGGTTGAAAATCAGGAACATCTCGGCGGTCCAGCGGCCAATTCCGCGTATCTGCGTGAGCTCGCCAATGACCGCCTCGTCATCCATCGACACCCATGATGCGATATGCAGCGCGCCGGACGTAAAATGCTGCGCGAGGTCGAGGATGTACTCCGACTTGCGCTTAGATAATCCGCACTCGAGCAATCGCGGCTGCCCAAGTTTCACAATGCGCGACGGCGCAATCGACGGGCATGCGGCCACGAGCCGCGCCCATATCGCCTGCGCAGCACTGACCGAGATCTGTTGGCCGACGATGGAGCGGGCAAGCGTCACAAACGGATCGCCGCGCGCCATCAAGTGAACGGGCCCGAACTGCGGAATCAACTTTTTCAGTATCCGATCGCGACGGACCAGGTCCGCGCACGCACGGTCCCAATATTCGGGTCGCGACACGGCGGCCCCCCGCTCCTGCGATGCGGCCGGAACCGACGCCTCGGATGCTGGGGCAGTCGCCTTGCGCGCCGGGCCAACATCCGGCACGGGCGAACGCGGCCTGCTCGCCGGATCAGCCCCCGACACCGACGCACGCGCGTTGCACACCGGCTCGGTCTTGGGCGCCAACGCACGCGCGTTGCGCGCCGACTCCGCGTTCGAGGCTGCAAGAGTGACTTGGCGCGGCGCAGCGTCTTCGTCAAGCCCATTGGCGCACGCCACATGCGTACGAGCAGCGCCGCGCTTTGCCGCCGCTGCCGTCGCATCCGGCGGCACCTTCGCCTCAGTGCTGCGCGCCGCCCTTTTGGCCGTTGCCATCTCGCCTCCTGACTGCGGACTCATGCCGACGCCGCCGCGCTTCACACGCGTCGCCATTCGGTCGTTCCGCCCGGTTTGTCTTCGAGCACGACACCGGCATCGAGCAATGCCGCCCGGATCCGGTCTGCTTCAGCATAGTTCTTCGCGCGCTTGGCCTGCGCTCGGGCTTCGATTTGTTCGTTGATCTGCGCGGCATCGAGCTGCGCAAGCCCATCCGCAACGGGCGCGCGCCCCTGTAGATACTCGCGCGGATCACGCCCGAGCATGCCCAGTATGCCGGCCAGCCCCTTGAGCTGGCGCGCCAGCGCGGGATCGCCGGTGCGGTTCAAGTCTGTGACCAAGTCGAACAACGTCGCGAACGCAACCGGTGTGTTGAAATCGTCGTTCATCGCGGCACGGAATGCCGCCGCATGACGCTCGCTCCAGTCCAGCGCGCGATCATCCGGCGCGACCTCCTTGAGCGCCGTATAGAGCCGTGTGAGCGCCGCGCGTGCGTCATCCAGGTGAGAGTCACTATAATTCAGCGGCGAGCGATAATGCGCGCGCAGGATCAGCATTCGGATCACTTCGCCGTCATAGCGCTGCAACACGTCGCGCAGCGTGAAAAAGTTGCCAAGCGATTTCGACATCTTCTCGTTATCGACGTTGACGAACCCGTTGTGCAACCAATAGTTGACAAAATGCTGGCCGGTCGCGCCCTCGCTCTGCGCAATTTCATTTTCGTGGTGAGGGAATTGCAGGTCCTGTCCGCCACCGTGAAGGTCGAACCGCTCGCCGAGCAACGCGCAACTCATTGCTGAGCACTCAATGTGCCAGCCCGGCCGCCCCCGGCCCCATTTCGAATCCCAGCCGGTGTCGGGCGGCTCACCCTCTTTGGCGCGCTTCCACAGCACGAAATCGAGCGGATCCTCCTTTGCGTCGTTCTGCGCAACGCGCTCGCCCGCGCGCAGGTCCTCGAGCGACTTGCCGGACAACTGGCCGTATGCAGCAAACTTGCGCACCGAATAATTGACGTCGCCATCACGGCCCTGGTACGCATAGCCGTTGCGCTCGAGCGCGTCGATCATGCCCAGCATTTGCGCAATGAATTGCGTGGCGCGCGGCTCATGGTCCGGGCGTTGGATGTTCAGCGCCGCCTCGTCCTCGTGCATCGCCTCGATGAAGCGCTCGGTCAGCGCGCGGATCGGCTCGCCGTTGTCCACCGCGCGACGAATGATCTTGTCGTCGATGTCGGTGATGTTGCGCACATATGTGACACGATAGCCGAGGGTGCGCAGCCATCGCTGGATCATGTCGAACACGACCATCAGTCGACCATGACCGACGTGACAATAGTCGTAGACGGTCATACCACACACGTACATGCGGACTTCGCCGTCGTGCAGGGGAACGAAGGTCTCTTTGTTGCGACTGAGCGTATTGTATAGACGGAGCTGATCCATAGAAAAACGTTGCGTGCGCCGAGCGCCGTCAAACGCAGCCGGCCGCGACACTCACACGGTACGCCACCCGCTTCGCGCGAGGGCGCCATACGGCCGCACGGCCGCCGACGTGATGCGTTCGGGGAGTCGACTGGGTCAGATGCGACCGCGAGTGGCGCGAAGACCGTTGACTGTTCTTGTTCTCGGAACAGCCGGACGTTTTGTTAGAATGGGCTGAAGTATAACACCGTGAAAAGAGCCTATGAACACGACCCGCGGTCGCATCGCGCTTGCGGCAATGAGCTTGTTGGTCGTCGCCGGCACAGCGCACGCGCAGGTTTCGCCCGCCGTCGCCGACGGCACGCCCGAAATCAACGCCGCGATCGTACAGCACGACTGGGCGGGCGCGCTCGCACAACTCGACGAGCGCGTTCGCTCGCACCCGCGCGATGCGCAGGCGCGCTTTAAGCGTGCCAATGTGCTCACGCAGTTGGGCCGCGACGACGACGCAATGACCGCGTACACGGCGCTCACGCAGACCTATCCGGAACTGCCCGAGCCGTACAATAACCTGGCCGCGCTGTATGCGAAGCGCGGCGAACTGGATGAAGCCCGCGTGGCGCTCGAGACGGCGGTGCGCGCCAGTCCCGGCTATGCGCTCGCGCAAGCCAACCTGGGCGACCTCTATCTGCGGCTGGCGGCGGAGTCGTTCAAGCGCGCCAGCGCGCTTGATCCACGTGATGCGTATTCGGCGCGGCGCAGCCGGCAGATTGGGCAACTGGTGAGCTCGCCGGCGCCCGCCGATGCACGGTCTAGCGCAGCTAACGCACGGCCTGGCGCAGCTAACGCACGGTCTGACGCCGCCGATACACCGCATGACGACGGCGATGCGTTGGCCGGCCGCGCGGTAGCGGTGCCAACCACGCCGCCACCGCAGGACGCGACGTCGAACTTCCCAACGATCGTCCCGGGCACCAGCGCGGCGCCTGCGCTCGCGCCCTACATGGCGCCGCAAACGACACAACCTTGATCCATCCGCCCAGCCCGCGCCGTCGCGGGCGTGTTGCGCTGCACGCAGCGCACGAGGTGTTTTTTCAACCGATGCCCCCAACACAGGAACCGAAACATGAAACTGCTGCTGTCCGCGCTGCTTGGCGCGGCGCTCATCACGTCAGCGCCGGTGCATGCGCAATCCAATGCCGGAACTAGCCAGGCGGGCGCAAGCCATCCGAACGTGCTGTTCAAAACGTCGATGGGCGAGGTTCGCGTCGAACTGTATCCGGAAAAAGCGCCACGCACGGTCGATAACTTCATCCAGTATGTGACATCGGGCCAATACAAAAACACGATTTTTCATCGTGTCATTCGCGGATTCATGATTCAGGGCGGCGGCTTCACGCCGGGGATGGAGCAAAAGCCCACGCGGGCGCCGATCCCGCTGGAAAGCCGTAACGGACTGAAGAACACGACCGGCTCGATCGCGATGGCACGCACCAACGACCCGAACTCGGCGAGCGCCCAGTTCTTCATCAATACGGTGGACAATCCGAATCTCGATTACCCGAATCCTGACGGCCACGGCTACGCAGTATTCGGCAAAGTCGTTTCCGGCTTGGACGTCGTCAAGAAAATCGAAGCGACGCCCACCACCACGCGCGGCAGCTTTTCGGACGTGCCGCAAAAGCCGATCGTGATCCAATCGGCCACAGTGGTGTCCAAGTAAGCACGCCGCTGCAGCGCAACCGAAATTCATCCTCACCCAACCGACACGCACAAGGAACGAACATGGTCGAACTACACACGAATCACGGCGTCATCAAGCTGGAGTTGAACGCCGACAAGGCGCCCAAGACGGTCGATAACTTCTTGAACTATGTGAAAAAGGGCCACTATGACAACACGGTGTTCCACCGCGTGATCAACGGCTTCATGATCCAGGCAGGCGGATTCGAACCCGGCATGAAGCAAAAGCAAACCGATGCGCCGATCGACAACGAGGCGAACAACGGACTGAAGAACGAGGTCGGCACGATTGCGATGGCACGCACCAACGATCCGCATTCGGCGAGCGCCCAGTTCTTCATCAACGTCAACGACAACGACTTCTTGAATCACAGCGCACCGACGCCGCAAGGCTGGGGCTACGCCGTGTTCGGCAAGGTGGTCGAAGGCATGGACGTGGTCGACAAAATCAAAGCGGTACGCACCGGCACGCGCGGCTTTCACCAGGATGTGCCGCTGGAAGACGTCGTGATCGAAAAGGCCGTTATCGTCTAAGACTGGAACGCGCGCGTTGAATCTTGCTGATAACGGCACCGCATCGCGCGCGCTGCTGCTGATATCGGACCTGCATCTGAGCGAGGCGCTGCCGCGCACCGTCGATGCGTTCGAGCATTTCATCCGCGTCACCGCGCGCGACGCCGATTCGGTATTCATTCTCGGCGACCTGTTCGAGTATTGGATCGGCGACGACATGCTTGCGTCGCCGTTTGCACGACATATCGCCGAGCTCATGCATACGCTGTCCGAACGCGGCATCGCGTTGTACGTGATGCACGGCAACCGCGATTTCCTGCTCGGCCGCCGCTTCATGGTGGCTGCAGGCGCAATGCCGCTGCCCGATCCCTGTGTCATCAACGCCTTTGGCCAGCGCATCGTACTCACGCATGGCGACGCGCTGTGCACGGCCGATGTCGGCTATCAACGATTTCGCCGCATCGCGCGCACTGCAATCGCGCAAAGCCTATTTCTCGCGCTGCCGTTGCGCTGGCGTGAAAGGGTCGGCGAGCGCATGCGGCACAAGAGCCTCGCCAGACCGGTGCAGCCGTCACCGCGGTACGACGCGACACCCGACGCGCTCGCACGCCTGTTCGCCGCGACGCATACCCGCACGATGATCCATGGCCACACGCATTTGCCCGCTTGCCATCACCAGCATGGCACCGCGCGCTGGGTACTGCCGGACTGGGAGCTGGACCACGGTACGCCGCGTGGCGGCTATCTGAAGATTGACGCAGACGGCATCCGCGCACTGCCGCTCGATGTCTGCGGCGACACGACGCGAGCTACTTGTTCTGAATGACCTCGCCGAGTTTGCGCAGGTCCGCGATGCTCGTCTGACACCCGTCGAATTGCTCCAAACGCGCGCCCAGGCGCTCGAGCGCTGCCACCAATTCGTCGATCCGATCCGACTGCTGCGCGGCGTGATCGATGAGTCCGTGAATGGCTAGCGACATCGGGTCGTCAGCGTTCGGCGTCATGCCATACGCAGCAAAGGGTTGTTTCAGTAGCATGTCTTCATGCGTGCTGCCCGCCCCATTGTTGACGGGCGTAGTGCCAGGCGATGGCACGTTGGGCACGATCACGCGGGCCGGATTGCCGACCGCCGTCGCCCCGGCGGGCACCGGCTTCACCACGACGGCATTGGATCCGATCTTCGCGCCCGCCCCGACCGTGAAACTACCGAGCACTTGCGCGTTCGCGCCGACGATCACGCCAGCTTGCAGCGTCGGGTGCCGCTTGGCGCCGCGCGACGACGACGTGCCTCCTAGCGTGACACCTTGATAGATCGTGCAATCGTCACCCACCTTGGCCGTTTCACCAATCACCACACCCATCCCGTGATCGATGAATACTCGTCGGCCGATGGTCGCGCCCGGATGAATCTCGATACCGGTAAAAAACCGCCCCAGATGCGACACGAAACGCCCGAGCCAGCGCCACCCCGCCTGCCAGCAACGGTGCGCGACCGAGTGGAACAGCAACGCGTGCAACCCAGGGTAACAGGTCAGTACCTCCCACATGCTGCGCGCAGCAGGGTCCTTCTGGCGGATAGCGGCGATGTCTTCGCGAAGTCTGTCGAACATGGCAACTCACAGAGCATAGGCGGGTCATTGTATTGAGATTTCGCGCCGGCAGCGCTCCCGATCCGACACGCGGCAACTACCGATCGTCGCTACGCAAGCCCTGCGATTTCAGCAGAATATGCTTGGCGATACCCCGCACGATATTGACTTCCTCGCGCTCTAGGCCGGCCCGCGCAAACAACCGGCGCAGCCGCGGCATCAGCTTCTTCGGACTGGCGGGATCGAGGAAATCCAGCGCGATCAGCGCATTCTCCAGATGCACGAACATGCGCTCGATTTCGTCGTGAGACGCCAGCGACGAGGCCACGCCGGCGGGCGGCGTCTGCTGCGCGGTGTCTAATAGCGCCAGCCGCAGTTCGTAAGCGAGCACTTGGACCGCCTGCGCGAGATTCAGCGAACTGTAGGCGGGGTTGGCCGGGATATGCGCTAACGCGTTGCAGCGCTCGACGTCAGCATTGGACAGCCCCGTGCGCTCGTTGCCGAACACCAATGCGATGTCGCCGGCCGCCGCTAAGCCGCGGGCACGCAACGCGAGCGCGCGGGGCGCTAGCGTCGGCGGCCCCCACTCGCGCTCGCGCGCTGTCAGCGCGACGGACCAGTGAACACCGACCAACGCATCGGCCAGCGTAGGCACGACATGCGCGGCCGCCAACACGTCGGTGGCGCCGCTGGCCATCGCCTGCGCGTCGGGATCGGTGCGTACCGCCTCGAGCCGTGGGGCAACCAGCACAAGCCGGGAAAAACCCATCGTCTTCAACGCGCGGGCCGCCGCGCCGACATTGCCGGGATGGCTTGGCTCGACGAGCACGAAGCGCACCGACGTAAAGCCGCCCGCCAAAGACGTCGAGTCCCCGCGCATGCGCACAGGCGTGCCGGCTGAGCGCGAGCCTGTTGGAGACGAGCCTGCTAAAGACGCACCTGCCGGGAACGGGCTTATCGAAGACGGGTCTATCGGAGACGGGCCGAGTGGAGTGACACTGTGATTCACGGTTCAAATTCGATGACCAAGGACTTCAATGGTATCGCGAGTGCGGCGACGCGGAACATGCGCCAACGCGCAGTGGCGCTTGCTGATAAAATAATTTATTCATCATGCCGCTGCACGACCGACGTGCGGGCGCGCGCCGTTCTTAATCAATTCGTCAGCTCTGGCCGCGCGGTATCGCGCCGCAACAGTTGCCTCGTGCCCAAGGAAAAAGCTCATGCATCCGATGCTCAACACCGCTGTCAAGGCCGCGCGCCGTGCCGGACAAATCATCAACCGCGCGTCGCTGGACATCGACCTGCTACAAGTGACCCAAAAGCAGCATAACGATTTCGTCACCGACGTCGACAAGGCAGCCGAGGCGGCAATCATTGAGATATTGCACACTGCGTACCCTGACCATGGGTTCCTCGCTGAGGAGTCTGGGGCTAGCGCCAGCGAATCCGAGTATCTGTGGATCATCGATCCGCTGGACGGCACGACGAACTTCATCCACGGCTTCCCGCAATACTGTGTGTCGATCGCGCTTGCACATCGCGGCGTCGTCACGCAGGCGGTAGTCTACGACCCGACACGCAACGACTTATTCACCGCATCACGTGGCCGCGGTGCGTTCCTCAACGACCGGCGCATCCGCGTGTCACGGCGCGACCGCCTGGCCGACGGACTGATCGGCACCGGTTTTCCATTCCGCGATCAGAGCGGCCTGGACGCGTACCTAAAGCTATTCAACGAAATGACGCGTGCGTGCGCCGGCCTGCGTCGGCCGGGCGCAGCCGCGCTAGATCTCGCGTATGTGGCCGCCGGCCGCTATGACGGCTTCTTCGAGCAAGGCATTCAACCGTGGGACGTCGCGGCCGGCAGCCTGCTCGTCACCGAAGCGGGGGGGTTAATCGGCAACTACACAGGGGATTCGAACTTCCTGTACCAGCATGAAATCGTCGCCGGCAATCCGAAGCAGTATGCGCAGATGGTGCAGATCTTGAAGCCGTACAGCCGGGTGGGAACGGCGGCCTGAACCGTATAGAGGGAACAGTCGCGGGTGCGCGTACACCCGCTGCTTCCGGCGTTCTGCTTTCGGCGCGTTGCGCCGGAGCGAAAAAGTGCCCGTTCGCGACCTGGCCAACCGCTTCGGATATCGACTGCGCGAAAAGCATCCATGCTACATCCTAGTGATGCTTCCGTATTTCAACGTCGCGCCGCCCACGCCGTAGCCCCTAAACCATGACGATTCGCCGACACTCGCTTGCTGACGCAACGCAGTCCACTAGCCCTCCACCCCGCGTCGCTCAACCCTCAACCCAGACGCCGGGTCGCATCACGGCCAATCGCGCGCCCACGCCCAATCCGGCGCTTCGCGATATCGGCTCGATACCGCCCTCTTCATCCCGCGTAACGAACATCGCCGGCTGCCCTCAACCAAGCATATCAGTGCGCTGCGGGCGCGAAGACAAAACCTGATCGCAGCACAACGTTTACTTGGCGAACTGCCGCCAACCTTTTGGAAAGCAATGGTTGGGCAAGCCATGGCAAGCGCCGATCCGTTTCGCCCTCCCTTTGCGGCAACGTCGTTGCACATGGGCAAAGAAGAGATGATCCGCCGCGCAGCGGAAGAAATCGACCAGACATCGATTCACATTTGGACAAAATCGTTTTCCCTCAGTTCGTCCACACCACCTCGGACGCTCGATGGTCACTGGAAACTGCCCAATTTTTCGCTTGCCGAAACATCGCATGCCGAACCCAAACCCGCCGCCTCTGATAAGGGGCAACCACCATACAGCAACATCCGGTTGCCGACGCCCTTACGGTCTAAGCTACAAATATGGCTCGCTGACAACTCGGCGTGCGTGAAGGAACTCGGCGTGCGTGAAGGAGTTGACACTTGCATTGGACGAAATAGCTCAATCTGCACTGCCTCAGCGTACGAGCCAACGTCCCCCGTCAAGGATGCAGCGCGGACAAGGCAATCGTGAACCGTCAATGGGACGCTATCGCAACGCCCGCCTTGGCACGATACGGCACAACGCACTGATGGTGACCCAGTACTGGCACGCCTATCATCTCGGCGCGCGAAACGACGCCCATCGGGCATCAAACGGATATGAAGGACTTTCGCTCGAGACATGGAGCGCCGGCTACGCGGCGCTGCTATGTTCGATCATGAACTCGCTATGGGAAAACCCACTGCGCCCGCCCCTGTTGGATGCTGCAGCCGAACAGCAGTTCGTCCTGCGACTGATCGAGGAAACCAAGGTGGCGTCGGCGCTATTGGAGCACGTCGCTGCCAACCGGGATAAAAAGAACGACAAGCCGGACCAGGATACCGAATTTTGCACGGCAATGCTCGACGGCATCGCCACCCACACGCATGCCGCCAGCCAAAAGCTGCAGACATGGATCGCAGAACAACCCGTAGTCTCGCGGCCCGGCCAGTCGGCGCGCCGTGTCAGCGCAGCCCGGAGCAGCGTCGGCAAACGCGACGAGGAAGCCGAAATTGAGTTGCTCAGGCGATGGCTACAGCCTTTCAAGGCTGTGTACTTTGCCGATCGCTCCGTGCAGGATATCGAGGCCGGGATCCAGACGATACTTAAAACCATCGTGTACGCGCACGATGCCGAATCGGCCGATCACGACTGGCTGGAGAATAGCCAACCGGAGCGAAGCAAACAGCCCGCGCAAACGTCCAAATCCAAAGGCAAGAAGAAAAAAGCGCGTAAAGCCAAGCCCACACGCATGGACAATGCCGCTACGATGCCCACCTCGGCTGAGCGGCAACGCGCCGAATTCGACGCATTTAAAAAACAGCTTCCCGATGACATTCCGGCCGACGCGCGAAAACAAATGGATCAACATCACGAAGGAATGGAGGGCTTGATAGATGAAATGAGTCACGCCTTTGCGACAATAACGGCTGCCGATGTGGCCCTTGACTCACGCGATACGACCGACAAGTACATTACACAGCTTCGCCTAGCCCAACAGCAATGCACTGGCATGACCACAGTGGCTCGCGCACGCCAGCAGGACTTCGAACAGAAAGAAGCCGAACTCGAATCGCTGGACCTGGACAACGAGTCCAAACAAATATTGCGTCAACGGCTCAGTCATCTGCTCACGGTCACGGATACCGATATTGGGCATCTGGAGCGCATCAGCCACGAGATCGACTCACTGCTCAAGCAGGCGCACGCGATCGAATGCCTACTCGCACCTTCGTTCAGTGCATTCAAAGCTCTTTGGGATGCAAGCGGGATAACGGCAACGGGCGGGCATAACTGGACGAAAGTCGCGAAGAACACCGTGCATGAAAACTATATGTTGGAATATGAGCTCAGCCTGTCGCCGGAGTGGGCCAACGAGTTGAATCAACGGCTTGGCTCTCTCACAAAGGCGCCAAAATGGGTGCTTCATCTGCATGCACCGACGCCAGATAAGGCTGCGGTGCGCGTCGGTCATTTTAAGACGTGGCAAGAACGCACTGCCGGCAATCCCGAACACCGCGGCATTGTCCCGCCCGACATACTGCACGCGCTCATGGCCCAGTTGGACGAAGCAGCCAAAAGAGCGGGCCGGAACGAACCTGGCCGGGCCGCTCAACGCCATGCCGCTGCGCAGCCGCCCTCCGATCGTGCTCGACGGCGGCATCATCGTGCAGCGGTGAACCGGCGCGGCTAGAAAATCACCTTGATGTGCGTCGCGGCGGCGGACGCGAGATGGCGTACCGATGTTTCCGACGGAATCTATTCGCCCTATCCGTGCGAGCAACGCGATGCACAGTATGCGCGGCCACGCGTATGCCGCCTATTCAGTCTCGCCTCGTTCATGGCTAGCGTCGATATCACGATCGAGAACGTGTCGATCCCAAGGATTACGGGCGGCACCGCCCGGCGGCCATCGCACTCACACACGCACGTTGCCCAAACGGATTAGGGCTTTGTCGTCACTAACCGGCGTAATACACGTAAACTAGCGTCTTCAAGGTCGCGTCGCCACGGCAGGAAACCGCCGTACGGTCGATATTCTGAAATTTGACAGACTGCTTGCATGACTGATGGAAAACGTGCCCGTTGGTGAACACACGCGGAACCACCCCGAATCGCCCGGGAGCCAATCCAACGTGGATTTGAGCAACGGCCAAGCGCCGAAACCGGCTGCCCTCGCACAAATCGGCAACCATACGCCGATGATGCGCCAATACCTTAGCATCAAGGCCGAGCACCCCGGCACGCTCGTGCTGTACCGAATGGGCGACTTCTACGAGTTGTTCTATGAGGACGCAGAAAAAGCGGCACGACTGCTCGATTTGACGCTCACGCAGCGCGGCGCGTCGGCAGGCAACCCGATCAAGATGGCCGGGGTGCCGCATCACTCGCTCGAGCAGTACCTGGCCAAGCTCGTGAAGCTCGGCGAGTCCGTGGCCATCTGCGAGCAGATCGGTGATCCGGCCACCTCTAAGGGCCCGGTCGAGCGCAAGGTCGTACGCATCGTCACACCCGGCACGCTGACCGACGCGGCGCTGCTCGCCGATAAAAGTGACGCGTACCTGCTCGCACTCGCGCCCGCGCGCAACCGTCGCGGCACGTTAACCGGGGTCGGGCTCGCGTGGTTGAATTTGGCAAGTGGCGCACTGCGGCTGACCGAGGTCGGCGCAGACCAGGTGGCGGCCGCAATCGAGCGCATCCGGCCAGCCGAGACGCTAGTGAGCGAAAGCGCCGCGCAAGCGCTCACACTGCCCACAAGCGTGGGCACGCTAACACGGGTCCCTGAATGGCATTTCGACCCCGCCTCCGGCACGCAACGCCTATGTGAACAGTTGGCGGTCGCCAGTCTCGACGGATTCGGCGCGCAAACGCTGGGCGCCGCATGTGGCGCGGCCGGCGCGTTGCTGCTGTACGCGGCACAAACACAGGGGCAGCAGCTGCGGCACATCCGCTCGCTAAAGATCGAGCACGAGTCCGAGTACATCGGGCTCGATCCGGCAACGCGGCGCAACCTCGAGTTGACCGAAACGCTGCGCGGCACGGATTCCCCGACGCTGTTCTCACTGCTTGACGCATGCTGCACGTCGATGGGCAGCCGCCTGCTGCGCCACTGGCTGCACCATGCGCCGCGCAATCCAGCTGTCGCGCGTGCCCGCCAGCAAGCGATTGGCGCATTGCTCGACGGCCCGCCAGGCAACGATCTGGACGCGCTTCGCCACGCATTGCGGCAGATCGCCGACGTCGAGCGCATCACAGGCCGACTCGCCTTGCTCAGCGCACGGCCTCGCGATCTGGCCAGCCTGCGCGATACATTCAGCAAGCTGCCTGAGTTGCGCGAGCGGATCGCGCCGGTCATCGCGCACTCGGCATCGTTGCAGCAGCTCAATGCATCGCTGTATGCTCCGCCTGAATGCACCGACCTGCTGCAGCGGGCGATCGCGGCCGAGCCCGCCGCGATGGTGCGCGACGGCGGCATCATTGCCCGCGGCTACGATGCTCAATTGGACGAGTTGCGTGACATCTCGGAGAACTGCGGACAGTTCCTTGTCGATCTAGAAAACCGCGAACGCACCCGCACCGGCATTGCGAATCTGCGTGTCGAATACAACAAGGTTCATGGCTTTTATATTGAGGTCACGCGCGGGCAGACCGACAAAGTGCCGGAAGACTACCGGCGGCGCCAAACATTGAAGAATGCAGAGCGCTATATCACGCCGGAACTCAAGGCGTTCGAGGACAAGGCACTGTCAGCACAAGAACGCGCGCTCGCGCGCGAACGTGCGTTGTACGACGCATTATTGCAGGCGTTGTTACCCCACATCGGCGATTGCCAGCGCGTAGCGTGCGCGCTGGCCGAGCTCGACGTGCTCGCCTCACTCGCCGACCGCGCACGTGCGCTGGAGTGGGTCGCGCCATCGTTCGACGCACAGGCCGGTATCGAGATCGAGCAAGGACGGCATCCGGTCGTCCAGGCCCAGGTCGAACAGTTCATCGCGAACGATTGCCAACTCGGCGCGGCACGCAAGCTGCTGTTGATCACCGGGCCGAATATGGGCGGCAAGTCGACGTTCATGCGGCAAACGGCGCTGATTACGCTGATGGCGTATGTCGGCAGTTATGTGCCGGCAAAGCGGGCCTGCTTCGGTCCCGTGGACCGGATCTTCACACGAATCGGCGCCTCCGACGACCTCGCGGGTGGCCGCTCAACGTTCATGGTCGAGATGACCGAAGCCGCCGCGATTCTGAATGATGCGACGCCACACAGCCTGGTGTTGATGGACGAAATCGGTCGAGGCACATCGACCTTTGACGGGCTCGCGCTCGCGTGGGCCATCGCGCGCCACTTGATCTCGCACAACCAGAGCTATACGCTATTCGCCACGCACTACTTTGAACTCACGCAGTTGCCGGCACAATGCCCGACGGCAGCAAACGTGCACCTGTCCGCGGTTGAGCATGACCATGGGATCGTGTTCCTGCACGCGGTCAACGAAGGTCCGGCGAACCAAAGTTACGGATTACAGGTCGCGCAACTGGCCGGCGTCCCGCAGCCGGTAATTCGCGCAGCCCGCCGTCACCTATTGCTGCTCGAACAGCAAACGGCCGGCCAGCCAGCGCCGCAACTCGATTTATTTGCCCCGGCGTCGCTCGCGATCGATGAAACGAGCGAGCCGCGCTGCGAGCAACCGGCAGGCGCGGCGGAGCTCGCCACGCCGCAGGCGCGGCCCGAAGCGCCCCACGCCGCAGTCGAGCGGTTGCGCGAGCTCGACCTAGATGCGCTGCGCCCACGTGATGCACTCGAATTGCTGTATGAACTGCGCGAGCTTGCCAAACGCGCGGATCGTGAGTCCCGCTGAGCGCTCACCGCGCATGCCCCCCCATCACGCACGAAAGCATTGCACGGCGGTGGCGATACGCACGCTCGCGTCTGCGCTAGTCGTGCTGCTTGCTGTGCGTGGGCCGGGCGCACAGGCGGCTCCTGGTGCGTCCGTGGTCGATAGCGTGCGCTTCGCCGTGATCACGGGCCTGCCGCCGTCGCTGCCAAGCGACACAGCCACACGGGCGCTCCTCGACATGCTGCGACGCACGCCGAGGCTGCAGTTCGCGGTATGGGACGGCGCGCTGCGCCGGCCGGGCGAGCCGTGCGTCGACGCGCTGTTCGCCGCGCGCCGCGCGCTGCTCGACACGTCCGCGGTACCCCTCGTCGTGATACCGGGCCGCCACGACTGGGAGGACTGCGACGGCAAGTCCGCCGGGGGCTTTGATCCAGTCGAGCGACTCGACTTCGTGCGTCAGACGTTCTTCGACCAGCCGCACTCGCTCGGCAGCAGGGCAATGCATGTGGTGCGGCAAGGCGAGCTGCCGCGCTTCCAACAGTATGGCGAGAACCTGCGCTGGGAAACAGCGGGTATCGCCTTCGTGACACTGAACGTGCCGGACAGCAACAATCACTATTCAAGTGCCGGCGGACGCAACGGCGAATTCGAGGATCGGGCGGTCGCCAATGCATTCTGGCTGCGACACGCCGGGGAATATGCAAAGCGCCGCAAGCTTAAGGCGATCGGCGTATTGATCGACGCCGATCCCCACTTTGAGCGCTACGAGCAACGTGAGCGCTTTGCCTGGCTGAGATGGGGTCGCGGCTTGCCGCGCGATGGGTATATCGAATTCAAGCGGACGCTGGTCGAGCTGTCGCGCAGCTTCAGCGGCGCGGTCGTGCTGATTCACGGCGCGAGCCCTGACATGTTGCCGCACGTGCGAATCGACCAACCATTGCACGATGACCGCGGCGAGCGTATCAAGAACTTCACCCGAATCGCGATCGCGCGAGCCGGCCATTATCCACAGTGGCTCGATATCCGGGCCCAACCGGCACATTGGCCGGTGTTCCACGTCAGCGAACGTGCATGGCCGGATGCAGCACGGTTCGCGGCAGTACCGCCCGCGTCCGGCCCGCCGGGCTCGGTATGGTCACCGAGCAACGTCGGCGCCAGCGCGGCGGCGCAGCCGCCAGGCGCCGCGACCGCCGCACCCGAGCGCGGATCGGACGCGACGCCGGCCAGCGGACCGTGGCTGCCGAGCGAGGGCACGGCGCCGGCTAACGGGTTATGGATACCAGGCGAAACCACGACGCCAACCAACGGGCTATGGATGCCGGGCAGAACCACGACGCCAGCCGACTCGTCAAATGACGACATGCCGGACAATACACCTGCAGCGCGGCCCCACACCGAGACGTCAGGACACACGTCAGCCGGCGCGCCGCGATCTGGACCCGCCCCTGTCCGCCCTGACGCATGCCAACACGCCAACTGACATCCCACCGCACACCGGGGTAAACGTCGCCGGTCAAGCCAGTCAGTGCAATGCCGGCACGATCAATGCAGCGTCGGCGTCTTGCCGGCCGCCGGAGACGAGCCGTCATCGTCCTGGCCGCCATCCTCGTTCAGATCGATGACTTCGAGTCCATCGGCGCCATGCGCATGCTCGTGTTCGACCTCGTCGGCAGTGGCCTCACGCACGTCCCTGACCGTCAGCGAAAAGCGCAAGGCCATGCCGGCCAATGGATGATTGCCATCGAGCACGACCTTGTCCTCAGCGAGATCCGTCACCGTGTAGATCAGTGTATCGACCTCATCGTCCCCACCTTCGGGCGTCCCCTCGAATTGCATGCCGACTTCGAGCGGCTCGGGAAAGCGTTCTCGAGGTTCAATCTTGACCAGTTCAGGATCGTAGTCGCCGAACGCGTCGACGGGCTCGAGCTGGATCTGCGTCGAAAATCCCGCCTCGTGGCCTTCTAGCACTTCCTCGATCTTTGGGAACGTGCCATCATAGCCACCGTGCAGATAGACCATCGGTTCGTCGCTTTCCTCGATCAGGTTGCCCTGCGCATCCGACAGCTTGTAGGCGACAGAAACGACGGTGTTCTTCGCGATTTTCATTCGACTCTCCAGAATACAAACTCCATTATACGATGCCTGTGCGGCCCTCCCCACCGGCGACGCGGGTGTTGTCCCGCGTCGCCGGTGGGGAGGGCCGCACAGGCATCGTATAATGGAGTTTGTATTCTGG
>NZ_JAHLKR010000017.1 GCF_021991875.1 Mycetohabitans sp. B8
TCGTCGCCCCACCCCACCCCGACGTACCGACCCCACTGCTCGGTGGCCTGACGCCGGCGCAGTTCATGCGCCGCTACTGGCAGAAAAAGCCATTGCTGATTCGACAAGCGCTGCTCGACATCCATTCCCCGGTCACCCGACAGTGCCTATTTGACCTCGTACAACGTGACGATGTCGAGTCACGCGTGATCCGGCAGCGCACGGTGCGCGGCGAGGTGCGCTGGCAACTCGAGCACGGGCCATTTGAACGCTTGCCGGCCACGCGTCAGCGTCGATGGACGCTGCTCGTACAAGGCGTGAACCTGCACGTGCCGGCCGCGCACGCGCTGATGAGCCAGTTCCGCTTCCTGCCAGATGCGCGGCTGGATGATGTGATGATTTCGTATGCGACCGATGGCGGCGGCGTAGGACCGCATTTCGACTCGTACGACGTATTCCTGCTTCAGTTGCACGGCCGGCGCCGCTGGCGTGTCGGCGCGCAGCGCGACCTTTCGCTGCGTCCGGACTTGCCGCTCAAAGTGCTGCAGCATTTTGAGCCCAGCGAGGACTGGATCCTTGAGCCGGGTGACATGCTTTATCTGCCGCCGCACATTGCGCACGATGGCATCGCGCTGGGCGAGTGCATGACCTGTTCAATCGGCTTTCGCGCGCCACTTGACGGCGAGCTGTCCGGGCAATTCCTGTATCATGCCGCTGAGCGCGCGGCGCAGGCCCGTGGCGCATCACGCCGCTACGCGGACCCGAATCAGCCGCCCGTGAGCGAGCATCCGGCCGCGCTGCCCCCCGCGCTGGTCGACCACGTCGTGGAACTGGTCGAGCGGATGCGTTGGTCGCGTGCGGACATCGCGGAATTTGTCGGCAGCTACCTAAGCGAACCCAAGTCGAGTGTTTTTTTCGATCCACCCGCACGCGCATTTTCACGTCATGCGTTTGTTTCGCGCATCGCTGAAAACGGCATCGAACTCGATCCGAAAACGATTTTGCTCTATGACGACACGCGCTATTACTTGAATGGGGAATCAGCGACGCTGGTACGAAGTTTGCGCAAAGCCATTACCACATTAGCCGATCAGCGAGTGCTTACAGGGAAAAAATTTGTAACACTCTCTCACCATTCGTCCATGACACAGCTGTTGTACGAATGGTATTGTGCGGGCTGGATACGGATTGGCGAGCCGTAGGCGGCTGGCGTTCGGTATCCCGTGATGTGAAATTTTGTCTGTAAAAGACAACGAACCGGCCCCGGATTTATCGACGGTCGATATGAAAGTGCCTATAATTCCTGCCCAAGCCGTAGGTGAAAGGAATGCGATGAGCATGCGACTCACCAGCGGCCATAGGTGAGTGTTGAAGCACACAATACCGGTATTATTCGCGCTGTTGCTTACCTGTAACCATAAAAGGACGTGATCATGAAGAAATCCCTCCTCGTAGCATCTCTGTTGGCAGTGATGGCTCTGGCGGCTTGCGGCAAGAAGGACGAAAGCACAGCTCCGACTGCTGCGAGCGACGCTGCTGCCGCATCGGCTCCGGCTGCTGCTTCGGCTGCTTCGGACGCGGCAGTTGCCGCTTCGAGCGCCGCGGCTGCGGCCAGCGACGCTGCTTTGAGCGCTGCCGCTGCTGCGAGCGACGCTGCTTCGGCTGCCGCCGCGGCTTCGGGCGCAAGCCAGTAATCGCCGTCAGCGAAAAAAACCGGCCTGCGGGCCGGTTTTTTTTGTCTTGACGCCACATCGCCGCACGACAGCGGTACACGCGCCGCACTCAAAGCGTTTGCCAGCCGAATCCATCCTCTTGTGTCGCGACGATCACATCAGCCGAGGATGCGCTGAGGACCGTCGCCAACGCATTACGCGCAAGCTCGGGTAGATTGTTCTGCTGCGACAGGTGGGCCGCGATAATGCAGCGCAGCTTTGAGCGGTCAATCGCCGCCAGGATCGTCGCCGCCTCGTCATTGTTCAAGTGTCCGTGCATGCCGCCGATCCGGGCCTTCAGCGAGGGCGGATAGCGGCTTTGCGCGAGCATGCGCACATCGTGATTACATTCCAGTACCAAGCCGTCGCAGCCGTTTAGCATCTGGATAATATGGGGCGTCGACGTGCCCACGTCAGTCAGCACGCCAACGCGGTGCTGGCCATCGCCGAACACGAATTGCAGCGGCTCGCGCGCGTCATGTGGCACGGTGTACGGCAGCAATTCCAGGTCACCGATGCCAACAGGCTCCCCGCCCCACAACACCCGCCATTCGACGCCCTTAGCATCGTCTGCGCCGACCGCCAGCGCCGTGCCCCAACTCATGTAGAGCGGAATCGAAGCCCGCCGGGCAACGGTCAGCGCGCTGCCGATATGGTCGGCGTGCTCATGCGTGATCACAATCGCGTGCAACGCATCAAGCGTGACATCCAAGCGGGCGAGCCGCCGCTCGAGTTCGCGCGCGGAAAACCCGCAATCGAGCAGCACGCGGGTCGTCGTGGTGCCGTCTTGCGCCTCAACGAGCAGCGAGTTGCCGTCGCTGCCGCTACCTAGGCTTGCAAAACGCACGGCATCACGCGATCAGCAGGTTGTAATCCGGACGGGCTCAATTCAGTTGCTGATGCAAGGCCGCCATCAGCCGCTGCGCATTGCTGGACGTATCAAGTTGGCCGCTCGCGTCGATCACTGCGACCTGCGTGGCGCCGTCGCCCCTCGGGCGCACGTTGACCCGATACTCGTTGCCGATGACATTCGGCTTGCTGCCATAGATTAACTTACCCAGCCAACCCTCCCGCTTGATTTCCTGTACAGGATCATTGAAACGGACGTAATAGATACCGCGTTCACGATCGCGGTTGTCAACGGCAAAGTCCGTGCGATCGAGCGCCAGGCCGACGCGCAACCACGCGCGCTCGAATGACTCGGCCAAGTCGAGCGTCGATGCGCCTGCGCTGCCGAGCGCCACCTCCACCTTCGGGCCGGCGTGCCGCGCGCCGTCGATCAACTGCTGGGCTTGCTTGTCAGTCAGCCCAAACTGCTGCATGAGTCGCGCATAGATCGCCGCCTCCAGCTTCGGATCACGCGGCCGCTCGACCCAGCGCGACGACGCCTTGTCCCGCCCGGTCAGCACTTCCTCCATCGCGGTGTGCGATATCGTGATCACGGTGGCGTTGCTGTTCGCATTGCGCTCAACCAGCATGCGGAAGCGATCGCGCGTGCCCGACGAGTACACGAAGTCCAACAGCTTGCCCACCGAGTTGCGGAACCCGTCGCTCGGGATCTTCGCGCGGTTCTCGGCCCAGTCCGTCTCGATGATCCCCGTTGCCGGCGAATCCGTCTTCAGCGCGAAGCCGTTCTGCTCCCAGAACGCCTTGAGCTGCGGCCACAATTCGTTTGGCGTGCGCCCGTTGATCACTAGCCAGCGGCGCGTGCCATCTTGCTCCACGTGCATCCCATAGGGGTCCTGCGCGGTGGGCACGCCCTCGGTCGCATTGCCGGCCGGCGTCGTGGCCCGCGTCGGTTGCCCGCCCAAGCCCGCGGTCGTGGACGGAGCGACATAACGCTGGTCCAGCGGCGCAGCCTTCAGATCCGCAGGCACCTCGAGCCGCGGCGCGGAAGTCGCGTTCTGGTAGTCGACGCGATCCGGAGCAAGTACGTCATTGAGCGTGTCGCAACCTGCCAGCGACAACACAGCAATCGCCCATACCGTCACGCGCAACCCGCGCGCGGAGAAATCGAAACGTTTCATGAAATCCTTCGTGATGCGAATGATACTGCTGGCCCGGCCCTGCAACCGCCCCGGCAACGCGCGGTCAACCGACCAGCCCCGCTTCGCGCAACGCGGCGCGTACTGTTTCATGATATTGATCGGCCAGCGGTGTCAGCGGCAGGCGGATACCACCGCGAATTTTGCCCATCTGCTGCAATGCCCATTTGACCGGAATCGGATTCGACTCGGCGAACAAGTGCTTGTGCAACGACAACAGCTTCAGGTGGATTGCCCGCGCGGTCTTCGCATCACCGGCGATCGCGGCGCGGCACAGCTCACTCATCGCGCGCGGCGCCACGTTGGCCGTGACCGAGATATTGCCGTGTCCGCCCAGCAACATCAACGCGATCGCGGTCGGATCGTCGCCGCTGAAAATCGAGAAATCGGCTGGTGCTGTCTTGATAAGATGCGCCGCGCGATCGATATTGCCGGTCGCATCCTTCACGCCCGCAATGCCTGGCACCTGAGCGAGCCGCAGAATCGTCTCGTTGCTCATGTCAGCGACAGTACGGCCCGGCACGTTGTACAGGAATACCGGCAGATCGACCGCTTCGGCGATCGCTCTAAAATGCCGGTACATTCCTTCCTGCGTCGGCTTATTGTAGTACGGCACGACCTGCAGCGATGCGTCGGCGCCGACCTCCTTGGCCACCCGAGTCAACTCGATCGCTTCGGCCGTTGAGTTGCCACCCGCGCCGGCGATAATCGGGATGCGGCGCGCTGCATGCTCGACCGCTGTCTTGACCAGCAATACATGCTCTTCGACCGATACCGTCGCCGACTCGCCGCTCGTGCCGACCACGACCAGTGCATCGCTGCCTTCCTCGACATGCCAGTCGATCAGCGCGCGCAGCGCCGGAAGATCCAGCGCCCCGTCCTCCAGCATCGGCGTGACAATTGCCGGGATGCTGCCGCCAATCGATGTGGCTTGCATTGCTTGGCTCATGAAACTGTCTGAAAAATCAATCGTTAAACTGAGATTGTAGCGGATTGGCCAGGCAAATCGTATCTCGCTGGCCCTTCATACGACCCCATTTTACCGCCGTGCATGTCACCGCGGCTTTCTCGAACGGCGCACAGTCGCTGCACGAACGCGGGCTTAGGTCCGGCAACAAAGCCGTCCTCAAACGCAACGACGCGCAACGCGGCGTGTCGCGCCACCTCCAGCAGCTCGCCCGAGCGTAACAGGAAGCGCGGATTCGAGGGCCGCCCCAGCGTTTCGTGGCCCTGCGCAAACGTTTCGTACAGCAGCACGCCGCCCGGCGCCAGCGCTTCGGTCAAGTCATCGAACAGCGGCCGGTGCAGATACTGCGTGACGACGACAGCCGCGAAGCGCTGGTGCGCCTCGAAGGGCCATGCTGCGCTACCCTCACCCGGCTCTAGATCGGCATGCACGATGCGCACCGTCAGCAATTCGGCCAACGCGGCCAACGCCTGCGCATCGCGATCCAGCGCGACGACCGGATGGCCGCGCTGGGCAAACCAGCGCACATGCCGGCCGCTGCCGCACGCCACGTCAAGCACAGTGCCATCGCGTGGCACCAGATGGGTCCATCGGCGGACCCACTCGGAGGCAGCGGGGATCGCCATCAGCTGTACGACAGCCCCATGGCCTCGCGCACGTCGCGCATCGTCTCATGAGCCAATTTGCGCGCCTTGTCGCAGCCGTCCGCGACGATCGCGCGCAGCAGCGACGGATCGTCCATATACTTCTGTGCCCGCTCGAGCATCGGCTGCTGCTCGCGCAGGATGCCGTCGATCACCGGCTGCTTGCACTCCAAGCAGCCGATCCCGGCGCTGCGGCAACCGCGCTGCACCCATTCGTGCGTCGGTTGATCCGTATAGACTTGGTGCAACTGCCATACCGGGCATTTGTCCGGATCGCCCGGATCACTGCGGCGCACGCGCGCCGGGTCAGTCGGCATCGTGCGGACCTTTTTCTCGATCGACACCTTGTCTTCACGCAGCCTGATTGTATTGCCGTACGACTTGGACATCTTCTGCCCATCAAGCCCCGGCATCCGCGATGCCTCGGTCAGCAGTACCTGCGGCTCGACCAGAATGATCTTGCGCGAGCCTTCGAGATAGCCAAACAGCCGCTCACGGTCACTCATCGACAGGCTTTGCGACTCCTGCAGCAGCGCGCGCGCCTGCTCCAGCGCCTCTTCGTCGCCCTCCTGCTGATAAGCATTGCGCAATTCGTGGTACAGCTTGGAGCGCTTGCCGCCGAGTTTGCGCGCTGCCTCATTGGCCTTATCCTCAAAGCCCGGCTCGCGCCCATACAGGTAGTTGAAGCGGCGTGCGATCTCGCGCGTCATTTCCACGTGCGGCACCTGGTCCTCGCCCACCGGCACTAGCGACGCGCGGTACAGCAGGATGTCCGCGGCCATCAGCACCGGATAGCCAAGAAAGCCGTACGTGCCCAGATCCTTGTCGCGCAGCTTCTCAATCTGCTCCTTGTAGGTCGGCACCCGCTCGAGCCAGCCAAGCGGCGTGCTCATGCCCAGCAGCAGCGACAACTCCGCGTGCTCCTGCACGCGGCTCTGGATGAACAGCGTGGCCTGCGCCGGGTCAATACCGGACGCAAGCCAATCGATCAGCACTTCCCACACATTGTTCTCAATCACATCCGGTGTTTCATAGTGCGTCGTCAGCGCATGCAGGTCGACCACGCAGAAAAAGCACGGATACTCGGATTGCAGCTTGATCCAGTTCTTCAGCACACCATGGTAATGGCCAAGGTGCAGTGAGCCGGTCGGACGCATGCCGGAGAAGATACGGTCGGGGAACATGGTATCGAGAGGTCGAATGTGAGGAAATCGTCGGAGTCTGGCCAATGCCCGCTCAGACGTGGCTGAACAAAGAAACGATCGGACGCAATAGGCCGAACACCACGTCGTAGCCTACGTTCACCAGCGGACGCAGCCACAATGTATCGAGCACGCGCGTCATCACCAGCGCCATCACGATGAAAAAGCCGTAAGGCTCAATCTTCGCGAAGCGGTACGCGGCGCGCACCGGCAACAGCGCGGCGAGCACGCGGCCCCCATCGAGCGGCAACAGCGGAAACAGGTTCAGTGCGCATAGCACCAGGTTCACCGCGACACCGGCCGACGCCATGCGCACAAAAAATGGCTCCTCGACGCCGAGGCCGCGCAGTCCGATCGCAATACAGGCCCACGCGAGCGCTTGTAACAGGTTGCACGCGGGCCCCGCGAGCGCAACCCAGAGGCTGTCCCAGCGAGGATTACGCAAGCGGCCAAAATCAACTGGCACCGGTTTCGCATAGCCGAAGATGAATGCACCGCTGGTCGCAAACAACATCATCAGCGGGATCAAGATCGTGCCCATCGGATCGATGTGACGCATCGGATTGAGCGAGATACGCCCCATTAGGTACGCGGTATTGTCACCGAAGCGGCGGGCGACGATGCCATGCGCCGCTTCATGCAACGTGATCGCGAAGAGCAGCGGCAACGCGCTAACTAAGATTGTCTGTACGAAAGAGTCCATCGCGCTATTGTAACAAGGCACCGATAGCCAGCTGCGCGCACGCGACGCGCCCCACGCTGCGCCGGCCGACGCTCACGGCGCGAGCCCGAAGGTCTCCAACGGGCCGCGGCCGGCCCGCACGAGCACGGGCTCGTCCCCGCTCAAATCGATCACGGTTGACGGCTCGGCCGCGCACGCGCCCCCGTCGATCACAAGATCGAGTTGTTTTTCCAGCCGCGTGCGGATCGCTTCGGGCTCGTTCAGCGGCTCATCGCTGCCGGGCAAGATCAACGTCGATGCGATCACGGGTTGCCCAAGCACCTCGAGCAGCGCAAGTGTGATCGCGTGATCCGGCACGCGCAGCCCAATGGTCTTACGCGACGGATGCGACAGGCGCCGCGGCACTTCCTTAGTCGCCTGCAAGATGAACACATAGGGGCCCGGCGTGACGGATTTGATCAGCCGATACTGCCGGTTGTCTACCATCGCGAACGTCGCCAATTCAGACAGGTCGCGTACCATCAGCGACAAATGCCGGCGCTCGTCAAGGCCGCGGATGCGTCGCAACCGCTCGACGGCAGCCTTGTCGTCAAGATGGCAAGCAAGCGCATAGCTCGAATCGGTCGGCAACGCGACAACGCCGCCGCCGTCGATGAGCTGCGCGGCCTGTTTGATCAGTCTCGGTTGCGGGTTGTCCGGGTGAATGCGGAAGTATTGGGACATCGATCGGTCAGAGCCAGCGGGTCCACACCGGCGTCAGATCCGACGGCAAGGGCGGCAGGCTGCCGAGCTCGGTTACGCCGTCGCCAGGCGCATGGAAATCGGAACCGCGCGAGGCCTGCAAGCCGAAGCGCCGCGCCACTTGCGCATATTCGCGGTACTGATCCGGCGTATGGCTGCCGGTCACCACCTCGATCGCCTCGCCGCCGAGTTGCTTGAATGTCGAGAGCAACGTGTCGAATTCCAACGGTGTGTACTGGTAGCGCCCCGGATGCGCGAGCACCGCCACGCCGCCTGCGCCGAGAATCCATCCCATTGCATCCTCAAGCAGGGCCCAGCGGTGTGGCACATACCCCGGCTTGCTCTCCACAAGGTAACGGGCGAACACGTCGGCGGTGGACACCGCATAGCCCGCGTCGACGAGAAAGCGCGCAAAGTGCGTGCGCGAGATCAAGTCCGGATTCGATACATAGCGCAGCGCGCCTTCGTACGCATGATCGATGCCGACCTCGGCGAGCCGCCGGCCGATCTCGACCGCCCTTGTCTGCCGGCCGCTGCGCGTCGCCGCCAGCCCATCGACCAGCGCGTGGTGGCCTTCATCAATGCCCAGCCCCACCACGTGGATGGTACGCGACGCCCACGTCACCGAAATCTCGACACCGGTCACATAGCGCATCTGCAGCGCCGCTGCGGCCGCGCGCGCCTGCGCGATGCCGCGCACCTCGTCGTGGTCGGTCAGCGCCCACAACTGCACGCCGCCGTTAGCCGCGCGGCGCGCAACATCGGCGGGCGACAGACGTCCGTCAGAAAGGGTCGAGTGGCAATGGAGATCAGCATTCATGGTCGTTCACGGCAGGTCCGACCATTCTACTGCAAGCGCGGCGCAGCGGTCCGCGCCACCGCGCGCCATGGTGCAGCGCCGTGACAGATCAGGCGCAAAACGCGTCGATCAACGCTGCCACCTGCTCCGGCTGGTCATGATGCAGCATATGGCCCGCGTTGGAGATAGTCTCCTGTCGCCAGTGCGTGAACGCCCGGAACCGCGCCTTGAACGCCGGAATCGGCACATCGCCGGCCAGCGCGTGTAATGTCGGCGAATCGACCGCCTCGACATGCAACACCTTCGCGCTCACGCGCGCCCACACCGCCATCACCTCGTCGAGGCGATACGGCAACGGCCCGCGCAGCTTGTGTGCAGGATCCGCCAGCAACTCGAAGCGCCCGTCCGCGCGCTGACGCGACCAGTGTGCCGCCAGGAACGCGGCACGCGACGGCGCCAGGCGCGGGTTAGTCTGGGTCAGCCGTGCCGCTACCTCGTCCAATGACGCATAGGTCTTCAGCGTGGGCGGCTGGCGCAAGTCATCGAGCCAGTGCTCGATACGCGCGCCGGCATGGGCGGGATTGGACGCCGGTAGGCCGAACCCCTCCAGGTCCACGACGCGACGCACCCGGTGCGGTCGCACACCGGCGTACAGACAAGCCAGATTCGCCCCCATGCTATGGCCGACCAGGTTCACCGGCCTCCCAGGGGCGTACCGATCCAGCAACGCATCAAGATCCGCCAGATAGTCATGGAACCAATAATGTCCACCGCCGTGTTGCTGTACAGGCCAGTCCGACAATCCGAATCCCCGTGCGTCGGGCGCGATCACGCGCCAGTTCCCGCCTAGCGCATCGACGACAAACTGGAACGATGCCGATACGTCCATCCAGCCGTGCAGCATGAACAACACCGGCGCATCATCCGGGCCCCAGCAACGCATGTGCAGCGTCACACCGCGCACCGTGAAGAACTCGGAGGTTGAAGCATTCATCTGACCACACCCCTAAAAACGAATGATCGTTCGATTATAGCGACGCCTATACTGCGGCGCATCGAGATGCTGACTCACGTGGCGTCACGCTGTCCCGCTGCGTCACGCGTCGGCTCGGCTCGGCTCGGCTCGTCGCGTCGCGTCGGATTGGGTCGTCGCGCCGAATCGGCCCATGTCACCCAAGCGCGTCCGGATGGTTCAGCGCGGCAAGCTCCGCGTCGTCAAAGCCCGCCGCACGACGCGCATCGACGTTGAACGGGCCCTTCAGCCGCGGCGCGCGATACTCGCGCGCAAGCCGAGCGTAGGTGGGCAGCGGCGCAATGCCGGCGCGCTCGCACAACCACCGGAACCAAAAGTTGCCGATCCGCACATGCCCAATCTCGTCGCGCAGAATCACGTCGAGGATGCGCGCGGCGGCAAGGTCGCCGGCCTGCTCGAGCTTGCGGCGAATCGGCGGCGATGCATCGAGTCCGCGTGCCTCCAGCGTGCGCGGCACCAACGCGATACGCGCGAGCACGTCCGCACGCGTGCGCTCAGCCATCTCCCACAGCCCGTCGTGCGCCGGAAAGTCCCCGTACGCATACCCGAGCGTGCCCAAATGATCGGACAACAGCGTGAAGTGATACGCTTCCTCTTCGGCCACGGTTAGCCAATCGTGATAGAACGCGTCGGGCAACGCCGGAAACCGCCAGATCGCATCGAGTGCGAGATTGATCGCATTGAACTCGATATGCGCCAGCGCGTGCAGCAGCGCCGCCCGACCCTGCTCCGTATGCATGCTGCGCCGCTCCAGGCGCTCGGGCGCGACGCGCCGCGGACGCGCCGGGCGCCCCGGCACGCCCGGCGGCTCGCCAAGCGCCCGGTTCGCATCGATGACGACGCCGCCCGAGCGCCAATGCGCGCCGAGCGCGGTCACCGCATCGACCTTGCGTCTCGGATCGATGAGTAGGAGTGCCTCCAGTGCGCGCTGCCGTAAACACAATTGAACGAGCGACTCGACCATGTTGATGCTTCCTTATGCTGGCGGCGCTCGGGCGGCACCGCGGTAACGGGCCGCGCGCAGCCCAGACACCGCCGCTGACGCGCCGGTACAATATCGTTTTGGGCAATGTCCCGTGGCATGCATTTTACCGGCGCGCTCGCGCGTCACGGACTCTCTGGCCGGCTAGGCTGGATTTCGACAAGGAGGCAGTGTGGCGATCTACAAGCTCGGCGAGGACGCGCCAACGATCCATGAATCCGCATTCGTCGCTGACACTGCAACGGTGATCGGCCTGGTCGTGCTCGCCGAAAACACCAGTGTGTGGTTCTCGGCGGTGCTGCGCGGTGACAACGAGCCGTTGACGATCGGCGCCGGCAGCAACGTGCAGGACGGCGCGGTGATGCATACGGATCCGGGCTTTGCGCTGACCATCGGCACAAACGTATCGATTGGGCACCAGGCGATGTTGCACGGATGCACGGTCCATGACAACACGTTGATCGGCATCCAGGCCGTGGTAATGAACGGCGCGGTGATCGGCCGCCATTGCCTAGTAGGCGCCGGCGCGGTGGTCACCGAGGGCAAGACGTTTCCTGACAATTCACTAATCCTCGGAGCGCCGGCGCGCGTGGTGCGCCAGCTCAGCGATGACGAGATCCAGGGCTTGCAAAGGAACGCACGCAGTTACATCGAGCGGCGCCAACTGTTCAAGGAGAACCTGGTGCGCATCGGCTGATCCGGACCGCCGGGACCAGCCCGGCGCCGCGCCGCAATCCATTTGTCGTAGTCGAGGAAGTCAGTTGTGACAGACCAGTTGCAAAAATTCATGTTCGAAGCCGCGCCGGTGCGTGGCGAACTCGTCACGCTGGAGAAGACGTGGCAGGAAGTCCTGGTGCGCCGTGACTATCCGGCGCCGGTGCGCACGTTACTTGGCGAAATGATGGCCGCCGCTGCGCTGCTGTCGGCCAACATCAAGTTCGATGGCACGCTGGTCATGCAGATCCTGGGCGACGGGCCGGTCAAGATGCTGGTTGTCCAGTGCCGCTCAGATTTGTCGATGCGAGCGACGGCCAAGCTTGGCAGCGAGTGTGACACATTGAGCGACACCGCGTCGCTGACCGAGTTGGTCAACGCAAACGGTCGTGGGCGCTGCATCATCACGCTGGATCCACACGAAAAGCTTACCGGCCAGCAGCCGTACCAGGGCATCGTGCCGTTGACCAACGCGCATGATGGCCCGCTGGACAGCATCGCGCAGGTGCTCGAGCACTATATGCACCACTCGGAGCAACTCGGCACGCGGTTGTGGCTGGCGGCCGACGAACGGCGCGCGGTCGGTATGCTGTTGCAGAAATTGCCCGGCGACGGCGGGATCGTGCCGCGCGCGGTGCAGACCGACGCCGACACGTGGGACCGGGTCTGCCACCTCGGCTCGACGCTGAAGGCCGACGAGATGCTCGCAGCCGACCCGGATACGCTGATGCGGCGATTGTTCTGGCAAGAGAACGTCAGCCGCTTCGACCCCGCCCCCACGCGTTTCGCCTGCACCTGCTCACGCGACAAGGTCGGCGGGATGCTGCAAATGCTCGGACGTGACGAGATCGACAGCATCCTGGTCGAGCAAGGCCATGTGCAAGTGCATTGCGAGTTCTGCAACCAGCGCTATGAATTCGACGCGGTCGACGCCACGCAACTTTTCCACGGCAATCAACTCTCATTGAACGTCGCGGCCGCACCGAGCCAACAGCGGCATTGAATGGCGGATCGGCGCGGGAAAAGCGGCCGGCGCGAGCCATCGCGCACGGCGAGCACAGTATGACACCGACGACGGAGATCGACATGAACAAATATTCCCTTCGCGCCACCGTGGCGGCGTTTGGCGCTCGCGCCGCCGTGACGGCGTCGGCGCTGCTGCTCGGCGGCTGCGCCGTCAGTTACCCACCCACTCCACAGACCGTGCTGAGCCAGTTGCCGGAGTCGTCCCGCAACGCACCGACGCCGTTGACCCCCGCAGAAAAACGGCGCTATGACGAAATGGGTCGCCAGGTGTTGCGTGAGCAGGACGCGGCCATGCAGGCTGACGCGCTCGCGCGCGCGTGGTCCCGGTATCCGTACGCGGTCACGCCGGTGTATGGTCAGTACTACAGCGGACGCTGGGGACCCGGCTGGGGTGTCGGCAGCGGATGGGGCTATCCGGGGTACTCTCCAGGCTGGTGATACTGCTGACCGGTCCTGCCGCGACCGGTGCCAGCGCGCAAGCGATGCCCGGCGTTACCGTCGGTTCCCGATCACTGCCGGTTCCTGATTGTCACCGCGTCGCACGGCCGAGCCCTTCGCGGCCCGGCTGGCCTTCGCCTTCGGCATGCGCGGCTCAGGATTCGGCACCACGCGCATCGGTTGGGCTGACACCTGGCCGCGCATGGACATGTTCGACGGCGCGGCCGTCGCGGACACGGTCGAGGCGTTCGGCGACACGAACTGCACGAACACCTCGCTGTCCTTGATCATCCCCATCTCATAGCGCGCCCGCTCCTCGACCGCGGCGGTCCCGCCTTGCAGATCCTGCACTTCGCCAGCGATCCGCTCATTGCGCAACTTCAAGTCATTGTTTTTCTTCTGTTGCGCTGCGAGTTGCTGCTGCAGCTCGTGCACGTGCAGCCAGCCGCCGTGGCCCCACCACAACGGAAACTGGATCAGCACGATCAATCCGATCAAGACAACGGTAACGAGCCGCATAACGAGCTGCCGCCGGGCAGGCGTGGGTTGCACAAAGCCGCCGCCCCGAGTCCGGGAGCGGCGGCCACGCGTGTCACAAGGCCCTTATCGGGCCGCCGGCCGCGTCGCCACGCGGTCCAGCACGTTGGATCAGCGCAAATTGTAGAACGCAGAGCGTCCGGGGTAGCTCGCGATATCCCCCAGATCCTCTTCGATGCGCAGCAGCTGATTGTACTTAGCGATCCGGTCGCTACGCGATAGCGAGCCGGTCTTGATCTGGCCGGCGTTCAGCCCGACGGCAATGTCGGCAATCGTCGAATCCTCGGTTTCGCCGGAGCGATGCGACACGACGGCGGTATAGCTGGCCCGCTTGGCCATCTCGATCGCCGCGAACGTCTCGGTCAACGTCCCGATCTGGTTAATCTTGATCAGGATCGAGTTCGCGATGCCCTTCTCGATGCCTTCCTTCAAGATCCGCGTATTGGTCACGAACAGGTCATCGCCGACCAGTTGGACCTTCTTGCCAAGCCGATCAGTCAACAGCTTCCAGCCGTTCCAGTCGCTCTCATGCATGCCGTCCTCGATTGACACGATCGGGAATTTGTCGGCCAACGTCGCAAGATAGTCGGTGAACTCGGACGACGACAACTGCAGGCCTTCGCCGGCCAATTGATATTTGCCGTCGTGGTAGAACTCGCTGGCCGCACAGTCCAGCGCGAGCAGCACGTCTTCGCCGGCGCGATAACCAGCCTTCTCGATCGCCTGAAGAATTGTCGACAGACATTCGTCGTTGCTGCCGAAGTTCGGCGCAAAGCCGCCTTCATCACCGACTGCGGTGCTCATGCCACGGTCCGACAAAATCTTCTTCAACGCATGGAACACCTCGGCGCCGCAGCGCAGCGCCTCGCGAAAGGTCGGCTGGCTCGCCGGCACGATCATGAATTCCTGAATATCCAGGCTGTTATTCGCGTGCGCCCCGCCATTGACGATGTTCATCATTGGCACCGGCAATTGCATCGCACCGGAACCGCCGAAGTAGCGGTACAGCGGCAAGCCGGCCTCCTCGGCAGCGGCCTTCGCGACCGCCATCGATACGGCGAGCATCGCGTTCGCGCCGATCCGCGACTTGTTGTCGGTACCGTCCAACTCCAGCAGCGTCTTGTCCAGGAACGCCTGCTCGGACGCGTCCAAGCCCATGATAGCCTCGGAGATCTCGGTGTTCACATGCTCGACCGCCTTGAGCACCCCTTTGCCGCTGTAGCGGCCCGCTTCGCCGTCGCGCAGTTCGATCGCCTCACGCGACCCCGTCGATGCACCGGACGGCACCGCTGCGCGCCCCATCGTGCCCGATTCAAGCAATACGTCACACTCAACGGTCGGATTGCCGCGCGAATCGAGAATCTCGCGCCCGATGATGTCTACGATAGCACTCATGATGTCCTCAAAGGATGGATGAATCGGTTTCGACTACACTGAGTCAACGAGGCCGCGGTCTGCGCCGTTCGGGGCCAGTCAGGTCCAATCGGAACCGCGGTGCGCGCCGGTCGGCGTCGCCGCCCGATGCCGACCGCTAGCATGCCACGCGCCGCGTTCTGGCAGTACGGACTTGCCGATCAGACGCACGAAACCGTGACTAGGTTCATTCACAATGCCACCGGCCTGTCCCACTGCGGGTGGCTCAGCTGAAATCGTTCTCGAGCAGCGGCGTAGATTTCACCGCGCGATCGAGTGTCACCAGCGTTTCCAGCAATGCATGCATCCGCTGCAACGGTACCGCGTTCGGGCCGTCTGACTTCGCCTGCGCGGGATTCGGATGCGTCTCCATGAACAATCCCGCCACGCCGGCCGCAACCGCGGCACGCGCCAGCACCGGCACGAACTCGCGCTGCCCGCCAGACTGGGTGCCTTGGCCGCCAGGCAACTGCACTGAATGAGTCGCGTCGAACACGACCGGGGCGCCAGTCTCGCGCATGATCGCGAGCGAACGCATGTCGGAGACCAGATTGTTGTAGCCGAACGAAGCGCCGCGCTCGCAAGCGAGGAAGCGATCCGCCGACAGCCCGGCTTCGCTGGCTGCCGAACGCGCCTTGTCGATTACATGCTTCATGTCGTGCGGCGCCAGAAATTGCCCTTTTTTGATATTGACGGGCTTACCCGAACGAGCGCACGCGTGAATGAAATCGGTCTGCCGGCACAGAAATGCCGGCGTCTGTAGCACATCGACGACCGATGCGACCACGTCGATCTCATCCTCCGTGTGCACGTCGGTCAACACCGGCACGCCGATCTGGCGACGCACCTCACCCAGGATACGCAGGCCCTCGTCGATGCCGAATCCGCGAAACGATTTATCCGAACTGCGGTTGGCCTTATCGTACGACGATTTGTAAATGAACGGGATACGCAGCGCGCCGCAGATCTCGCTGAGCCGGCCAGCGGTGTCGAGCGCCATCTGCTCGGACTCGACTACGCAGGTGCCGGCGATCAGGAAGAACGGCTTGTCCAGGCCGACCTCGAAATCGCATAGTTTCATATTTGCTCCCGACCCACGTTAATGGGCGCGCAGCGCGGCCGCCACCTTCGCGGCATGCTCGCGTTGTTGGCGATGCGCAAGCGCGGCCTGCACGTAGGCTTTGAACAGCGGATGACCATCACGCGGCGTCGACGTGAACTCGGGATGGAACTGGCAGCCGACGAACCACGGATGCAGGTCCTCGCGCAACTCCATCATCTCCGGCAGGTCCTCGGTCGGCGTGCGCGCGCTGATGATCATCCCGCCAGCTTCGAGCGCCGGTACGAAATGATTGTTGACCTCGTAGCGATGCCGATGCCGCTCGTTGACATCGTTGCCGTAAATCTGCTCGGCGCGCGTACCCGACTTGACCGGACAGCGTTGTGCGCCCAGCCGCATCGTGCCACCTAGGTCCGACGATTCGCTGCGTTTCTCAACGGTACCATCACGGTCGTACCATTCGGTGATCAGCGCGACAACCGGATTCGGCGTTGACGGATCGAACTCGGTGCTATCGGCCTGCTGCAGGTTCGCGACATGGCGCGCGAACTCGATTACCGCCAGTTGCATGCCCAGGCAGATTCCTAGGTAGGGCACCTTTGCCTCGCGCGCGTAGCGGATCGCCTTGATCTTGCCTTCCGTGCCACGCCGACCGAAACCGCCCGGCACCAAGATCGCGTCCAAGTGGGCGAGGCTGTCGACGCCCTCCGTCTCGATCTGCTCCGAGTCGATGTACTCGATGTTCACACGCGTGAGCGTATGCAAAGACGCATGGCGCAGTGCCTCGATCAACGATTTGTACGATTCGGTGAGTTCGACATACTTGCCGACCATGCCAATCGTGACCTCGTGCTCCGGGTGCTCGAGCCGGTACACCAGGTCCGCCCACAGCGTCAGATCGGCGGGATTCGGCGCGAGCTTCAACTCGTCGCAGATGATTTCGTCCAGGCCCTGGTCGTGCAACATCTGCGGGATCTTGTAAATGCTATCCACATCCCACACGGAGATCACCGCATCCTGCGGCACGTTCGAAAACAGTGAGATCTTAGCGCGCTCGTCATCCGGGATCCGGCGATCGGCGCGGCACAGCAGCACGTGCGGCGAGATACCGATTTCCCGTAACTTTTGCACGCTGTGCTGCGTCGGCTTGGTTTTCAGTTCGCCGGCCGTTGCGATGAACGGCACCAACGTCAGGTGCACGAAGCACGCGCTGCGACGCCCAAGCCGCAAGCTCATCTGGCGGGCTGCCTCTAGGAACGGCAGCGATTCGATATCGCCAACCGTGCCACCGATCTCGACGATCGCCACGTCCGGCTCGCCGCATGTCGCCGACGCGGCGCCGCGCTCGATGAACGCCTGGATCTCGTTCGTGATATGAGGAATGACCTGGACCGTCTTGCCGAGGTACTCGCCGCGGCGCTCCTTGCGAATCACCGACTCGTAGATCTGGCCCGTCGTGAAGTTGTTGGCGCGGCGCATCTTCGTGCTGATGAAGCGCTCGTAGTGGCCCAAGTCCAGATCCGTCTCGGCGCCGTCCTCGGTCACGAACACTTCACCGTGCTGAAACGGGCTCATCGTGCCAGGATCAACGTTGATGTAGGGATCGAGCTTCAGTAGAGTGACTTTAAGACCGCGCGACTCGAGGATCGCGGCGAGGGAGGCGGCGGCAATGCCCTTGCCCAAAGAGGACACTACGCCGCCAGTGACAAATACATATTGGGTCATCGCTGGATGCTCGCGGGAAAGCCGGATTATACTCGAAAGCCCGGCTTTTTCTAAGCGCTCCGCTTCAGATCACGCAGCAGGCGCCGGATCGCGCGAGCGGTATCGAGCGCACGCTCCATGGGAAATCAATACGAGCCGTCGATCCAGTCAAAACGGGGACCGACGATGTGCTGTGTCGCATCGAGCCCGGCCTGCCGCATCTCGCGGGAATGCGTGCCGGCCGCGAATCCGATCGGCCTCGGCGCACCATGCGCGAGGCGCGCGCCGAGGGTACAGGGCAGCGTGCGGTAGATCGGCTATTCAATCGCTCGGTCAAACGTTAGTGCACAGGGACCGCCGGGACCAAGCGTCAAAATCCCGACTCTGGCGCCCGCCCAGTTCTGCTAATCTGAGAAAAAACCGTAAACAGCCCGCAGCCTTCGGTGCTTTTGCCCAAATGCTCTTACCCAAACACTATCTCATCACGCCGGACCCCTATGATGCCGACCATCCGGCGCTATTTCTCGAACAGTTGAAGCGGACGTTGGACTCAGGAATTGAACTGGTCCAGCTTCGTTCAAAAAAGTTGCATCCCATCCATTACATGCGTTTGGCCGAGAAAGCGATGGCCTTATGCCAGCAGCATCATGCGTTTCTATTATTGAACGCCCACGCCCCGCGTAGTGCACAGCGCAACGTCGATGGGCTGCACCTGGACAGCCAAAGCCTAATGGCGTGCGACGAACGCCCACTCCCGGCAACAAAACTGGTGGCTGCGTCGTGCCACACGATGGCGGAACTCGACAAGGCTCAGTCCATTGGCGCGGATTTCGTCACGCTCTCGCCCGTGCTGCGAACCGCCAGCCATCCCGACACCGAGCCACTGGGATGGGATGGCTTTCTCGCGCTAGCCTCGCGGGCCACGCTACCCGTCTACGCACTAGGCGGCCTCTCAACGGCTACACTGCCTCATGCCGAACGACACGGAGCATACGGCATCGCAGGCATTCGCTGCTTTTGGAAGCCTTGATTGCGTGCCTTTGGCAGCCTTGGCGACCGACGCGGCCCGTGCAACGCAGATCGACACGCTTTGCCCAGCGGAAAGTGACGCAGGTCAGCGCTCGGTCCAATAGCGCCTGCGTGAGCGGCGATACGCATCGACCACCCAGCCGGACACCCCGCTGTCAATGCGCACCGCGCCATCGTTATCGCTGCGCAGCATATCGACGCCGCGCACACGATAACGCGCGGCAACCAGCGGGTGCGGATGACCAAAGCGATTGCGATAGCCCACCTGAAATACCGCCATGCGTGGCCGTACCGAATCGAGAAAAGCATTCGTTGACGACGTCTTGCTGCCATGGTGCGGCACAATCAGCACGTCACTGCTCAATGCCGGCCCATGCCGCTCGACCAGTGCTCGCTCGGCGGCCCGTTCAATATCCGATGCGATCAACACTGCGCCAAGCGCATTCGAGACACGCAGCACGCATGCTGTTGCATTCGGCTTGCGCGGATCCGCCGCGCCCGCCGGCCACAGGAATTCGAACGTCACGCCGTCCCATCGCCATCGCGCTCCGGCACGGCATGCCCGCGTTATTGCGCCGCGCGCGGTGGCACGCGCCCACAACGGATGAGTGGACGGCAACGAAGCGTGCATCTGCGCGATCGGCATATTGGCCAGCACCGCAGGCACGCCGCCCGCGTGGTCAACATCGCGGTGACTGACGACCAGCATGTCCAATGCGTTGACGCCGTGCGCGCGCAGGAATGGCACGACGATACGCTGTCCCGCATTGCCCCCTTCCGGGCCCGGACCGGCATCAAATAGCAGCCGTCGCCGCGCGGTCTCGACCAGCACGGCGGTGCCCTGCCCGATATCAAGCGCCGTGACGCGAAAACCGTCGCCGAGTGGCGCCCGCGGCGCCGGCCACAGCAATGGCAGCCACAGGATGGGCGCGGCCGCACGTAATGGCCAGCCCCGAGGCGCCAGCATCCAAGCCGCACCAGCGAGCGCGAGCAGCAACGCGGCCGGTTCCGGCGCCGGCAAGTACCACACCCCCCACGCGGGCGAAGCCAGTGCATCGAGCACGGCAAACAGCCACTGCACCAGCCGATGCGCCAATTGCAGCAGCGGCGCGTCCAATGGCGCCGGGATCGCGATCGCGAGCAGCACGCAGGGCACGACCAGGGTACTGACCCACGGAATCGCGATCGCATTGGCCACCGGACCGAGTGCCGGAATCTGCGAAAACCAGACGAGCGTCAGCGGCGCAAGACCGATTGTCACCGCCCATTGCACGCGCATGGCCGACGCCAGCCGCGCCGGCATCCTGCGCGCCGCGGCACGCATGCGGGCCCCAAGCGCGCCAACGGCCATGGCCACGCGCGTGCCACGCATACCAGCAGGCCGCTCGCCTGGCCCGCCCACGCCGGCCTGCGGCGACGCATCGGCCGGATCGAGTGACGGCCAATCCGGTTCGTCGTCGTCTCGCTGCGGATGGTTGCGGCCCACGCAGCGCAACGCCACCACGATCGCCGCGACCGCACCGAACGACAGTGCCGTGCTCGCCGACAACGTTGCCCATGGATCGACGAGCACCACGATCACGAGCGCCCACGCAAGGACCAACAACGGGTCGACGCGACGCCCGCTCGCATAGGCAAGCGTCGCGATCGACAGCATGGCAACCGTGCGCTGGGCGGGAATGCCCAGCCCGGCGAGTACGGCATAGCCGGCACCGGCGAGCATCGCACCGACACAACATGCGATAGGAACCGGCACGTGCAACGGCAACGCCGGCGCAACGCCGAAACCGCGACGCCAGGCCAGCGCGATGATTGTGGCCGCCCACGCCGCAACCGAGCCGATATGCAAGCCCGATATGGCCATCAAGTGATTCGTGCCGGTACGGCGCAGCCGCTCCCAGTCCGGCTCCGTAATCGCATCCTGTACGCCGATCGCCAGCGCAATCACGATCCCAGCATGCGACCGCGCGGCCTCGCCGCTGCCGCTATCCGTCCCTGTTCGGTCAGACTCGGACAAGACCTGCTCGATTCGCGCGCGAATGGCCGCACGCCGACGGTCCACGGCGTTGAGCATCGCTCGGATGCCGGGACCGCGCTCAATATCGGGCGCGTGTGGTAAGCCGGGGGATGCCCCCGATTGCCAGCGTGGATCGGCCTGCAGGTGGCGCACATAGCCCTGCGCGCGCACGCCGCGCGCCAGTTGCCGCACATCGGTGTCCGGCAAGCCGAAATTGCCGTGGCCATGCACCCGCTTGAGCCTTGCAACGAGCGTATGACGCCCGCCCGGCACGAGCGTCACCGATGGTTGCCGGCCGAACGCGGCAAGCCAGCTCAACTGGACGGTGCGGGGAAACCGCTCGATCTGGGGCGATGTCGACTCAACATCGAACAGAAAGCGAAGCCCGCGCGCATCGCGTGACGGCAAGCCGCGCACCGTGCCGGTCAGCGTCACATCGCGCCCTTCCCACTGTGGCGGCAAAGCATCCGACAGCGCGCTATGCGCGCGCCACGCCGCGTAGCCAAAACCGAGCAGCGCCGCGCACCCGAGGCTAGCCGCCCGCGCCAGCCACAACATGTGCCAACTGGCGTGCCCCGCTGCCCGCGCACGATACGCAATGCATGCCACCCCGGCGGCGACGAACACTGCCGCATCCCAGGCGAGCCAACCGGCAACGTCCGGCAAACTGGGCTGCCACTGCAACACGCCCGTGCCCACGGCGAACGCGCATAATCGTGCGAGCATCATTCCCCTTGACCGTGCGTTCGTGCGCGACGGATTACGTAGCGACGACCCACGCCGGCACAGCGACAGACGCGCCGCCGCGAAGCTGGCGACCGACGCAAGCCGCACAACCTGGCACCGCGACAAACGTCCGGAACGTTTAAATGCGAAATCGAATTATCGCTGCATGAGGGCGAGCCGCGGCAACGCGGCATGCGCGTTGGCCGTTGTACAGAGGGCCAGTTGCGGCAACGTCAGCGAACGCATGGCCGCGATCACCGCTGCAATGCGTGGCACTTGGTCGGGCGTGTTGCGCCCCTTGTAGATCCACTGCGGCGCAATATCCGGCGCGTCGGTCTCCACGACCAACGCATCGAGCGGCAATTGCGCAGCGAGCTGGCGGATACGCCGCGCACGCTCAAACGTCACGTTGCCGCCAAAACCGAGCTTGAAGCCTTGTGCGATATACGCATCGGCTTGTTGAAAGCTACCATTGAATGCATGCGCGATGCCCCGCACGACATTGAAGCGTCGCAACTCGGCGATCACCGCGTCCTGTGACTTGCGCACGTGGCAGATCACCGGCAAGTCGAAGTCGCGGGCCATCTTCAACTGCGCCGTATAGATCTCGCGTTGACGAACCGCATCCAGCCCCGGCACGAAAAAATCCAGACCGATTTCGCCAATGCCGACAAAGCGTGGATCATCCAGGCTGGCGTGGATCTCGCTGCGCAGCACCGCGAGATCTTCATCCAGCGCAGCCGGCGCGTACAGCGGGTGAATGCCCAGCGCGTAGGCGCCCCCATCCACGCAATGGGCCAACTCGCGCACCGCCGAGAAGTTGAAGCGGGCGACCGCTGGAATCACAATGCGCGACACTTGCGCATCACGCGCCGCCGACGCCACGGCAGCCCGGTCCGCATCGAATTCGGATGCATCTAAATGACAATGGGTATCGATCCACATTGAGGCTTCTCGTCCTCCACGCCGGTGTGACGCTGCGCGGACCCGGCCGTCGTTAGGCGATCGTCTTTGCGAACGCGGCGCGCGCCACCGTTGTTTCATCGTGCAGCACACCGTCCCGCAAGCGTAATACCCGATCACAGCGCGCGGCCAACTCGATGTCGTGCGTGACGATCACGAAACTTGTCTCGAACGTCTGCGACAACGTCAACATCAGTTGGAACACCGTTTCCGCAGTATGGCCATCGAGGTTGCCGGTCGGCTCGTCCGCCAGCACGCACGCGGGCCGCGTCACCAACGCGCGCGCGATTGCCACGCGCTGCCGCTCGCCCCCGGAGAGTTCTCCAGGCCGATGTTTCGCGCGATGCGCGATGCCAACGCGCTCCAGCGTGGCCAACGCCTCGCCACGCGCGCCCTCGACCGGCATCCGGCGAATCCGCAGCGGCATCGCAACGTTGTCCAGCGCGGTAAATTCGGGCAGCAGATGATGGAACTGATAGATGAAACCCAATGCGCGATTGCGCAAATCGTTGCGCTCACGCTCCGCCAGGTGCGAAAACGGTCGACCCAATAGCGCAACATGCCCTGTACTGGGCTCATCGAGCCCGCCCAGCAGATGCAGCAGCGTACTCTTGCCCGAGCCGGAAGCGCCGACGATGGCCAGCTTCTCGCCGCGATACACGTGCAGATGCGCGTCGGCCAGCACCGGCACCGGTTGGCCGCCCTGCACAAAGGTCTTCGATATGCCGGTCGCGGCCAGCACGATTGGCTGCTCGTTCATTGTTTTACTCATAGCGCAATGCCTCAGCCGGACGCACGCGCGCGCCCCGCCAGCTCGGATACAGTGTCGCAAGCGCAGACAGCACGAACGCAATTGCGCCGATTTTCACCACATCAGCCGCGACCAAGTCGCTGGGCAGCTCACTGATGAAGTAGATCGACGGCGGCAGGAATTGGAAGCCGAACGCATGCTCGATCAACGGTACCAGCCACGGGATACTGACGGCGAGGGCGCAGCCAAGTGCAATGCCGATGCCGGTGCCCACGAAGCCGATAGTCACCCCCTGAATCACAAAAATCTTCATGATCGAGCGCGGCTGCGCGCCAAGCGTGCGCAGGATCGCGATGTCGGCCTGCTTGTCAGTGACCGTCATCACCAGCGAGGAGACAAGGTTGAACGCGGCGACCGCAATGATCAGCGTCAGGATGATGAACATCATCCTTTTCTCGATTTGCACCGCCGAGAACCAAGTCTTGTTCTGTTGCGTCCAGTCGCGGATATACAGGTCGCCGGACAGCGACCGCGCGAGTTGTCGTGCCACTTCCGGAGCGCGCTGCATGTCTTTGATCCGGAGCCGCACGCCGCTGGGCGCGCTCAACCGGAACAGTGCCTGCGCATCGGCGATCGATACCATGGCCAGTGTGCTGTCGAACTCATAATGACCGGACTCGAACACGCCGACCACGGTGAACTGCTTAAGCCGAGGCAGCATGCCGGCCGGCGTGATGGTGCCCTCCGGAGCGACCAGCGTCACCTTGCCACCGACGGTCACGCCCAGCGCACTCGCCAGGTCAACGCCGAGCACGATACCGAACGATCCCGGCTGCAGATCGGCCAGCCGGCCCGCCTTCATCTCAGCACCCATGTCGGATACCTGCGGCTCCAGCGTCGGGTCGATGCCGCGCAACGCGACGCCGTTGACCGCACTTTGCCGTGTGAGCAGCGCCTGCGCGTTGACGTACGGGGCCGCGCCGATCACCGCCGGATTTTCGCGCGCCTCATTGGCGGTCAATTGCCAGTTTGGCATCGAGCCGGTCGGCGAGAAGATCTCGATGTGCGCCAGTACCGACAGCATCCGGTCACGCACTTCCTTCTGAAAGCCGTTCATCACTGACAGCACGACAATCAGTGCCGCGACACCGAGTGCGATGCCCGACATCGAAATCAGCGAAATGAACGAAATAAACCCGTTGCCTGAAGAACGCTTGCCAGTACGCGTATAGCGCAAGCCGATTTGCCATTCGTAAGGGAGCTTCAAATCAATCCTTTGTATCCACGCTGACTGATCCCGCCGCTAGACACCATCGCGGGTAACAGCGAAGTTTGCCACACAACGGTGCCCTTCCGCCGCTACGTGCCACAATAACCGGATCCGATGGCCGCCTGCTGGCCTGACGCACCCGTGAGACGCACGATCGTGTTGTTTCGCGCATGCCGGGCACCCGCCATCGCTTCTGGCTCATGTCCATCTCTCGGCCCAAGCCATCACACGCGCGGCTCCAAACCGGGGCACGACGGCTTCCAGGCTACCACAAGCCGTTGCCTCGGCAGGCCGACGAAATTTCAGTTTTTTTGACACTAATACCTGAAGTTTTGCGCAACGGGATCGCCCCCAGGGCCATTATTCATTTGACTCTCCCATTGCCAATGATTATCGGTTTAAACTATTTGGAGCCGCCATACCCCTTTTTCATTCCGCACGAATAGTTCGACTCGATTGCATTCCCCGGTATTGCCGCGTACATTTTTCCCGCATTTCATTTTTCGACTCAATGCCAACCAAAGGTTTAAAATGACCGGATTTTATTATTCGCGACGAGTCACAGGTTATAGCGCTCCGCTCTCCCGACGCTCGAACTTCATTATCCAAAAAATATCTAGCAAATCATCTACATTTAGCATAATTTTAGCCTTGGCATTTATCAATGACGCCACTGCGTCCACCCACCATTATGACGAACCAACCCTGGAAAACATCATAACAAACATCATATCAAACAAACTAGCATCCTTTGGATTGGCGCCAATCAAATTAGACGTCGCTCAATTAGACGTCGCTCACTCAAAAACGGAAGAAAAATTGGACAAACTAAAAATAAACACCAGTAGCGCTCTTTTAAATTTCAAAAATCAGCTTGCCACAGAAAGTAAAACAATAAATCAAAAGATAGATCGTATCAGCTTGGAAACGGAAGAGCAAGTAGACAATCTCAAAAATAAAATCAACAACCTTAATCAAAAGATAACCCGGCAATCCAATGAACAAGCTAATCTCAAAAAATCTCTACACCAAAATATACGCGAACTCAATAGCACCGTGGAGCAGATAGCACATAACAACCAATCACTTAGCAATAAGCTTAATAATGCACAAGCACTAATTCAGAATCAAATAAATAATACCCAGAATCAGTCACATAAGTATTACGGAGAAATTATAGATACCATAAATGAACTCACATTGACGACAAAAAACCAACTCACGGAGCACAAGGAAATCATTAAAAATGAATTAACAATACTGGAAAACAGGGTAGATCAAATAGAAGAACAAACAAAAAACCACAGAAGCGCAAAGGACGGCCCGGGCAATCGGTACAAAAACCCGAAAGACACGTTCGTTGCAGGGTCATCCACCACGGTATCGCTGCAAGCAGAGTTGGCCAACGCAAACGACGGTGGGTCTTCGCAGCCCATGCTGGCGGGCAATGAAGTGCGTCCGGGGCTCCAGCTGACGCACGCCGACAGCCAGCCAGCACTGATGCTGGCGAACAAAAGCCGCCATACCGGGCCTGCGCCGGCGGACGAAGGCCAGTATGCCGAACTTGCACTGGCGAACCAAGGCGGGCCCTCCGAACGTGCGCCGGTGGGCCCAGGCGGCCATGCCGAAGTTGCGCTAGTGGACCCAGGCAGCCATGTCGAAGTTGCGCCAGCGGACCCAGGCAGCCATGCCGAAGTTGCACCAGCGGATCCAGGCAGCCATGCCGAAGTTGCGCCAGCGGACCCACGCGGCCATACCAAAGTTGCGCCAGCGGACCCAGGCGGCCATGCTAAACCTGCGCCGGCGGACCCACGCGGGGCCGTCGAACCGATGACCGCCGACGATGTCCGCGCCGCTTGGCGAGCGCTCCGGGATAGCAGCGGCCATCCCGGGCCCATGCTCGCGGACGATGGGGTGTCGGCTCGCGATGACATCGCCTCCTGCGACCAGCCTGCCGAGTGCGGGCACGGCTCTGCACAAGGGCGACTGCGCGAATTCATCGGGGCTGACCTACCTTCGCTCCTGGCCGAAAAACTGGATATCCACGTCGACGACACGCGCGTCTCGGTCGGCCAACCCGGCCATGAACGCAGGATTACGGACGTCGCACGCGGCACGCAGCCCACCGACGCAGTGAACAAGGCGCAAATGGATGAAGCGGTCGCACAGGTGGACCGCAACGCATCGGCGGGCACCGCGGCGGCGATGGCGGTCGCGGGGCTGCCACAGCCAACCTTGCCCGGCAAGAGCCTGATGACGTTCGCCAGTGCGACTTACCGCGGCCAGTACGGTGTGGCGCTTGGCATATCGCACGTGACGCCGAATAACCGCTGGGTGCTGAAATTTGCCGCAAACGCGAGCAGCCGTGGCTACGTTGGCATGGTCGCGGCAGGCGGTTTTCAATGGTGACGCGCAAAGCGTGCCCTCGCGCGAAAATGACGCGCGATAGGCGAACGACGTCGATATGACCGGGTGATTGCCCTACAATGCGCTCCATCATGCATGTCGCACATCCCATTTCCCGCCTCCACCTACTGCTGCCCTTTGCGTTGCCCACTGCGGCCAGCGCACAGCCTGCGCTGCAGGGCCTGGATAAGCCGGCGCTAGACAAGTTGCTCGAACGCGCGACGCTCGTCGAACGCGTCATTGGGGACGATTTCCAGCGCACATTGCCACACGAGCGATGGGTCGCTCGCTGTTTCGGCGTCGGCCATGCCGCCGCGCCTGCTGCGTTGCGCCAGCAAGCGGACGATGCAGCATCAAACGGGCGAGCAGATCCGTCCGCAACCGCAGCAGCAGCAGCAGCAGCAGCAGCCAACGATGATGCGCCGCTCGCCCCGTACATGCTGTTGGCGGACGGCGGCGAACCGCGCGATGCCGTCTGGGCATGCGTCGAGCCCGTCCATGTGCAGGTCGCGCACGATCATCTGGTACTGATCGATCCCGAGACGCTGCAGCTTTCGACGGATGACGCGGCCGCGCTACTCGCTGTCGCGCGGCCCCTTATTGAGGAACTCGGCGTCGAACTGGCTGCCCCGACGCCGCTGCGCTGGTACTTGTCAAGTGAGCAACTCGGCGCGTTGGCCAGCGCGGCGCCACTGCGCGCCGCCGGACGCAACATCGAGATCTGGTTGCCGCATGAGGCCCATACCGGCCACCGGCCGCGCACATGGATGAAGCTGCAAAACGAGGTCCAAATGGCTTGGTTCGAGCATCCGGTCAACCAGGCTCGGGAAGCACGCGGGCTGCCCGCCGCCAACTCGATCTGGCTTCACGCGCAAGGGCGTATGATGCCGGTGTCGCGCCCCTTCGAGCGCGTGCTATCGCAGGCAGCGGCCACGCGTGGGCTGGCGCTCGCGTCCGGCGCGGCATGGGAGATGCCGCCTGCCACTTTCGACATGCTGCGGCAGCACACCGGCGACCAGGCCGCGGCCCGCGCCGCGGGTCGCGGCACAGCCAGCGTGACGCTGGTCGAACTCGATCAACTGAGCGCACCCTTCGTGCAGCAGGACTGGCCGCGCTTTCGCGCCGCGTTCGCGGTGCTGGAGCGCGACTGGTTCGCGCCAGCGCTCGCGGCGTTAGAGCGCCGCGAACTCGCAGAACTCGCGTTGACGCTGTGCGGCGACACCGGCACGACAACGCTCGTCGTGCGTCCCATCGACATAAAAAAATTCTGGCGACGCCGGCCATTTGCGTCGTTGTTGCCGTGAGCCCGTGCCTATGACCCGAATCGTCACCCGAACCTGCCCACCCGCCGACGCGCATGCCCTTGCGCAGCATGGCATCCATCCGGTGCTCGCGCGGCTGTATGCGTCACGCGGCATCGGTGCACCCGCCGACGTGGAAACCGCGCTGGCGCGACTCCTGCCGCCAGCGCAGCTCTCGGGCGCCAGCGCCGCGGCCGCGCTGCTGGCCGACGCGATTGCCGCACGACGGCAGATCCTGGTGGTAGCCGACTATGATTGTGATGGCGCGACCGCATGCGCGGTGGCCGTGCGCGGCCTGCGCCTGTTCGGCGCGCACATCGACTACCTGGTGCCGAACCGGTTCGAATACGGCTACGGCCTGACGCCGGATATCGTCGAGTTGGCCGCCCGCCGCCCCGGCGCACGACCCGACCTGCTAGTCACCGTCGACAACGGGATCGCCAGCGTGGACGGCGTGGCAACCGCCAACGCGCTCGGCATCGACGTGCTGATTACCGATCACCACCTGCCCGGCGACACGCTGCCCGCGGCACGCGCGATCATCAACCCGAACCAACCAGGCTGTGCGTTTCCGAGCAAGCACCTGGCCGGCGTCGGCGTGATGTTCTACGTGCTACTGGCGCTACGTGCGCTATTGCGCGAGCGCGGCGCCTTCGACGGCCGCCCCGAGCCGCGGCTGGACGGTCTGCTCGACCTGGTCGCGTTGGGCACGGTAGCCGACGTCGTACGGCTGGACGCGAACAATCGCGTGCTGGTTGCGCAGGGCCTTCAGCGCATCCGCAACGGCAAGATGCAACCGGGCGTGGCTGCGCTTTTCCGGGCAGCCGCGCGCGATGCGCGCAACGCATCCGCATTCGATCTGGGGTTCGCGTTAGGGCCGCGACTGAATGCGGCTGGTCGGCTCTCCGACATGTCGCTTGGCATCGAATGCCTGATCACCGACGATGCACAGCGCGCCGATGCACTGGCACAGCAACTCGATGCAATGAACCGCGAACGGCGTGAAATCGAGGCGGGGATGCAGGAGCAGGCGTTGGCCGAACTCGCGCAGCTCGATCCGCGCGACGCGGCCACGATCACGCTATTCAACCCGGCATGGCACCAGGGCGTGATCGGCATCGTCGCCGGCCGGCTCAAGGAGCGCTTCCACCGACCGGCGATCACGTTCGCGCCGGCCGACGAATTGGGCGAGCGCGTGAAAGGCTCGGGACGCTCGATCCCGGGCTTTCACTTGCGCGACGCGCTGGACCTGATCTCCAAGCGGGAGCCCGGACTGATCGAGCGCTTTGGCGGCCACGCGATGGCTGTCGGCCTCACGCTACGCACCAGCGACGTGCCGCGCTTCGCGGCGGCATTCGAGGCGCTGGCGCGCGAATGGCTGAACGAGGACGCGCTCGCGCGGCAGATCGAGACCGATGGCGAGCTGGAGGACGCGTATCACACGCCATCGTTCGTCGAGCTGATCGACAACGCGGTGTGGGGCCAGGGTTTCCCGGCGCCGGTTTTTTCGGGGGAATTCGACGTGCTGTCTCAGTCACTCGTCAAGGAGCGGCACCTGAAGTTGCAGCTTGCCCGCGGGCGCCTGCGCTATGCGGCAATCTGGTTCAACCACATCGACACACTTCCGGCACGGGCGCTGTTCGCCTACCGGCTCGTGCGCGACACTTGGAACGGTGTGTCGCGTGTGCAGTTGGTCGTCGAGCATGCGGCGCCCTGATGTTGATCCGCTATAATTTACCCTTTTTGCAAGGCCCCGATCGACATGGAAGCAGAACGTCTGAACGTGATCGAAGCGACCCTCGCCGACCTGCGCAAGCGCGCGGGAGAGCTACGGGGGTATCTTTGACTTCGATGCGAAACAAGCCCGCCTAGCGGAAGTCAACACGGCGCTCGAGGACCCGAACGTCTGGAACGACGCGAAGCAGGCGCAGGCGCTCGGTCGCGAGAAGAAACTGCTCGACGCGGTCGTGCAAATGCTCTCGGCGCTGAACGGTGACCTGACGGACACGCAGGAGCTGTTCGAGCTGGCCAACGAGGAACAGGACGATGACACGCTGCTCGCTTGCGAGCGCGACGTGCAGGCCCTGGAGCGCCGCGTGGCCGACATAGAGTTTCGCCGGATGTTCAACAATCCGGCCGATCCGAACAACTGCTTCGTCGACATTCAAGCCGGTGCCGGCGGCACCGAGGCACAGGACTGGGCGTCGATGCTATTGCGCCAGTATCTGCGCTACTGCGAGCGCAAGGGCTTCAAGGCCGAAGTGCTCGAGCAATCCGACGGTGAAGTAGCAGGCATTAAGAATGCGACGATCAAGGTCGAAGGCGAGTACGCCTATGGTTACCTGCGCACCGAGACCGGCATCCACCGCTTGGTACGCAAGTCGCCGTTCGATTCGTCCGGCGGACGCCATACGTCGTTCTCGTCGGTGTTCGTGTATCCGGAAGTGGATGAATCGATCGACATCGATGTTAACCCAGCCGACCTGCGCATCGACACGTTTCGCGCATCCGGGGCCGGCGGCCAGCACATCAACAAGACCGACTCGGCGGTGCGCATCACGCATTTGCCGTCAGGCATCGTCGTGCAGTGCCAGAACGACCGCTCGCAACATCGAAACCGCGCCGAGGCGATGGCGATGCTCAAATCTCGGCTGTACGAAGCGGAGATGCGCAAGCGCCAAGCCGAGCAGGACAAACTCGAATCGAGCAAAACCGACGTGGGCTGGGGCCACCAGATCCGCTCCTACGTGCTCGACCAGAGCCGCGTGAAGGACTTGCGCACCAACGTCGAAATCAGCAACACGCGTGCGGTGCTCGACGGGGACCTCGACGATTTCATCAGCGCGAGCCTGAAGCAAGGCGTATAACCGCGGGCGCAACTGACCATGACCGAAAAGAATCCCAATGCCGTGCAGACCGGCATCGACAGCGACGACAACGCGATCATCGCGGAGCGCCGCGACAAGCTGCGGGCGCTGCGCGAGCAAGGTGTCGCGTATCCGAACGACTTCCGCCCGGAAAACAGCGCGGCGGATCTGCGCGCTCGCTTTGCCAGCACCGACAAAGACGCCCTCGAAGCGCACGCGCTCAACGTATCGATTGCCGGCCGGATGATGCTCAAACGCGTCATGGGCAAGGCAAGCTTCGCGACCGTGCAGGACGGCACCGGTCAGATCCAGTTCTTCATCACGCCGGCCGACATCGGTGCCGATGTCTACGATGCATTCAAGAAATGGGACCTGGGCGACATCATCGCGGCGCACGGCGTGCTGTTCCGGACCAACAAGGGCGAACTGTCGGTACGCTGCATCGGGCTGCGACTGCTGTCCAAGGCCATCCGGCCGCTGCCGGACAAGTTTCATGGGTTGTCCGACCAGGAAACGCGCTATCGGCAGCGCTACGTGGATCTGATCGTCACGCCCGAAGCACGCCAGACGTTCCAGGCGCGCACGCGCGCGATCACGTCGATCCGACAGTTCATGACGAACGCGGGCTTCATGGAAGTCGAGACGCCAATGCTGCACCCGATCCCGGGCGGCGCGTCGGCCAAGCCGTTCATCACGCACCACAATGCGCTGGATAGGCAGATGTTCCTGCGCATCGCGCCGGAGCTGTACCTGAAGCGGCTGATCGTCGGCGGATTGGACCGCGTATTCGAAATCAACCGGAATTTCCGCAACGAAGGGATTTCGCCGCGGCACAATCCGGAATTCACGATGATGGAGTTCTACGCCGCGTATACTGACTACCGCTGGCTGATGGACTTCACCGAACAGTTGATTCGGCAAGCGGCGCTGGACACGCTGGGTTCGACGGCGATCCACTATCAGGGGCGCGAACTGGACTTGGGCAAACCCTTTCACCGCTTGACGATCACCGGCGCGATCCAAAAGTATGCCCCGCAATACAGTGACGCACAGCTTGCTGACCGCGACTGGCTGCGTGCTGAATTGCGCCGGCTCGGCGTCGATACGCACGACGCGCCGTTGCGCAACGCCGGCGTGGGCGCGCTGCAGCTTGCCCTGTTTGAGGAAACTGCTGAAGCGCAGTTGTGGGAGCCAACCTATATCGTCGACTATCCGGTGGAAGTATCACCGCTCGCGCGAGCGTCGGACACGGTCCCTGGCATTACCGAACGCTTCGAGTTGTTCATTACCGGCCGCGAGATCGCGAACGGCTTCTCGGAGCTGAACGATCCGGAGGACCAGGCGGCGCGCTTTCGCAAGCAGGTCGAGCAGAAAGATGCCGGCGACGAGGAAGCAATGTACTACGACGCCGACTACATCCGCGCGCTCGAATACGGCATGCCGCCGACCGGTGGATGCGGTATTGGCATCGACCGGCTCGTGATGTTGCTGACCGACAGCCCAAGCATCCGTGACGTGATCCTATTCCCGCACCTGCGGCGCGAGGATTAACACGGCCATACGCGCGCACGGTCGGCCCCGCGTGGATCTGTGCGCCAACGTCGCCCTGCGGGCCGGCAAATTGCCGGCCCTAATTATTTGTAACAAACGGTCAAGCGGCGCGGGTGCGGCGGCCGGTACGCCGCAATTGGTTACAACTTGAAACCAACAACGGGCGAGGCATCGCGCAGACTAGGCGGCATCGGAAAGCGCCCCTTCGTGAAGGTCAAAATTGGAAAGCCCACGCAAACTTCACCCATTGGTCGCGGCCGCCGCAGTCGGGGTCATCATTGCCAGCCTGGCCGCAACCGCGGCCGTCACGAGGTTACTGCCCAACGCATCCCGCAGCAGTAGCACGCGGAACGATGCCGCGCCAATCACCCAAACCGCGCAGCAGCTGGTCATGGATGCCGCCGCACCGGCTGCTGCGGTGCAGCCGAGCGCTACGTCACCCCAGGCGCCATCATCCGCACAACAATCAGCGCCGCCCGCCACGTCGTATGCACCCCGTGCACAGCAATCGGGCGGTACAGCCATGACCGCGTCGCCCGCCGGCTACGCGCAAAATGGCACTGGGCCCGGCGCCGAGCCACAATATGCTCCGCCCCGTGCAGTAGCATGCGCATCATGCGGCACCGTAGAGTCGGTCGTTCCTGTTCGGCGCGAAGGCCATAGCACAGGCCTCGGCGCGGTCGGCGGCGCGGTGGCAGGCGGCGTGATCGGCAACCAGTTCGGCGGCGGCGGTGGACGTACCGCGATGACGCTGCTCGGCGCACTCAGCGGCGGACTGGCTGGCAACTCGGTCGAGAAACAGATGCGCAGCGAAACGGATTATCGGGTCCACGTACGGATGCAGAACGGCAAGCTGCGCTACTTCACGTACCGGCAGCCGCCCTCCTTCCAGCCTGGCGAACGCGTACGAATCAAAAACGGCGCGCTAACGCACGCCGGTTTACAGGCCGCAGACTAGGGCGCCGGCGACGCAGATCAGGGACGTGCGCGACGTTTAGTAGTCGGCATCCTCAATCCACGCGGCCTGGATCGCCTCGAGAATCTTTTCGCTCGAGCGCTCCGGGTCGTCGTCAAAGCCGTCCAGTTCCGTCACCCATCGATGCAGGTCGGTGAAACGCACGTATTGAGGGTCAACGTCGGGATAGGCATCGGTCAGTGCCATCGCGATGTCGTTCGTGTCGGTCCATTTCATCGCCGCCGCCCTCCTCGGACTCAGTGGTTTTCCTTCGCATGATTGATCGAGTATTTTGGAATCTCGATCACCAGATCCGCATTTTGCGGCACCTTGGCTTGACACGACAGCCGGGAAGTTGGCTCCAGGCCCCAGGCCTTGTCCAACAGGTCGTCCTCATCCTCCTCCGACGGCGCCAGCGCATCGAACCCTTCGCGCACAATCACGTGGCACGTGGTGCACGCGCATGACTTCTCGCACGCATGCTCGATTTCGATGCCAGCGTCCAGCAGCGTGTCGCAGACGCTCTTGCCAGGCTCGGCTTCAAGCACCGCTCCGTCGGGGCACAACTCGACATGGGGCAAAACAACGATTTGAGGCATTGAAAAACAGTCCTGTAAAGCGGCAATAGGGCACCGATCAGCCGATTTCGTCAAGCTTGCGGCCAGCGAGTGCGCCACGAATACTCTTGTCCATGCGCCGCGCGGCGAACTCGTCGGTCGCGCTCGACAGGGCTTTCGTCGCCGCGTCGATGCGGTCCGCGTCGTCGCCGTCGATCACGGCGCGCAGTGCTTTCAATTTGGCATCGACGTCGGCACGCTCAGTGGCGTCGAGCAATTCTCCATCGACCGCCAGCGCCGCGTCGGTGGCGTCCGCCAAGCGCCGCGCATCGATCTGTGCCTCGCGCAACGCCCTCGCCTGCATGTCGTGCTCCGCGCTGCTGAAACTCTCCTCGAGCATCCGAGCGATATCGACGTCACCGAGGCCGTACGATGGCTTGACGACCACTGCGGCCTCCGTGCCCGACTGCATCTCGCGAGCGGACACGGACAACAGCCCGTCCGCATCGACCTGGAATGTGACGCGGATCCGAGCGGCGCCGGCGGTCATCGGCGGAATGTCGCGCAACTCGAAACGCGCGAGCGAGCGACAGTCGGACACCAATTCACGCTCGCCTTGCACCACGTGAATGGCCATCGCGCTCTGGCCGTCCTTGAACGTTGTGAATTCTTGCGCCCGTGCCACAGGAATCGTCGAGTTCCGTGGAATGATCTTCTCCACCAGCCCGCCCATCGTCTCCAATCCGAGCGACAGCGGTATCACGTCGAGCAGTAACCAGTCGTCACCCTCGCGCCGGTTGCCGGCCAGCACGTCGGCCTGGATCGCGGCACCCAGTGCGACGACCTGGTCCGGATCCAAGTCGGTCAACGGCGCCTTGCCGAAATACTGTTCGACAGCGCGCCGCACGCCCCGCATACGCGTGGAGCCGCCTACCAGCACGATGCCGTCGAAATCCCGCGGCATCAATTTCGCATCGCGCAACGCTTTGCGCGTGAGCGCCAGCGTACGTTCGACCAGCGGCTGGGTCATCGTCGCGAATTCGGCTTCCGTGAGCGTTAGCACGACGCGCCGGCCGCAAGATAACGTGACGTCGAGCACGACCTCATCCTGAGCCGACAGCGTTTCCTTCGCGACACGCACCGCATCCAGCAGCGCCCGCACGTCCTGCGGCGGCAGCGTGCCGAGCGCCGCACGGTTCAGCACATGCCGATACAGCGCCTGATCGAAGTCATCGCCGCCCAGCGCCGAATCGCCGCCCGTGGACAGCACCTCGAACACGCCGCGCGTGAGCTTGAGCACCGACAAGTCAAATGTGCCGCCACCCAAGTCGTACACTGCGTATAACCCTTGCGCACCGCTGTCTAGCCCATAGGCGATCGCCGCGGCGGTCGGCTCGTTCAACAAGCGCAACACATTCAAGCCGGCGAGCTGGGCAGCATCTTTCGTGGCCTGCCGCTGTGCGTCGTCGAAATACGCGGGAACTGTGATGACGGCCCCGACTATTTCGTCACCAAGCGTATCCTCGGCGCGCTGCCGCAATGTCGCAAGAATCTCCGCAGAAACTTCGACTGGGCTGCGCACGCCGTCCACGGTCTGCAGCTGGACCATGCCAGGCGCATCAATGAACGCGTAAGGTGCGTTGTCCAGGTCCTGCACGTCAGCGTTGCCGCGCCCCATGAAGCGCTTGACCGAGACAATCGTGTTGCGCGGGTCCAGCGCCGCGTCTTCCTTCGCCGGATAACCGATCTTGCGCCCACCGCCAGGCAGGTAGCGGACGACGGATGGCAGCAACGCCCGCCCTTCGCCGTCAGGCAACACCTCCGGGATGCTGTTGCGCACCACAGCCACCAGCGAGTGGGTCGTCCCAAGGTCGATGCCGATCGCGATTCGGCGCTGATGCGGCGCCGGCGCCATGCCGGGTTCGGAGATTTGCAGTAAGGCCATCTTTATCCATGTGGAGTACGATGCCGGGCGCGTGGCGACCGTGCATCGCATCGGGCGGCCAGCTTTATGCCGCCTGCAGTTTGTCGATCTGTGCGTCGATTTCGTGTGCGACCCGTTCAATGAACATCAATTGGCGCACCGCTTCGGCCGCCGGCTGGTGCGCACCGGAATCGAGCCATTCGCCGAGCCGCGCGAGCCGTGCCGATTCCTCATCCTGCAACTCGTGCAGCAGCGCCTGCAGCGCATCGACATTGCGCGCCGCAGCCGCATCCTCGGTCCGCTCGCGCCATTCCATCTGCTGCATCAGAAACGCTGGTTCCATCGCGGTATTGTTTTCCGCACCCACGTCGATGCCACGCAGGTGCAACAGGTAGGTCGCGCGTCGCAACGGCGACTTCAGTGTCCTGTATGCCTCATTCGCGCGCGCCGCCCATTGCATCGCAATGCGCTTCTGCGCGTCGCCGGCTGAAGCGAAACGGTCCGGATGCACCTGCGCCTGCACGGCACGATACGCATGATCGAGCGCGTGCCCATCCAACCCGAAACGCTCGGGCAATTGGAACAATTCGAAATGGTTCTGGGTCAGCGAACGCATCGTCGGGACTCTTAACTGGCGCCCTACTGTACGGTGGCGCCGAGGAAATACGCCAATGGCGCCCAAGGCAGCATGCGACAAATCAGACGCGGAACGACTCGCCGCACCCACATTCGTCCTTCACGTTCGGGTTGTTAAACCGGAACCCCTCGTTCAGCCCTTCGCGAGCGAAATCCAATTCTGTGCCGTCGATGTACGCCAGGCTCTTCGGATCGACGATGACCTTGATCCCGTGGCTCTCGAACACCTTGTCGCCGGAGTCCAATTCATCGACGTATTCGAGCTTGTACGCCAGGCCTGAGCAGCCGGTCGTGCGCACACCGAGCCGCAGCCCGATGCCCTTGCCGCGGCGCATCAGGTACTTGTGCACGTGCTGCGCCGCTTTTTCCGTCAAAGTGATCGCCATCTTCGTTCACCGGCCCAGCCGGCCGTCATTGATCGGTTTGCCCACTGCCGCGCTAGACCGGCTGGGCCGGCCGCTCGTGCGGCTCCCCACGACGGTCAAGCCGCCGCTTCACCCGCTTGGACAGCAGGTTTGTCGACCACCGCCCCACGTCGCTGCTTGTAGTCGTCCACCGCCGCCTTGATCGCGTCTTCCGCCAGGATCGAACAGTGGATCTTCACCGGCGGCAGCGCCAACTCCTCGGCGATCTGGGTGTTTTTGATCGATAGTGCTTGGTCCAGTGTCTTGCCCTTGACCCATTCCGTCACCAGCGAACTGGACGCGATCGCAGAGCCGCAGCCATAGGTCTTGAACTTCGCGTCCTCAATGACCCCATCCGCGCCGACCCGGATCTGCAGCTTCATCACATCGCCGCATGCCGGCGCGCCGACCATGCCCGTGCCGACCGCATCGTCGTCCTTCGCAAACGACCCGACATTGCGCGGGTTTTCGTAGTGGTCCAGAACCTTGTCGCTATAAGCCATTGCAGTACTCCTTGCTGTATCCGTAGAGGTTCAAGCCGTTGCGCTCAATGCGCAGCCCATTGGATCGACGACAGGTCGATCCCTTCCTGATGCATTTCCCACAGCGGCGAAAGCTCGCGCAGCTTCGCGATCTTGTTGTTCAACAACTCGATCACGTAGTCCACTTCCTGCTCGGTCGTGAAACGCCCCACCGTGAAGCGGATCGAGCTATGCGCCAATTCGTCGTTACGGCCCAGCGCGCGCAGCACGTACGACGGCTCCAGCGACGCGGACGTACAGGCGGAGCCCGACGATACCGCGACATCCTTGACCGCCATGATCAAAGACTCACCCTCGACAAAGTTGAAGCTCACGTTCAGGTTGTGCGGCACGCGCGCATGCATGTCGCCGTTCACGTACACCTCGTCGATCCGCAGCAGGCCGTCGAGCAAGCGGTCGCGCAGCATGCGTACCCGCTCGTTCTCGGTGGCCATTTCCTCGCGCGCCAGTCTGAACGCCTCGCCCATGCCCACGATCTGATGGGTGGCGAGCGTGCCGGAACGCATACCCCGCTCATGGCCGCCGCCGTGCATCTGCGCCTCGATCCGCACGCGCGGCTTGCGCCGCACATATAGCGCACCGATTCCCTTCGGCCCATAGGTTTTGTGCGCGGAAAACGACATCAAATCGACCTTCAGCTTCTGCAAGTCGATTTCGACCTTGCCGGTCGCCTGCGCGGCATCGACGTGGAACACGATCCCTTTTTGCCGACAGATCTCGCCGATCGCCGCGATATCCTGGATCACGCCAATCTCGTTGTTCACATGCATCACCGACACGAGAATCGTATCCGGCCGCAGCGCCGCACTGAATGCCTCCAGGTCAAGCAGGCCATTGTCTTGCACATCCAGGTACGTGACCTCGAAGCCCTGCCGTTCCAATTCGCGCGTGGTGTCGAGCACGGCTTTGTGCTCGGTCTTCACCGTGACAATGTGCCTGCCCTTGCTGCGATAAAAATTCGCTGCGCCCTTCAGCGCCAAGTTGTCCGACTCGGTCGCGCCCGACGTCCAGATGATCTCGCGCGGATCGGCATTCACCAGCGCGGCCACCTGCTCGCGCGCCTGCTCGACCGCGCGCTCGGCGTCCCAACCATACGCATGGCTGCGCGAGGCCGGGTTGCCGAATTGCTCGCGCAGGTACGGGATCATTTTATCCGCCACGCGCGGGTCAACGGGCGTTGTCGCGCTGTAGTCCATGTAGATGGGCAGGTGGGACGGAAGATTTTTCATGTGGGGCTCCGCAAGTCTGAGTCTGCTGCCAATACGTTGTGTTGCGTCGCTGTCCGCTCAGGACTGCGCGATGTTGAACACGGAATTCGGTCCTTTCGGCCCAACGCGGACCGTGTCCGGCGCTACCGGCTCGCCTCGTCGGTCGAGCCGCACCGGCGCTGTACTTTCGCGCGAGCGCTGTTGGTCAACTAAGTCCTGCAGCGACACGGAATCGAGGTACTCGACCATCTTCTGGTTCAACGTCGACCACAATTCATGCGTCATGCAATGGCCGTCTGGCTGCTTGGTGCCCTCGCACGCGCCCTTGCCGCCACACTGCGTCGCGTCCAGCGGCTCGTCAACAGCGATAATGATGTCGGCCACGGTCACCTCGTCGGCGCGGCGCGCGAGATGGTAGCCACCGCCCGGTCCGCGCACCGACTCGACGATCTCGTGCCGACGCAGCTTGCCAAACAGCTGCTCCAAATAGGACAGCGAGATCCGCTGCCGCTGGCTAATGCCTGCGAGCGTCACGGGGCCCGTCTCTTGGCGCAAAGCCAAGTCGATCATCGCGGTAACGGCGAAGCGGCCTTTTGTAGTGAGTCTCATGGTGTGGGGCACCCGTAATTCTCGACAATTCCTGTCAAGTATAAATATCCTAGCATTTTAGTCAAGTACCCCTACCGCGGCTAGGGACAGAACAGTACGCCGCCCCCTGCGACGACGCGCGCCAGCGCGTCGGCCCGCGCGCTTTGTGCCGCTTAGATCGCGTAGCGATGCCGCAACTGCGCGAGCAAGCCGTCGCAGGCGTCCTCGACTTCGTCAAGCACGCGCTCGAAGCCCTCGTGGCCACCGAAATAAGGATCGTCGACGATGTCGGTATCGTGACGGCGCGCAAACTCCATCAGCAGACGAATCTTATGCCCATGCTCGGACGGGCAGCGGCGCCGCAACTCGGCGGCGTTGTCATGATCCATTGCGAGCAGCAGATCGAACTGCGCAAAATCGCCGGCGCTGACCTGCCGGGCCCGCAACGCGTCCAACGCGTAACCCCGCGACATCGCCGCGCGGCACGCACGGGGGTCGGGCGCGGCACCCACATGCCAGTCGCCCGTGCCGGCCGAGTCCAAGTGGATTGTGTCGGCCAGCCCGGCCTCGTGTACTTTGGCGCGCATCACCGCTTCGGCGGTGGGGGAACGACAAATGTTGCCAAGACAGACGAAAAGCAGCGCGACGGTTTTCATGGGTTTGAATGTTCGGAGCGCCGCAATTCTACGCTGGAATCAATGCTCGTGCTGGACGCTTGTGCTGATCGGCACGATTGCCGCGTCGCGCACTGGCCGCTCCGCCCGCCCGGGCATCGACTGAGCATCGATGAACCGACGGGCACGGTCGCGCCGATCCGCAGCAGCCGGCGCCCGTCCACGCATCGGCGTGCGGTCATGCCCAGGGCCACAACGCGAGCGGTGGCGTTGGCGGCTCCGGGCGGTGGCGTTGGCGGCTCCGAAGCCAACCCTGCATGGAAGAGCCCGCAAGGCGGACACGCACACTGGCCCTGAGCAGGCGCCGCGGCGGCGTACGCGATGCGTGAGTTGAACGGCTCAGCCGTGCAGGTCGGCCAGCGGGTGCGCGTCGGCGCGCCACGGCGAGCGCAACATCGCGGCGACACGCTCTTCGCGGACCTCGGCCAGCGTGGCCGGCGCCCAGCGCGGCCGCTTGTCCTTGTCGATCAGGTGCGCCCGCACCCCTTCGCAGAAGTCGCCCTCGTCGATCGCCTGCGTGGCGATCGCCAGTTCCATCCGCAGGCATTCAGCCAGCGTCATGTGGCGTCCCCGCAGTAACGCCTGCCGCGTCACGTTGAGCATGGTGGGGGAATAGGCGCTCAGCGCATCGAGGGTCGCGCTGAGCCATTCGCGCTCAGCCTCGCGGGGACCGGCCGACAGATGGCCGCGTAGCGATGCAACGATCTGCTCAACCGAGTGGCGAGGTTTGAAATGACGCACGGCTAGCGCGCGCCAATCGTCCACGGTACTGCGTACCTGCCCCGGCTCGGAACCGGGGCCGCCAAACGCCTGCTTTAGCGCACGGTCAATGTCCGTGGTGTCCGCCTCACACAGTCGCACGTCGAAATCGCGCAACGCATCGGCGTCAACCAGCCGATCGGCTAATCCGAGCCGCTGCGCATCAGCGCCGCTGAGCGTCACGCCGGTCAATCCAACATACAATTCCAGCTCCACCGGCATGACGGCCAGGAATCGCGTGGCCCCCACGTCCGGCACGAAACCGATTCGCGTTTCCGGCATCGCGATCCGGCTACGTTGGGTGGCAATCCGCAGCGAGGCACCCTGCGCCAACCCCATCCCGCCGCCCATCGTAATGCCGTCCATCAGCGCCACCACGGGCTTGGGGAAATGATGGAGTGCGAAATTGAGCCGATATTCGTCAATAAAGAACGCTTGCCACGCGTGCTCGCCGGCGCTCGCCAGCCGGTACAGCGCCCGCACATCGCCGCCCGCGCAAAAACCCTTGTCGCCGGCGCCGCGCAGCACTAGCGCCAAAATCCGCTCGTCCGCCCGGCATTGCTCGACCCATTGCGCGAGCGTGCGCACCATCGAATGCGACAGCGCGTTCAGCGTATCGGGACGATTCAGCGTGACGACCGCCACCCGGTTGATCACCTGATAACTCAAATGCTCGGCTGTCACGAGTGCATCGACCCGTCCATCACGCCGCGCTCCGGCGGCGGCTTCCACCCTGCCCGCTGCGGGCGATCCTGTAGTCATAGCCCTTCCTCGCGTTACGAAGCAGCACCGCTTATCATCCCGCCCTTCGCATTGCGCTGCAAAAGGCCCCGATTATGCGCGCATCGGCCCGAACCGCACCTGCACGCCACTCGCGTGCAGGCTACGCGCGGATTCGCGCGAAACGCTGGGAGGCCTGCGTCACCCTGTTCGCACCTTTCACAATACGAGATACAATCGGGTTCCTACTGGAGCATGGCCGTATCCATGATGAGTGACCCGAACGCAGAAGCTAAGACCTCAATCCAGGTAATCGACCGGATGATGCGGCTGCTTGACGCGCTCGCCGCGCATAGCGATCCTGTCAGCCTCAAGGACCTCGCGCAACGCACTGAGCTTCATCCATCGACCGCCCATCGGATCCTGAACGACATGGTAACGTGCCGGCTCGTCGATCGTTCGGATCCGGGCACGTACCGCTTGGGCATGCGCCTGCTCGAGTTGGGCAATCTGGTCAAGGCTCGGTTGTCGGTGCGCGACGCCGCGCTCAGCCCGATGCGCGAACTGCACCGGCTCACTGGACAAACGGTGAACTTATCTGTGCGGCAAGGCGACGAAATCGTCTATATCGAACGCGCCTATTCAGAGCGCTCCGGCATGCAGGTGGTCCGTGCGATTGGCGGCCGCGCGCCGCTGCACCTGACGTCCGTCGGCAAGTTGTTCCTGGCCGCGGATGAAGCCTCACGCGTGCGCGCCTACGCGACGCGCACCGGGCTGGCCGGTCATACGCAGAACAGCATCACGGACCTAGCGAAGCTAGAGCGCGAACTGGCACACGTGCGCCAGCAAGCGTGCGCGCGTGACAATGAGGAACTGGAACTGGGCGTGCGATGCATCGCGGCCGGCATCTATGACGACAGTTTGAAACTAGTGGCGGGCCTGTCACTGTCCGCGCCAGCGGACCGCTTGCAAGACGCATGGCTCGCGCAGCTCACCCATACCGCGCTGGAAATTTCACAGGCGCTCGGGTACCAACCGCCGACGAACGCCACTACGGCCGTCGCCGCATGAAATGAGCAGCGTCGCCGTCCGCCAGGTATCCACGGCGGACGATGGGCCCGGGAACGATGAACCCGCGAACACGCGCCGGCACCGGCCCGCGCTAGTGCACGGATGGGCCGCGCGCCAGCACGCGGGTGCAGCTCAGGTGCCGGCGCCGTTGGCCTGGGCGCTCACCACGCGTTGCACTCCGCCCGTGTCCATCCAATTGCGCAACCGCTGCGCATCGGCAAAGCGTGAATACTTGCCGAACGAGTCCAGCAGCACCATGATCACAGGCCGGCCATGGATCGTCGCCTGCATGACCAAGCATTCGCCAGCCTCGTTGATGAAGCCGGTTTTTTGCAGCCCGATGTCCCACGAAGCGTTGCGCACCAGCGCATTCGTGCTGTTATAGGCGAGCGTGCGCTTGCCGGTAAACACGTCGTAGCTGCGGTCAGTCGAGAACTGGCGGATCAGCGGATACTGATACGCTGCATCGACCATCTTCACGAGGTCGCGCGCGGTGGACACGTTCTGCGACGTCAGGCCGGTCGCGTTCTGGAAACGGGTTTGCGTCATGCCCAACTCGGCGGCCTTGCGGTTCATCGCCGCAAGGAATCCGGGCCGGCCGCCGGGATAGTAGCGTGACAGCGCCGCGGCGGCGCGATTCTCCGAGGCCATCAACGCGATGTGCAGCATATCCTCACGCGATAACGTCGAGCCGATCGACAACCGAGAGCCGGTGCCCTTCTCGTAGTCGCGGTCCTCGTCAGTCACTGTCAGCCTTTCATTGAGCGGCGCCTTCGAATCCAGCACGACCATCGCTGTCATGAGCTTCGTGATCGACGCGATCGGCACAACTGACGCCGAGTTCTTGTCGTACAGTACCTCGCCGGTGTGCTGGTCGACCATGAAGCCCACCGTCGAGCGCAACGCCACGCTGCTGTCGGCGTGCAACGTGAACGCGCCCACCGCGGGCCTAGGCTGGTACGCAACCCGGCGCACCGCTGCATGGTGCGCGCGGCCCTTTAGCCGCGCCGACACGCGCCGTTTCGCCGGCTGCGCGGCGGCCTGCCGCGTCACCTTGTTCGAGCGCGCGACACGGGCCTGGGTCTTGGACGCGCGCTTCGCAGCCAACACCTTGCCACCTTTGCCGGTGGAAGCAGGGCTCGCACGGGATTCGCGCGCATTCTTCACGACGGTGGCAGCATACGCATTGGCCGGCGTGACCCACGCAGTCATCAGCACGGCTGATCCGGCGATGGACAACGCCGTGCCAAAGGCAGCGACACGGATGCCTTTCAGCAACGAAAACAGGGAAATTTTCATTCGTGTTATGACCGAATTTCCGAAAGTGTGGCCAAGCCCGGAAAGATTAACGATGTTAGGCACTTATCGCTGATAATTAACCCAACATCCGTGAGGCGTTCGGGGCAACCAATCGAGCCGCACAGTGTAATTGAAATCAGTAATCAGGCGTGCGCGGCGATTCGCTCCACTGTCGCTGAACGAGGTCTACTGCCGGCTTAACGGTTCGGTGCCGTCAACGTTGAACCCAGGTGGTCCGAGACAGCACAGGGATGTCCTTTCGCATCCCGCGCGCCGCGCTAAAACAAAACAACGAAACAAACGTTCCAGAAATTGGCACAGAACTGTGCCACTACACCTCGACCAGGCGAAGCGCAGTGTGCCAAGACGCTGCATTGAGCCGGCCGCACCGGCTGCGGCGCCCCATCGTCTTGCGTCGCTAAACCATTGTTTATTAAGCCGAAGCCTAATTTGTGCAATGCACAAATTAGGCTTGACATACGTGCAAATGTTTCTAGAATATGTATCATGCTGCGGTGCACAACAGCGCGGCGGTCTTTCCCCCACTAGCGGCCCCGCCAGGGTCGGATCAGGAGCGCAAGCATGAATCTGTTGACCCCCGAGCAAATCGCTGCCGCCCAGAAGGGCCATCTGGAAACGTGGTTTGGTCTGACGAACAAAGCGTTCGAAGGCGTCGAAAAACTCGTTGAACTGAACCTGCAAACGATCAAGTCGACATGGGTCGAATCGCAGGAAATCGCGCACCGTACGCTGTCGGTGAAGGATGTGCAGGCGCTGTTGTCGCTGCAGGCCAGCCTAACGCAGCCTGTCGCGGAGAAGGTTCTGTCGTACGGCCGTCAGCTGTACGACATTGCATCGGCTACGCAAGCCGAATTCGCTCGCGTTGCCGAAACGCAATATGACGAACAAAGCCGCAAAGTGCAGGTCTTGGTTGACAACGTCGCGAAGAACGCACCGGCTGGCTCGGAAGCCGCCGTCTCGGTGTTGAAGTCGGCGATCACCGCCGCGAACACGACATACGAAACGGTGCAAAAGGCCACGAAGCAGGCGGTTGAGATCGCCGAAAGTAACTTCAACGCCACCGCCGCCGCTGCATCGAAGGCTGCCCAGCAGACGGCCGCACAGGCATCGCGTGCCGCAAGGAAGTAACGGCTACCGGCTCAGCATCACGGAGCCGGCTGCGTTACTTCTTGCGCTGCGGCGGCAAATCGGTGCAGATGCCCTCGTACAACTCCGCGGCCATCCCAACCGATTCACCGAGCGTCGGGTGCGGATGAATCGTCTTGCCGATATCTGTCGCGTCCGCGCCCATTTCTACGGCCAGGCAAATTTCGCTGATCAGATCGCCCGCATTGAGCCCGACGATACCACCGCCGATCACGCGATGGGTCTGCTCATCAAACAGCAGCTTCGTGAAGCCCTCGTCGCGGCCGTTCGCAATGGCACGCCCGGAAGCAGCCCACGGAAACACGGTCTTGCCATACTGAACGCCTTCGGCCTTCAGTTGCGCCTCTGTCTTGCCGGCCCATGCGACCTCGGGGTCAGTGTATGCCACCGAAGGAATCTGCAACGCATCGAAATAGGATTTTTCGCCGGCGGCGGCCTGCGCAGCCACGTGCCCTTCGTGGACCGCCTTGTGCGCGAGCATCGGCTGACCCACGATATCGCCGATCGCATAGATGTGTGGCACGTTGGTACGCATCTGCTTGTCGACGTCGATGAAACCGCGCTCGGTCACCGCAACGCCAGCACGCTCGGCGCCAATGCGCTTGCCGTTCGGACTGCGCCCGACTGCGACGAGCACCAAGTCGTAGCGCTGCGGACCCACTGGCGCATGCTCGCCTTCGAAACTCACATAGATGCCGTCCGGCTTAGCCTCGGCAGCCGTGGTCCTGGTCTTCAGCATCACGTTTGTGAAGCGCTTCGCGTTGAACTTCTCCCATACTTTGACGAGGTCTCGGTCCGCACCCTGCATCAAGCCATCGAGCATCTCGACCACGTCGATGCTCGCGCCGAGGGTCGAATACACAGTGGCCATCTCGAGCCCGATGATTCCGCCCCCGATCACCAGCATCCGCTGCGGGATTTGCGGCAGCTCCAACGCGCCAGTGGAGTCGATGACGCGTGCGTCGTCGGGCAGGAACGGCAGTTTCACGGCTTGCGAGCCGGCCGCGATGATCGCCTGCTTGAACCGCACGATCTGCTTGCCGCCGTCGGCCTGCACCTCGAGATGATAAGGGTCGGTGAACGCCCCGACGCCGGTCACCACCTGCACCTTGCGCGCGTTGGCCATGCCGGCGAGCCCGGTCGTCAGCTTACGCACCACGCCGCGCTTGAACTCACGCAGCTTAACCAAATCGATCTGCGGCTTGCCGAGCGTGATCCCATGCGCTGCCAGCGCCGCCGCCTCGTCAACGATGGCGGCAGTGTGCAGCAACGCCTTCGACGGAATGCACCCGACGTTCAGGCAAACGCCGCCCAGTGTCGGATAGCGCTCGACGAGCACGGTTTTCAGGCCGAGGTCGGCGGCGCGAAACGCGGCCGAGTACCCACCCGGGCCGGCACCGAGCACCAACACGTCGCATTCAATGTCGGCGTTGCCACGATAGGCTACCGCCGGCGCACCGGATGCGGGCCGCTCTCCCGACGTCGGCAGCGACGCGCTCGCCAGCCCCGCACCTGACGCAGCTGGCGATGTCGGCGCCGACGCAGGAGCCGGGGTGGACGCAGTCGGCGACTGCGCCGCGGCGCGACCGCCGTCAGCACGTTCGACCCGGGCGGCCACCTCCACGACCGCGATCACGGTGCCCTCGGACACCTTGTCGCCGGCCTTGACCTTGACCTCCTTCACGGTGCCGGCGTAGTCGCTCGGCACCTCCATCGACGCCTTGTCGCTCTCTAGCGTCAACAGCGACTGCTCCTTGTCGATCGTATCGCCAGGCTGGATCAATACCTCGATCACGCTGACGTCCTTGAAATCGCCGACGTCGGGCACTTTCACTTCAACGAGACTCATCCACGTCCCCTTCTTGTTTGCGCAACGGGTTGATATAGTCGAGTCACAGCATCACGCGGCGGAAATCCGCGAGAATCTGGCCCAGGTATGCGTTGAAGCGCGCAGCCTCTGCGCCGTCAATCACGCGATGGTCATATGACAGCGACAGCGGCAGCATCAACCGCGGGACAAACTGCTTGCCGTCCCAGACCGGCTTGTAAGCGCTCTTGGACAGACCGAGAATCGCCACTTCCGGTGCATTGATGATCGGCGTGAAATGCGTGCCGCCGATGCCGCCAAGCGAAGAAATCGACATCGAGCCGCCCTGCATCTGGTCCGGCTTGAGCTTGCCCTCACGCGCCAGCCTCGCCAGTTCCGAGGCTTCCTTCGCGATGTCGAACACACCCTTGTGGTCCGCATCCTTGAGCACCGGCACGACGAGCCCGTTCGGCGTATCGGCCGCAAAGCCAATGTTGAAATAGTGTTTGAACACCAGGTTGTCGCCGTCCAGACTGGTGTTGAAGGTCGGGAATTTTTTCAGCGCAGCGACGACCGCCTTGATCACGAACGCGAGCATGGTCACCTTGATGCCCGCCTTCTCGTTTTCCTTGTTCAGTTGCACGCGCAACGTCTCAAGCTCGGTAATATCGGCTTCGTCGTTGTTCGTCACGTGTGGGATCATGACCCAGTTGCGATGCAGGTTCGCCCCAGAGATCTTCTTGATCCTGGACAGCGGCTTGGCCTGCACCGGGCCGAACTTCGCAAAGTCGACCTTCGGCCAGGGCAGCAGATCCAGTCCCGCGCCACCCGACGCGGCAGTTGCGCCTGCAGACACGCCGCGCTGTCCGGTCATCACGCCCTTCACATAGGCGGTCACATCCTCGCGCGTGATCCGGCCCTTCGGGCCCGTGCCCAGCACGCGCGCGACCTCGACACCTAGCTCGCGTGCGAACTTGCGCACCGACGGGCTCGCATGACTGGCACGGTGTTCGCCGGCAATCGGGATCACCGGCGCCTGCGCAAGCGCCGACGGCTCGCCAGCGCCGCTCGCCGGCGTTGGCACAACCGACAAGCCCGAAGGCTGCTGGAGCGGTGTGGACACCGTAGCCGGTGGCGCGGCCGGCACGGGCTGCGCCTGCTCGCAGGCCACGCCATCGGCGCGCTCCAGCACGACGATCAGCGTGCCTTCCGACACCATGTCGCCGACGTTGACTTTCAGTGCCTTCACCATGCCAGCGGCCGGGCTCGGCACGTCCATCGTCGCCTTGTCCGACTCGAGCGTGACCAGCGACTGCTCCGGTTCGACGACATCGCCCACCTTCACGTGCACTTCGATCACCGGCACGTCTTTGTAGTCACCGATATCAGGGACCTTAACCTCATGGACACCGCCGCCGGCTCTACTTGACGCGGCAGGCGCTGCGGCCCGGTCTGAGGCCGGCGCCGTACCTTGACCGTTAGTCACCGACGCACTGCTCGCGCGATCGAGGATCACGATCAGCGACCCTTCGGAGACCGTATCGCCCTGCTTGACCTTCACTTCCTTGACAACACCGGCGCTCGGGCTCGGCACGTCCATCGTTGCTTTGTCCGACTCGAGCGTGAGCAGCGATTGCTCCGGCTCGACGGCATCGCCCGGCTTGACCAGCACTTCGATCACCGGCACGTCCTTGTAGTCGCCGATGTCCGGCACCTTCACTTCGATCGCTTCACTCATTGATTTTGTCTCCATCAGCCACACGTGTGCGACAGCCGACCACGGCTGTCGCACACGGGGCAGCGCATTCGCGCGATGCGGAAAAATGGCGTTAGACAGTCACCGGGTTCGGCTTGGCCGGATCGAGCTGGTATTTCTGCAGCGCTTGCGCCACCCGCTTGCGGTCAATCGTGCCTTCGTCGGCCAACGCGTGCAGCGCGGCCACCGTGACCCAATAGCGGTCAACCTCAAAAAAGTGACGCAGCTTCTCGCGCGTATCGGAACGACCAAAACCATCGGTGCCCAGCACCACATAGCGACGCGGCACGAATGCGCGGATCTGCTCGGCCAGCGAGCGGACATAGTCGGTCGCCGCGATCACCGGCCCCTGTGTGTCCTTCAGCAAGGTCTGCACGTGTGACAGCTTGGGCTCGGCGAGGGGATTGAGCAGATTCTGGCGCTGTACCGCTTGCCCTTCGCGGGCCAACTCGATGAAGCTCGGCACGCTCCAAAGATCGGCGGCCACGCCCCAATCATTCTTTAGCAACTCGGCTGCGGCAATCACTTCGTTCAGTATCGTGCCGGCACCGAGCAATTGCACGCGCGCAGCGTTCTGGTCCGCCTCCGCCTTGCGCAATGAATACATGCCTTTGACGATGTGCTGTGCGACATGCTCGCCCTCGGGCATCGCCGGATGCTCGTAGTTTTCGTTCATTACCGTCAGGTAATAGAACACGTCCTGCTGCTCCTGCACCATGCGGCGCAAGCCGTCCTGGATAATCACCGCAAGCTCGTAGCCAAATGTCGGATCGTAGCTGACGCAATTTGGGATCGACGACGCCCACAACAGCGAATGCCCATCCTCATGCTGCAACCCTTCGCCATTGAGCGTCGTGCGTCCCGCGGTGCCGCCGAGCAGGAAGCCACGCGAGCGCATGTCGCCGGCGGCCCAGGCCAGGTCGCCAACGCGCTGGAAGCCAAACATCGAGTAGAAGATGTAGAACGGCACCATGATCTCGTTGTGCGTCGAGTACGATGTCGCCGCCGCAATCCAGTCGCAGATGCCGCCCGCCTCGTTGATGCCTTCCTGCAGGATCTGTCCGGTCGTCGATTCCTTGTAGAACATCAACTGATCGGAATCTTCCGGCACGTACTTCTGCCCCTCTTGGTTCCAGATGCCGATTTGGCGGAATAACCCCTCCATGCCGAACGTGCGCGACTCGTCCGGCACGATCGGCACGATTCGCTTGCCGAGCACCTTGTCCTTGAGCAGGATGTTCAAAATCCGCACGAACGCCATCGTCGTGGAGATCTCGCGTCCCTCGCCGGTGCCCTTGAGCACCGGTTCGAACGCGGACAGCGTCGGCACGTCCAGCGACGTATCGGCCTTCATCCGTCGCTGCGGCAGATAACCGCCAAGCGCCAGCCGGTGCTGGCGCATGTACTCGAGCTCCTTTGAGCCCTCCTCAAACTTCAGGTAAGGCACATCGGCGATCTCATCGTCCGAGATGGGCAACCGGAATCGATCGCGGAACTTCTTCAGGTGCTCCACCTGCATTTTCTTCTGCTGGTGGGTAATGTTCATCGCCTGCCCGGCCTCGCCCATCCCGTAGCCCTTGATCGTCTTTGCCAAGATCACGGTCGGCTGGCCGACATTGTGCTGCGCCGCGTGAAATGCCGCGTAGATCTTATGCGGGTCGTGGCCGCCTCGGTTCAAATTCCAAATGTCATCGTCGGACCAGTCCGCCACCAGCGCCTTGAGTTCCGGCGTGTTGAAGAAATGCTCGCGCACGTAGGCACCGGACTCCGACTTGTACGTCTGGTATTCGCCATCGACCACTTCCATCATCCGGCGCATCAGCGCGCCCGTCTTGTCGCGCGCGAACAGCGAATCCCAGCGGCTGCCCCAGATCACCTTGATGACGTTCCAGCCCGCGCCGCGGAATTCGGACTCCAACTCCTGGATGATCTTGCCGTTGCCTCGCACCGGCCCGTCCAGCCGCTGCAGGTTGCAGTTGATCACGAACACGAGATTGTCCAGCTTCTCACGCCCGGCCATGCCGATCGCGCCGAGTGATTCCGGCTCGTCGGTCTCGCCGTCGCCGAGGAAAGCCCAAACCTTGCGCCCCGCGCTCTTCGCGATGCCGCGCGCCTCCAGGTAGCGCATGAAACGCGCCTGGTAGATCGCCATGATCGGGCCCAGGCCCATCGACACCGTCGGGAACTGCCAGAAATCCGGCATCAGCCACGGGTGAGGATACGAGGAGATGCCCTTGCCCCCGACCTCCTGCCGGAAGTTGTCCAGTTGCTCCTCAGTTAGTCGGCCTAACAGGAACGCGCGCGAATAAATGCCGGGCGACGAGTGGCCCTGCACGAACACCAGGTCGCCGCCATGTTCGGCGCTCGGCGCGTGCCAGAAATGGTTGTACCCGACGTCATAGAGCGTGGCGGCCGACGCAAACGATGCAATGTGCCCACCGACGTTCGTGTGCTTGCCGGCGCGCAGCACCATCGCCAGCGCATTCCAGCGCGTGTACGAGCGGATCCGGTGTTCGATGTCCTGATCGCCGGGGCTCTTGGCCTGCGCGGACACGGGAATCGTATTGATGTACGGTGTGTTCGCGGAGAACGGCAGATGCTCGCCATGGACCCGCGCAAATTCGATCTGCTTCTCGATTAGATAATGTGCGCGCTCGGGGCCCACGGCCGACAGCACGCCATCCAACGCCTCGAGCCATTCGGCGGTTTCCTGCGGGTCGTTGTCTGTTTCGGCGGCGACATACTTCATCACTTCCTCGGGTACGGCGGACATGAGCGTCTCCTAGTCCTGTATGGGGAACATGCAGCACAAGCTAAGCAGCCGCCGCGCGCGGTTCCGCCTGCGGAATCGTGCGGCCGGAAGCGGCATCCTGGCCGGGTGGCCACCGAATTGTAAAGACCCGGTCTAAGCCTGCGCAACAAAATTTTCAAATGACGAGATGATTTCTCATCATATGAAAAATTGCTGCAGTGCAACCCGAACATCCGGCATCTATCCGGGTTCTACCACCGCATTGCCGCGAACTGCTCGCTTTATGCTTTTAACCCTGCGCTACAATCTCTTCCATGTTGACTGAACGGCTTCTCGCTCGTGCAGCGCGGCCCGGGCCGACGCCGCCGTCCAACCGCTGGCACCACGGCCCGTGGTGGTCCAACTCTTACTTGCTCACGCCGCTCGTGTCGATCGTAGTGTTCCTGATCGTCATGAGCCTGATTCTGTGGAACCTGAACCGGCGCGAGCAACAGCAGCAGGAAGATACGCTATATCGCAACGTCGCGTGGGCACAGCAACAGATCCGTCTGTCAATGACGAGCGCGCAGGAACACATTGCGGCCCTCGCGCGCGGCATTGCTGCCGGTCATGGTGACGCGCGGACCTTCCAGCGGGCCGCCAGCGACATGATGCAAAGCCATCCAGAAATCCTCTACATGAACTGGCTCGACAGCTCGCAGACGCCGCACTGGGCCAGCGCCCCGGAGCTGCACGTCGGCTCGCGGCTGGCCAAGCTCAACGATGCGCAGTTGGACGATGCGATCCGCGCTTCGTTCACCGAGGCACGTGCGTCGCGCCGACAAATCTATTCGGCGCTGCTCTACGACGACTTGCGCAACGGCTACGTGACACTGCAAACGCCGATCTTTCGCGAGCGCGAGTTCCTCGGCACGGTGGCCGCCGTGTTCTCGGTCGAAGGCATGCTCAAGCACGACATTCCGGCCGAGCTGTCCGCCAAATACAAGATCTCGTTCATCGATCCGGGCCACCGCGAGCTGTCCACCACGTCCACCCGCCCGCGGCTGCCGCGCGATGCGTATTATGACCTGCCACTCGATCCGCCGGGCCACGGCCTGGCGGTGCGCGTGTACTCGTATCCGCAACTGACCAATTTCACGAACAACACGCTGGTGTGGCTGGTGGCCGGCCTGTCGTGCTTCGTGTTATGGAGCCTGTGGAGCTTATGGAAGCACACGCGGCAGCGCTTCGAGGCACAACAGGCGCTGTACGCGGAGGCGTTCTTCCGACGCGCGATGGAAAACTCGGTGCTGATCGGCATGCGCGTGCTCGACATGCAAGGGCGCATCACGCACGTGAACCCGGCCTTTTGCCGGATGACCGGCTGGGACGAAAGCGACCTGGTGGGCAAGACCGCTCCGTTCCCGTACTGGCCGCGCGAGGCCCATCCGGAGATGCACCGGCAGCTTGACATGACGCTGCGCGGCAAAGCGCCCTCGTCGGGATTCGAGTTGCGGGTGCGCCGCAAGGATGGCTCGATCTTTCACGCGCGGCTGTATATATCGCCGCTGATCGATAGCTCCGGGCGCCAAACCGGCTGGATGTCGTCGATGACCGACATCACCGAGCCCAAGCGCGCGCGCGAGGAGTTGGCCGCCGCCCATGATCGTTTCACCACGGTACTCGAGTCGCTGGACGCAGCAGTCTCGGTGCTGGCGGCGGACCAGGCTGAACTGCTGTTCGCCAACCGTTACTACCGGCATCTGTTCGGTATCCGCCCGGACGGACACCTGGAATTGGCAGGCTCCAGCTTCGACACGGCGACCCAGGCATCGAACGACTCGATCGACCTAGTGGACACCTACGCCGGCCTGCCGGCTGCCGCGCTGACCGAAAGCACGTCGGACGCGTACGAAATCTACGTGCAGAGCATCCAAAAGTGGTTCGAGGTACGTCGGCAATATATCCAGTGGGTTGACGGCCATCTCGCGCAGATGCAAATCGCCACGGATATCACGCAGCGCAAGCAAGCGCAGGAACTGGCGCGGCAACAGGACGAGAAGCTACAGTTCACCAGCCGCTTGATGACGATGGGTGAAATGGCCTCGTCACTGGCGCACGAGTTGAACCAGCCGCTGGCGGCGATCAACAACTACGCATCGGGCACCGTTGCGCTCGTGAAGTCTGGCCGCGCGTCGCCGCAAACCCTGTTACCGGTGCTCGAGAAAACGTCGCAGCAGGCGGTGCGCGCCGGCATGATCATCAAGCGCATCCGCGAATTTGTCAAACGCAGCGAACCGAAGCGTCAACGCACGAAGATCAACGACATCATCGCGGACGCGGTCGGCCTGGCCGAGATCGAGACGCGCAAGCGGCACATCCGCATCGTCACCGACCGGCGCGCGCGGCTACCAATCATCAACGTCGATCCGGTACTGATCGAGCAGGTACTCGTGAACCTGCTGAAAAACGCCGCCGAGGCGATGGCCGATGCCCGCCCAAACGCGATCGATCCAGTGATCCGCGTCCAGGTGTGCATTGTCAACGATGCCCAGTGCGTGCGCATCAGCGTGGTCGACCAGGGACCGGGCGTGGACGAGGCCAGCGCCGAGCGCCTGTTCGAGCCGTTCTACAGCACTAAGCCCGACGGCATGGGCATGGGGCTGAACATCTGCCGCTCGATCATCGAGTCCCACCGGGGGCGTCTGTGGGTCGTCAACAATGTCGAGTCCGACGGCCTCGTGACCGGCTGTACCTTTCATTTCACGTTGCCATTTGGCGAAACCGAAGAACCCACGCAGCCTGGGTCCGCAGCGGCCGCGCCACACACTGTTACGGGAGAACTATGAGCAGCCCAGTCACCACACAACAGGAAACCGTCTTCGTTGTCGACGATGACGAAGCAGTCCGCGACTCGCTGCGCTGGCTGCTCGAGGCCAATGGCTACCGGGTCCAGTGCTTCTCCAGCGCCGAACAGTTTCTCGATGCTTACCAGCCGTCGCAACTCGGCTGCTTGATCCTGGACGTGCGCATGTCCGGCATGAGCGGGCTCGAGCTGCAAGAAAGGCTCATTGCCGAGCATGCCATGCTGCCGATCATTTTCGTCACGGGCCACGGCGACGTGCCAATGGCCGTGTCGACAATGAAGAAAGGCGCGATGGATTTCATCGAAAAGCCGTTCGACGAAGCCGAGTTGCGCAAGCTGGTCGAGCGCATGCTCGAGCGTGCCCGCGCCGAGAGCTCGACCGCGCAGCAGCAGCGCGCGGCCGCCGAGCGCCTGTCCAAGCTGACCGCGCGCGAGCACCAGGTGCTTGGGCGCATCATCGCCGGGCGGCTGAACAAGCAGATTGCCGACGATCTCGGCATCTCGATCAAGACGGTCGAGGCGCACCGCGCGAACATCATGGAAAAGCTAAACGTGAACACGGTGGCCGACCTGCTGCGCCTGGCACTGTCAAAAAAGCCGTAGCGGCGCGTCAAGCCACGGGGGCGCAAACGAGGCCGTCGCCCGTGGCAGTATAATGCGTCCTTTCGGGCCGCGTGCAGCCGCTTGCGATGCAAGCGCAGTGTAGCATGCGCCGTCCACCGCTTTGCGCTTCCATCATCCGACCCACCACCTGCCATGACAGCCAGAATCATCGACGGCACCCTCCTTTCCAAACAGCTGCGCGCCGAAGTGGCGCAACGGGCCGCTGCGCTTGCCGCGCGCGGTCACCGGCCCGGCCTGGCCGTGGTGCTGGTCGGCGACAACGCGGCCAGCCAAGTCTACGTGCGCAACAAGGTCAAGGCATGCGAGGACAACGGTTTGCATTCGGTCTATGACCGCTATCCGGCTGAACTCAGTGAAGCCGACCTGCTCGCCCGCATCGACGCGCTGAACCGCGATCCACAAATCCATGGGATCCTCGTGCAACTGCCGCTGCCGCCGCATATCGACGCGCACAAGGTCATCGAGGCGATCGCACCGGAAAAGGACGTCGATGGCTTTCATATCGCCAACGCGGGTGCGTTGATGACCGGCAAGCCGCTGTTCCGCCCTTGCACGCCATACGGCGTGGTGAAAATGTTCGAATCGGAGCGCATCCCGCTAGCGGGCGCCAACGCGGTGGTGATCGGCCGCTCGAACATTGTCGGCAAGCCGATGGCGATGCTGCTGGTCGAGGCCGGTGCAACCGTGACGATCTGTAACAGCAAGACGCGGGACCTGGCAGCGCACACGCGCAGCGCGGACATCATCGTCGCGGCAACCGGCAAGCGCAATTTGGTGACGGCCGACATGGTCAAGCCCGGTGCGACCGTCATCGACGTCGGCATGAACCGCGACGACGAGGGCAAGCTGTGCGGCGATGTGGATTTCGCCGGCGTTCGCGAGGTGGCCGGCTACATCACGCCGGTACCCGGCGGTGTCGGTCCGATGACGATCACCATGCTGCTGGTCAACACAATCGAAGCGGCCGAACGCGCGGCCGGTTGACAGCGCGGTCGTGCCGGATTGGGCATAATTGACTGGAAACTGTCGCACGCGTCCCCAGATCATCGTGACAAGATGCGCGCGACGCTGCAGCTCGGTGCATCGCGCCGGGCTGTTACTCTTTCAGGATAAGACAGGAACATTATGGGTCAACCCGCTACTCCCAATCCATTGCTCGATTTCGCAGACCTGCCCCGCTTTGCATCGATCCAACCCGAGCATGTCACCCCAGCGCTCGATGTGCTGCTCGAAGCCGCGAACGATGCGGTACGACAGGCCAGTGCGCCGCAAACGCCGGCCACCTGGGAAGCGGTGGTCGAGCCGGTCGAAGCGGCCACCGAGCCGCTGTCGCGCGCATGGGGCGTGATTGGCCATCTCAATGCCGTTGCCGACACGCCAGCACTGCGTGCGGCACACGCACAGAACCTGCCGCGCGTGACCGAATTTTGGTCCAATGTCGGCCAGAACCTTGCGCTGTACGAAAAATACAAGGCGATTGCGAGCAGCAGCGCATATGCGCAGTTGAGCGACGCGCGCAAGAAGATCCTGGACAACGCGCTGCGCGACTTCCGTCTGTCCGGCGCCGAACTGCCAGAGCACAGCAAACCTCGCTTTGCGCAATTGCAGGAGCAGCAGGCCACGCTGTCCAAGGCGTTCTCCGACCATGTGCTCGACGCGACAAACGCGTACGCGTACTTCGTGACAGACGACGCACAACTGGCGGGCCTGCCCGCGGATGCGATCGACGCGGCGCGCCACGCAGCCGAAAAAGACGGCAAGCCGGGCTGGAAATTCACGCTGCACTTCCCGTCGTACTTTCCGGTGCTGCAATACGCGGAACACCGCCCAATGCGCGAAGCGATGTACCGCGCATACGCGACCCGCGCGTCGGAACTCGGGCCCGACTACGGCAGCGGCCAGCCACAGTGGGATAACACCGCGAACATGACCGAGCAACTGAAGCTGCGCGCGGAAGAAGCATCGATGCTGGGCTACCGAAATTTTGCGCAAGTGTCGCTCGAGCCGAAGATGGCCGACTCGCCGGAGCAGGTCATTGCCTTTCTCGATGACCTGGCGCGACGCGCGCGGACGTATGCGGAAAAAGACTGGGCACAGCTTCAGACATTCGCGGCCGACGAGCTTGGGCTTGCGCAGCTCGAACCGTGGGATGTCACCTACGCGTCCGAAAAGCTGCGGCAAAAGTGCTATGCGTTCTCCGAAAACGAAGTCAAGCAATATTTCCCGGAAGGCATCGTGCTGCAGGGCCTGTTTCGCGTCACCGAGGCCTTGTTCGACATACTAATTAAACCGGATGCGGCCGAAACGTGGCATCCGGACGTGCGGTTTTTCCGCGTCGAAAACCATGACGGTACGTTGCTCGCCCAGTTCTATCTGGATCTGTATGCCCGCGAGGGCAAGCGTGGCGGCGCGTGGATGGACGATGCGCGCTCACGCCACCGACGCGCCGACGGCACGCTGCAAACCCCGGTCGCCTATCTGACGTGCAACTTCTCGGCGCCGGTCGGTGGCAAGCCGGCCTGCTTCACGCATGATGAAGTCATCACGTTGTTCCACGAGTTCGGCCATGGATTGCACCATATGCTGACGCGAATCGACGAGCTGGGCGTGTCCGGCATCAATGGTGTCGAATGGGATGCGGTCGAGTTGCCGTCGCAGTTCATGGAGAACTTCTGCTGGGAGTGGGAGGTGCTGACCGGCATGACATCGCACGTAGACACCGGCGAGCCGCTCCCGCGCGCGCTGTTCGACAAGATGCTTGCGGCACGCAACTTCCAAAGCGGGCTCGCGACACTGCGGCAAATCGTCTTTTCGCAGTTCGACATGCTGCTGCACACGACGTATGATCCCGACGGCGAGCTGAGCGTCAACGCACTGGCCCGCCAGGTCAACGATCGCTGCCATGTCGTGGCACAAGCACCGTTTTCGCGATGGCCCAACACGTTTAGCCACGTGTTTGCGGGCGGCTATGCGGCAGGCTACTACAGCTACAAATGGGCCGAGGTCCTGTCGGCCGACGCCTATGCCGCGTTCGAGGAGGCGGCCAGCGCCGGCAGTAGCGTGCTCGATCGCAACACCGGAGCGCGCTACCGCGCGCAAATACTCGAGGTCGGCGGCAGCCGTTCTGCGATGGCGTCGTTCAAGGCTTTCCGCGGCCGCGAACCGAGTATCGATGCGCTGCTACGGCACAATGGCATGACTACGCAAGCCGATGCGGCATGACGCAGACGATGCGCGTCACCGACACAGCTTGAAGTCGACCGAGGCGGGGCGGCCGGGCAACGCCAGCGTCGCCTGCGCTGCGGGTTGCCGGCTGATCACCTGACCCCGCCGGATCACCGCGAGCCGTGCGGCTCTCAGACGGATCGCCTCGACAGGATCGCGTGCGTCGAGCCATACCAAGTCGGCATGGCAGCCGGGCTCAACGCCGTATCCTTCGAGGCCCAGGATCCGTGCCGGTGTCTGCGTAATCGCGGTAAAGCAAGCACGGCTTGCATCAACGCCGGTCATTTGAGCGACGTGCAGCGCCATATGCGCGACCTCCAGCATGTCGCCCGAACCGAGCCCATACCACGGGTCCATCACGCAATCGTGACCGAACGCGACGTCGATGCCGGCAGCCAGCATCTCCGGCACACGCGTCATGCCACGCCGTTTCGGATAAGTATCTGCACGCCCCTGCAATGTGATGTTGACCAGCGGATTGGCGATTACGGCCACGCCGGCTTCGCGGATTAAAGGCAGCAGTTTGCTCACGTAGTCATTGTTCATCGAGTGCATCGACGTCAGATGGGAGCCGGCGACACGGCCTTGCAACCCAAGCCGGTGCGCTTCGGCGGCTAGCGTCTCGATATGGCGCGACATCGGGTCGTCTGATTCGTCGCAATGCATATCCACTCGCAAACCTTTTTGCGCCGCGAACTCGCACAAGAGTCGGATCGACTCGGCACCGTCGGCCATGGTCCGCTCGAAATACGGGATACCGCCTACGGCATCCACGCCTAGCGCGATCGCGCGCTTCAAGTTATCAAAAGCGCCGGGACTGCGCAACAGACCATCTTGCGGAAACGCGACCAACTGAAGATCGAGGTACGGCGCGACGCGGCGCTTGACCTCGACGAGGGCTTCAACGGCCAGCAGCCTCGGATCGCAAACGTCCACGTGCGAGCGGATCGCCAACAATCCTCGCGCGACGGCCCAATCGCAGTATTGCAGCGCGCGCTCGAGCACGGCGTGCTGAGTGAGCGTTGGCTTCAGTTCACCCCATAGCGCGATACCCTCGAGCAGCGTGCCCGACGCGTTGACCCGTGGCAACCCATACGACAGTGTCGCGTCCATATGAAAATGTGCGTCAACGAACGGTGGCGTGACCAGGTTGCACTGCGCATCGATTTCGTGTGATGCGGTCGCCGCCAGCGCAGGCTCTACCGCGACGATACGCGCACCGCTTATGCCGATGTCAACTGGCGTACGCCCGTCGGGTAACGATGCGTTACGGATAATCAAATCCATCCGAAGCTCCTCTGTATCAGGGCATCCCGACGTTGCACGTTGGTCGCACGCTGGGTCTAGGCGTGCAAAATTGTAATACCAAGTTGAATTGCTGATCGCGTGTTCGCAATCCCGAACAATCAGCAGCCTCCAAAACACGAGACGTGACCTAGTCTGACTCGACGCCCTTAACTGAGCATCCGGCGCTAACCGCGTGCCCAATTATTATTGCAATGAAGACCTTCGATCTCTATGGCGGCTCGCAATAATCCCATTATGGATCTCCGCAAGAAGATTATATCTTTCCGTTGAAGACGCAGCAGAATGACCAATAAAATCGCTCGATATAATCCCAGGATTCTTTCCAGACATCACAATACTTCCAACCGCACTTGCTACAGACTCATGATTCTCGGTTGCCAGATGCTTGAGCCCGCGAGAAACAAAAGGCCCGCCTCAAGTAATCGCTGGTCCGCAATGTTCGATGAGACCGTTGTTGTTTCTGACATAGTCATCTCTTATTTAGCTTTACTAAATGATTTTTATGAATAAAAAATAACTTTTACACCAAAACAGTACCATCGGCATTCAATATGCTTAGTTATGCAAAAAAAACTTCTCCCAATAAGACAGAGACCCGTCTTTACCAATCACCTGCCTTACTGTCGAATCACCACGTCGTTCTACGGGTTAAGCAAGGGTGAGCAACACGCGTGCCGTGGTTTTATGCAACACATCACCATGACGCGCGATGCAGATAGCGCGAAATTGCCAGCCTACGGGTGCTCTATGAGATGCTTGTTCACTCCAGACAGTGCTTTTATGAAACGGGCGTTGGCGAGCAGCAATGCACCCGTTCCGTTGACGAATCACCTCATCGTTTTTACTACCCGCTCGCATGGCGCCCGGTCATCAATGCACGGACTAACCTGATGAGGTTCAATCCAATATAGCGTACCGCTTTGTCAATACCAAGTTTTTTTATTCTTTCTTAAAACACCAAACGTTAAGAGAAAAAGCGAATTGACGCCCCCCCGCGTGCTAAACAGATAGCGTTTGGCCTGTTACGGAAGACAATTGCACGAAAGCATCGAAAGATACTTTGCATTACAATTAAGTTGAAGTCACTTGCGGTCAGCCATGATTTCATCGGCGTAACCGCATGGACGGTCAATGCACTCGGTCGTCGGATGCCGTAACCTTGGCCGCCATGCAAGCCCTAACCAGACAATAAATCCCCGACAACCCCACCAGCCCGTAAATAATACGGGACGCAACCGATCCGACGCCGAGCAGCGCCGCGACGAGATCAAACTGAAACAGTCCGACCAACCCCCAGTTAAGCGCGCCAATGATGACCAGCACGCCGGCAATCCAGTCGAGTAAGTTGGAACGTGCGCCACAGGCGGTCATGATAGTCATAGTAATCTCCTAAAGAAATACAAAGAAACAGGGTGAACTAGCTGCCTGCGACTACCGCAAACAGCGTGCCTGCACGGGTTCCTTTAGAAGCTAGCGCCGTTGCCACCCAAGCGCTGCGAGGGCCAAGCAACCGACTCAAGCTATCATAAGCGGCTTCCATCAGTTCCTCTACCCCCTCCAACGTGGGTAGCTAGATGGGTAACCCAATAGCCCACTACCCTTTAAACATCGCCGCAAAGCCAGTCCTGTCACGGCATTCACTCAACTATGAAAATCGCCACGTGGAACATCAATTCCCTGAAAGTCCGCTTGCAACACGTCATCGACTGGCTCGCCATGAGTCGTGTCGACGTATTGTGCTTGCAGGAACTGAAGCTGCCCGACGACAAGTATCCGCGCGCGGCACTCGAAGCGGTCGGCTACCGCAGTTGGTTTTCCGGGCAAAAGACCTATAACGGCGTCGCGATCCTCGTACGCGACGGTTTGCCGGTCGATGAAGCGGTCGTCATACGAAACATTCCCGGCTTTGACGACCTGCAGCAGCGCTTGATTGCCGCAACCATCGACGGCGTGCGCGTGGTCAGCGCTTACTTTCCCAATGGACAGGCGCCGGGCACCGACAAATTCGCGTACAAACTGTCATGGCTGGCCGCGCTGCGTGAATGGGTCGCCGCCGAAATGCGTGCACACCCGCAGTTCGCACTAACGGGCGACTATAATATCGCGCCGGAAGATCGCGACGTGCACGATCCGCAAGCGTGGGAAGGACAAAACCTTGTGTCGCCCGAAGAGCGCGATGCCTTCCGATCGCTCGTCGAACTCGGGCTCGTCGATGCCTTTCGCTGCTTCGATCAGCCTGACAAGTCGTTCTCGTGGTGGGACTACCGGATGCTGGCCTTTCGCCGCAACGCGGGATTACGCATTGATCACATCCTACTGTCGCCGTCGCTCGCGCAGCGCTGCAGCGCGTGCGAGATCGACAAGACCCCGCGTCGCTGGGACCAGCCATCGGACCATGCGCCGGTCATCGCGACGCTGGAGCGCTAAGCGAGCGGCGATCCGATCGCCGTCATAATTCCAGGTGCAGTTCCTGGATCTTGCGGGTGATCGTGTTGCGCCCGATGCCGAGCCGCTCGGCGGCTTCGACCTTGCGGCCGCGCGTGAAGTCCAGCGCCTCGCGGATCACCGCGGCTTCGAAGCGGCGCGCCAGCCCGTCCATCACCTCAGCCGAGTGCTCGCGCAACAGTCGCGCTACTTCGGCGCGCAAGCCGACCTCCCATGCACTGACGTGGGGCAATACCGGCGCGCACGTGCCACTGCCGGGGTCGGTCAGTGGCATCCCGTCGCTGCGCGCCAGTGCTGCGACGCGGGCATCGCCGGACGGGGACGTCGCTACCGCCCCGGCGGCGACGCCGACAGCCTCGCCGATCTGCTGCCTTTCATCGGCCACCGCGTGCGTCGACGATTGCTGCTCTGTGACCAGTTCCGGCGGCAAGTCCTTGATCTCGATGGTCTGCGCGGGCGCCATCACAGTCAGCCAGTTGCACAGATTCTCCAGTTGGCGCACGTTGCCGGGAAACGGCAGCGATGCCAAGTACGCCAGCGTTGCGTCGGTGACGCGCTTGGGCTCGACACCCAGCTCGCGAGCGCTTTTTTGCAGGAAATGCCGCGTGAGCAGCGGGATATCCTCGCTGCGCTCGCGCAACGGCGGCAGCCGCAGCCGGATTACGTTGAGCCGATGATAGAGATCCTCGCGGAATAATCCCTGCCGCACCCGCGTCTGCAGATTCTGATGCGTCGCCGCGATCACCCGCACGTTCGCCCGCAAAGGACTGTGGCCACCCACGCGGTAGAACTGCCCGTCTGAGAGCACACGCAACAGTCGCGTCTGCAGATCAAACGGCATGTCTCCGATTTCATCCAGGAACAGTGTGCCGTTCTCGGCCTGCTCGAAGCGGCCCTGCCGCATCGCCTGCGCGCCAGTGAACGCCCCGCGCTCGTGCCCGAACAGCTCGGACTCGAGCAGGTCTCTCGGAATCGCCGCCGTGTTCAAGGCAATAAACGGTCCATTGGCGCGCGGACTGTGTCGATGCAGCGCACGGGCCACTAGTTCCTTGCCAGTCCCGGACTCGCCCGTGATCAGCACCGTCGTGACGCAATGGGACAATCGGCCAATTGCGCGGAACATGTCTTGCATCGCCGGGGCCTGCCCAAGCATCTCCGGCGCCTCGGCGAGCCGGTCGTCGTAGCCTGGTTCACCGAGCATGCTCTCGTCGACGGCGCGGCGAATCAATTCGACTGCCTTATCGACATCGAACGGCTTGGCCAGATACTCGAACGCCCCGCCTTGGAAGGCCGCCACGGCGCTGTCTAGGTCCGAGAATGCCGTCATGATGATCACCGGCAACTCCGGCAAACGCTCGCGTACCGCATTGAGCAGCTCAAGTCCCGAGCCGCCCGGCATGCGAATGTCCGATACCAGCACCTGCGGCTGGTCCTGCTCGAATGCGGCCAGCACGTCGCGCACACTGGTAAAGCTACGGGTCGCGAAGTTCTCGCGCGCCAGTGCCTTCTCAAGCACCCAGCGTATCGACTGATCGTCGTCAACTATCCAGATGGGCTTCATAGATTGATTGGGCGGTTTTCTTCAATAGCGGTATGCGTGCACCTGTCGCCTTTGCTCCGATCATCGAGTCAGCGGCAACAGGATCTGAAATTCGGTATGGCCGGGACGGCTTTCCACTTCGATCAATCCTTCGTGCTGCTGCACAAAGGTTTGAACCAGCGTGAGTCCGAGCCCGCTACCCTCTTCGCGTCCCGACACCAGCGGATAAAAGATCTGGTCACGGATTTCCTCCGGTATGCCGGGGCCATTGTCGGTTATACGCAAGTCCAATGCTAGCTTGCACAACCGCTTGGCGATCGTGACCTTGCGCGCGACGCGCGTGCGCAACGCGATATGCGCGTCACCTTGCGAGATGCGCTCCTTAAGCGCCTGCGTCGCGTTGCGCACGATGTTCAGCAATGCCTGGATCAGTTGCGCCTTATCACCGCGAATCTCCGGCACGCTCACGTCGTAGTCGCGCTCGATCGTCAGCCCCCGGGGAAACTCGGCCAGGATCACCGTGCGCACCCGTTCGCAGACCTCGTGGATGTTCACGTCGCCCACGATGTGCGGATGGCGATGTGGCTCCAGGAGCCGGTCCACCAACGTCTGTAACCGGTCAGACTCCTTGATGATGACCTGCGTGTATTCGTGCAGGTCGTAGCGCGCCTCGCGCTCGCCCAACTCGAACTCGAGCAACTGCGCTGCGCCGCGAATGCCGCCTAGCGGATTCTTGATCTCATGCGCCAGATTGCGGATCAGTTGCTTGTTGACCGACGTCAGGTCATGGATGCGTTCCTCTCGATCGCTGCGCAATTGCTGGTCGTTGGCGAACAGCTCCAACAATACGTAGTCCGATGCTGCGTCGAGATAGCCCACAATCACGTGCACACGCAACGGTTCACGCAGCTGGCGCTCCAGGGTGGCGTCCAGGTGCGTCGCCTGGAACCGGTTGTCGGCAATCGCTGCGATGGTCGTCACCAACTCGTCGCCATTGGAGAATAGATCCGGCCACGTGGTCTGCGCCAGTTGCCGGCGCGACATCCCGAGCATCGACTCGGCCGATGGATTCGCATAGGCCACCCGCAACGTCCGTTTGTCCAGCACCAGCACGACCGTCGGCAGCGCATCGAGCCCAGGCAGTAGCCCGGAGCAGGACAACACCGAATCGTCCGGCGTATCGGACTGGCTTCGTTTCGATTGGGTCACGTTCTTCAATACCATCGGGCCGGCCCAATAAAAAAGGGACAGCGCACGGCCATCCCCCTTCCCCGCCGCTCACCTCGCGGGCGCGGGCGGTAACGCGCAATCGGCGCGCCGCGCGGCCTGCTGGCTGCCGGACAGCACGCGCCCTCGCTCAGAGCGAATAGTACATCTCAAACTCAATCGGATGCGTGGTTTGACGGAAGCGTTGCAGCTCTTGCGTCTTGAGTTCGATGTACGCATCCAGCATCGAATCCGTGAACACGCCGCCGCGCGTGAGAAACTCGCGATCGGCATCGAGCGCGTCCAGTGCGGTGTCCAGGTTCTCGCAGACGGTCGGGATCTTCGCGTCCTCTTCCGGCGGCAGGTCGTACAGATTCTTGTCCGCGGCCTCGCCCGGGTGGATCTTGTTTTGCACGCCATCCAGGCCGGCCATCATCAGTGCCGAGAAACACAGATACGGATTAGCCGTCGGATCCGGGAAACGCGTCTCGATCCGGCGCGCCTTCGGGTTCGACACGTGCGGAATCCGGATCGACGCGGAACGGTTACGCGCCGAATAGGCAAGCTTGACGGGCGCTTCAAAGTGCGGCACCAGCCGTTTATACGAGTTCGTGGTCGGGTTCGTGATCGCGTTCAACGCACGGGCGTGTTTGATGACGCCACCGATGTAGAACAGCGCGAACTCGGACAGGCCCGCATAGCCGTTGCCTGCGAACAGGTTTTGGCCATCCTTCCAGATCGACTGGTGCACGTGCATGCCGGAACCGTTGTCGCCCACCACCGGCTTAGGCATGAACGTCGCGGTCTTGCCGTACGTATGCGCCACGTTCTGCACAACGTACTTCAAGATCTGCGTCCAGTCAGCGCGTTGCACCAGTGTCGAGAATTTCGTGCCGATCTCATTCTGGCCGGGGCCGGCCACCTCGTGGTGATGCACTTCAACCGGCACGCCCAGTTGCTCGAGCAACAGGCACATCTCCGAGCGCATGTCCTGGAAAGAATCGACCGGGGCGACGGGGAAATAGCCGCCCTTGACGCCCGGACGGTGACCGCTGTTGCCGTGCTCGAACGCCTTGCCCGACGACCAGGCGGCCTCTTCGGAACCGATCTTCACGAAGCAGCCCGACATATCGATGTTCCACTGCACCGAATCAAAAATGAAGAACTCGGGCTCGGGACCAAAAAACGCGGTGTCACCCAGGCCCGTGCTCTTTAGGTACGCCTCGGCGCGCTTGGCGAGCGAACGCGGGTCGCGCTCATAGCCCTTGCCGTCCGACGGCTCGATCACGTCGCAGGTGAGGACCAACGTCGATTCTTCGTAGAATGGGTCGATATACGCCGTGTTCGGGTCCGGCAGCAGCAGCATATCCGACGCTTCGATTCCCTTCCAGCCGGCGATCGAGGAACCATCGAACGCGTGGCCGACTTCGAACTTGTCCTCGTCGAACGCCGACACCGGCACCGTCACGTGTTGCTCCTTGCCGCGGGTGTCGGTGAAGCGAAAATCGACGAACTTGACGTCCTCGTCGTTGACGAGCTGGGTGACGTCGGCCACGGTTTTAGTCATTCCTTTCTCCTGGTGAACAATGGGGGCGATACCGCCTCCGGCTTCCGGCGTCCCGGTCATGCAACGGGATCGGCTCCAATAAAGCACACTTCATGCCAAATTAAGACACAGGGACGTCGGGCACGCCCCCTTGGGGTGCTTACGCATCGCCGCGACCCACGAGCAGCGTATTGCCCGCCCTGGCCGCAGCGCGTCGTGCACAAATTCGGTGCAATCCCGATGGGCAGCGCCGAACAAGCACCTATTCGGTGCAAAACGACGATAATGTACCCACTTCGCGCACCGTACCGCTACCTGAGCGGTCATTCTACGACGACGCTAAAATAAAGCTATTACGCTTTTGGGCACCGTGATGACTTCCTGTGACGTGATTTACGCAGCGGCCGAACAGCGCCGCGTACAACACCAGTTGCAGTATGCCGGCGCGCTGGCACCAGGTGAGGCATTCGAGCTGTTGGCACGCGAGCCGGGGGCCCGGCTGATTGACGTACGCACCCGTGCGGAACTCGACTGGGTCGGCCGCCCAGTCGTCGAGAGCGGCCAGTACGTACACGTCGAGTGGACGCGATACCCGGGCGGCGTCCCCAACCCCGAGTTCGTCGAGCAACTGTCCCAAGTGGCGATGCCGCACACGCCGATCCTGCTACTGTGCCGCAGCGCCGCGCGCTCGAAGCTGGCCGCAGTGGCTGCGGCGAACGCGGGCTTCATGCGTGCCTACGATATTCTCGAAGGTTTCGAGGGCGACAAGGACGCTCGAGGCCACCGTAAGACGGTGGGCGGCTGGTGTTTCCATGGCCTGCCCTGGGTGGGCGCCTAGGCTCGTGGGCACCACGTCACGAGAGATCGCGGCTGGATGGCCGCGCACGCAAAACGAAAAAAGCGCCGCTGAGAAAAAAGCGCCGTCGAATAGACGGCGCTTAAAAGTTCTAGCCATTCCGAGGGCCGTGCTAGAACCTGAGAGACGATACCGACGCCATGGCGCGTCAACGGGCACCGCGGCCGCGTCGCACACGCCGCAGTGCGCAAGCCGGGTATCTTCCTGATTAATGCCGACCGAGTCAAGCACAATCCCCTTGGGAGCAGGCGCCCAGCCACTGCGTTCGCGCCCGCCGCCACCGGTGCGACCCCGGACGCGGCGGCCCGACGTGCCGCGTCGCTGCAATGCCGCACGCTCGTCACGGTTGTCGCAGGCGGCGAGCGCGGTGTAACGTTCCGAAAAAAAGGCGCTGGACTGATACGGTTGACGCACGTAGGATTTCGTGCAGTTTTCGATCCTTGACAGGATACGGCCAGCGAGCGCTGTGCGATACAGCCTTGCGCCCGAGCACGCGCGTCCAGTTCGTTCACTCAACCGCACGATGATGTACCGACAAACCAGGCACCGGACCACGCCGGCTCATCGTCGCAGCCCTTCCCCACCATCACGTCCCAACGATTGGCTCGACCATGCAGAAAGACGAACAACAACAAGCCCAATCATCCGATGCCGCGCCGCGCGCCGTGGCGCGCCGCACCCGCACGCGCACGCTGCGGCGAGTCACGGGACTCATGGCTGTCGTCGCCGTGCTGCTTTGGTGGCATCCGTGGCAACGTCATGCCATGCGCGGCACGGCAGGCGAGCACGCCAGCGGCGCAACCACGAGCAGTGACGGCAAGCCGCCTGGCGCGCAACGTGGCAGCCGCGGCGGCGGCGCATTCGCGAACATGCCACAGCCGGTTAAAGTCGCGACCGTGGTCCATGGCCAAATGCCGATCGTGATCAATGCGCTGGGCACCGTGACACCGCTCGCGACGGTGACCGTGCGCACGCAGTTGAACGGCACGCTGATGTCGGTCAATTTCCAGGAAGGCCAACTCGTCAAGCGCGGCGATGTCCTGGCACAAATCGATCCGCGCCCCTACGAAATCTCACTGCGCAACGCTGAAGGGCAACTGGCGAAGGATCAGGCGCTACTGCGCCAGGCAGTGTCAGACCTGAACGCGTACCAAGCGTTGCTCAAGCAGGATTCGATCTCGCGCCAGCAGGTCAACACGCAGGCCTCGCTCGTCGAGCAGTACCGTGGCCAGGTGAAGTCGGACCAGGCGATGATCGATACGTACAAGCTGGACCTGACCTACGCACGGATCACCGCGCCGGTGACAGGCCGCGTGGGACTGCGTCAGGTGGATCCGGGCAACTACGTGACCACCAGCGATACAAACGGCATTGTCGTGATCACGCAGATGCAACCCATGAGCGTCGTGTTCACCACGTCCGAGGACAACCTACAAGTTATCCTTAAGCAATGGAGCGCGGGCGCCAAGATGTCCGCGACCGCCTACGACCGCACCAACAGCCGGCCGCTGGAAACCGGCGAGTTGCACACCCTCGACAACCAGATCGATACGACCACCGGCACCGTGAAGCTGCGCGCGGTGTTCCAGAACGCGGGGCAGGCGTTGTTCCCGAATCAGTTTGTCAACGTGCGGCTACTCGTCAACACGATCCGCAACGCGACCATCGTACCGACTTCCGCGGTGCTCAATGGCTCGATGGAAACCTTTGTTTACGTGGTCAAAGCCGACAACACCGTCACCGTGCGCCCAGTGAAGACGGGTCCGGTCGATGGCGAGCGCACCAGCATCGTCTCCGGCCTGGCGGTGGGAGAGCGTGTCGTCATCGATGGCTCGGACCGGTTGCGAGAAGGCGCCAAGATCACGATTCCGGCCGCGAGCGCCAATGACAGCTCGGCCGCATCCGCAGGCCAAGCCGCGCATGGCGCGCGTCACGCGTCGGCCACGCACGGCCACACGCGCCCACCGCAGTCTTGATTCCGGCCGGGGTTTGCCCCGGCGCCGCGCTCCCGGACCATTCGACGCATGAATCTATCTCGCCTCTTTATTCTCCGCCCAGTCGGCACAGCACTGCTGATGGCTGCCATCATGCTGGTCGGCCTCGTGTCGCTGCGATTTTTGCCGCTGTCCGCGCTGCCGGAAGTGGACTATCCGACGATTCAAGTGCAGACCTTCTATCCGGGTGCCAGCCCCGAGGTGATGACCTCGTCGGTGACCGCGCCGCTGGAGCGTCAGTTCGGTCAGATGCCAGGGCTAAATCAGATGTCGTCGCAAAGCTCAGCGGGCGCATCGGTGATCACACTGCAGTTTTCGCTGGACTTGCCGTTGGACATCGCGGAGCAGGAAGTGCAGGCGGCCATCAACGCGGCAGGCAACCTGCTGCCATCCGACCTGCCAGCGCCGCCGATCTACGCAAAGGTCAATCCGGCCGACGCCCCCATTCTCACGCTGGCAATCACCTCCAAGACGCTGCCGTTGACGCAGGTGCAGGAGCTGGTCGATATCCGGCTCGCGCAGAAAATCTCGCAAGTGGGAGGCGTCGGGTTGGTGAGCTTGAGCGGTGGGCAGCGGCCCGCGATTCACATCCAGGCCAACCCGCGTGCGCTCGCGGCGTACGGCCTAAATCTGGATGATCTGCGCACCACGATTTCGAACCTGAACGTCAACACGCCAAAAGGCAACTTTGATGGTCCGACGCGTGCATACACGATTAATGCCAACGACCAGTTGACCGATGCCAATGCGTATCACAGTGCGGTCATCGCCTACAAGAACGGCCGTCCAGTGATGCTGACCGACGTCGCGCAGATCGTCTCCGGCCCAGAGAACACGAAGCTCGGCGCGTGGGTCGATACTGAGCCGGCGATCATCCTCAATGTGCAGCGGCAGCCGGGCGCCAACGTAATTCAGGTAGTCGACAATATCAAGGCGCTGCTGCCGCAGTTGCAGCAAAGCCTGCCCGCTTCGGTCGAGACCCGCGTGTTGACCGACCGCACCACGACGATCCGCGCGTCGGTGCGCGACGTGCAGTTCGAACTGGCAGCGGCGGTCGTGCTGGTGGTGCTGGTGATGTACCTATTCCTTGGCAGTTGGCAAGCGACCGTGATTCCCAGCCTGTCCGTGCCGCTGTCGCTGATCGGCACGCTGGCGGTGATGTACCTGGACGGATTTTCGCTGGACAATCTGTCCTTGATGGCGCTGACCATCGCCACCGGCTTCGTCGTCGATGACGCGATCGTGATGATCGAGAACATCGCGCGCTACGTCGAGGACGGCGACACGCCGTTGCAAGCCGCGCTGAAGGGCTCCAAGCAAATCGGTTTCACCATCATCTCGCTGACCGTATCGTTGATCGCGGTGCTGATCCCGCTGCTGTTCATGAGTGACGTCGTCGGCCGGCTGTTCCACGAGTTTGCGATCACGCTGGCCGTGACGATCGTGTTCTCGGCAGTGGTATCGCTCACGCTCGTGCCGATGCTGTGCGCCAAGCTGCTTCGGCACAGTCCGCCGAAGGAAAGCACCCGCTTCGAGGCCCGGGCCCGTGCGTTCTTCGACGCGGTGATCGCCGCCTACGCAAGGATGCTCTCGTGGGTGCTTGATCACCAGCCGCTCACACTGCTCGTCGCGCTGTCCACGCTGGTGCTCACGATCGTGCTCTACATCGTGGTGCCGAAGGGCTTTTTCCCGACCCAGGACACCGGCATCATCCAGGGCATCACGCAGGCCTCGCAAAGTGTATCGTACGCGGCCATGGCCGAGCACCAGCAAGCGCTCGCCGCCGAAATCCTGAAGGACCCGGATGTCCAGAGCCTGTCGTCGTTCATCGGCGTAGACGGCACCAATATCACGCTGAACAGCGGCCGTCTGCTGATCAATCTGAAGCCGTTCGACGAACGCAGGCGTGATGCACAGCAGATCATCCGCTCGTTACAGCAGCGCGTCGCACATATACCCGGCATCTCGCTGTACATGCAGCCGGTGCAGGACCTGACGATTGACTCGACGGTCAGCGCGACGCAATACCAATTCATGCTGACCGACGCGAACGCTCAAGCGTTCGCCGACTGGGTGCCAAAGTTCGTCGAGCGGCTGAAGCAAGCGCCAGAGCTGGCCGATGTCGCCAGCGACTTGCAGCAAAATGGGCTCTCAACCTATATCGAGATCGATCGCAGTACCGCCGCCCGCTTCGGCATCACTCCGGCGACGGTCAACAACGCACTGTATGACGCCTTTGGGCAGCGCATCATCTCGACCATCTTCACCCAATCGAACCAGTATCGCGTGATTCTAGAGGCGGACCCGAAGGTGCACGAGTCCCCAGACGCACTGGGCATGATCTACCTGCCATCGGCCACCGCGACTGGCGCTCAGGTCCCGCTGTCGTCCATCGCGACCTTCCATCAGCAAAACGCGCCGCTGCTGATCTCGCACTTGGGCCAGTTCCCGTCCACCACCATTTCATTCAACCTCGCCCCGGGTGAATCGCTCGGCGCGGCAGTAAAATCCATTGAGCAAGCGAAAGACGACATTGGTCTGCCGCCCTCGTTCCAAATCCGCTACCAGGGCGCGGCACTGGCATTCCAGGCATCGCTGTCCAACCAGGTATTCCTGATCCTGGCCGCGATCGTCACGATGTACATCGTCCTTGGCGTGCTGTACGAGAGCTTCGTCCATCCGATCACGATCCTGTCCACGCTGCCCTCCGCCGGCGTCGGCGCACTGCTCGCACTGATCGTCACCGGACATAACCTGGATATCATCGGCATCATCGGCATTGTGCTGCTGATCGGCATCGTCAAGAAGAACGCGATCATGATGATCGACTTCGCGCTCGAAGCGCAGCGGGAGCATGGCAAGCCCCCTCGCGACGCGATCTACCAGGCCTGCCTGCTGCGCTTGCGGCCGATCCTGATGACGACGATGGCGGCGCTGCTCGGTGCGTTGCCGCTGATGCTGGGCACCGGCTCCGGTCACGAGTTGCGCCATCCGCTGGGCATCGCGATCGCCGGCGGGCTGGTCGTCAGCCAGTTGCTGACGCTGTTCACGACGCCGGTGATTTACCTGGGCTTCGACCGGCTCGCGTCGGCGCTGCGCGAACGCTTGTCGCGCGATGCCCGCGGCGAAGGCAGCAGACAATGAACCTTTCCCGCCCTTTCATCGCGCGCCCCGTCGCCACCACGTTGCTGGCCGTCGGCATCACACTGGCCGGGCTATTCGCTTTCGTGAAGCTGCCGGTGTCGCCATTGCCGCAGGTGGACTTTCCGACCATCTCGGTGCTGGCGACGCTGCCTGGCGCCAGCCCGGAGACCGTCGCCACCAGCGTGGCCAGCCCGCTCGAGCGACACCTGGGTGCCATTGCGGACGTCACCGAGATGACGTCGACGAGCGGCATCGGCAATACGCGGATCGCGCTGCAATTCGGGTTGAACCGCGACATCGACGGGGCGGCTCGCGACGTGCAGGCCGCGATCAACGCCGCGCGGGCGGATCTGCCGGCCAGCCTGCGACAAAATCCAACGTACCACAAGGTCAACCCGGCCGACGCGCCGATCCTCGTCCTCGCGCTAACGTCGAAAACGATGACGGCCGGACAGATGTATGACGCGGCGTCGACCGTGCTGCAACAGGCGCTGTCGCAAATCGACGGAGTCGGCGAGGTCAACGTCAGCGGCGCGGCCAATCCGGCCGTGCGCGTCGAGGTCAATCCGACCGTGCTGTTCCACTATGGAATCGGACTGGAAAACATCCGCGCCGCGCTCGCGTCGGCCAATGCAAATAGCCCAAAAGGCGCGATCGAGGCCGGCCGCCGGCACTTGCAGCTGTACACGAACGACCAGGCGCGGCGCGCCGACCAATACCGTGACCTGGTGATTGCTTACCGCAACGGCTCCGCGGTGCGGCTTTCCGACGTCGCGCAAGTCGTCGATTCGGTCGAAGACCTGCGCACCATGGGCATGATGAACGGCGAACGCGCAGTGCTCGTGATCCTGTACCGGCAGCCCGGCGCCAATATCATCGAGACGGTTGACCGCGTCAAGGCGAAGCTGCCCCAGCTACGCGCGGCGCTGCCCGCGGCGATCGACGTGACGCCGACTGCCGACCGCACGATGACGATCCGTGCTTCACTGCGGGACACCGAGCGTACGCTGTTGATCGCGGTGATCCTGGTGGTGATGGTCGTGTTCCTATTCTTGCGCAACTGGCGTGCGACGCTGATCCCCAGCGTTGCGGTGCCCGTGTCGATCATCGGTACATTTGCCGGCATGTACCTGCTCGACTATTCGATCGACAACTTGTCGCTGATGGCGCTGACGATCGCCACCGGCTTTGTCGTCGATGATGCGATCGTTGTGCTCGAGAACATCTCGCGACACATCGAGGCCGGCATGCCGCGCATGCGCGCAGCCATCGTTGGCGCGCGCGAAGTCGGCTTCACGGTATTGTCGATCAGCGTCTCGTTGGTCGCGGTGTTCCTGCCGATTCTGTTGATGGGCGGCATTGTGGGACGTCTGTTTCGCGAGTTTGCTGTCACGCTGTCGCTGGCGATCTTCGTGTCGCTGCTCGTGTCGCTGACGCTCACGCCCATGCTGTGCTCCAGACTGCTCACGCCCACCGCCAACGTGCGCGGCGACGGCCGGCTCGCACGCTGGCTCGAAGCCGGCTTCGCCCGCTTGCAGCGCGGCTATGAGCGCTCGCTCGGCTGGGCGCTGGACCACGCGTTGCTAGTGCTGGCCGTACTGGTCGCCACCATCGGCTTGAATGTGTACCTGTACACGGTCGTACCCAAAGGCTTCTTCCCGCAACAGGACACCGGCCGACTCGTCGGCGGAATCCAGGCAGACCAGAGCACGTCGTTCCAGTCGATGCGAGTGAAATTCTCGCAGATGATGGACATCGTCAAGCGCAACCCGGCAGTCGACTCCGCCGTCGGCTTCACCGGCGGGCGTCAGACCAACGCGGGTTTCATGTTCATCTCGCTGAAGCCGCTCGCCGAGCGCGGCGTGTCCGCAGACCAGGTCATCGAACAACTGCGCGCGCCGTTGGCCGAGGTCGCCGGCGCCAGAACGTTCCTGCAAGCGGTGCAGGATATCCGCGTGGGCGCAAGACAATCGAACGCGCAGTATCAGTTCACGCTGCTCGGCGATTCGACCGCCCAGCTGTACAAATGGGCGCCGATCCTAACCGAGGCGTTGCAAAAGCGGCCCGAGCTCGTCGATGTGAACTCGGACCAACAGCAAGGCGGCCTGGAGGCGAACGTGATCATCGACCGGCCAACCGCTGCACGCTACGGCATCACCCCTGCGCAGATCGACAATACGCTGTATGACGCCTTCGGCCAGCGGCAGGTGTCAACGATCTACAATTCGCTGAACCAATATCACGTCGTGATGGAAGTAGCGCCCCGCTATTGGCAGAACCCCGACATCCTGAAGGACATCTTTATTAGCCAATCCGGCGGCAGCGCATCAGGCACCGCGAGCACCAACGCGACGGCCGGAACCGTCACTAGCGCATCGGGCGCGAAGAAGACGGCTGGCGCGTCAGTGGCCCATGCCACCAGCCATGCAGCGAACGTCGCGCTCGATTCGGCGCGTAACCAGGCGATCAATTCGATTGCCTCCAGTGGCAAATCCAGCTCATCGTCCGGCGCCGCGGTCTCCACCGTCAAGGAAACAATGATCCCGTTGTCAGCCATCGCGCGCTTCGGCCCCGGCAATACGCCGCTGGCGGTCAGCCACCAAGGCCAATTCGTCGCGACGACGATCTCATTCAATCTGCCGGTGGGCAAATCACTGTCAGACGCGACCGCCGCGATCTACCAGACCATGGCCGACATCGGCATGCCCGGTACCCTTCACGGCCGTTTCTCCGGCACGGCGCAGGCGTTCCAACAAGCGTTGTCGAACCAGTTGCTATTGATTTTCGCAGCGCTCGCCGCGGTCTACATTGTGCTGGGCATTCTGTACGAGAGCTATATCCATCCGCTGACGATCCTGTCTACGTTGCCGTCGGCCGGCGTCGGCGCGCTACTGGCGTTGCTGCTGTTCGATACCGAGTTCAGCCTCATTGCGCTGATCGGCGTGATCCTGTTGATCGGCATCGTCAAGAAGAATGCGATCATGATGGTGGACTTCGCGATTGACGCCGCGCGCACCGGCTTGAGCTCGCGCGAAGCGATCCGCCAAGCCTGCCTGCTGCGCTTCAGGCCGATCATGATGACCACCTGCGCCGCGCTACTCGGTGCGTTACCGCTCGCGTTCGGTCACGGCGAAGGACACGAGATGCGCGCGCCACTGGGCATCTCCATCGTCGGCGGATTAATTGTTAGCCAATTGCTGACGCTCTATACGACGCCGGTGGTTTACCTCTACATGGACCGGCTTCGTACCTGGTGGGGCGCGCGGCACGGCGGCGAGCACGTCCCGCCGCGCCACGCGTTCGGCAACGACGAGTAACGCCGCCCGGGCGGTGCTCCGCGTAACGGTGCCCGGGGCACGATGTTGCTGCGTCCGGGCCGGCACGAAACATCGGCACACGCGCAAGCCGATGGCGGCGTTGCACCGCGGACCGGGCGAGGGCAACGCCGTCGCGCGGCGATGACGTCGGCCCCCGTCGAAGCAGGTAGAATACGGCCCCCGCATCGAGTGCGATCGCGTGCCGCGCAGCTTGCGCATCGCCCGATACATGCGTTCCCCCCTGCTTCAACTGCATATCTTCATGGCTAAACTCTTGACAGACCAGGAATTCCAGCGCTTCAACGAATTGCAACAGAAACAATCGGCGTTCATGATTTCGAGCGACGAGGCCGATGAACTGCGCGATATCGTCGCGCGCGCGCAGCAGCGTCGGGACGATCGTGCACAAGCGATGCAGACGACCGAGAGCCACATCCGCACGTTCGGCATCACGCCCGACGAACTCTTCTCTCCGCAGCAGATCGCAGAGGCGGCGCGCGCCTTCGGTTTGATCCCGTTGGCCAGAAAACCGCGCAAGGGTACGGACGCCAAACCGGTCGAGCCGAAGGCAAGCGCCGTGGCACCGGCGGGTTCTGTCGCGGCGCCAGAGCTCGCGGTTGACTCCCCGCACGAGACGAAGCTGCCTGGCGCCGGCATGGACGCGCGCACGGCCGCCGACCCTGCGCATAGCGATCCGGCCCCTGCGCCGGGTGCCGAGACCGTCCCCCCGGCTGCCGTGCAAGCCGGAACCGAAGCGCGAGCCAGCGCTGAAATGGGGACCGAAATCCGGACCGAGCCTGCATAAGCCCGTACGCGCCAACCGGCGATGATGCGCCGTTCAATGCGCCCCCCTCGCACGCGTAACGTCCAATGAACACAGCGCGCGTCGCACCGGCGCGCGCCTGCCAACCTACCTGCCTGGCCCCCGCCCCACCCGGGACGCCGCTCGAATCGCCCCGTCCGGTTTATCGGCGACAGAACATTCTCTTCATTTTCTCCACACCTGGTTAGCAAATGCCGTGGTGAGTGGCCACCGTCCGTCTCTTCGTCCCGACGAGCATCATCAGCCACGCCCGGCCCGGTTCGGGCCATCGGGTTCGCTTGTGGCACCTCGTGTTCGCGTCCAGCTTATCCAACCAACCAAATACCTATGAAATAACGACACATCTGTTCATTTCGGACGAGGCCTTGCATGACAACCACGATCACGATTATCCAAACCGATTCGCCGTCTTCCAACTGGTCCCAATGGCCCGGGCTTTACGACAACGACACGTCTGGAATCCATCACAAGCGGGCAGGAGACGGACAAACCTCGACGTCATCGGACGGGCAATGGTCGAACACCGACGATTTGCTCAATCAGCTGATCCAGTTGTTGATGCAGTTCAACGGCAACGATCACGAGGGCAATACCGGCGATGGCCCGGGCTCGGGTGATGCCATCGGCCGACATCACGGCGGGGGCGGCAAATGTCACCATCACCATTGCGACGCGCCGGAGGACGGCACGGGCGGATCATCCGACAAGACCCACGGCACCTCCTCCGACGGCGACGCTACCGACTCGACCCAAGCGAGCAGCAGGTCCGGCAAGAACCAGCCGGCACTGGACGGTCCAACAACGCCAGGCAAGGCCTATACGCCAGGGAAGAATCCGAAGATCGACCGATGGGAAAACGACATCAACCTGGCCGCGCAGCTGACGGGGCTAGATGGCAACCTGATCGGTGGACAGATGTGGGCCGAATCGCGCGGTAATCCGAAGGAATGGTCGAAAAACAGCGACGGCACGCCGGACCTGAGCCTGATGCAGATCGGCCAGCGGCGCTGGGAAGAGGATGTGCTGCCGAAACTGACGAAACAGGACAAAGAAAACATCAAGAAGTTGACTGGCAAGGATGCGAAGGACCTGGCCGTGAGCAATCCACACGACAACGTGATTGCGGGAGCCTTCGAACTGAAGACCCACATCATCGATCACGGCGGTGATCGCAACAATCCGATGGCCAACGAAAAAGCGCTGAAGAAGGGACTTGAAGAATACGTTGGAGTTGGCGACGAGGGGAAATACGCAAGACATGTTATGACTAACTACAACGTATTAAACCAGCATAAAGAACTGGACGACAGCCAATAGTGCGCAGAAGCGCCGGAGCCCTCCATCGATCGCGCGGTGTTGCCCGGCGCAATCAGCGCCCCGTGTCCCACGGGGCACAGTTGCCGTTGCTGGCAGCCCGGCTCAGGGCTGTGCCAACCCAGTATCAGTGAGTCTTACGACAGAACCCGAGCGTGCCGCTGGGCCCATGACCAGCCGTACTGGCAGCGGTTTTCCAAAATAACGGCGCGCAGCCCAACAAGGAGCACAACATGACCATTACCATTTCTATCACTCAATCAGATTCGTCCTACTCGCCGTTTGGCCCGGGTAGCCCGAGCGGCACGTACGGCACCGCCCCGGACGCTGCGCACCACAAACGCGCTGAGCAAAGCGATTCCATGGGGCGTCCGGCGAACGGCACGTCATCAGACGACTCCGATTTCTTGCAAAAACTCATCGAACAATTGCTGGCTATGCTGCAGAATTCGCATAGCGACGACGACGACAATTCGTTCGATGACGACGGCACGGCGTGCGGACATCGCTCCCCGGCCCCGCCAAAGGATGGCGACTGCGAATGTCCATGCTCACCGCATCATGGGCACTCAGCTGCCGATCGTTCCCAGCACGATGGCAAGGCACCGGTCACGAGCGGCGGCTGGGGTACGATCACTGATCCCGTGACCAGTGGCGGCTTAGGCACGATCACCGATTCGGTCACCAGCGGCGGCTCGGGCACGACCACGCATCCCGTGACCAGCGGCGGCTGGGGCACAATCACCGATCCGGACACTAGCGGCGGCTCGGGCACAATCACCAGCCCGGCATCCAACGGCGACTCAAGCACGATCACCCATCCAGGGAGCAGCAATAGCAAGGACGCGTCGACGAACTCCACCGTGTCCGCAGACCCCTTTGGTTCTTCCGGCAATAGCCGCTTTGACCCTTCGGGCGTCGTTCAGGCGCCTGCCGGCAATCAGTTCTACGAATAGTCTTCATAGGGCTGATCCACGCCGTTGCGGCGTGGCTCAGCCGTTACCGGCGTGCCGCACGCGACATGCAGATACGCATAGCACTGCACTGGCAGCATGAAGCGCTCACTGGCGTCGCCGTCGAACCAGCCGGCATATAGCCGTCCATCCTGGCGGATCTGCAGCGATCCGTCCTGTCTGTGCGCGGACACGATCAGCCGCAACTTGCCGCGCTTATCCGCACGCGCTCGCCACCTGTCGGGCATTTGTTAGGTTTCTCGAAAAGCGATGACGCACGCGCCTTCCCCAATGATCGAAGCCGCGCGGCTCTATTGCTTGCAGTCACGTCAATATTGTATTTCGGGAACTTCCTGCCGTGTACGCCCCTGGCAACGGGGCTTCGCGCGCGTTCATGGTAACGCGTTGCAAAGCGTCCTAGAGTGACAACGTCAGCACTACCAGAGAGTACCCGATATGACGTTGAGCCCGTCACTTCATCCTCGTAATTATGACGCAGACCTAACAATAGATTTTGGTGAACGCCTAGCGCAACTGGTTGGCGCTCCACCACGGCTGCAGACGGCACCGTCCAGCCATGCGCATCACCACGGCCAGATTGCAAGCCTGCCTCACGCATGGAAAAAACAAGTTGAGGCACGCAGCCGCGCGATGACTCAATTGGAAAGCCTGCTCCATGACGGGAACGTGCGTTCAGTACCTGTGTCAGCGGTGGAAAAACCTTCAGTGCAAACCCTGCCTACGCCCGATAGCATCTCATCTGCGCTGAGCTTGGCCGAGATACACAACCTTGCTCGGAATTGCAAGAACCTAATAGCCCGCATCACGCAATCCCCGGCCGAACGGCAGACCGTTTCGTCGGAAAGTTCCGTTGCAGGCGCATCGCAACGCGCGGTTCGCCTGCCGCGCACCATCACGCGGGTGGGCTTAGGTACCGCCATGCGCGGCGTGTATGCCGCGATGGCCACCCCAATTCAGCTCTTCAAAGGGTGCACGCAAACCACTTCCGACAGTCTTGACCAGTCATCCGAATTAATTGAATCTGATCCGCTGGACACCCTCAAGCGAGCAGGCATCTCCGAGGAAATTTTCAGCCGGAACGAAAAAATCGCTGCCGACGGCACGTTGGCCTTGCTGGCGGTCATGGAGATAAAGTCAGGCATTCAAGAAATGGCGCATGCCGCCAAGCACCACAAGGAACTGAAGCGCTCGATCAAGCAACTCGAACAAGAGGTCGCCTGTCTTGAGCGTCTCGCCGGCTTTGCCGGCTCAACGCGGGATCACAACCGTCCCGCGCAAGCGGCTTCGGTCCGACTGTTCACCGACGCGCAATCGATGACGACATGCTTGCGCGCCGTCATGGAAGTCAAGCGCCAAGTGATGACGTTTACGCGGCAGCAAAACCGTGCCGGCGCCGCATTAGGGGCATGCTCGATCGCTTCCGGTAGCACCGTGATGGCCAAGGCCTCAGTCGGCATTGCCGCCAAGGCTGCGCTGTGCGCATCAGACAGTCCTGCCACGGCGGCGTTGGATCACGTCGCAGGCCTCGCGACGCTGGGCCTGGAGCCGCTTGTCGGCGCCACAGCGCTCGCCAGTGGCGCATACAAGGTTCATCGTTCGCGCCAACAGCTCAATGCGTTCCGCACCGCCAAGGCCACAACCGACGCGCGCTTGAAAGACGCAACTATCGATGCCCTGATCGATCAATTGCGTCAAAACGGGCACCCTCTGAGCCCTGAAGACGTCGAATGGCTGCACCGCTACGCGCGATTCCAATCACTGAAGTTGGAACAGCGGGATCAGTTCTTTACAAGCTATGCGCGATGGAACAACAGTTTCCTCGCTGGCAGCGCCGTCTACGCCGCGAGCACACTGGCCAAGGCCGGTGTGGCGGGCGCCATCGCCGCCGGTACGGCAGGCGCTGCGGTAGCCCATCCCGCCGTCGCCGGGGGCCTGCTGGCCGTGACAATAAGCGGGCTGCTCATGATGAGCGCATCATCGCAGCGCGCGCTCTTTGACTACCGCAGGCAACAGCGCTACCAAACCTACTACACTGGCGATGACCCGGAATTGAATCGTACGTTCCTGGAATCAATGGACGTGCTCAATTGGGGCAGCAGCACTGCAACGCCGTTGGACGGCTTGCTACTGCAATCAGCATTCTACAAACAGATATACCAGCGCGAAGACCGGCGTCAAACATTTCTGAGCCAAGTCGCAGACCAGCTCGGCCAACGCTACGACGACAAATATGTCTACACCGGCGATTCTGAAGCGCGTGGCGCCAAGCCGTCTACTCAGCAATTGATCGCGAGCACAGCCCGACGCGCAGCGCAAGACTCATTGGGACGTCTGAAGGCGGCGTCATCGTTCCTTGCCCACAGCGCCAAGCTGAACTCACCGCATAGCGCGACGCGCGCCGCCAAGCAAGCTTGGAACGACTCGCGCGCGTACCTAACTCGAAGCAGCTTGAAAACATGGCTCGCCCAACCGACACGGGAAGCACAAGCGGCCCAGATTGATTTGCTTGAAGGCATGCTGGACACCCAGGCCACTTATTTGCGCAGGAAGCTGCAGGCCAAAATACAGACCTACCAAAACGTAGTAAGCAAGTTGAGCGGCACGCCTGCTCCGTCTCCGGACGAGCACGCCATCGAGGACGTCAGGCTTAGCACCGTGGACGCCGCCGACAACACGTCGCGCGAACACCCGTTCAAGACAATATTCGCCCCGCTCGATGCGACCATCACGCACGTCGAGGATGTTCGCATCGAGAACCATCCGGCCGACATGCCGCGCAACCTCGCGCTGAAGGAAATCCTGGTTGGGTTGGACAAGGATTTGGAATATGATCAGCGCTTGTATCGCGACGCATTAGCCGTACGGGCGCAATGCCGGAAGCTGAAGCGCCAGCTACCGTTGACGAAGGCACACGAGCGGCAACTGGCCATTGCAATTGATCAGTTTATCTCGGTGCAACAGGGTGAACTCGTCGACCCGCATGCGCCCCGCGCCGATTTGGCATCCAGCCACGACAAGCTGGCGACTTATCTGATGAAAAGCGCGCCGAAACGCTACCGCGACCTGCGCGGCAAGCTGAATGAAACACTGATGCAGGCGACGCGGCAGATCGACCTGTGTGGTGCGTGGCACGATGGCGAAGCGGCCGTGACGCGAGCACCCAACGCGTCGGATGCGGCACCGCGCCAGCCACGACGCGCCTTTCCTAACTTAAGGCTTCGTCGCACGGTTTTCTGAAACGATACGCGTTCGACGGCAGCATCGCTCGGCATCGATTCGCGCCCGCAACGCGCGAATTCCTGTGCGGCGAGCCGAATAGCCAGACCGACCCAGATCAGGTTGAACGCAAAGAATACAGCATTGCGGCACACGTGCAGCGGCACAGCTCGCTCAATTCGTGCACCCGCGTTGGAACCGTGCGTCGCTGCGTCACGCGGTAGCAGGCTCAGTTCCGGCTTTGGCAACAAGGACTTAGCTTGCGTATCCCAAGGTTGTCCACATTGTTGCAAACAAAATATGTGAATAAGCCGGTGTAGGTTGTGCAGCTGAGATGTTGTGTGGTGCCCTGTACGCCGTCTGCCTTACCAAAGTCCGTCGGGAAAGACCATTCGTTTGACATATCAAGCAATACACGGTGCGGGTTGGCGCCAGCCATCCCGGCACGGACTGCCGCCTACATCGACACGATCGAGAAGCCGACTCACCGCGATGAAGTAGCGCCTGAAATCGGATCCGTCGATCGATCCACGCACCGGGTTCGCTTAATCGCGAAACACGTCCGATAGCTCGCGAAGCGATGTATTAATGGGCGTGTCTGTATGGATTACGAGATCGCTTGAGCCGGTCAAATCGGCCAAAGTTGCTCTATTGTCCGGTTTCGTTATCGCGATCAATGAACCGGCATCTATCCCACGCGCCGATACCAGGAGGCGGTTTAGCGTATCCACGTGTATGTCCAGTTTTTCCGGCATGAGGCCATCAGCTCCCGACGCGTCGCGTTGCAGCGTCAACGCACCCTTCAGCCATAGCTGTTCCGTCCCGTCGCTGTCGAGTGCTCGACGCGTCACGTTGACGTCTTGCAAACCGATTGTGCTCTTATCGCCACCTGACGACGTCTGCGAAACAATAAAGCCGGGTTGTGTATTAAAAAAGCGAACCGAGGGAACACTGTTTAAGCTGTCAATCTGCTTGATTGAGACGCCACCGTGGATGGCCATCGAGGTATGTATGTCACTTACGCACAGTGCGCTACCGTTCCCTCCCATGGTGAGGGCAGCGCTTTGGAGCGCAGCCTTCTCCTTCACGGCAATCGATGCTTCGCCGGTCAACTCGACTTCGATACCCAATGTGAAATCGCTTACTCGGCATTGCGCGTAGGCCGCATGTATCGTCACCGCGCGTTCCGGCCCGGCCGCTTCCATACGAGTCAGATGCATTGAGCCGCCGTGCGGGCAAACCTCCCATTTGGAGGCGCCATCCGACGGCGGAGGTGAACATGCGCTCGCGCGTTGCGGCGGCTCATCGAAAGCACCTTGCAGCATGTCCGACAGCAACCCACTTATCCAGATCGCTCTCAGCCCATAAAAGGTCGTGCCATAAATGGCCTTCCAATAAGCGTGGTCATCTACCACATCTATTGGATCTTGTCTCAGGTGGCGCTCGTCCCCACCGGTCAGCTTCTCACTGCCCGGCCGCTGCGGTAACTTCAGTGCCGTACGGTGGGGGCCGCGCATGAGCAGATGGGCATGCCCAGGCTCATGGTCGATTTGCTCATATGTTTTAGAGGAGGAATCGCGTATACCGGAATCATCGCCGCCGCATGCGGACAACACGAGCGTGCATACCAGCGCTGTGCGCGAGATGGGCTTCTTTATAAACTTCATTAGTAAGAAAATTAAAATAACGATACTCCGCCACAGCAAAATGGGCGGAGCCTTTTAAGCAGGATACTCCGCCGTGCAAGTGTTAACCTACTGGCGCCGATTGTAATGGCAACTTTGGCGCATTCAACAACAGCGATTGAACTGTGTGGATCCTAGCGTGCGCCGTTCATTACATCGATCATACTGCTCGTTATCCGACCGGATCGGCACCAAGCCGATCATCATGGCCGGGTGTCTGTTCGCCGCGCTGACGTACTTCCCGTTGTTCAAAGCACTGACACACCATGCCAGCCCGGCGCTCGAAGCGACGACCGCATGGGCGCCGATTACCGTCGTGGCCGATCCTGGCAAGTGCTCGTCGCTCCAGTTTAACCTGGTCGGCACGTCCAAGTGCACGAGCTTGTGCGATATCGCCCAAAGCGCGCTTGCAAAAGCCGGCCTGAACTACCAGAGCGTCACTGCACCGGCAGGTACGGTCGCGCAAATCAGGATCGGCGATACGGTTACCCACTCGTACGATGACCAGGCAGCCGATACAAAAGGCAAGGGCAAAGCGTTTGACAGGATGTTCGCCGATACGCTAAAGATGCCAGGCTATTCGCTCAAGGCTGATCCGACCTAAATCAACTGGCCGATGAGCATCGTGATCCTCACCATCCTCGTGATCTACGTGACGATGATCTACGGTCCGATCGCCGCGATGCCAGTCGAGATGTTCTCAACGCAAATCCGCTACGCGTTGATGTCACTGCCGTACCGCATTGGCAACGGCCGGTTCGGCAGATTCTTGCCAGCCACCGCTTTCGCGATTGTCGCCGCTCGACTCGGAATCTGAGTGCTACAGCAATCAGTGCCGCTCCCTGTTCATTACAGATCCATGCCAGTGACTGCACCTTCCCACCCTTCTCTGGCCTCACCTTGAGCCGCTCGAATTAGCACCGCAAGCGGGCCCTCCACTGCGACACGCAAACGCTGGCGGGCTTGTTCAGTCGCAGCCAGATTGCAGCAAGGATTGGGTTTGGCCGTCATGCCTTGCTCGCACGCGAAGTTCTAGATGTGCGAGAACACCGCCTTTTCCCGATTCGCTCGAACTTGCCCCTCGTTTCCCTTCTCGACCCGTTCCCTCCCTTGCAAGCGTCGAACGGCATATCCTGCAGGCGCCAGTCGAAATACTGCGAATGTGGATCAGTTCAATGTTGTCCAGCGGTGCAGGCGGCGCGTTGAAGAACTCATATAGCTTCGCCGGTTCCTTCAAATTGTCGTGCTGCGTACGCAATCCCTTCTGCGACAGCACCGGCCGCTGATCCATATTAGCCGCAGCGAAAAAAATTGAAGCGCTCGATGCGCAACTGACAAAGGAGCGTCGAGCATGTCGCATAGCGCACCCGATAGGGATTGACTTCGATCCGCATAGACGCGCAACGCCTATATAATGCCAACATAAATGTTGAAGAACAGAAAGCCCAACCCCGAAATGCCGCTTAAATATTTAATTTTATTGGCCCGCCCTGCAGGATTCGAACCTGCGGCCTACGGCTTAGAAGGCCGTTGCTCTATCCAACTGAGCTAAGGGCGGTCAAGAGATTCAACATTGTACTGCAAGCGCGCCGTTCGCTGCGCATCAGGTGACCCCGACCATCGACTTAGAAGACCGATGCGCTATCCCAACTGAGCGATAGGCAAACAGGCGTTCGATTATAACTGAACACTGCAAACCGGCTCCGGCCGCCAGCTCGCAATATGCGACAGTGTCACGCTTACGTCAACGATTGGGGATGGAAGAAAAACCAGGCGAGACAAGCCAAGCCGGCGATCACGCAATAGATTCCGAATGAAGCCAGCCGCCCGCGGCCTTCAAAATAACGCATCAGAAAACGCACGCTCAGATACGCCGCGATGCCAGTCAGCACGCCACCTAGCACCGCGTCAGCCAGTTGCGCCGGCGCGTGAAACAGCTTGGGCACCTCGAGCAGGCCCGCGCCAAAAATAATCGGCGTACCGAGCAGAAACGCGAACTCCGCCGACTTTCCCGCGGACATGCCGGCGCCCACGCCGGCGATCATCGTCAAGCCGCTGCGCGAGAAACCCGGAATCAGCGCGCCGATTTGTGCGATACCAACCAGCGCAGCCTGCCTGAACGTCAGATCCTTGGGCGCACGCGCCGTGCGCGCGCGCTGCAACCGGTCGCCGAACCACAGCAGGGTACCGTTGATCACCAGTGCCAATGCCACGATACGCAAGTCGTGAAAAACCTGCTCGATTCGCTTTTCCAGCAGAACGCCGGCGATGCCCGCCGGGATCGTGCCAATCAGCAACGCCCACGCCAAATGGCCGTCCTCAGTACGGCGGCCGCCCAGCGAGCCGAAGAAGCCTTGGATGATCGCGATCCACCGTGTGCGGAAATACCACAGCAGCGCAAAAGCGGTACCCAGATGCAGCGCCACCAGAAAAGGCAACAGTTGCGGTGCATGCTTGTCGATGTGCATGTCGAACAGTGCCGGCACGAGCAATGTATGCCCGAGGCTGCTGACCGGGAACAACTCGGTCACGCCCTGCAAGATACTCAGAAAGATCAGAAACGCAAGGCTCACGAGAGAAAGTCCTCTATGTAAATGACAGCATCAGCGCAGATCGCGCAACGAAGCGGCGAGGTGATGCCCGCCTGGCGACATCCCCCCAAGTTTGCCGGCTGCCGATGACAAGTGTCCGACAGCCCGCTCGAAGGCGCGCCGGCAACGGCGATAACCGCCACGCACGCATACGGCCACGATGCCGCGCACCGCGCAATGGGTTCGAGGTTGACGAAAGCGCCGCGGCCGGATCCGCCTGCCCCCCCGGCCGGCATGCGGGCTCCTTTTTGGCATAACGGCCAAGCCTTGTCCGTTCGGCAGATCGCACACGATGGCCGCCGCTAGTTATCGGCACGGTTGTGCATGCATTGCGCGTCGACTCGGACTTGACTATGCCACGACAACGCTAGCTTTCGCCGATCAATGGTCCCGACACCCCGAGCCCCATGCCTGCCCCGTGCGCAGCTTCACGCGCTACGCGGCGCTCGTCAGATGCAGTTTTTGGTGACCATCCTGGCCGGGACAACGACGTCGAAGCAACTACCGTTGGCCAGTATGCCGGCACAGGACTGGGGCCAGCTTGCGTCGGTGCTCGCGAGCCGACAGGCGACTCAGAAATACGCGGGCGCGTCATGGCACAATGGCGCACTGGTGTTGGCCATCGTCGCAGTCTTGCTGCTGGATGCGGCTGTTCGCATACTGGCGCGCGGGCAAAAGCAGCGCGGACAGGTTCTCAGCCGGCTTTGACAGTGCTGGCCGAGCCCGACTTGCCCTCGGCACGGGCCGTGGTACAGAGACCGCGGCAGCGGCGACGCCAAGGTGGCAGACCGGTTATTTGGCCAGCTTATAGAAGAAGAGAAACGTGCCGCCGGTAAACATGCCAAAAAGCGCACATCCCATCGCCATTGCCAAGTCCATGATCGTCTCCTCTCCAATACGGTATTGTCTGAGTGATTATCGACAGCGATCTGCCACCGGACAACCCGAGAGAACCCGCATAGCCGGCATCTGGCGGCACATCCATGTCGTGGAAAACCCGCCCATCGCCAGGCAGCGCGCCTGACAGCAAAGCGGCATGTGACAACCCCGGGCAGGCACCGCCGGCAGCAGGGCCGCCCACTGTTATATTTCGATCAACATGCGTTTCCAGAACCAGGATGTCATCGAACTCGAACGCGAACGCGCCAGCTTGTTGGTTGCGCCGCAATCTGGAGCTCGTCTGTTGCGCTGGCGCGTGGGCGACCACGACGTCATTGGATGGCCGGACAACGCGAATTGGAACGAGCCCGCCCGGGTGCGCGGCGGCAATCCGCTGCTGTTTCCCTTCCTCGGCCGGCATCGCGTCGAGGGCACGATCGGTCGATGGCGCGATAGCGCCGGCGTTGTGCGGGCATTGCCAATGCACGGATTCGCCCGCGATCTGCCGTTCGAGCCGACAATCGACGTAGCTGACGCCCGCATCGACATGACGCTGACGGACAGCGACGCCACCCGCATCGGCTATCCGTTCGGCTTCCGGTTCGATGCGATCTACCATCTCGTCAACGGCCACACCCTTGACGCGACCCTCACGACGACAAACACCGGCGACATACCGCTACCGTACTATGCGGGTCATCACTTCTATTTCTCGCTGCCTCACGCGCTGCGGGGCGAATCCCGGCTCACGTTGCCGCCGGCGCGGATGCTGTACCAACGTGATGATGGTGCGATTGCCGAGGCGGCTGCCGCGGCACACGCGTATCGTCTCGACGACGCGCGTATTGTCGACCGTTTCCATGTGCTGGACCCGCTGTCAGGCGGGGCGCGGGTCACGCTGCACACACCGTCACTGGGCCGCACGATCACGCTAGCACTCGAGCGCCCCAGCTCGATCCCATGGTATGCCGTCACGACGTGGACCGAAAAACCTGATTCCGATTTTTATTGCATCGAACCCTGGCTCGGTTTGCCAGATGCCATTCACAATGGACTTGGGTTGCGCTGGCTTGCGCCCGGGGCGAGTGAGCGCGCGCTACTGCGAATCCGCGTAGAGCTTGACGAATGACGTAAAATGAATCGTTTTATGCCCCGCCCGCATGGCCCAGCCAGCGCCTTGCGAGCGTCGCGAGTTTCGATGCAGAGAATAAAAAGTGGTTTTGCCGATGGTTGCAGCACGCTATTTAAACGCGTGCGCGCCTTCGGTTTTAAACACGTGCGCACCCTCGGTTCGGTGCAGTGCGTGACGGTAGGCTGCGGTATCGCGTTGTGGCTGTCCGCGTGCGGTTCCGCCCCGGTCGGTCCTGGCTTCTATCGCGTCGCCCGGGGCGACACACTTTCGCGGATCGCCCAACGAAACGGCCAAAGCGTCGCTGCGATTGCGCGGTGGAATAATCTGCCCAATCCGAACGTAATTTCAGTCGGCCAGATTCTGCGCGTCGCGCCGCCGACTCGTTCGGCACCGTCGCGCAGCGCGGCAGCCGCGCCCAACACCACTGCTACGGCCAAGGTCAGGCCTTCGTTGGCGCCCGCTACGACGATCAACTTGATCTGGCCCGCCCGGGGCAACGTGGTACGCCGTTTCAACGGCGTGGATTGCAAAGGCGTCGATATCGCGAATGCGCTCGGCACACCCGTGGTCGCCGCCGCGAGCGGAACCGTCGTCTATGCCGGCAATGGTTTGCGCGGTTACGGCAATTTGCTGGTCATCAAGCACAATGCCAATTTCCTGACCGCCTATGCGCACAACCGCGCACTGCTAGTCAAGGAAGGTCAGAACGTCACGCAAGGACAAACCATCGCCGAAATGGGCAACAGCGACAGCAACCGGGTCGCACTGCACTTCGAGCTGCGATACGATGGCAAGTCGATCGACCCGGCCCGCTATTTGCCACCGCAATAGCAGCAAGCGCAGGCGCCGCGTCGCACAGCGCTGACCGGCAGGCCGTGCTGCGTGCGGCGTCAAGCATCTAACGTTGGGCTCAGCGCAGGTGCCCGGTCTTCGGATCGACACGCATGGCAAATGCGATCAGTACGCCGACTGCAACGGGCGCAACGAGACAAAATGCAAGCAGCACGATTTCCCTCCCCCGCTATCGATAACCTGTTGACGTCGATCATACGTGCTTGGCCAAAATCGCGCAGACATCGGACTCCCCCCTAGCCAATAGTACCGATAGATTGTCCGTTACAAAAAGCAGACACAGGGGTACCGGCTCAGGAACGTCGGTCCTCCTGCTTGCCACCGCGATCACGCCCCTATCCCACAGATCAACTCAATTTAAACTCGCCCAAGAAGTGGCGCGCGTAGCGCTTGTTGATATCGGCGAGGCGAAATAGCGTGAGGAAATCCGCGACGTTGAAATCCGGATCCCAAGCGGGTGCGCCGCAGATCCTCGCGCCCAGGCGTAAATAGCCTTTAATCAGCGGCGGCGGGGATACCGCGGAGCCAGTGGCGAGTTCGTCCGTCGGTAGCGGGGTATGCGGGAAGGCCCGGTATTCGGCCGCGGTCATCGATGCCTTGCGCAGCGACATGAACAAGTTGGCCGCGTAATGCCCACCGTCCACCATCGGGACGCTCGCACAGCCAAGCATCGTTTCATAGCCATTTTGCAGCATGTATTCAGCTAGTCCCGCCCATAGCGACATAATCACTGAACCGCTACGATAGTCCGAGTGCACGCACGAGCGCCCAACTTCGACCATCTTGGCGCGCAGATGCGTGAGGCGCGAAATGTCGAATTCACTTTCTGCATACAACTTGCCGATGCGTACCGCCTGGTAGGGTGGCAGCACACGATAGGTTCCGACGACCCGCAGCGTGTCCAAGTCGCGCACCAATAGGTGGTCGCAGTACGCGTCGAATTCATCCACGTCCTGGCCCTTGGGGCCTTTGAGTTGCGCGCCCATTTCTTCTGAGAAGACGCGGTAACGCAGCCCTTGTGCCTCGCGAAGCTCTTCTTCCGTCCGCGCCCAGGCCACGCCGAAATGATGTTGCCCAGCCACCGTTTCTTGCGGCCGAGGAAGACTCCTGCGTGAATCGAGGGGAATGGACGCAAGGGGCGGGGTAGGATTGGGCAACTCTCGCATTGTCATATCCTGTCAAATTACAGAAAGGTCGCGTGCAATGTAGAAATCAGCGATGACGTGTGGGTAGCAAACATGACGATTCGGTAACAACATACGCAATCGACACGAATCACACAAGGTCCGGATTCACGACGGCGCGCAGCACGCCCTGCGCTTGTTGTTTATCGCGGCGGCGGTTGGCCCACCACCCGATCCCGCTTTTTTGGATGCTCCAGTTCGCTTCCTCACCGGACAGCAGCAGTGCGGCGACGCGGCTGAGCGTGGGCTGATGGCCCACCACAATGACCGTTTCAGCCATGCCGTCCGGCCAGTCCACCGCTGCCAATACGGCGGCGACGTCTGCACCGGGCGCGAGTTCGCGTAGTACGCGAAAACGGTCAGCCAATGACTGTGCCGTTTGCACCGTTCGATTGGCCGGGCTGCTGAGCACGCCGGCCTCGTCAGGCAGCCGGGGACCCCGCCACTGGGCGATGTGCACGGCTTACTGGTGTCCGCGGGCGGTTAATTCGCACCACGTCACTGGGCGCCCGGTTGGTTTCGCGTTCACGAAGGTTTTCGGCGTCGGCTTGACGCCAGGGAATCAGGTTCATGGTCGTTGCGATGGTCCGAGCACAGAATTGACTGTTGCCTCGAAGTCAGTCGCGAGGGCGGCTCCGCGTGCTGCTCGACAGCGTGCACGGCGGCGATGACGCGCGCATGTCTGGCGCTGACGCGCCTATGACATGCACAGGTGTGGCCTATTACCTGCACGGGCGCGATGTACGGTATATCGACACGGTGCACTCAAAAAATTGACGTCGCATCGAATATTCAACTATAATTACAAATTCGGCGGAGCGTAGCGCAGCCTGGTAGCGCATCTGATTTGGGATCAGAGGGTCGTAGGTTCGAATCCTATCGCTCCGACCAATAGAATTAAGCACTGATAGAACAAAGACTTCTTTTCACTATCGCAGCCTCTCTGGCTGAGCCCGATACCGATCAGCACATCACTCGGGCGGCTTACACGCTATCCCTAGCGGCATACGGCTTCACATCCGTACCCTGCAAGTCATTCCAACGCTCGACCAGCCAGCGCTCCGGTTCCGCAAAGCTCAGCCGCTTTAACTGAACTGGGGACGACTTGAATTGCGGCTGTTGACTGACAGGATCACGAGCATAGGTGGTGTGCTGATTGGCCGCCTGATGGCCTTTGCCGAAATGGAAGGGGATAAACAACTCCCCGGGCCGCACCGTGTCGACGACCATCGCCGGCCCTTCCCATCGCCCGCGCATCGACAACACCTCCACCCAGTCTCCAAGGCGAATACCCAGCTGTTGCGCGTCGTCGGGATGGATTTCGACATAGGCATTCGGCACACGCCGATCCAGCGCTTCCGAACGTCCGGTCTTGGTTCGCGTGTGGAAATGATAGACGACACGCCCGGTCGACAGGACGAACGGGTATGCGTCGCTTGGCGGGTTGGGCGGCCGGCGCCATTGTGCTGGCCGCAGGAAAGCGCGGCCTTTGGGATCGATGGTCCCGTATTCCGCGCGTGTGTGCTTGTTGCCGGTTAGGAAATCGGCGCCGTAGCTTTCGCATTCGTCGATGCCGGTCCAGAAATGCAGATCTTCGTATAGTCGCTCGCAGCCCTCCGGATGTTGTTCGTTGCAGGGCCAGCGTACGCCGCCCTTTTTCAGCAGCAGCGCGTAGGTCATCCCTGAATAGTCGCACGGCCGCCCCTTGGACACGCGTCGCCACTCGTCGAACGCCTCTGGTGGTTCCCGGTAGCCGATTAGCGCTTTACCGTCGCGATCTTTGAAGCCAAGGCGGCGCGCGACCTCGACAAAAATCTCCAGGTCGGTGCGGGCCTGTCCCGGCGGATCGACGGCCTTGCATAACAGATTGACGGTGCGGTCAGCATTGGTCACGCAACCGGTCTTTTCGCCCCACATGGCCGCAGGGAAGTAAATGTCGGCTAAGGCAACCGTTTCGGCGTCGACAAACGGGTCCTGCACGACCACGAACAATTGCTCGAGGATGCGCCGCGTACGATTCTGGTCGGGCAGGCTGACGATCGGGTTCGTGCCGATCACCCACAGGAATTCGATTTCGCCACGCTCGGCGATTTCAAGCATCGTGATGATGTCTTTCGGTACCTCAGGGTGGAACGTAGCAGGGTCAATGTTCCAGAGTTCGGCCAACTCCCGCATATGGGTCAGGTTGTGGGGATTGCGATAGCCAGGATAAGAGCCATCCGCCCCAGCTTCCCGGTTCGACATGGCGGAGGGCTGTCCCGCCATTAACAAGGGGCCTGCACCGCGCTTGCCGATGGCGCCACGCAGCAGGTGCACGCTGTTGACCAGTGAAGAGGACGCGGTCGCCTCCACAGCCTGATAAAATCCTTGCAGCACGGTAGAAACCATGCGGTCTGTACTGCCTATCCATTGCGCCGCCATCTCGAGCGCGGCGGCCTCGATACCGCAGATGTCGGCCACGCGTTCCGGCGGATAGGCGGCCACGACCGACTGCATCTGCTCGAAACCGACCGTGTGCTCGCGCACGAAATCGAGATCGACCGCGGAATTCCGGATCAGCAGGTGAATCAGCCCATTCATCAGCGCCACGTTCGTGCCAATTCGGATTTGCAAATGCAGGTCTGCTCCCTGACGCACGGTCGGATTCTTGCGCGGGTCCACCACAATAATACGGCCTTGGTTGCGTTGTTTTGCCGCTAGCATCCGCTCCCACAGCACCGTCTGTGCCTCGGCAACATTGTGCCCATAGAGGCATAGGAGTTCTGCATTGTCGATGTCGACATAGGACGCAACGGGACCATCGGCGCCGAAATTGGCCATCAGCCCGGTGGCCGAAGTCGCTGTGCACAGCCGCGTGTTGCCATCGATGTTCGACGACTGCAGGCCGCCTCGCCAAAGCTTGCCCAGGGTATAGAACTCCTCTAAATTCAATTGTCCGGAGTTGTAGCAGGCGAGATTCTCGTGACCCTGTTTCCATGCATTCTGAAACTTTTGCACAAAAAATTCCAGCGCTTCGTCCCAATCAACGGGTTCCAGAGGCGCCCCTTTGGTGCGCCGGATCATCGGTTGCTGTCCGCGTCGGGGACTTTCGTTCGCCACCCAGGCATTTTTGCCTTTAGGGCCAAGATGCCCAAAATTCACCGGATGGTCTAGCTTCCCGCGAACGCCCACGATGCGCTCGTCTTTGACAGCGATTTCCAAACCGCACCCATTAGAACAAAGTAGGCAGGCGGAATGGACCCACCGATCGGGATTACCGGGGCACTTGAGATTTTGATCCTGACGAGGTTCCATGATCCCTCCCGAAGCAAACGCTTTAAAAAGCGCAAACAGCATTCCCACGACGGGCCGCCGTATCGGCAGGTAGGAGAATTGACTGTTTCCGACTATCGGGCAGCAGATGGCTCCGTGCGCGTCGATTCGACGCTCAGGCCCGAGATTGCGTTCAATGACTCGAAGTTTCGTTTGCGGACGGTCTGCGAGGCGTGGTCGACATATCGAAGGACAATTTCAGCGGTGTGTTCGCCCCGCTGGCCGATGAGTCATATTTTGCGCAGGCAACGATTCGCGATGGCGTGGTGGTCTGGCCGAACGGCGTCGATATTGCGCCCGACGCGATGTATGACGAAGTGAACGGGCACAAGTCGGGGATCACAGCGTGAAGAAGGGAATGCCGCCTCAAACGCAGCAAGCGTTTCTGCGTCACGCGATGAGTGAGCTGGGCATGACGCGCGAGCAGTTCGCGCAGCGGATCGGCACGAAGAAGCGCACATTGGATAACTGGCTGCTTTCGCCTGATTCCGGCGAGTATCGGAGCATGCCCGACATGACGTTGAAGTTTGTGCGGGAGATCCTGGAGCATCAATCAAAAAGCGCTTGAAACTATTCACTGCGGAAAGCAGGCATGGATTTGATGGACAAACGGATTAGGCGATTGAACTCGCGGTGTGCGTAGCGCGCATTTTCCGATTCGATGGTTTCCTTTATATCCGAAACCCGGGTGACGGCGGTTCATCGTCGGGCCGGTGATTCTCGCGCAGACCGAGCACGTCGAGGTATGCGTCGAGAGCACGCTGAACCGACGCAGCGACCAACTATGTCATGCCACTGTAATCGCCTGTCACGCACGCCTCATCCAATGAGTCGTAGTAAGCAAGGCGATCCTCTTTACAGATAACGGCAGGTGGATAGCCAAACTTCATCAATTCGAAGTTGAGCAGCAGTCGGCCCGTTCTGCCGTTACCGTCCACAAACGGGCGGATCTTTACAAACCGTGTATGCAGCTCGGCCGCACGCGTGACAGGATGCACCGCCTGCGATTGCGCGTGCCAGTCAATGAGCGCAGCCATTTCGGCCGGCAGATGCAGGAAGTCAGGCGGCGTCATGCTAGCGCCCGCGATCACTCCGTTCTCATGGCGATACTGGCCGGCCTCTTTGTCATCGATCCCTTTCAGCACTAGGCTGTGAATGTTGCGAATCTGCCATTCGGACAGCGCCTCGTTCTTCGCGACGATCTCCTCGACGTAGAGAATAGCGTCGCGATGATTCGTGGCCTCGAAGTGCTCGCGCAGCGACTTGCTCCCCACCGTAATGCCTTCCAGTACCACCTTCGTCTCGCGCAATGTTAGCGTGTTGCCTTCGATTGCGTTCGAGTGGTAAGTCCGTTCCAGCATCAGCTTTTCGCGCAGTGATGCGACCGTATGCGGCGGCAGTGGACGGCGCCGCATCAAGCTTCGCCTTGTCGGCGTCAACAGCGCCCAGCATAGGCTGTAAAGACGAATCCAACACTTTCTCTCATCACGATTTTTAACCGACCACGCCTGCACGCAAAATTTTATGATTTGTGGCGTTGTCGAAGTCCGTACCCAGACACGACACGAATACCGTAGGCCTCGCCCCTTCCGACGTCAAGACTTGAACGCGGCTCTAACGTTCGGGTTGCACAGCAACGCGGCGGCTTCAAGCGCTTGACTCAATTCAACCGGCGTTATCGAACGGTGCTGAACCCTCTCCTATTACCAAATGGTCTTGACGTGCTTGTAGACGCGAATCTTCTCATCCCGAGTCACCAACGGTACAGCCAGCTTTCGCGCGGTCGCTACGATCATGCGATCGGCCGGGTCCTGATGAAACTCACCGGGCAGAGCTATCGACTTCAGGCCAATCTCAACATCTACAGGCACAAAACGAACGGCGTCGATCGCGCAGACGGTCGTGAGCCAGCTTGCGACGTCCATCGACAGAACCAGCTTTTCGCGCTCAACGAGCATCGCAATTTCCCAAGCGGAGATCGCAGACACAATAATCTGCCCACCGTCCAGCTCCCGCTCTATGGCCGCTTTGGCTTTGTTACTCAGAGCGTCGTCACCGCTTGCCCACCAGACCAGCGCGTGCGTATCGACGACGATCACTGGGCCGCCTCCCACTCAACGTCAACGGGTTCGGTCGGGTCGTCGTAACGGACAACGGAGCCGCGCAAAACGTCGAGGGGATTGCGCTCATGATTGCGGTACGGTCGGACCTCCAACGCCGGTTTGCCGTGATCGGTCACGACGACACGCTCGCCAGACGCTTCGACTTGGCGGAAAAATTCAAGCGCCTTCGCCTTGAATTCGGACTTGGAAACTTGCTTGAATTCCATTGATTCTCCTATAGTCATATGACCATAGACATTATTATAGCGAGAGTGACTGATAGCTGTACACCGAACGCGACAGCTTCAGTACTTTGCAGGCTTGGCGCTGGCTTGCGCCGAAGCGTTGCATCCAATCCGTCGTGAGTTCACGCAGCCGGGAAGGCTTCAAAGCTTTTTTGATAGCCCATCCTGCAACATGGCTTTGTCCAACGACAGGTCCGCCACCAGCCGCTTGAGCTTCGCGTTTTCTTCTTCGAGTTGCTTCAGGCGACGCAGCTCCGACGGGCCCAGGCCCCCTACTTCTGGCGCCAGTTATAGAACGTTGCATCGCTGATGCCCATCTTGCGGCACACTCAGCTACCGGCGTGCCCAACTCTGCCTGTTTCAACGCACATGCAATCTGTTCTTCAGTGTATCGGCTCTTCTGCACGACATGACCTTCTGCTTATCAAGGTTGCATCATGCCGGATCTTCCTACTTTTGAATGGCCCAGTTTTTTGGGTTGGCCTCAGCCTCACGTAGATGCGCAGTTCAGCGGCAGGGAGGTGTTGGGAGCGCGCCGGCCCAAGGCCATATTCAGGCGGTTGTGATTGTCAGTCCAACATCCAATCGGTCGCGACGCGCTGCACCGTCATCACGCGCGCGCGAGGAATCCGCGACATCGCACCACGCGGCGCAGCTAACGGCATCACCGCCATGTGCGCAAGCGAGCGCCTGCGGCGCAGACGTCGATCGAAGTCCCTCGTTTGATTCGTTATCGACACGGGCGGGTCCGAATTCTGCTCTGCTCTAAAGGGCAGCTACGCGGGTATTTCAACGGCGCGACGGTACGCTTGACGTCGCATTTGTGTAGGGTGCATGCCGGTAATCGCTCAGCGTCTGATGGGCAATGGAATTCGACGGAACCAGGTGGTCGTGCGCGCGCTCTGATGCGGCAGAAACGCGTTCCTTGTCTGACATTGATAGCCCGGGCAGCGTTTACAGGGCAGGTAGGTCCTTCCCGGCCGGACAGAGTCGGCCAATGTGCTCGCCATTGCTGCACAGTTCCGTTACGATATTGGTCACGGCAAGTTTGTCACGGGAGCAGTCATGACGGAAGTTAACAAGGAGAATTTAATGTCGGATATCAAAACTGTCCTGTCGGACGCCGAAGACCTGCTCAAGCAAGCAGCGAGCACGACCGGCGAACGTGCGACCGAATTGCGCGAAAAGGCGCTTACGCGTCTGAAGCAAGCCAAGGAAAAGGCAACCGATGTCCAGGTTGTGGTCGTCGAAAAAGGCAAGAAGGCAGCGCGTGCCACGGATGATTATGTCCACGACCATCCATGGACGTCCATCGGCATCGCCGCCGGTGTCGGCATGTTGATCGGACTACTGATCAACCGCAAGTAGTGCCTGGTGCGACGACGCGTTTGCGTCATGCCTACCAGCGCTTGGTGTTACCGCGTCCCGCGTGTGCGCGACGCGGTGGCTGATTGAACGTTCCGCCTGCCGCGCCCTGCGCGATCTGCTGATGAGCAACGACACTCAACCGCCACCGCCGATTCACGGCCCGCTGCGACGCCTGGTCGGATCGGTCTTTTCCCTGCTTCAAACGCGCCTGGAGTTGATCGGTATCGAACTCGCGGAAGAAAAGGAGCGACTGCTCGGCGTATTATTCGCTGGTCTCGCAGCCATGATGTTCGCGACAATGGGGCTGATCACCCTGACCGTCCTAATCGCTGCGGCGTTCTGGGAAACGTATCGATGGCAGGCGTTGGCTATACTGACCGTACTGTACGTTATCGCGGCCTTCGCCTGCGTACAGAAGGCGCGTTCGGGCGTGCGTCGCGCGCCTTTGATCTTCGAGGAAACGCTAGCCGAATTCGACAAGGACCGCGCCATTTTCCACAAACCATCGCCATGAACCATTCCTATTCCAACGGCCGTCTCGCCCAGCCGGCTTCGGTGCGCGGGTCGGGTGACCCCAAGGTGCGGGCAATCCGCAAGGAGCTGTTGCTGGCTCGCGCCGATCTCGACCGGCTGGACATCGCCGACGCCGGTCAGGCACTGCGCCAAGGCGTCTCAAAACTCAGTTGGATCAGGTGGCTGATGCCCGGCATCGGTCGGTTCCGCTCATTGCGCCGGCTTCCGGCCATCGGTGCATTGCTGGACCAGCATCCGGTACTCGCTTCAATCGCGTCGGCCGCGTTCGCCGGCCCCGTGCGTCGCGTGGTGATACGCAACGCCAAACCGTTGCTGAAATGGACCGTGGTGGGTGCCGCCGCGTGGCAGGGCTACAAGCTATGGAAGGAGGTACGTCCGCAACGCCGCACGGCGGCCGCCGTAGCGAAGGACATCAGCCCGGCCACACGCCCGCGCGACGCCCACAGGAGCACTTAGGGCGTTCGCACCACGCGCGACTGTCGCTCGTTGACGCGCTGGAACGTCGTAGCGACGCCCTGCGCCGGCGCAGTATGCACCTCATCGAGTCCAGCAAAGCGCATGCTCTTACCACCGAGGGAGAATACGCGCTGGGTCCAGCGGACTGGCGGAGCCGCTCGCGGCCCCGGCTGCGCCGGAATTGCTTCGCTCTCCCGTGGCGTCGAGCCTGAATCCACCGTACAGGTAATCGTCGGCCATCCGGCCATCGTGCAGCAGCTCGGCCACCACGGAGTAACCGCCATTGACCCGCGTCGCGCGGGTGATGTCGCTTAGGCGTTGCGTGCGCGTCCAGCGCATGCTTTTGCGCCACCGTCATTTCAAGCGTATCCCGTTGCTTAATCGCGTCGGCCAACATGCCAGTATAGGTGTGCTTCCATAAATATAACATCACGCGACTGATGCCGTACGCCTCGCACAACCCCAAAAGGGGCGCCCCACACGCCACGCGTTAAGCACGGCTACGCGCTGGCGTGCAGACTATTTGCGTCGTCTCATTCGGCCATCTTGATTCAGTCAGGCCGCGCGCTTAGCGAAACAAATGGCGGCACGGCTTGGTTATTATTTACTGCATTATGCCACGCTATTTAATTAAATTCGTACTTGACAGTGCGCGAAAAAACGCAATGGAAACCGCTCTGAAAATTCAACCTTTGAGCTGCGACTGCCACAAAAGTCGTCGTCTAAGAGCGCATTGAGCCACTCTACGTAATAATGGCTTTATCGGAGCAAGGCTTTGTATAACTTAACTAAAACTGATCCGAAGAATTAACTTCTCATGCGGTCTGCGCCGGTATGGGGGAGGCCAATCCAAACGCCCCGAATCTCGGCAACTTCAGGTTTTTTACTTCATCGTGCCTTGATCACCTATTGCAGCGCACGCTCGCAAACGTGGTGGAGCACAACCTTTGCCTGTGCTGCTTCCATGTTGGCGCCTGAAGCGACCAATAAAACCTTGGGTGAACGCCGCTCCCTGTTCTATAGTAATGTGACGCTTGTATAGAAACTTGCCAGCGTAACAATTGCATTACATGATGCGATGCTAGCCGAAGATTGGCGGCCAGACGCCAGCGTAGGGTCGGCGTTATGGAGCCGGTCGATGAGCGACGATAGGCCACGGTGTCGCGGCGCGCTGCTAATGCCGCAAACGAGTTGCATAGCGATCTAGATGAAGATTTGCCGCTATGGCGCATCACGCGGCTAAAGCGGTATCAGTTGGCGATGGCCATGAATTACCCAGGCCGTGCAACAGAATTGGCAATCTATTTGGGCGGGCTTTAGGCCGGCATGCTTGACCTATATGCAGCTTTTAAATAGGAGGTAGAATGCTCAGGACAGTAGCAACTAAAGCAGCTAAAATTGGCGGCGGTTTCGTGGGAGGCGTGATCATCGACCGTCTATCCAAAAGGGACAACAATGCTAACGAAACAGAGACAGTTCAAACGACAAATTCACCGAAAGCCCCTAATTCTATCTTGCAAACTGGTAACCAACGCCTTGGTGATATAAGCCGACGCATCGCGCCAACAGAAGGGGCAAATCCTATCATCGAAGGTATTACTCATCAATATGACAAGCGTGTGGGTTTGGTGGACAAATGTCGGACTTTGATCACGCAACCCTCTCAGTCAGTGCAGAATGCGCAAACAGCATTCCAGGATCTAGCCGATGATGCTAGGACGGTGCAAGGCGCCTTCAACATTACGCGCGGAAATGCCTCGATTACACCGCAAGAGGCGACTCAAATTACTGGCGCTGTGATAGCAGATACGGCTCAAGGCGCGTACAAGACAGCGCGGGGCGCCGCCAGTGCGGCACTCGCAAGCGTCACCACAACACCAGAAGGTATCCAGCAAGTCGCAGAAGCGATTAAAGGTCGTGCTACGCATGATGCGGCTGCAGCCGCAGCCGGTTTAACGGCGACAACCGCTGTGGCAACGGCCCTCGGCATGGTTCCCCATCCCGCCGCCCAAGCTGCCTCTATTGTTCTTAAAGTAGGTGGAGCAGCCGCAGCGGGTGCGGATCTTTCCGAAAAGGCGCGCAAAGCATCGGGTAAGACAAGTGGCAGCGCGGCAAAAAAGGTGATTGGGGAAGTGCTGCGCGAGAAGGCGACCAATAAGGCGCCCAGCGATACGGCACCAGCACCCTCTACTTCGTTGACTGCAGCGGCTAAATCTAACCCAATTAATTTTTTTCATGCGATGCAATTAGCGTCAAAGGGGCACCAGAATTCACAGATGAGCTTGACGCAGTGTGTGGAAAAATGGATGGATAAAAATTGGGCGCCAACGGCCAAAGAAAGCTCTAGCAAAGATCTGTTTTTACGGCAAGACTCTAGCTCGATGGAAAAAGGCGTGGCACTTGATGAGGAAGAAGTTGAGACAGAAAACGATGAGAATACGGCGGAACCCTCCTCAGCAGCGAGCGCGCAAAACATTGAGTCTGTCGCGTTGCGCGTTCCGCTAGCCATCGATCGCACGTGATTTGAATATAATTATAATGCGCATTAAGAAAGGATGCGAACACACGTGCACTACGGCTGCCGCTGGGTGCACGTGCTGCTGTGCTGGCAAAACTGGCAGCAGCCAGGCAAGCGCTCACCGCCCCAATGATGCTTCAAAACCGTATTTAAGCAACGTCATGAGCTAGAATTGCTTAATATGCGCAAGCCAGCCATATGAGTCAACTGGGCGATATACAAACGACTCAACACGCTTGCAAATCTTGAAGACGCCAAAAAGGACTTGGAGGACTTGCGCAAATCGAGAGGTGCGCAAGTGCGTACTCGCCGCACGGGTTGCTGGCTGAACCCCGCTTGTTTGATGTGTTACCGACACTGGTGGATTCGAATTCTGCTTCTCTCCAAACGCGCAGCTATACGAGCAGTTCGACGGCACGCGCCGGTGCGGCGCGCGCATCATCGAGTCCAGCAATACGTCTGCTCGTGCCATCGCGGGAGAATACGCGCCGGGTCCGACGGACTAGCGGATCCGCCCGCAGCCCCAGCTGCGCCGGAATTGCTTCGCTGTCCCGTGGCGTCGAGCTTGAACGCACCGCACAGGTGATCGTCGGCCATCGGCCCGTCGTGCAGCGGCTCGGCCACCACGGAGTACCCGCCATTGACCCGCGTCGCACCGGTAACCCGTAGCGCATAGGCGGCGCGCGCACCCGGCGGTACGCGCCCGAACTCTGTCGGAAGTACAATGGAATCCGTGACGATGCCAGTCCCACCGAGCGCCTGCGTACGCTGTACGAGTTGGATCTCGACATAGTGAGCAGCGCGATAAACGGCGCTGACGGCGGCTACCCGCATACTGCGGCGCATTTGCTCACGATACGTTGGCAACGCATATGTTGCGAGGATAGCAACGAGCGCCAATACCATCGCCAGTTCGACCAGCGTCATGCCCCGGCACCGTACCGTGCTCAAAACGGCCTGCGGGCCACGAACCGCCATCCGGTACGCACCGTCCGCTGCGCGTCGCCAACCCACATGATCGCCTGCAACCATATCTCGCTCTCCTCATCGACCGCGAAGCCGCGCGCGGTCAGCAGATAAGCGGTCGCGCCAGCCTCTGAGACATTCACCACCTCGATCAGGCACTGCGGCGCCCGCCCGCCGGCACGCCAGCGACGCACCGGCTGTATCGCGCTACCGGCCTCCCCGTCGAATAGCGCGCGCTGATGCCATGCTGGCATGGCCTGTGGGCTCGGTGTGACACCATGGACCGGTGCACCGATGTCGAACGCATGCGTCACGTAACGTTCGCACCATCGCAGCGCCGAATCCGCTGCATGAAATGCTTCGATATGCGCGACGAGTCCACGCTCCATGCGCGCCGTCGAGCGCACCGCATCCAACGATGAGCCGAGTAGCGCAGTCAACGCGAAAGCAAATATCAACACGAGCGGCAGCACACTGCCACGCTGTCTGAGCAACGCGCGCGTCATCACGTGCCGCCCGCAACGGCGTTGCGAATCGCCACGCGGCGCATCCATGCGGTACGGACCCGTCGATCGGCCGGCATCACCCGATTACCGTCGCAGTCCAGGTAGGCCGTCGGACGCGTCGTCACCGGTCCGCGCGACACGACGCAGACATCGATGGCTACGATACGACGCCAATCCGGCTCGGATAATGACGACGCGCGAACCGCGGCGTGAGCGCCGGCGAGCCAATAGGACAACCGCAACTGCTCGATCCCATCGACTAACGGCTGTGCCGTCACGTCGTGGCCATTGCCCCGGCAATAAAGCTCCGGTTGGTCGGGCGTACGCGTCTGAACGTAGAAACGCACCGCAATCGTGTCGCCCGTCACGTTCTGGCCTAGGCAATCGGTGGGCCAGTTGTCTTTTGATGGCCAGGTCGCCACCGGGTCAGCCGCATACCGAAAAACCACGCCATCCGAGTCGTGCATGACCGCGCGGCACCGCCCAGCTTGCTCGCGTTCGGGTATACCGCGCTCACAACCGAAGATCGGCGGGCCGCGTGTCGTCTCATCCGCGGCGAGCGCATCGGAGGCTTCGACCGCCCACGTCGCCGTTGAGGCCGTTGAGGCGCGCGATGTCCGTGGAAAAACCTGCGGCATTCCGGCAAGTCTTGCATGCGCCACAATGATCTCCAGCGCCTGTTGGCCGGCGGCCGCGGCTCGGCGAGTCTCGTCGACATGACTGGCCGTCCCGCTGAGCGCACCGTACGACCCGGCCAGCAAAAGCATGAGCATCAAGCCAATGGTCGATGAAAGGAGCAATTCCATCAGCGTATGCCCCCCAGCACGCCTGCGTGACACGCTGATCATTCGAGGAAGCCCAGCGATAGGCAGCGGCGCACATATCCGTCGGGCGGCACGGTCATCCCGCGACACGCCGCCGCCCGCTGCGACGTGTCGGCGGCCGGTTCCGACCATTCGAGTATCAGCACGTGGGCACCGTCCGGATCGCGTTCCACCATCACGGTACCGTTGAGCAGTTGGCGTGACGCATCCCGACTCGCGAACGCGAGCGCCACAGATTGCGGGTGCCCGGCACGCATCAACTCGAGCGCGGCGTCCGCGATCAACGCCGCTCGCATACGATTCGACAAAGCTTGATCCGAACGCACTATCGCCTGCCACGCCGCGCCCGCGCCAACGATGGCCACCGCGGCCAATGCAGTGGCGACCGCGGCCTCGATCATCGTGGCGCCGACCACGCCCGGCCGTGGCACACGTAACGCACGCGATGGCACCCGGACCGTGGACGGGACCGCGCCGGTCCCCCGCAGCCGGCTCGATAAGCCGCGCGAGAAACTCATCTGCGATACGCATCGGCACGGATCAACGCACGGCCACCGGCCGCAAGACGAACATGCAACGCCGCAATACGCGGTGACGCGTGCGCTGCGCGCACCGCAAAGCCGCGAAAGCTGCCAGCGGATAAGCCGGCGGGCGGCAGAAATCTCATTTCCGTCGTACTGCCGGTGATCGTCACATCGCTCACAGCCGGTTGTACGTGGAGCAGGACTGGCCGCGCGCTGACGCCAGGCTGCCGGGTCTGCACCAGCCAGCCGCAGGACCAGTCCAGCGCGCCCGTGGCGCACGCTCGGCCAGGTAAGATGCACCGGCCCGCGCCATCCGAGCGGCAGACCGTCACCGGCGCCTGCCGCGCCACAGCCTCGCTGCGTGCCAACGACAACGTGCGCGCCAGTGCACGCGCTGCCGCCCGAATCTGCTCACGCGAACGCCATTCGTCGAGCGACGGAATCGCCCATGCCGCCAATGCCAATGAAATCGCCATGACCGTACCCGTCTCGGTCAGCATGAATCCGCGCCGCGGCGCGGCTCGATATCGTTCCACCGTCATGCCTCCTAAATGCCCGCGACACGCAACGCCCGATGCGTTGCAATTGACGAACACTGTAGGACGGCGCGCAGCGCGCAACAATTGACCGAATGGCCGGTGGCGCCGGACCACGCGCTTGCGCTCGCTTCGCGTCGCGGATCTTTAACCGCGCGCGTCGAAATACACGCGATGCGGCGCAATGGTGGACAGCGATATAAGATGAGAAACGCGATGACGCCGTCAGAGGCGCCTATGACTGCCGCTTGCGCGACGTGGGGCCGGACGCGCCGGCTGCGGATCGACCAAATTCATCGATCAAATTCTTGAACTCGGACACGTCCTCAAAACGCTTATACACCGACGCGAAACGCACGTAGGCGATCTTGTCGAGCTTGCGCAATTCGTCCATCACCAGCTCGCCAAGCCGTTCGCTGCGCACCTCGCGTTCGCCCGATGCCAGCAACTGGTACTCGACACGCGCCACCGCCTCGTCGATCGCGTCGGCGGCCACAGGCCGCTTGCGCAACGCAAGTTGCATGCTGGACAGAATCTTGCGGCGGTCGAATTCGACTCGCGTGCCATCTTTCTTGACAACCGTCGGCAGCGCGAGTTCGACCCGCTCGTATGTCGTGAAGCGCTTGTCGCAAGCCGGGCAGCGACGACGGCGGCGGATCGCTGCGCCGTCCTCCGACACGCGCGAATCCACCACTTGGGTGTCTTCGTGCCGACAAAACGGGCAGCGCATGACGATTCGTCCCGCAGCTTACTTGTACACCGGAAACCGGCGCGTGAGTTCGGCGACCTGGCCGCGCACCCGCTCAATGGTTGCCGCGTCGTCTGGATTATCCAGCACATCGGCAATCAGGTTGCCGACCTGCTCGGCCTGCTCGGGGCCGAAACCACGCGTGGTCATCGCCGGCGAGCCGAGACGGATGCCGCTGGTCACGAATGGCTTTTCCGGATCATTCGGGATCGCATTCTTGTTCACGGTGATATGCGCGGCGCCCAATGCAGCCTCCGCGGCCTTGCCCGTAATCTGCTTCGCACGCAGGTCGACCAGCATCACATGGCTCTCGGTGCGGCCGGATACGATCCGCAAGCCACGCTTGACCAGCGTTTCGGCGAGCACGCGCGCATTGTCCACGACCTGCTGCTGGTAGGTCTTGAACGCCGGCGCCAGCGCTTCCTTAAACGCGATGGCCTTCGCCGCAATCACGTGCATCAACGGACCACCCTGGATGCCCGGGAAAATCGCTGAATTGACCGCCTTCTCGTGCTCGGCCTTCATTAGGATCACGCCGCCACGCGGACCGCGCAAGCTCTTGTGCGTGGTCGTCGTCACGAAGTCAGCATACGGTACCGGGTTCGGATAGACGCCGGCAGCAATCAGTCCCGCATAATGCGCCATGTCTACCATGAAATAGGCGCCGACCGACTTCGCGATCCGTGCCAGGCGCTCGAAATCAATGCGCAGCGAGAACGCCGATGCGCCCGCGACCAGCAGCTTCGGCTTGTGCTGCTGCGCGAGTTGCTCGGCGGCGTCGTAATCGATGTCCTCGTTCTCGTTCAGCCCGTAGCTGACGACATTGAACCACTTGCCGGACAGGTTGACCGGCGAGCCGTGCGTCAGGTGGCCACCGTGCGCGAGGCTCATACCCATGATCGTATCGCCCGGCTTGAGAACCGCGAAGAACACCCCTTGATTGGCCTGCGAACCCGAATTGGGTTGTACGTTCGCCGCCTCCGCGCCAAACAGCTGCTTGACCCGTTCGATCGCTAACTGCTCGACCACATCGACATATTCGCAGCCGCCGTAGTACCGCTTGCCGGGATACCCTTCGGCGTACTTGTTGGTCAGTTGGGAGCCCTGGGCTGCCATCACCGCCGGGCTCGTATAGTTTTCCGACGCGATCAGCTCGATATGGTCTTCTTGCCGGCGGTTCTCGTTCTGAATCGCCTGCCAGACTTGCGGATCGACGTTCGCAATGGTTTGCTCGGCTTTGTCAAACATGCGTCAGTTCCCTTTAATGTTCAAACGGTTAACCGAATCGGTGCACTGTCGCGCCTACGGCAGGGATACGGTCCTGGAACGGCTTAGCGGAAGGAGACTTCCGATGACGCAAGGACAGGACAGCCCGGGTGACGCAACGACTGCGACCGGATCACGGCTGCCCAGGCGAACGGCAAGACTGCACCCCGCGCTTCACGGTGGTCATTCCACCTCCGACTTCAAAGTCGCTATCGCCAGTTACGCAGGGTTAGGCGCGTTAGTGTATTGGAAGGGTGCTGAATAGGCAACTGAGCGTGACATTTAAAAACGCCCGTTCTTTTTTCCGTCATTGCGATGTCGCGGCTGCTTATACGCAGCGCGACACCGTTCATCATTCGAGACTGTCACACGCGTTCCGGTAGAATCCCGCGGATGAACATGATCTCGCCTGAACCGGCAGCCCAGCCCGGCTTTACGTGGCCGGTACGCGTATATTTCGAGGACACCGACGCCGGCGGCATTGTCTTCTACGCCAATTACCTCAAGTTCTTCGAGCGGGCCCGCACCGAGTGGCTGCGTGCATGCGGCATCGACCAGCAGCGGCTGGCCGACGCCCAGCAGGTCATGTTCGTCGTGCGCAGCACCGCCGTCGACTACCGCGCCCCGGCGCGCCTGGACGACGTGCTCATCATCGACAGTCGCATCGAGCGGCTCGGCCCCGCCTCGGTTGATTTTTACCAACAGGCAAGTTGCGACGGCAAAGTGCTCTGCACCGGCACAATCCGCGTGGCCTGCGTCCAGCGCGCGACAATCCGGCCCGTGCCACTGCCTGACAATGTACGCCAAGCGCTGTTGAGCCGCCCGCGCGACGCGGGGCTGTCAACGCTCGCACGCTGACATACGTTGACATTGCACAGAACGTGAGCCGATCCGGGCCACCCAGTGAATCACCATGAATAACGCACAAGACCTTTCGATCATTTCGCTCGTATTGAACGCAAGCCTGCTAGCGCAAGCCGTCATGGCATTGTTGCTGTTGCTGTCGCTGATGTCCTGGACTTTCATCTTCCGTAAATGGTTCTCGATCCGTCGCGCCCGCGCGCAGACTGAATTGTTCGAGCGCAATTTCTGGTCGGGTGGCGACCTGCAGATGCTTTACCAGGGCGCGGCGAACAATCGTCATACGATTGGCGCCCTCGAGCGGATCTTCGAGTCAGGCATGCGTGAGTTCCTGAAAGCCAAGGAAAAACGCGTCGCCGACCCCGGCGCGATACTGGATGGTGCGCGTCGCGCGATGCGCGCCGCGTTCCAGCGCGAAATGGACGCGCTCGAGGCCAATCTAGCGTTTCTTGCGTCGGTCGGCTCGGTGAGCCCGTACATCGGCCTGTTCGGCACTGTCTGGGGCATCATGAACGCGTTTCGCGGGCTTGCAAACGTGCAGCAAGCGACGCTGGCTAGCGTCGCGCCCGGCATCGCGGAGGCGTTGGTCGCCACCGCCATCGGCCTGTTCGCGGCCATCCCGGCGGTGGTCGCCTATAATCGCTACGCACACGACATCGACCGCCTGTCGATCCGCTTCGAGACCTTTATCGAAGAATTTTCGAACATCCTGCAACGGCAGGCTCACTGACGGAGAACCCGATGGCCGGCACTCCGATCCGCTCCAGTCTGCGCGGCGGCCGTTCGCGCCGCGCAATGTCCGACATCAACGTCGTTCCGTACATCGACGTGATGCTCGTGCTGCTCGTCATTTTCATGGTGACCGCTCCGCTTGTCGCGCCGTCGATCATCAACCTGCCCACGGTCGGCCATGCGGCTCCACAGGAACAGACGCCGCCCGTCATCGTCAATCTCAAGCCTGACGGCACCATGAGTGTTCAATACAAAGACGACGCGTCGGGCGCCACGCAGGAATGGCCAATGACGCTGGCAGACCTGGACCACTTTGTCGCCGATCGAGCGCAAGCTCACCCCGACCAGCCGGTCGTGATCGGCGCGGACAAGTCGGTCAAATACGAAATGGTGATGAACATCATGTCGGAGCTGAAAGCAAACGGCGTGAAGCGCGTCGGGCTGCTCGTCAAGCCGAAATGAAGCCGAACGCAGGATATCCGTTTGAACCGCCGCGGGAGCGCGGCACGCTGCGCGCACTCGCGCTCGCCGCGTTGATGCACGTGCTGCTCGCGCTCTTTCTGTACCACGGGATGCAATGGCAAAACAGCCCTCCTGCCGGCGCTGAAGCAGAAATCTGGACGGAAGTGCCGAGCCCGTCGGCCCCGCCCCCCCCTGCCGCTGCGCCGCCAGCGCAGCTCGCGCCACCGCCAGCACAGCGCGAGGAGGCGGACATCGCGTTGCAACAGGAGAAGCGGCGCAAGCAACAAGAGGCGCAGCGCCAGGCGCACCTGGCCGAACAGGAGCGCGTGCGCAGGCAAGCCGAACAACAAGTCGACGCGCACCGCCAGCAACTTGCCGCGCAAAAAGCAGCGGCCGAGAAACTGAAGCAGCAGCAGGCGGAAAAATTACGCGAGCAGCAGCTCGCGGCGCAGCAACGGCAGGGGGCACTGAAGCAGCAGGAAGCGCTGAAAAAGCAGGAAGCGTTGAAGGCACAGCAGTTGAAAGAGCAGCAGGAAAAGCTTGCCCAGGCGAAAAAACAACAGGAGCAACAAGCGGCCAAGGCCAAGCAGGCGGCCGAGCAGGCCGCGCGCCAGAAGCTCGACCAGGCGCGTCGGGCACGACTGGCGCAGCTGCAGGGCTTGGCCGGCGATGCGCCCGGGGGTAACGGACTGGCCCAAAGCGGCACAGGCACGGGAAGCGGCGGAACCGCAACGTCGGCTGGCTACGCGGACAAGGTGCAGCGCCGTGTGCGGCCCAATGTCATCTGGTCCGGGCCCACTGAAGGGCTGGACGCGCTGATTGCCGTACGCTGCGCACCCGACGGTGCGCTGCTCGACGCGCGCATTGCGCGCAGCAGCGGTAACGCGCAGTGGGACGACGCGGCGCTGCGCGCGGTCCAGCGCTCCGATCCGATGCCGCTGGACACCCATGGCAAGGCACCGGCAAGCTTCAATATCCGGATGCGGCCTGCCGGCGGATGATCGCTTGCTGAGCGCAGCGCATCGACCTGCACGCTCGCAAAGCGTCGCGATGCGAGTGCGCCAAGGGAACGATCGCCCCGTTTCATGGTCTGCTTCGGGTTGCGGAATCGTCAACAACGTAATCAGGGAAACGTAGGAAAAAGCCATGAGTTTGATCAAAAAACTGGGGCTGAAAACGCTATTTGCGTCATTGCTTGTCACCGCCGGCGCGTCGGCGCGCGCCGACCTGACGGTGCTCGTCACAGGTGTCGGTTCGACCCAGTTCCCGATTGCGGTGGCAAACTTTGCAAACGAGGCCAGTTCGCCGCAGCAGGTCGCGGCGATCGTGCGGGCCGACTTGGCCCGCAGCGGCAAGTTCAGTCGCATCGACGCGGGTAGCACGCCAGTGTCCGAATCCGACTCCGTTGATCTCGGCGGTTGGAAGGCCAACGGAGCAAACGCGTTCGTCGGCGGCAGCGTTACGCGGCTCGCGAACGGCCAGTATGAAGTACGATTCCGCCTGTACGACACGGTCAAGCAGCAAAGCCTGGGCGGGCTCTCACTCGTGAGCCCGGAAAGCGGGCTGCGCATGAGCGCCCACAAGGTCGCCGACTACATCTATCAGAAGCTACTTGGCGCGCGCGGGATGTTCGCCACGCGGCTGTCGTATGTGACGCGTCACGGCGAACGTTATCAACTCAAGATCTCCGACTCAGACGGCCAGAACGAGCATATCGCGCTGACGAGCCCAGAGCCCATCATCTCTCCAACGTGGTCTCCGGACGGCACGAAGCTCGCCTACGTATCGTTCGAAAGAAAGAAGCCGATCGTGTACATCCACGACTTGCCAACCGGCCGACGCGTGATGGTCTCCGCCCAGAAGGGCAACAACAGTGCGCCGGCGTGGTCGCCGGACGGCACGAAGCTCGCAGTAGCGCTGTCGCTAACGGGTAATACGCAGATCTTTATTGTCAACGCCGATGGCTCCGGCCTGCGCCGGCTCACCCGCGGCCACTCGATCGATACCGAGCCGACCTTCTCGCCGGACGGCCAGTCGATTTACTTCACCAGCGACCGCGGCGGCCCGCCTCAAATCTACAAAATGCCTGTACAGGGCGAATCGGCGAGCGCCGCGCAGCGCGTGACGTTCAACGGCGGCTACAACACCAGTGCACGCGTCTCGCCGGACGGCAAAGCGCTTGCGTATATTTCGCGCGTCGCAGGCGCATTCAGGCTGTATCTGCAAGACCTATCGACGGGGTCCGCGACGGCGCTCACCGATACGACGCACGACGAATCACCGAGTTTCGCTGCGAACGGCCAATACCTGCTCTACGCGACCCAGGTCAAAGGCCGTCAGGTGCTGGCCGCGGTTTCGACCGACGGCAGCATACGGCAGGTGTTGTCGATCCCGGGCGGCGGCGTGCGTGAGCCGTGCTGGGGCCCTTTCATGCAATAATCACAAGGAGAGCTTCAAATGATGTCCAAATTGCGTATCGTTTTTGCAGCGCTGATGGTGGGCGCATTGGCGGCGTGCCACTCGGGTGTCAAACTCGATGAAGGCGCCAACGCCAAGGGGGGCGCCGTGGGCACGCAACCGCAGCTGACCGACGTGCAGCAAGTTAATGTTGACGAACTCAACAACCCGAACAGCCCGCTCGCCAAACGCAGCATCTACTTCGATTTCGACAGCTACGCCGTCAACGATGAATATCAGCCGCTGCTGCAAGCCCACGCACAATACCTGAAGGGCCATCCGCAACGCCACGTGCTGATCCAAGGCAACACCGACGAGCGCGGTACCAGCGAATACAATTTGGCATTGGGCCAAAAGCGTGCCGAGTCGGTGCGTCGCGCGTTGGCACTGCTCGGGGTGAACGACAGTCAGATGGAAGCAGTGAGCCTGGGCAAGGAAAAACCGGCTGCGACGGGCCACGATGAAGCATCGTGGGCACAGAATCGCCGCGCCGATCTCGTCTATCAATAACCCGCGGTGACTCACGCATGAATGTCCGTTTCAGTAGGCTGCGCATCGCCGCAGCTGTGGCTGCGACAGGCGCCGCGCTCGCCGCGCCGCCTGCGCACGCAGGTCTGTTCGACGATAACGAGGCACGGCAAGCGGTGCTGGACCTGCGCGCGAAAGCCGACTCGTTGTCAAACCAGATGAGCGCGGCGCAGCGCACGATATTCGATCAATCGAACCGACTCGACCAGCTGCACCAGCAGGTGGCAACGTTACGAGGACAGAACGAGGACTTGGCCAATCAAGTCGCCGCGCTGCAAAAGCAACAGCGTGACTACTACACTGACCTAGACGCGCGACTGAAGAAGTTCGAACCTCAGCAACAGACGATCGATGGCGTCCAAGGCGAGGTACAACCAGGCGAAACGGACGCGTTCAACGCGGCGTTGCAACTGTTCAAAAACGGTGACTTCAAGGGCGCGACGTCGGGATTCAAGGCGTTCGTGTCGAAGTATCCGAATAGCCCATATCAGCCGACAGCACAATACTGGCTCGGCAATGCGTTGTACGCGCAGCGTGACTACAAGGCATCGACAACGGTGTTGCAGGGCGTCGTGACGAAGTACCCTACGCACCCGCGCGCGCCAGAAGCATTGCTCGCCATCGCAAACAACCAATTGGAGCAAGGGCAGAAGGCGGCCGCGAAGCGAACACTGGGACAGGTGCTTGCGCAATACAGCGGATCGAATGCCGCGCAGGCGGCACAAAGCCGGTTGTCGCAGATCCGATAGCGAGCGTACCGATGGGCGGCTCCCCGTGAGTCGCTCGCTTGACCAATCGGTTTTTTGTCGATATAATTTTTGGCTCTTTGGGTCGTTAGCTCAGCTGGTAGAGCAGCGGACTTTTAATCCGTTGGTCACTGGTTCGAATCCAGTACGGCCTACCAAGGAAATCAAGGGTTTAGCAGCGATGCTAGGCCCTTTTTCATTGGGTGATAAGTCTGTTATTAGACAGTGTCTCATATCGAGCGGCCACGTGTTCATTGCTGCGTGTAGTTTTTGGGCCGCTGGCTTCGGCAAGCAAGGACGGCTGCGAGCACTCCCTACAGAGATTTACCCCCACACCCTAACCCTGTATAGATCAATGCTTTGAGCAACTTGGGATTTGCAAAACCACGGCGAATCGATGACAAACTAACTTAAGGTGCTGAACACACCTTTTCGCAGGCAGAAAACCGCTCTCGTGGGCCAATTGATGTGCGGCAGCACATGTTCGTCCGGAATTACCGGTCACGATGAATCGGAATGCTCGGTCACGTTGAGCCGGAATACCCACTCGACCAACTGCGGGCCGACACCGGGCGCGCCGAAGGTTGAATGACGCAGTCACCGGCATACGGTCAAGCCCCCGCGAGGGGCGACGTAGGGTAGAGGGAGCGCTGCGATCGAAAAGATGCTAAAATTGATGAAAAATTTCATCAATTTTAGAGGGAAAGTCTTCATGCGAACCACTGTCACCATTGACGATGCTCTTTACCAAAAAGCGCTGGAAATCGCCGATCCCAACATGGATAAATCGGACATCTTTCGTGAAGCCATCAAGACTTTCGTGCGGGTACAAGCGGCCAAGCGTTTAGCTGCGCTGGGCGGTACGATGACAGATATGCAAGACGTGCCACGTCGCCGTACGGAGCCAGGCGAAAGATGAGCGTACTCGTCGATACTTCGGTATGGGTGAGCCACTTCAGGATCCGCAACAATGCTTTGGTCGACTTGATCCAAGCCGACTTGGCACTGACTCACCCTATGGTCTTGATTGAGCTTGCTTGCGGGACACCCCCGGCTCCACGTACCCAGACACTCAACGACATTGGGTTGATGCAGCCCGCCAATCAAGCGAGCTTGACAGAAGTAATGACGTTCATCGAACGCGAAAAGCTCCATGGGCTTGGCTGCGGGCTAGTTGACGTGGCATTGCTCGCTTCAACGTTGATCACGCCAGGCGCGCAACTATGGACACTGGACAAGCGCCTTGCCGATTTGTCGGCACGTTTTGATGTGGCGCATCATCCCAAGTTGCACTAGATTCGGGTTTTACCCACATCCCCCGCCCCTGTTTTTATGACCCCGGAACGCAAAAAAGCCCAAGGGTTCGGCGCGGCGCTGGATGCAATGGGATGAAATAGATCTTTTCCAGATTGTCCACCTCAACGGCATTCCCCACGCGACAAAAAATCGGCTAGCTGTCTGGCCGATGTCAAATTTGGCGCTAATTGGCCAGGACATGACGCAATTGCAGTTGGAGGTGTGATATGCCGCTCACCCGACCACTGCCCCCTCTACGCGAGGTATCCAAGGCCATCGCCAATACCAGTCACGGGATCGATGCGTTGTGCGAGTTGCTTGGCAAGACCGATACTGAGGCGCCGGCTCGCGCATTGCCTTCGAGTTGAACGGGACACGCCGCTACCTGCATCGTCCGCATCCGGGCAAAGAGGCAAAGCGGTATCAGGTGGAAAATTTGCGCGACTGGTTCATCGAATTGGGAATCAAACCATGACCAATGCAATGACTTACAAGGGCTATTTCGCTCGCGTCGATTTTGACGGGCGAGACAACATCTTCATCGGCCACGTGCTCGGTGTTGACGACAAGATCAGTTTTCACGGCGAGACGGTTGCTGAACTGAAGCAAGATTTTCATGCAGCCATCGATCACTATCTTGATCTTGAAGACTGCAAGCAAACGAATCGCAAGCCTCAAAAGCCAGCGTCGGGAATCGCCAAACGTGAAGGCGCTCGCCCGAGCAGGACGGCATCGAGCGGATGTGTTGCGAGCCTGCCTTTGCCGCTCGATTTTTCCCATCATGAGCAAATCCCCATAAATCCAGCATGACGAGCCGTCATGCCTTCGAGCGGCTCGTTCGATATCGCATGCAGCGCCGCCCAGGCGAGATCCGCATGACCGGTTTGCTCGCTGCGGCTGGCCTCATACGTCAACTGCCGGCCGCTGACGGTCAGCGTCTTGCGAATGGCCATGAACGACTGCGCCATGTCGGTCCAACCCGCATCGAACTGCAACCGGGCATGGCCAACCACCGACAGTCCTTTGAGCACGAGCCGGCCCTTCACTTCCGGCGAGTCATTAAACGCGACCACACGCGGGTAAAACTGACGCACGAGCTGATAGACGCCCTGCCCGATGCCGGTCGTATCGATCGCCATATACGTGACGGTGTAACGCTGCGTGATTTGCTCGATGCTGCGCGCTTGGGCTCCGAAGTCCAGGCCGCGCCACTGGTGCTTTTCCAGTATGCGGAAGGAACCCTCGGCCACCAGCGGCGGCACCACGACAACGCACCCGGCCGAATCCCCCGACAGCGCCGGGTCGTAGCCCACCCACACCGGGCGGTCACCGAACGGGCGCGCCGCGAGCGGTTTGAAGTCGTCCGCCCACTCCTGCCATGAATCGACCATGCAGCGCTGCAAATCCGCGAGCCTGAAAATCGACGCGGTGTCGTCGATGAACTGACACATTAGCAAGTTCGCATACTCGTCGGCGCTGTACTCATCACGCAGCTCGGCCAAGTCAAAGAGCGTGCAGCCGGCTGCCGCCGCATCCCCGACGGTGACGTTCGCTGCCCGCGCCTATGCGCATTATGCAATAGCATCCGCATAGCCATGGGCCACGACCCGCGACTTCGGTTGACTGCCGTTCGGCATCTGGAGCTGCTTCGTGGTCCGGTCATCCGTGCGCCAATACCAAGCGATCAAAAGAACCACGTCACGATGGCCTGCACGATGTCATACAGCCACTGTGCTCCCCAAGCACATCACGCAACGCGGTGCGAGCGCAACCACGCAAGCACTCGCCCCATGCATGCGCAGCGTCGGCGGGCTGGTAGCTCGCCCGATAGTCGGCAAAAAACGCATGTCCGGCATGCGGATAGACATCAATACGCGATGACCGGGCGGCGGGACTACCCTGCTCAAGTCCGGCGCGCATCGCGCTCAGATGCGCCGCCGGCACGATCGGGTCCTGCCCGCCATACAGGCCCAGCACGGGCGCGCACAGCCGGGACGCTACGCTGACCGGATGGGCGGGCGTGCACTCCGTCACGTCGCCGTCGAGCCGACCGTACCATGCCACGCCCGCGTTGACGCCCGCGTTATGCGCCGCGTAGAGCCATGTGATGCGGCCACCCCAGCAAAAACCCGTGATGCCGAGCCGGCCGACGTCCCCGCCCAGCACACCGGCATGCGCTGCGGCTGCATCGAGGTCCGCGATCACCTGTGTATCAGCAGTCCGGGACACCACCTCGCGCATCAGTTCAGGCAGTGTCTGGTACGCTGACGCATCGCCACAGCGCGCAAACAGGTCCGGTGCGAGCGCCAGATAACCCCGCTTAGCCAAGCGCCGGCATACGTGTGCGATGTGCGCATGCACGCCGAACACTTCCGACACAACCAGCAGCACCGGGTGCAAGCCGCTGCCCAAACTGGGCTTCGCAAAATAGACTGGAACCTCGAAGCCAGCCGACGATACGCTCGTTTCGCCCACCACCAGTCCTTGCGCGTCGGTATGGATCGTGGTGCCTTGCACCGGCGAGGCCGCCGCCGATACGCGCTCGTGCGCGCCCATCACGGTGCGCGAACTGTTCGACTTGAGCTTCAGGCCATCCATTCGACTGTCCTTCATGCTCAGCGCGAACCCAATCCGCGATACGGCAGTAGCGGCACCCAATGCTCCAGTTCGAGCATCACGGCCTTGACCAACGGCAACGACTCGATCATCGCGCGGGCCGCCGGCTCAGAATCGGCTTCGAGAATTGAGCAGGCCCCGCGCTTGTCGCCGCGGTACCAGATCTGGCGTACCGAACCCTCGATGTACAGCGTGCGGGCACGCTGGGCCTCGTCCTCGAGCAACGGTGCAAAATCCTCATCCGAATAACGATCCGTGCACAAGCGCGACAGCGCAAGAAATTGCATCATGCGACACCATGATTCAGGGTGCGTTGAGTGTAGCGGCACAGTGATATGCCCACAATGCACACGATGCCCGCATGTCGTTGACTTCAGGGCAACGCTTGTATGGGTGACCGACAGGCGCAGCTTGCAATACGCTCTTTGCATTCGAGGCACTGAGCGCCGAGTTCGAAAAACCCTTTGGAACAAAACCCCAGGACGTGCCCTGCACGCGCTGTCGGTAAAGATCGAGGCAACGTTACGGGACATGCTCGGAAATCGGCCAAGCCCGACCATCGGTTCATCCAACGAATTGGGCTGGAGCGCATTCGATCTATTTTCTATCTTGCCGTGCCCGTCATGACCGATGAGACGGCAGAAGGCACCATTCCACTGGCATTCGGTTACGCAGCGGCATGACCTGCTGGTCGTCGTATCCACACCATGCCGGAACTTTCCCGTTTGAAACGAAACGGTTGTGAGCCAGGGTCAACGCTCGTGAATCGTGGGCGGAGCGGCGGGTCGACAATGTCGTCGAAAAAATATAGAGGGTTACCGTCGTTAAAAGTTTGCAGCGCCTACGTTTTGAGTCATGGGGCTTTCAATCTTCACGTCTATCAAAGATAATCGGGCAGTGTGAATTCGAGCGCCACACGCAATTTCGCGCACCGCATGCACGTTCTCACAGGCCACTGCAAGTTGCGTACACAACAAATAGAAGAAACAACTGGTCACACATTAGCTCCTTACATGCAATGATTATTCACAATAATGACTATAAACACCAAACACTTCAACATTACATCAAATAAATTGCAACTTTGTGCATGTCGATTCGAAATTTGTCGGTTTCAATTAGGTCTGCGCGCTTGGCTTTTTCAAATAGCTTCTCTATAGTTAAGCTACTTTATAACTAGGCAAGTGTGACGATTGGTGCTGGGTACCGTTAAGCCCTATGCATATCGGCCGTTTATGAAGCCATGAGATGATTCTCTAGCAGGACAAGTGCATCTCAACAAATGTTCGATTTCATGAAAGTCAAGTCTGGAGCGAATGGAAATGACAAAGTGCTTCCTGCTATACCGATCCATCCTGCCTGCGCTCCTCCTCCCCCGTCGGCACTGGATCTAATTGAGATACTGCAAGGCGTTGACGCTATACGTAGCACCCACGTCACCATTACTTTGACGCCTTGCATACAAGCTTGATCCGTATCCGTCTGTTTCGCTACGGCAACGATTACTGAAGTCATATTGAGGCAGGCATCCGTTACCCGCCTCAAGTGTAGTTGCGCGTTTGCCGTATGTTGTAAAGTTAAGTGTTTTTCGCATGGATGCAATGCTGTCAAAATTCATTGCCTTCTTTTAATCACAATCACCATATCAACCGGCGTAAGTAAAGGAGTTAATTTATGACCAATCCCTTTGACGACCCAAATGCAAGCTTCGTAGTTCTGATTAACTCTGAGAATCAGCATTCATTATGGCCGAATTTTGCCGAGGTGCCTGCGGGCTGGCAAGTGGTGCACGGACCCGATACACGCCAAGCTTGTCTTGACTATGTCAACACGCATTGGACCGACATGCGCCCCAAAAGCCTAATTGAGGCCATGGATGGCTGAGCCAAAGCGCCGGCGCGGCTGATCAGCTTACGTGATAAGCGAAGTTATTTTTTTCACTCCTTGACTGAACCCTATTGCTATGAAAATCCTTGGCATCAACTCCGCCTATCACGAATCCTCCGCGTCGATTGTCATCGACGGTAAAATCGTAGCAGCGGTCGAAGAAGAGCGATTCACACGGATCAAGCATGCGAAAGAAGCTTGTGTCAGTGGCCCAGCTGAGCTACCCAAAAACAGCGTACAGTTTTGTCTTTCCTATGCAGGATTGAAAGCCACTGATTTGGATGGGGTCGCTTACTCGTTTGATCCCGCGCTCAGAAAGCGCGAGTTCCAGCTTGATTCGCTCAGCTTACCGGGTGATTGGGGAAGTGCGGAAGGAGAGAAAATTTTTCTGGCCAAGCTCCAGCAAGTTCCCGGTGCAATCGATGCGCTTCTAGACCGTCAGCTTGGCAGCAAATTAGCGTTTGTTCCGCATCATATTGCTCATGCGGCTTCTACTTTCTATCCGTCTGGATTCGACCAAGCTGCGATTCTTGTCGTCGACGGGATCGGCGAGTCAGGTTGTACTTTGCTGGCTCGTGGAGACGGCAATAAAATAATAACGCTGGATCAGGTTGATTATCCGCACTCGCTCGGCTTTCTATGGGAAAAGCTGAGTAAATATTTGGGCTTTTCCGAATATGATGCTTGCAAGCTGATGGGGCTGGCCGCTTATGGTGATCCAGCCGTTTTCAGAAATACATTCAAAAAGCTTCTTAATTCAGAAGTAAGCCGATATACGATAGATTCGGAAGTGGCCCATTTCCGTCTGCCAGACTTCGAGCAGATCGAAGCATTGTTTGGCCCGGCACGAGTCGATAAGGAACCGATCCTCGACCATCACCGCCATGTTGCCGCCGCCCTTCAAGAAGCCACGGATCACGCGCTCATGGGATTGGTGCGCGAACTGCGTGAGCGCACCGCCTCTGATAAATTGTGCTATGCAGGCGGTGTCGCGTTGAATTGCGTCAGCAATTCCGTCATCAAGGAAAGCGGCTTGTTTTCTCAGATGTATGTCCCCACCGCGCCGCATGATGCAGGAACGGCGGTTGGCGCAGCGCTTCATCTGTATTATTCGCTTTCCGGTCAGCATCCGTCACAGGGGGATAACAACCCATACCTTGGCCCGGAATTTCCTGATGACGCTATCGATGCCGCATTCCGTGACGCAGGCCTGTCACCGCAACGTAGCGCTGATCCTGCGCGCGATGCGGCAACGCTCATCGCCGACGGCAAGATCGTAGCCTGGTTTCAAGGCCGCATGGAATTTGGTCCACGCGCGCTGGGTAACCGTTCACTACTGGCCGATCCACGCAGCGCGTCGATGCGCGAGGTGCTCAATGTAAAGGTCAAGCACCGCGAAGAATTTCGCCCTCTCGCACCGAGCGTACTGGCCGAAGAAGCCGCCCACTGGTTCGAACTCGGCCAAGCGTCGATAAGCCACCAATCCATGCTGTTTGCTTGCCCGGCCAAACAAGATCGCCAGGCATCAATTCCAGCGGTTCTTCATAAGGATCATTCCGCTCGTGTGCAAATGGTCAGTCGAGATAGCAACCCTAAATTTCACGCACTGATTAAGCATTTCTTCGAAATAACCGGCGTACCGGTTGTACTCAATACCTCATTCAACGATAGCGAACCCATTGTCTGCACGCCATCGGATGCAATCAAGACGTTCCAGGGAACGGCCATTGATGCTTTGTTTATTGGCGATCGGTTTGTTGTCAGATAAGCCAGTGCTCGATTGCAATACCGATAACCGGATAATACGGGAGTATAACTATGCACCACACAAACGAAGAAAAATGTATTTTTTTCATCACGAAAAACCACGATCAAGCGACAAGCCATCATCAGATAGCCGACTGCTTGCCTATAGCCCAATGGAATTCAATGCACCACGGCCTGAATGGTAAAAACGACGAAAAAAATAATTTATTGTCGTCGCCCTATCCAATCAAGATCGTGACGGATGCCTTTCACTATCAGCATGCTGACCAAGTTCTTCCAATACAGCCGGAACAGTTATTCTTCATGGACTACACGTCCCCAGAGGATATAGCACAGGCAAGCGTTCTAGACATCGGCGTTGGTTCAGGCGTATTGAGTATTTTTTGCTTACTCAACGGAGCCACATCTTGCGTTGGATTAGATGTCAACCCAAGAGCAAAGATATTGGCCGGACACAACGCCATCATCAACCATATCGATAAAAATTTCGATATTCGCGACGGTAGCATTTCGAATATTTTTGAATCTGTCAAGGATAAGCAATTCGATTTTATCTGCTCCAACCCTCCGTTCGAGCCCACTCCACCCGGAATTGAGTATTACCTCAATTCTGCAGCAGGCGTTTATGGAATGGATTTTGCAGAAAAGATACTGTCCAATATCGACCAGCACTTATCAAGCGACGGCACCCTGCAAATGGTCACTATGGCTCCAGGAGATGCGCAGAAGCCATTCAAGCTATATGAAATCCTAGAGAATCATTTAACGGGACTGGCAGTAGAGATTACGCTGGATCGGCAGCCCATTCTCTATGATGATTTTGTCAACAGGTTCAGCACTATTTTTGGTTACAGCGATGACGTTATTTCTCAGATGAAAAGGACGGCTCGCAATGACGGCGTCACGCATCTTCATATGCTTATATTGAAATATAAAAAAGGGCGACGTGGCAGTATCACGGAAAAAACTGCCTGTAAAACTTATGAAAATTGGACGACCCCGCTTGGGGCACGAGATCACTGTTATATGTGACAAATACACTGATCGTGACCACGGGCAGGCCATCGAAGGCGAAGGCGGACGCAGTCGGAGGTCTGCCATGCAAGATTCGTAGCAGAGCAACGCCGCCTGCAAAAAAGGAAGATATTGATGTTGATGGTTCAATACCTGAAGCGGTATTACCGGCCCTTACTTGCCACAGCAATCCTTTCGTCGGCCGGCGCAATGCTGACGATTGGCCTGCTCGCTTATATCAATCGATTGGCAACGCAAGGATTACCGCAACTCAATTGGGTTTGCCTTGTGACAGCGCTGGGATGGTTCGGTGCGCTGTGTCTAGCCAATGGTGCTTCACAGATCATTCTGGCCAAGCTCAGCAGTGAATTGGTGGGTCAGTTGCGTAGAGATTTATCCAAACAATTCATTGAAGTTGACTATTGCAAATTAATTAACCATAAATCGACCATATTTGGCGTCTTGATTGAGGATATCACCCGTATTAGCCCGCTGATCATGCTTGCGCCCCATCTCGCGTATAACGTTATCTTGGTGCTAATTTGTTCAATCTATTTAATCACACTGTCGTTTCAGCTTTTTCTTGTCTTGTTGGTAGGACTGGGTATTCCCCTTGCAATCTCAGCATTCTTGCTAAGATCCACCCGCAAGCCACTTGACGCAATGCGGCGCAGCGAAGAAGCACTGTTTGAACATTTCCGCGCGATTGCAGATGGCAAAAAGGAAATGTTGTTAAGTCGAGCACGTGCCGAACATTTTTACGACGTGCTATTGCTGCCTGCGATTGGGCAAGCACAAAGGTTGATGAGACAGGTTCATCTGCGCTGGAACCTCAACGAGGCATGGTCGTCCGGTGCTGCATACGGCACCGTGTTTGTGGTGGTCTACCTGGGCTATGCAGCATTTGCGCTTCCCTCCGATGTGATTGTGCGCTTTGTCATCGGTGCGCTGTTTATCGTAGGACCTTTGAATTTTTTAATTCATTGTGGCCAGTCTGTCAGCACCGGCTTGAGTAGCTTGCGTCATCTTGAACGCGTCGGGCTGGATCTGCGCTCGCAGAACGCCACGACTGATGAGCATACGACGTCGCACACTGATACGAAATGGCAGTATATCCATGCACAAGATCTCTGCTATCGCTATCCTGAAAGCAAGATAGATGAAGGCATTGGGCCATTCAATTTAAGTATTCGCCGCGGTGAAATGGTATTTATTGTTGGCGATAACGGTAGCGGCAAATCCACATTGATGCACTTGCTGTGTGGCCTGCTGCCCCCCAGCTCGGGGCGACTTTGCTTGGACGAGCAACCCGTTCCATATGGATCAAGCGCATATAGGGAGCGTTTTTCCAGTGTTTTTGGTGATTTCTTCCTGTTCTCAGATGTACTGGATGCAAAAGGTGATGCACTGCCTGATGCACAAATACGCACGCTGTTGCGTGACTTGGACTTAGACGAACAACTCTCGGTAGATCAAGGAAAGCTTTCAAAGACCAGCCTCTCTACGGGGCAACGAAAACGGCTGGCATTGCTGCAATGCTACGCTGAAGATCGGGAAGTTTGCCTGTTTGACGAATGGGCTGCAGATCAAGATCCTCGTTTTCGACAACATTTTTATTTAACATTGCTGCCACAACTCAAGCAGCAAGGCAAGACGTTGATCGTCATTAGCCACGATGACCGTTTTTTTCATTTGGCGGACCGCCTCATTGTGCTTAAAGGCGGACGCGTGATGTCAGACTCAGCCACCGACACACTGGCAAATGGCACCGATACACGCCTAGCTAGCCTCTCCATTGCCAGCAGCATGGCTGCCGATTCAGCAGCATGACTTGCTTTATTTCGATCGGCTATTGAATGCCAAAGAAAGCGGCAGGTTATCTGTTTACCCCTATTCTTCCCTTTGCACGTAGAGCATCGATATGAACGATCAAACGGCTAAACTCGACCCTTTTATCGAGAGCGACGCGAATCATCCATCTCTGCTCAACGATCAAGGTAACACTGAGAGGACGCCGGACATTCGCAAGGCGCTCGCATCCAGTGAATCGTTCTGGCAGCAGCGGCTAGCTCGCCTGCAGCCTTTGCCACTGCCCTTTGAACAAGGTGAGAGTGCGCTTGAGCCCCAATGGGCGATCAGCGCATGGCGTCCGCCATTACTGGAAAAAAGCGAGCCAAAGCAGTCACTGACGGTGTTGCTGAGCGTGCTGGCGATCTATCTAGCCCGTTTGACCGAGCAAGCGCAGTATCAGATCGGTTGGCGTGTCAGCGAAATGAACGACAAGCCAGAGATGCTTGCCGATCTATCGCCTGTTGTGCCGATGGAAATCGCGGTAGACCTAGATCAGCCTTTTGCCCCAGTTTGTCATGCCATCGAAGCAGAATACGCGCGGCTTGAGCAGCACCACACATTCTTGCGCGATTTGGTGGTCCGACATCCTACGCTACGTAGTCTATCCGCGCTGCGCGCCGCCTACCCTTGGCAGGTAGCGGTATCCGTACTATCCGATGAAGCATCATCGCAGCTTGCCCCTGCCACGCAGGCCAGTGGCGCCTTACTGACACTTCAGGTCAAAAGCGATGGCGCTTTTCGCTGGGTCTATGATACCCATCGCATGGATGCACGCCGAGTTCAATGCATCAGTGAACATTTACAAGCATTATGCGATGCAGCCTCGAACAACGTCGAGACGCCCGTTTGCAAGTTGAATCTGTTGCCGCCAGCCGAGCGCGAAACGTTGATTAACACCTGGAACGCAACCGCAGCACCGTATCCGGCACACCAATGTCTTCACCAAGTCTTTGAGGAGCAAGTCAGACGGACACCGGATGCGATTGCGCTAGTTTATGAAGACCAGGCGCTCTCCTACACTAAGCTGAATGCGCAAGCCAACCGCCTTGCACACCGGCTGATTGAATTGGGCGTTCAGCCGGACACGCGCGTAGCTTTGTGCGTGACCCGCTCACCGGCGATGGTCGTGGGGCTGCTTGCGATTTTGAAAGCAGGCGGCGCCTATGTGCCGCTCGATCCGGCTTATCCCTCTGAGCGCCTGACGCATAGCTTGACCGATTCGGCGCCAGAACTTGTGCTGGCCGATACAGCAGGTCAGGCCGCATTGGGTCAAGCGGCGCTCGCATCACGGACCGTGCTCGATCCTAATGTATTGCCAGAACGGGCAACGACCAATCCGCATGTGCCCGAACTGCTTTCCAGTCATCTAGCTTACGTCATCTATACGTCCGGCTCGACCGGCACGCCTAAGGGCGTGATGGTTGAGCATCGAAGTGTCGTGAACCTTGTTCAGGCTCAGATCAACTGTTTCGATATTTGCCCCTTCAGCCGGATCTTGCAGTTTGCTTCGCTCGGTTTCGACGTCAATGCTTCTGAGACATTCATCGCATTGAATAGTGGGGCAAGCTTATATTTGCCGCCCGATACAGCGCGCCATGATCGCAATGAACTGTGGCGTTATTTGGAAAAGCACGCGATCACCTACGCGGACATTCCCCCCGCACTGCTGCAGGCAGGCGACGATTTACCCCATTTGAACACCCCTCTGACACTGATTTTAGGCGGCGAAGCCCCCAGTGCGACGCTACTTCGAAATTTGGTCCGTCAAGGCGCGGTGGTCTTCAATGCATACGGCCCAACCGAAACGACTATCTGCTCAACTGTTTGGCGTGGCTCGCAAGATTTCAATGGCGAAGTGGTTCCGATTGGCCGGCCGTTAGACAACACGCAAATTTATCTACTGGATGCGCACGGTCAACCGGTGCCGCTGGGTGCAGTAGGCGAGTTGTACATTGGCGGAGTGGGCGTGGCACGCGGCTATTTGAATCGCACAGAGTTGACCGCTGAGCGCTTCGTCACAGATCCGTTTTGCGGCGTTGAAAACGCCCGCATGTACAAAACCGGCGACCTGGCTCGCTATTTGCCTGACGGTAATCTGGTGTTCCTCGGACGCAATGACCACCAGATCAAGATCCGTGGTTTTCGAATTGAGCCGGGCGAAATTGAGGCGCGCCTGCGTGAGCATCCGCAAGTACGTGATGCCGCCGTGCTGACTTCGGGAGACGGTGGCGCCAAGCGGCTCATTGCTTATGTCGTAGCTGAGTGTGATGAGCAACTTGCCAACACCTTGCGCGCACATCTGCTGACCAGCTTACCCGAGTACATGGTGCCCGCTGCATTTGTACGGCTAGATGCGTTCCCGCTAACGCCAAGCGGCAAGCTCGATCGCCGTGCATTGCCTGCGCCGCACGCCAATGCCTTTGCACGTCAAGCGTATGAGGCCCCGCAGGGCGAAGCTGAAACGGCGCTGGCAGCGATTTGGGCTGAATTATTGGGTTTATCGCACATCGGCCGGCATGACAGCTTCTTTGCACTGGGTGGAAATTCGCTGCTTGCCGTGCAGATGATCGACCGCTTGCGCCGCGTTGGCCTGATGCTCTCTGTACGCGCGCTATTTGAAACGCCTACACTCAGCGTATTGGCGCAGTCCCTGGGCCAACACCGGGAAGTGGTCGTCCCCCCCAATCGCATTACGCCCGACACCATCACGCTGACACCGGAGCAACTGCCGCTCATCGAGCTCACTCAGGCTGACATCGACCGGATCGTCACACAAGTGCCGGGGGGCATTGCCAATATCCAGGATATCTATGCATTGTCGCCATTGCAGGATGGCATTCTGTTTCACCATTTGCTTGCGGCTGACCGTGATCCGTACCTGCTAACCACCCAAATGGCTTTTGCCAATCGGCAAGTGCTGGATCGCTATCTGGAGGCGGTCCAGCAAGTGGTCAATCGCCACGATATCCTGCGCACTGCTTTCGCCTGGGAAGGACTGTCCGTCCCTGCGCAGGTGGTTTGGCGTCATGCATCGCTGGCCGTGACCGAACTTAAGTTGAATCCGGACGATGGGCCAGTCATCGAGCAACTGCTACGACGCTTCGATCCTAGCCAATATCGGATCGATCTAACGCGAGCTCCCCTACTCCACTTCGCCATCGCTCAGGATGGTGATGGCCGCTGGCTGCTGCTCGAGTTGCTACATCATCTCATCGGTGATCATGCTACGCAGGAGATCATGCAAACCGAAGTGCAGGCTTTCCTCGAAGGACGAGGCGACGCGTTGCCACCTGCGCGACCCTTTCGCAATCTCGTAGCACAAGCGCGTCTAGGCATCAGCGAAAGTGAGCATGCGCGCTTCTTTACCGAGATGCTCGCCGATGTGGACGAGCCCACGTTGCCATTCGGGTTGGCCGATGTGCATCGTGACGGCACGCATGTTACCGAATCGCACCGGATGCTGCCGCAGGACTTGAATGATCGGCTGCGCACACAAGCCAAGCAGCTGGGCGTGAGCCTCGCTAGCTTATGCCATCTGGCTTGGGCTCAGGTACTCGCGCGAGTCACTGGCCAGCAGCAAGTGGTATTTGGCACCGTGTTGTTCGGTCGCATGCAAGCAGGCGACGGCGCTGACAGCGCCATGGGATTGTTCATCAATACGCTACCGCTTCGCGTGGATCTGAATAACAGCGTTCAAGACGGTGTGCGTCACACGCATGCCCGTCTGGCCACCCTGCTTGAACATGAACATGCGTCGCTGGGGCTCGCGCAACGCTGTAGTGGCGTACCCGCCGGTACACCACTGTTCAGCGCGCTGCTGAACTATGTACACGAAGGGGTGTCGCCCAGCGATATCCAGACCACGCCCGGCATCGAATTCTTGGGCACCCAAGAGCGTGACAATTACCCACTCGGACTGTCGGTAGAAGACCGTGGCCACGCGCTGGGGCTGACTGCCCAGGCCGTGCAGCTGCTCGATCCCGATCGGATATGTGGCTATATGCAGCAGGCGTTGGAAAGCCTAGCCGCGGCACTCGAGCACACACCGAGTCTGCCCGTCCAGCAACTGAACGTGCTGCCCGCTAACGAGCGCACACTGTTGCTCGAGACGTGGAACGCGACGCCATCGTCCGCGGCACACGATGGCGTTATCAGCGATGTGCAAGCTCAAATGCTGCACCGGTTATTTGAGGCACAGGCTGATAAAACACCGCACGCCGTGGCGATTGTTTTCGAGCAACAGCAGTGTAGCTATCAAGAACTCAACACCCGTGCGAACCAGTTGGCGCACTATCTACGTACACTCGGCGTCGGCCCCGAAGTAGTCGCCGGCGTGTACATTGAGCGCTCTATCGACATGCTGGTCGGCGTGCTGGGGATATTGAAGGCAGGTGGAGCCTATTTGCCCCTCGATCCGAATTATCCTGCCGAGCGGATTGCCTATATGCTGGACAATGCGAATGTCTCGGTACTCATCACACAATCGCATCTTGAGGCGCAACTGCCCGACATGCCAGCGCAACGGGTACACATAGATACCGACTGGGCGCGCATGGCCACCCAGCCACACTATGCGCCACAAAGCGGTGTCGGCCCGCATCATCTGGCATACGTAATCTACACGTCAGGCTCCACTGGCCGGCCCAAAGGCGTCATGGTCGATCATTACGCTGTATCGAGCCGTCTACATGCGGGACAACAGCTACTGTCATTGCGATCGGACGATCACTGCTTGCAGCAAATCTCGCTGAGCTTTGACGCGTCCATAGAAGAAATATTTATTCCGCTGATGTCTGGCGCCACCCTGGTCATGGCCGATCCGACCATACAGATGGACGCAAGCCGTCTTGCCACTTTAATGGCACGGCAACGTATCAGCGTGATCGACATCGCTCCAGCCATGCTCGAGCAGCTTTGCGCCACTGAAGGCGTGGCCAACTGTCGCCATCTGCGGCTGGTTCTATGCGGCGCTGAAGCGCTATCGAGCGCCGTGTTGCACGCATGCCAGACAACCTTCCCGAACGCCACGCTTTATAACTTATATGGCCCGACTGAAGGTGTCGTTAATGCGCTGGCTTGGCGCGCGACCCAGCTAGCCGGGTCCGAGACACCGCCGCTGGGCGGTCCAATCGCCAATACGCGCGTCTATGTGCTCGATCGTGCATTACAGCCAGTACCCATTGGCGTCACCGGCGAGCTCTATATTGGCGGACCGGCATTGGCACGCGCTTATTTAGGCCGACCTGATCTGACGGCAGAACGCTTCATTGCTAACCCGTTTGAACAGGGCACTCGACTTTACCGAACGGGCGACCTCGTGCGTTGGCGCGCTGATGGTCAATTGGAATATCTTGGTCGTGCTGATCATCAAATCAAGCTCAGAGGCTTTCGTATTGAGCTCAGCGAGATCGAGTCCGTACTGGCCAAGTATCCGGGTATCGCCCAAGCCACGCTCAGCTTGCGCGAAGACCGTCCGGGGAATAAACAGCTCGTCGCCTATTGGGTTACGGCAGCCGGCCACACGGTCACGCCCGTCGAACTGAAATTCCATCTTGGCCAAATACTGCCCAGCTATATGATGCCGGCCGCCTTTGTCGAACTCGATGCACTGCCGCTAACAGCGAACGGCAAAATCGATCGCCAGGCGTTGCCGGCTCCCGACTTCAGTTCGAGCAGCGCTCAGGCGCCACGCACCGCGGCAGAAACACTGCTGGCTGACCTGTTCGCTGAGATATTGGGCTTGGATACCGTCGGTATCGACGACAACTTCTTTGACCTGGGCGGGCATTCGCTATTGGCGATGCGTTTGATCAGCCGCATTCGCGCGGCGTTGGACATTGACATTGCGATTCGCACGTTGTTTGAGGCCCCCACGGTCGCCGACTTGGCGCAGCGCCTCACGCCTAACGCGTTCGCCCGGCCGCCTCTGCGTCCACAGCCACGCCCCGCCACCCTACCGTTGTCCTTCGCGCAGCGCCGCTTATGGTTTACTCACCAGTTCGAAGGGCCCAGTGCCACCTATAACATGCCGTTGCCATTACGCCTGTTTGGCACGGTGGACACCCACGCTTTGCAGGCCGCGTTGAATGACCTGCTAGCCCGCCATGAAAGCTTGCGCACTGTCTTCAAGGACATCAACGGTGTCGCCACGCAACAGATTATCGCTGTCGAAGCCGCCTCGCTTACCTTGGAGACAGTCCAGGTGACAGCAGAAACGCTGTCACAAAGGCTGGCCCAAGCGGCAGTTCACCATTTCGACCTGTCCCGCGAAATCCCGCTGCGCGCGTGGCTGTTTCAGCTCGATGCGCAAGAGCACGTGCTGTTGCTGTTGTTGCACCACATCGCTGGCGATGGCTGGTCAATGGCGCCACTCGCCCGCGACTTAGGCCGCGCCTATGCAGCCCGTCTCCAAGACCGGGCGCCGGACTGGGCGCCGTTGCCTGTGCAATATGCCGACTATACGTTGTGGCAACAGGCGTTATTTGGTAACGAGCATGATCCGGACAGCATGATTGGCCGTCAGTTCGCGTACTGGGAGCGAACATTGGCCGGTCTGCCCGATCGGTTGGAGCTACCGTTTGACCGGGCACGACCGTCCGTGGCCAGTTATCACGGCGACTATGTGGCTATGCGAATCGATGCCGCGCTGCACGGTAAGCTACAAGCACTGGCTCGTACCCACGAGGCCAGCCTGTTCATGGTATTGCAAGCCGCATTGGCGACGTTGCTGACCCGTCTGGGCGCCGGCAACGACATTCCAATCGGCACCGCCATTGCTGGACGTACCGACGAAGCGCTGGACGAGCTTATCGGCTTTTTCGTCAATACCTTGGTTCTGCGCACCGACACATCAGGTCACCCGAGCTTCAATGCACTGCTGAAACGAGTGCGTGAAACTTGTCTGGCTGCTTATGCCCATCAGGATGCACCGTTTGAACAACTAGTTGAACGGCTCAATCCAACCCGCTCAACCGCACATCACCCCCTCTTTCAAGTTTCATTGGTATTACAAAACACGGCTGTGCAGCCATTCGATCTGCCTGGCCTGCGTTTAATACCCGAACCTATTGATACTTTTACCGCCAAATTCGACTTATTCTTCAGCTTTGATGAAGTACCGAGTACAGATGGCGGTGCGCAAGGGCTGGAAGGATTGATCGAATATGCGACTGACCTGTTCGATCGTGACACGGTAGACAAACTGGCTCGCCGCTTCATCCGTTTGTTGGAAGCCATTGCCGACGCGCCTGCGCAGTCGATCGGTCAAATCGATCTTCTGGAGACAGCTGAACGGCAGCAACTACTCAACGGTTGGAACGATACGGCACAACCGATCTGCGAAGCAACGCTGCCCGCGCTATTCGAGGCGCAGGAGGCCAAAGCGCCTGATGCCATCGCACTAGTCTTCGAAGATCAACACGTCAGCTATGCTGAACTTAATGCCCAAGCCAACCGCCTTGCGCATTATTTGATTGCCGAGGGCATTGGCCCAGAGGATATCGTCGCGCTAGCGCTACCCCGCTCGCCGCAAATGATCAGCGCGTTGCTGGGTATTTTGAAAGCGGGCGCAGCCTATCTGCCGCTCGATCCGGACTATCCGCGCGAACGATTGGCTTTCATGCTAGAGGATGCGCAACCTAAGCGCATCCTCACCCATGCCTCGAGCGCAAAGCGCTTACCCCACGAGTACACCGCAGTTCTCCATTTGGATCATCCGGCTGTCTACGCCGCGCTAACGCAACTACCCGAATCCAACCCGAGCGACATCCATCGTCTCCGGCCACTCTCTCCCCGGCATCCCGCGTATGTCATCTACACTTCCGGCTCGACCGGAAAACCGAAGGGCGTTGTGGTCACGCATGCCGGCAGTCATAATTTAACGGCTGCACAAATCAAGTGCTTTTCGCTGAGCCCAAACAGCCGTGTCCTGCAGTTTGCTTCATTGAGCTTTGATGCCGCTTTCTGGGAACTGTGCATGTCGCTGCTGTCAGGCGCCACGTTGGTCCTCGGGCGCTCAGAGCAGTTGTTGCCGGGAGACGCGCTAGCGAAGCTTACATCCGAGCAAGCGATCACCCACGTCACTTTACCGCCCAGTGCGTTGGCCGCCCTGCCCGCCGACAGCTTGACTACCTGCTCGCATTTGATTGTTGCTGGCGAAGCCTGTCCACCGCACCTTGTCGAGCAGTGGTCACAAGCGCGGCACATGACGAATGCGTATGGACCTACCGAGGCAACAGTGTGCGCGGCAATGCGACGGTTTTTACCGGGTGACGCTGTTACCGAAGTAGCATCATCGATTGGCCGGCCGATTGACAACACCCAGTTGTACGTCTTAGACGACCATCTACAGCCAGTGCCAGCCGGCGTGTCGGGCGAGCTCTATATTGGTGGCATCGGGCTCGCACGCGGTTATCTCAATCGCCCTGATTTGACGGCGGAACGCTTCGTTGCCGCGCCATTTGGCCCAGCAGGCGTGCGCTTGTACCGCACCGGCGATCTAGCTCGCTGGCGAGCGGACGGTACACTCGATTTCCTCGGCCGCGCCGATCATCAAGTCAAGTTGCGCGGATTCCGGATCGAGCCAGGCGAAATCGAGGCCGTGCTGTGTCGCCACCCGGCCGTCGCCCAGGCAGCGGTGATTGCCCGCGAAGACCGCCCAGGCCACACACAACTGGTTGGCTATGTCACGCTCGACAAAACGACTGCTGAGCGTAATGCGGCCACTGAAGAGCGCCAGGTCGGCGAATGGCAAACGATCTACGATACCCACTACGGCAGCCACCAAGCCAGTGCTTTTGGCGAGAATTTTGTCGGCTGGGACAGCAGTTATGATGGGCGCCCGATCCCACTGCCAGACATGCAGGCATGGCGTGCAGCCACAGTCGCACGGATTCAAGCACTCAAACCCCGACGACTATTGGAAATCGGTGTGGGCAGCGGCCTGCTGCTCGCCCATCTGGCACCGCATTGCGAAGCCTATTGGGGCACAGACTTCTCGATGCCCACCATCGAGGCACTCCAGGCGCAACTGACGCACTATCCAGAATTAGCGTCGCGCGTGGAATTACGCACGCAGGCGGCCCATGTCACCGAAGGACTGCCGTCAGGCTATTTCGACACCATCGTGATCAACTCGGTGGCACAGTACTTCCCCAATGTCAGCTATCTACAAGATGTACTGCACCAAGCAGTGGCACTGCTTGCACCCGGTGGTGTAGTCTTTATTGGCGACGTGCGCAATTTCAACCTGCTAAATTGCTTTGTCAGCGCCGTGCAGCTGCATCAAGCCAATCCTGCGGTTGACGACGTCTCCACTCTACGCCGACGTATCGAGCAGGCACTACTTGCGGAAAAAGAACTGCTACTCGCGCCGGCGTTCTTTAGTACGCTACCGCGTACGATTGACACCATCGCCGCGGTCGATATTCAACTCAAGCGGGGCCCATATGAAAATGAGCTAAGCCGCTACCGCTACGATGTGGTGCTGCATAAACAGGCAGCAGAGCCTATTCGAACGCTTTCGCTAGCTCAAGCGCCGCAGCTGTACTGGGGTCAGCAGCTCGTCAATCTCGACACGTTGAAAGCTCACCTGAATACGCAACATCCCACACGCCTGCGTATCGTAGGCGTGCCCAACGCACGCCTGGAACGGGAAATCAAGGCCATGCAAGCGCTCGAGCACGGCTGCGATATCGCCACCGTCCAGCATCGACTTAAAGCAGGGGGCACGCGGGCAGAGGGGCTAACGCCCGACGACTTCCATGCACTGGGTCAGGCGTGCGGCTATTGGGTTGCCGCGACTTGGTCAGGCGACGCACAAGCGTGCATGGATATCTTGCTCGTTCAGGCCAGCGAAGCGGCCAACGCCGCGTTCACCGACCTGTACTTACCTTTACCCGCGCTGGCTCACCAGGCGCCTGGCGCCCATGCGAATAACCCTGCTAAGCTCGATCAGCTTGCGGACATTCGTCGCTACGCGGCCTCTGCGCTGCCGGCCTACATGGTGCCAGCCGCCATGGTGCTGCTAGACAATTTGCCACTCACGCCCAACGGCAAACTCGACCGCAAAGCGCTACCGGCGCCGGATTTTGTCTCTGAACACTACCGCGCTGCGCGCTCGCCACAAGAACAAACGCTGGCCGAGCTGTTTGCAGAAGTGCTCGGCCTGCCGCGTGTCGGCATTGATGATCGATTCTTCGACTTGGGCGGGCATTCGCTGCTAGCAACCCGTCTGATCAGCCGCATCCGTACTACGTTAGGCGTTGAGGTCCCGATTCGCACGTTGTTTGAGGCCGCGAGCGTGGCGGAGTTGGCTCCCCGCATCACGGCAATGCAGCAAAACAATGAACTGTCCATCCCCGCGCTGACGGTTCAGCCCAGGCCCGACGCACTACCTTTGTCGTTCGCGCAAGAACGTCTGTGGTTCTTAGATCAATTAGGGCAAGGCGACGCTTATCAGATACCGATGGCGACCCGATTGACGGGGCAGCTAGACGTGCCAGCGTTAAACGCCGCGCTCAGTGAAATCGTGCGGCGCCATGAGGCTTTGCGTACCCGGTTCGAGGCGCGCGATGGCACCGGCGTACAAGTGATCGATCCGCCATGGACGGTCGCGCTCAAGCCGCGTGAGCTTGAAGAGTGCGAGCTTGTCCATTATCTGCAAGCCAGCGCTGAACAACCGTTCAATCTGGCTACGGGTCCACTGGCACGCTTTGAATTACTACGGCTTGCTTCCAATGTTCATGTGCTGAGTATTGTGTTGCACCACATCATCTCCGATGGCTGGTCAATCGGCGTACTCACGCGCGAACTGAACGAACTGTACAGCGCGTTTGTTCAGGGCCAGCCCTCGCCCCTGCCCGAGCTACCCGTCCAATATGCCGATTATGCGCTTTGGCAACGCGCATGGCTTAAGGACGAAGCGCTGGAACGAGAGTTGAATTACTGGCGCAAGCAATTGGCAGGAGCGCCTGCTGCGTTGGAGCTACCCACCGACCGGCCGCGGCCTGCCATGCCAAGCGGCCGCGGGCATGGCCTCGCGGTGCATGTGCCGGCGGCACTTGCCGCGCAACTCAAAGCGCTGGCACAGCGTGAAGGCGCAACGTTATACATGACGTTGCTCACAGCGTTTCAAATTGTACTCAGCCGCTGGAGCGGGCAAGATGATATCGTGGTGGGCTCTCCGATTGCGGGGCGCACGCAGGCACAAACGGAAGGACTGTTAGGCTTCTTCCTCAATACTTTGGCGCTGCGTACCGACTTGTCGGGCAATCCCTGTTTCAACGAATTGTTGGCGCAGGTGCGAGAGACCGCGTTAGAGGCCTATGCGTATCAGGCTGTGCCATTTGAGAAGCTGGTAGAAGTGTTGCAACGCGTTCGGGACCTGTCGCGTGCACCGATTGTGCAAGTCATGGTCAATGGACTCAACCTGTCGACATCGAACCTGGCTTTGCCAGGGCTCATAGCCGAACCGGTCCAATTCGATACGTTTGGCACGAAGTTCGACCTCACGCTGTACTTCGGTGAGACATCGGACGGCATTGACGGCTGGCTACAATATGCGACGGACTTGTTCGATGCCGACACAATCGCGCGACTCGGCCAGCATTGGGTCAATGTGCTCGAGGCAGTGGCCGCCAATCCAGCGCAGCGCCTGTCTGAGCTACCGCTGCTCAGCGCCGCGGAGCAGCGTCAATTGCTCACGACATGGAATGACACCGCGGCCGATTATCCCGACACACAAACCCTGCATCAGCTGTTTGAAGTTCAAGCGCAGCGTGCGCCGCATGCGGTGGCCGCCGTGTGCGAAGCACAACAGATGACCTACGCCGAGTTGGACACGCGCGCTAACCAGCTCGCGCATCACCTTCGCACTTTGGGCGTCGGCCCCGAAGTCATCGTAGGGCTATGCGTCGAGCGCTCACTCGAGATGCTGGTCGGCATATTGGGCATTTTGAAGGCCGGTGGCGCTTACGCACCGCTGGACCCCAGCTATCCGCCCGAGCGCCTCGCTTATATGCTTGAAGAAGCCAGCGCCCCCGTGCTGGTCACGCAAGCTCACCTCGAAGCGCCATTGCCCGCCACCGACGCCCGGCGGGTGCGCCTGGATGCCGACTGGCACGACATCGCGACCCAGCCGCACCATACGCCGCACAGCGGTGTGACGCCTGCGCATCTCGCTTACGTCATCTATACATCGGGTTCGACCGGGCGGCCCAAAGGGGTCATGATCCGACATCGTGGCGTCGCCAATTATCTGGCCTTCCTGACCCGCCACTATCGGCTCACCGCAGCGGACGTCGTGCTCAATGTGTCAGGCTTGGCCTTCGATCCGTCGGTGCGTGACCTGTTCGGTCCGCTGACCTCGGGTGGACGAGCCGTGCTAGTGCCTACCGCGCAGGCCAAGGAGCCACACAAGTATTTGTCCGTGATCCAAGAGCAGCGCGTCACCAAAATGCTCAGCATCACGCCTAGCTTCCTGCGCAGCCTGTGCGAGGCGGCTCAGGACCGCCCCTTGCCCCAGCTGGCACTGCAGGCAATCTTGACCTGCGGCGAGCCGCTGGAAGCGGCCTTGTGCGACCGGGCTCGCCAAGTGTTCGGCGCGCAAGTGGCCGTGATCAACCAGTACGGCCCGACCGAGTGCACGCTCAGCTCAACCTGGTTCGCGGCTGTGCCTCAACCAAGCGGCATCGTGCCGATCGGTCGCGCGATCTCGAATGCACGCGTCTACGTGCTGGATCGACATCTACAACTGGCCCCACCGGGCGTGGTTGGCGAGCTGTACATCGCCAGTGTCGGGTTGGCACGTGGCTATTTCAAACGGCCTGCGCTGAGCGCCGAGCGCTTTATCGCGAACCCGTTTGGACACGGTGAGCGGCTATATCGAACCGGCGACTTGGCCAAATGGCGAGCCGACGGCCAACTTCAGTATCTGGGCCGCACCGATCATCAAGTCAAGATCCGTGGCATTCGCGTCGAACTCGGCGAGATTGAAACGCAACTGCTGGCCCTCCCGTCCATCCATCAAGCTGTGGTCGTAGCTCGGGAGGATGAGCCAGGCGAGAAGCGATTGGTGGCTTATTTCGTCAGCGATGACGCTATTGACACGACTGCGCTGCGCGATCAGCTCAAAGGCAGCTTGCCGGACTATATGGTGCCATCGGCGTTCGTCAGGCTCGACACCATGCCACTGACGCCGAATAATAAAGTGGACCGTCAAGCACTGCCAGCACCGAATTTTATTTCGGAACGCTACCGCGCCCCGCGTTCACCTCAAGAGCAAACGCTGACTGAGTTGGTCGCCGAAGTGCTTGGTCTGCCACGCGTGGGTATTGACGACAACTTCTTTGAACTCGGGGGACACTCATTGCTAGCGATGCGCTTTGCAGCCCGAGTCCAACAAGCGTTGGGGGCCGAACTGCCGGTGCGCGCGCTGTTTGAAGCGCCTACTATTGCCGAATTGACGCCTCGTCTGCACGCATTGCGGCAAAGTCGTGACCTCAACATTCCAGCGTTGACCACGCAAACGCGTCCCACCATTTTGCCTTTGTCGTTCGCGCAAGAACGTCTGTGGTTCTTGGAGCAATTAGGGCAAGGCGCAGCGTACCAGATACCGATTGCAATGCGCTTGACGGGTAAATTAGATGTCGCTGCACTGGCTGCCGCATTAAGTGAAATCGTCCGGCGTCATGAAACATTACGCACCCGGTTTGAAACCCATGATGGGGACGGTGTGCAAGTGGTCAATCCGCCCTGGACGGTTGAACTGATACCGCACGAAGTGGCTGAGCATGACGTCATGCATGATCTGCTAGCCGCCGCTCAGCAACCGTTCGATCTCACTGCAGGACCGCTGGTGCGCTTTGCACTGCTACGTCTCGCGCCTGATACCCATGTGTTAAGCGTGATATTGCATCACATTATTTCGGATGGCTGGTCTCTAGGTGTGCTGACACGGGAAATCCAAGCGCTATATACGGCCTTTAGTCAAAAGCAAGGCTCGCCATTACCCGAGCTGGCAGTCCAATATGCCGATTATGCGCTTTGGCAGCGCGCATGGCTTAAGGACGAAGCACTGGAACGGGAGTTGAATTACTGGCGCAAGCAATTGGCGGGAGCGCCTGCCGCGTTGGAGTTACCCACTGACCGGCCACGGCCCGCCGTGCCAAGCGGCCGCGGGCATGGCCTCGCGGTGCACGTGCCGGCGGCGCTTGCCACGCAGCTCAAAACGCTGGCGCAACGTGAATGCGCAACGTTATACATGACGTTGCTCGCTGCATTTCAGGTCGTGCTCAGTCGCTGGAGCGGGCAAGACGATATCGTCGTGGGCTCACCGATCGCAGGACGCACGCAAGTGCAAACCGAAGCGCTAATCGGATTTTTCATCAATACCTTGGCGCTGCGTACCGACTTATCGGGTAATCCCCGCTTCAATGAATTGCTGGCGCAGGTGCGCGAAACCACATTGGGCGCCTATGCGCACCAGGCGGTGCCTTTCGAAAAACTGGTGGAAGTACTGCAACCCGTACGCGACCTGTCTCGCCAACCGATTTTTCAGGTCATGGTCAATGGGTTCAATGTGCCCATGTCGGACTTTACATTGCCAGGACTCACGGTTGAAAAAATTGACCTGGAACGGCTCAGTACCAAGTTCGACTTGACTTTGTCCTTCGGTGAGACATCGGACGGCATCGACGGCTGGCTACAATATGCGACGGACTTGTTCGATGCCGATACGATCGAGCGACTCGGTCAGCATTGGGTCAATGTGCTCGAGGCGGTGGCCGCCAATCCAGTGCAGTGCCTATCTGAGCTGCCGCTGCTCGGCGCCACGGAACGACACCAACTACTCACAGCGTGGAATGACACGGCAGCTGACTTTTCGTCTGCGCCAATCCTGCACCAGCTATTTGAAGCACAGGTACAACGCACGCCGAACGCAATCGCTGCGGTATTCGAAACGCAGCAGATGACTTACGCCGAGTTGGACCAACGAGCCAACCAGCTTGCGCATCATCTGCGTGCCATGGGCGTAGGACCCGAAGTCATCGTGGGCCTATGTGCCGAGCGCTCGCTGCAGATGCTCGTAGGCTTATTGGGTATCTTGAAAGCAGGAGGCGCCTACTTGCCCCTGGATCCAAGCTATCCGGCTGAGCGCATCGCTTATATGCTCGAGGATGCACAGGTCGCAGCATTGGTGCTGCAGCCCCACCTTAAGCCGCTGTTGCCCGCCACACGTACTCAGACCGTGACACTGGAGAAGAGTTGGGCTCAGATCGCCACGCAACCCTCAACCCGGCCTACCAGCGTCGTGAGGCCACGCAATCTTGCCTATATTACCTACACCTCAGGCTCAACGGGCAGGCCTAAAGGCGTGATGACCCAGCACAGCGGCGCGGCCAATTACTTAAACTTCCTAGTACGCCACTACCGTCTCACTGAGGCCGATGTCGTGCTCAACGTGGCCAGCCTGGCCTTTGACGCATCTGTGCGCGATCTACTTGGCCCGCTCGTGGCAGGCGCGCAAGCCGTGCTAATCCCGACAGCACAAGCCAAAGAGCCGCATCAGTACGTGCGCGCAATCAACGAGCACGGCGTCACGAAGTTGCTTAGCATCACGCCCAGCTTGCTGCGTAGCGTCTGCCAAGTGGCTGACGGCCCGCAAACGACCCCTACGCTGCGCACGATCTTGACAAGCGGCGAGGCACTTGAGGCGGACTTATGTACTCAAGTGCACCAGACGCTGAGCGAGCAGATTAATGTGGTCAATCAGTATGGTCCGACCGAATGCACGATGACCTCCACATGGTTTGCAGCCGTGCCTCAGGCAAGCGGTATCGTGCCAATCGGCCGACCCTTGTCTAACGCACGAGTCTATCTGCTTGATCGGTATTTTCAGCCGGTGCCCTGTGGCGTGGCCGGCGAGTTGTATATCGCGGGTGCGGGTCTAACACGGGGCTATGTCAATCAACCCGCGCTAAGCGCTGAGCGCTTTATCGCCAATCCCTTTGGCCAAGGCGAGCGGCTATATCGAACCGGGGACTTGGCCAAATGGCGAGCAGACGGCCAACTCGAGTATCTTGGCCGGACTGACCATCAAGTCAAAATCCGCGGCTTTCGCGTCGAGTTGGAAGAAATTAGTGCGGCGCTAGCCGGTCACCCCGATGTTGCACAAGCGACAGTCATCGCAAGGGAGGATGACCGGTCAGCAGACAAACGCTTGGTGGCCTATTTAGTGGCAGCAGCAAACTGTACGATTACGCCTGCTACACTGAGACAATACCTGAGCCAGAAGCTGCCGGACTATATGATCCCGGCCGTATTCGTCGTGCTTGATGCATTGCCGCTTACACCAAACGGTAAGGTCGACCGCAAAGCACTGCCAGAGCCGGAAATGACAGTGACAGCAACAGCACGCATGCCGCGCACCCCTGAAGAACAGGTTCTTTGCGAACTATTTGCTGAGGTGCTGGGCGTCGCACACGTCGGTATCGATGACAACTTCTTTGAGCTAGGGGGCCATTCGTTGCTGGCTGCACGGTTGATCCACCGTGTCCGCACCACACTCGGCTTGGAGCTGTCCATTCGAAACTTGTTTGAAACGCCTACTGTAGCGGGTCTCAGCCAGCAGCCAGACAAGCCGACCGACGTTGAACCATTATTCCAAGTCGTATTGCCGCTCAGATCCCACGGAGATCGCCTCCCGATATTCTGCATCCATCCGGCGGGAGAACTAGGTTGGTGCTATGCCGGACTTCTGCGATATGTCGATCGCCAGCATCCTCTTTATAGTTTGCAGGCACGCTGTCTTTCGGCCCCGGGGCCTCTTCCGGAAACGATTGAAGAAATGGCCTTGGATTACGTTGAGCAAATCCGCCGTATACAACCTAGCGGCCCTTATCAACTAGTAGGCTGGTCTTTGGGTGGGCTCATTGCCTTTGAAATGGCTTGCATTCTTCAAAAGGAAGGCGAACACGTCGCCTTACTTGCACTTTTGGATAGCTACGTTAGGACCGGACACAAGCCCATGCGGCGGGTTGCCAGACAAGACATGATTGCCGATCTGCTTGCAGAGGCCGGATACGATTCAGCTAGTTCAGAAAAAACGCCACTCGATTTTGACGAGCGTCGGGAGATTCTTCGCAAAGGAGGTAGCCTATATGCCGCATTAGATGAGCGTCAATTTGATAGCATTTTGGATTTCTTTGAAAAAACTCCTCAAATGATAGAGCGTTATGTACCTCGCTCTTCGTTCGAAGGGGATGTGCTGCATATTAAAGCAGCATTGGAGAAATCAGGCTATCGGCCAGAGCCGGAAACATGGCAAGCTTACGTAAAAGGCCATGTTGAGATGCATTCCATCGACTGCGAACATGGCGCGATGATGCAACCGGAACCGTTAGCCCAAATTGGCCCCATCATTGCGCAGAAGCTAAGCACTGTGAGCTAATCGCTTACCCGTACGCGTACGAGGTGGTACCGGAGCGAAACACTACAGCTTTCCAGGGTTAGGCGCCGGTACGCCAAGCACGAGTGCTCTTTGCAATGGGTTTGGGGACGTTAGGATAAAGACTGTCGTCAAGCGTTACGGCGTCGACATATAAAAATGGGTAGATGATGACGGGTGCTTCGTTTGGAAAAGATCGCCTTGGCATTTTAGGAGGTATGGGCAGCGAAGCCACCGCATACTTCTTGCGGCTACTAGCTCAACGTGCGGGCGCGCAGGTCGACCAGGACCATGTCCCCTTTCTACTGCTTTCCTGCCCGGAGATTCCGGACCGCTCCACTGCAATCGAGAACGGCGACACGATTGTCCCGACAATGCTCCATGCGCGTCTTGCGCAATTAGCGCAAGCCGGGTGCGGCGCCGTCGCCATTGCGTGCAACACCGCTCACTACTGGCGCGATGAATTTGCAGCGGCTTTGCGGATTCCGTTCATTGATATGGTCTCCGCGACCGCGCGGCAGACTGCGCTCTCAGGAGCAGGGAGCGCAATCGTGCTAGGCACACGCTCCACTATCCGTTATCGATTGTACGATTACGCATTGAATGATGCCGGCGTGCGTCTCATCGAACCTGACGATGAAATCGTCGAGCTAACGAGTACCGCCATCTCGCTCAGCAAAGCAGGCGATCTTCCTGGCGCGTCGGCTCAACTGGCTCGTTCGCTTGCGGCATGCGGTGCGTTGCACGCCGACGCTGTGATTCTAGGCTGCACCGAGTTGCCAATGGTGGTACCTGCGGGAATCCGTGGCATCCATTTGATCGATTCGGTCTCCTGTCTAGCCGACGCTTGCGTACAGTGGTGGCGGGCTACATCGATGCCTGACCAGAGTATGGAGGTTCCTTAGGCCACTAGTCAAACTGGGTTGATCTGACATGCCATCGAGCAGCCAAAAAGCTCGTCGCATACCGCCAATAGACATACTGACCTGTCAACTTGCCATTACCAATTCGCCTTAACGTTACCAGTCCAAGCTGGCTACTTGTTCAACTTGATGCCGGCTGTTTTGGCCCCTTTTTTGCCTCAACCACGAGTTCCTTCGTGTGCCTTAATGATTCAATTACCTGTGCAGTCTCGTCCCGGCTCGCACCGTGGCCCGTGCGAGTACCCATGCGACCTCTATTCATTCAATCTGCATAAGCATCTCGCTACATTGCCGTTTGTCCCGAGCTTGTTAGCGACTTTGGCTTGCTGTTCTTGACGGTTTTCATCGTCAGTTCCCATGCGTTGGCCATGCCATCTAGCCTAGCGCCCCTGCGCAGTGACGCTCGCAGAGGCAATCCATACCCTCGCGGATCGGCTTGAGTCCGCAAACTCAGCTCCATTATCTCGACAGTTTCATATTTTTTCGTTACCGGCAGCATGCGCGTCGTTAGTGTACTGTTGACGAAACAACGAGTTTTATCCTTAATCCAGATGAAACAATCATATATGCGACTTTATGCCGCGCTCCAGCCTACATGCCCACCGCCGACCAAAAATTTTATTTGCTGATTTTATAAGCTTTACTAAATTTCTTCCTCCGCCTTGTGCGCCCTGTCATTATCAGCAAACAGCCACGCCAGTGCCCGGTTCAGCACAGCGGACCGATTGCACACGGCCACCCTCTGCACTACCAAAAACTGTTTGCATTGCATCGCCAATCGTCGATGTCAAATTGAATTGGCCTCGCAACCCTTGACTTCTTCCTTTCCGCCCAGTTTTTTTAAGCTGACCCTGCTGTCACAAAAAGTTGCCAGTCGCGCGACTCGCTTCTACACTGAGCGGTGCCGCGTTGGTCGGCGATATGGAAGCTTCGCATGCCTACTGGGCTGGCTGAATAGCCACGATAGGTGTGTCATCGCATGGCAAGGCGTCGATCTGATTGGGGCCAACGTTTTATGCAGGTCACGGATGGAGCATCAAAAAAATGAAGAACCGTAGCCTGCATCGAGTTCAATTAGCAGGGTTGGCGAAATACGCGCATGATCCGCCTGGCGGCGCTGGCGCGGCCCAGCGTATCGGGTGGCCGTTGCCCCGTTTCCCTTTTTCCGTCTTTTAACCTGCGAACTGTGGCTGTCGGCATGCAGGATTAGCATGAAAACGCTTACGCGACCATCGTCATGAACCTGCGGCAAGACGATGTAAAGGGGAAACAAACGCGTCCTCCAAACCTGGGCGACACAGGTGAGACATTTGTCGCAGAAAGATCGTCATTGTCCGCATCACAGGCCGCAAGCAGTAGTGGCACGGACTCGGGAAGGTGAGTGACGACAAGCTTAAGCTTTATTGTCTGGAGTGGAGATTGATGATGTCTGCTTGTGTTACGCCTTTTGTTACCTATCCGTTATCGGCCGCGCAAACCGAGATCTGGCTTGCCCAGCAACTGCATCCGGACAGCCCCGTCTTCAACATTGCGCAATACACGGTAATCGAAGGCGCCGTTGAGCCTGCCCTATTTGAAGCGGCAGTGCGGTGGGTAATCGGTGAGGCGGACAGTCTGCGCTTGCAATTCGTCGTAAGTGACAAAGGTCTACGACAGTCTATCAGCTCACCGGAAGCCTCCGTACCGTTGCTTGATTTCAGCGCACAAGCCGATCCCCAGGCGGCCGCTGAAGCCTGGATGCGCACTGATTATGAGCGGCCTGTGGATATATTACGCGGGCCGCTTTTTCAGTACGCACTGTTGAAAGTCGCACCCGAGCGATTTATTTCGTATCAGCGCAGTCACCATATCATAATGGATGGATATGGAGGTGCACTCATCGCGCAACGCGTCGCGCAAGTATATAGCGCAATGTGCGCGGGGATTGAGCCGCCGCCGTGTGCTTTTGGTTCGGTACAGCAGCTGTTGGAAAGCAATGCGCGATACCAGACATCCGCCCAACGGGCACGGGACGAAGCATATTGGCTTAAGCGCTGCACGGCCTGGCCCGAGCCGGCCACGCTGGCAAGCCGCAGCGCGCCCGCATTACAGCATCGGCTGCGTCAGACGACTTACCTGGCGGCCCAAGCGGTAGGGAACTACGCATCGGATGCGGGCCAACTGGCCCAGTTGCTAACCGCTGCGCTGGCCGCTTATCTGTATCGCATGACCGGTGCACAAGATGTGGTATTGGGCTTTCCGGTCACCGCCCGCTTGGGCGCTGACCGGCACATCCCTGGCACATTCGCGAACGCTGTGCCACTTCGATTCACGGTGCACCCAGAGATGACCCTGTCGTCGTTGATGCAGCAGGCCGCGCAAGAGATCCGACGCGGATTCCGGTATCAACGCTACCCGAGCGAAGCGCTGCGGCGCAAACTGGGACTGGCCCCAGGCCAGCTGCTGTTCAGCACCTCGGTCAATGTGATGCCATTTGACTACGATCTGTCTTTTGGTGAACACGCGTCAACGAACCATAATCTGCTCAATGGGCCGGTCGAAGATCTGATGCTGGGGGTGTATCCGCTACCGGACAGCAGTCAAGTACGGATTGACTTCAATGCGAATCCCGCATGCTACTCCATGGAGGAGCTGGTTGCGTATCAGCGCCGGTTTGTCCAGTTTCTGGAAACGCTGGCAGCCGACGCTACGCAGCCCATCGGCAGCGTCGAGCTGCTGGATGCCAAGGAACGGCGTCAGCTGCTAGTCGAGTGGAACACAACACAGCAGGCGTATCCAGCGCACCGATGCATCCACCAGCTGTTCGAAGCGCAGGCTGAGCACACGCCCGAGGCCACCGCGCTCGTGTACGAAGATCAAACGCTCAGCTACGCGCAACTCAATGCACAGGCCAATCGCCTCGCGCATCGGCTGATCGAGTTGGGCGTGCAGCCCGATGCGCGCGTGGCAATCTGTGTCGAGCGCTCTCCAGCGATGGTGGTCGGGCTGCTGGCGATTCTGAAGGCAGGGGGCGCGTATGTGCCGCTCGATCCGGCGTATCCGAGCGAGCGCTTAGCGCATATTCTGGCCGATGCCACACCCGATATCGTGCTGGCCGATGCAGCAGGCCGGGCCGCGCTCGGTGAGGCGGCGCTCGCCGAGCGCACGGTGCTCGATCCCGATGCACTACCCAATCGGGCGCACACGAATCCGTCGGTGCCGGGCCTGACCGCCCGCCACCTCGCGTATGTGATCTACACGTCCGGCTCCACTGGCACACCGAAGGGCGTGATGGTGGAACATCAGTCGTTGACTAATTTATATAGCGCATTGCAACAGGCTGTATTCGCTCACTGCCCAATTCACGCTAGGGTGGGCTTGAACGCCAGTATTGTATTTGACGCATCGTTGCAAAGTGTGCTCAGTCTTCTCAATGGGTGCGCGCTTGCTCCGATTCCGCAACATATACGATCCGATGGCGCGGCTTTACTCCAATGGCTCGCAGCTACAAACATCGATGTGTTGGATTGCACACCACTCCAACTTGAGATGTTGCTGTCAGCAGATTTGCTCAAGCACCCACGCGCATTGACCTTGCTCGTCGGAGGCGAATCGATTTCTGCCCCTACTTGGCAGGTACTGGCCAATGCGCCGCACCTAACAGTCTGTAATGTTTACGGCCCGACCGAATGCACAGTGGATGCGACGCTTGCTGTGCTGAAACCGACTCAAATGCTACCCACCATTGGCCGGCCAATCGCGAACACACGGATTTACCTGCTAGACGCACATGGACAGCCAGTACCACTGGGTGCAGTGGGTGAGTTGTATATTGGTGGCGCGGGCGTCGCGCGTGGCTATCTGAACCGGCCCGAGCTCACGGCCGAGCGCTTCGTCCCCGATCCATTCTGCAACTGCGGGGATGCGCGGATGTACAAGACGGGCGATCTGGCCCGTTACCGGCCCGATGGCAATCTGGAGTTCATCGGCCGCAACGACCATCAGGTCAAGCTCCGCGGCTTTCGCATCGAACTGGGCGAGATCGAAGCGTGCCTGCTCATGCATCCAGTCGTGCGCGAAACCGTTGTGCTCGCACTGGGCAAGGCCAGCGGCAAGCGGCTCATTGCCTATGTGGTGGCGGAACCTGGTGAACGACTCGCGAGCACGCTGCGCGCGCATGTAGCCGCCGCACTGCCCGAGTATATGGTGCCGGCCGCGTTCGTGCGGCTCGACGCGTTACCGTTGACGCTAAACGGCAAGCTCGATCGGCGTGCGTTGCCCGAGCCAGACGCCGACGCGTTTGCGCACCAGGCGTACGAGGCACCGCAAGGCGCACTCGAGACCGCGCTCGCGGCAATCTGGTCCGAGTTGCTTGGCCTTGAGCGCATCAGCCGGCACGACAGCTTCTTCGCGCTCGGCGGCCATTCGCTGCTCGCCGTGCAGTTAATTGAGCGTCTGCGGCGTCGGGGGCTCGGATTGTCTGTGCGGACGCTGTTCGACACCCCGACGCTCAGCGCGCTGGCGCAAACGCTGGGCCAGCCTCGCGATGTGGCCGTGCCGCCCAACGTCATCACGCCCGAGACCACGGCCCTCACCCCATCCATGCTACCGCTCATTGAACTGACGCAGGCCGACATCGACCGGATCGTCGGGCAGGTGCCGGGGGGCATTGCCAATCTCCAAGACATTTATGCGCTCTCGCCGCTGCAGGACGGCATCCTGTTTCACCATCTGCTGGCCACCGAAGGCGATCCGTATTTGCTGACCGCCCAACTGGCCTTTGATAGCCGCGCGCGGCTCGATCAGTATCTGGAGGCTGTCCAGCAGGTCATCCACCGGCACGACATTCTGCGCACCGCGTTTGTGTGGGAAGGTGTGTCCACCCCTGCGCAGGTGGTCTGGCGCCACGCGCCGCTGTCGGTGACCGAGCTCGTGCTGGAGGCCACTGACGGGCCGATCGACGAACAATTGGCACGGCGCTTCGATCCCCGTCACGTTCGCCTGGATTTAACCCAGGCGCCGCTGCTGCGCTGTGCGATTGCGCAAGACACTGATGGCCGCTGGCTGCTCGTCCAGCTGCTGCACCATCTGGTGAGCGATCACTCGGCGCTGGATGTTTTATACACCGAAGTGCAGGCATTCATCGAAGGCCGGGGCGAGACGCTACCCGCAGCGCAGCCGTTCCGTCATCTGGTTGCGCAAGCGCGCTTGGGCGTGAGCCAAGCCGAGCATACGCGTTTCT